>NZ_GL831112.1:931663-936884 GCF_000188295.1 Streptococcus vestibularis ATCC 49124 | reverse complement strand
GATCGCAATACATTCTAACGTTTACTTCCTTACAGTTATTAAAGATATCTCTATCAAACTATGATATAATATCCCTTGGCACCTCGACACCGCCTACGAAGGGAAGTGGGATTGCCTATGATGGATTTACTATTCAAAATTATCATCGGACCCATTGTGGTCGATGTTATCCTTCGTCTGATCGACAAGTGGTTAAACAAGGATAGATAGTCCTAAAAAAGACCCCGAGCTTATGTGGAAGTTAGCCTGGGGTCTTTTCTTGCCTATGATATAGACTTACTAATCAATACAGGTGAATTGTGTCATAAAAGCTTCGAATTGTCAAGAAACTAGAGTATCTAGGAACTAGTCTTTCTTCTCAGTCTCATGATCCTTTTTATCTTCATCAGTCTTATTTACAGCTGCTTTAAATTCGGCTAGCATTTTACCGATGGATTGGCCGAGTTCTGGCAAGCGTTTAGGACCAAATATGAGGAGGGCTCCTAGGACAATAATGATAAGTCCTGGGGCTCCGATATCACGTAGAATTCCCATGAGATTTCCTTTCTATTTATCTTTATATTTTCTTTGTTTACGTTTATAAATGAGCTTACTTAGAGTTACGCTAACTTCATAAAGCAAGATTAAAGGTGCCGTCATGGCCAGGTCACTGATAAAGTCAGCTGGTGTTAGAATGACCGCCAAAACCAAGAGAATAAAGTAAGCATAGCGTCTATAGTGTGTCAGAAAAACTGGTGTTATCATGCCGATAGATGTCAAAAAACTCACAACTACGGGAAGTTCAAAGAGAACTGCTAAAGGCACTGTCGTATGCAGTAAAAAACTAAGGTAGTTCTGTGCTGTAATTTGTGTATTAAAGTGCCCTTCTCCTAGTTTTAAAAGTACTTCTAAGATAGCTGGACTAACAAAATAATAACCAAAGGCCAAACCCAATACAAAACAGACAAAAGTTGCTGGGATATAAGCAAAGATAGCACGGGCTTCATTGTCCCTCAAACCTGGTTTTACAAACTGCCAAATCTGGTAGGTCGTGAAAGGCAGAGTAACCGTAAAAGCCATGAGACTTGCTAGATTAATGTAAATCCAGAGAATATCGTTAGGCCCAAGAACCAATAAAGGCTTGTCAAACCCTCTGGTCAAATAAGCATAAAGCTCCCCAGCAAACAACAGGGTAATACAAAAAACTAGGAAAAAACATAACACTACTGCAATGAAGCGTCTCCGAAACTCCACCAGATGCTCAACAATAGTCATCTCATCCTTACTTCTTGCCATGCTGTCTCACCGTCACAAAGGCAATAATAACAATAAAGATAAGTTGTGGAATCAAGACTTCCCAGCTAGGATAGATGCCTACCCAATCGATGGTCGGTAAACCACTAATCAAATGATTGGACATCATATTAGTCAACTGAAGGGCATGAATGCTGACACCAAGCATCTTGAAGGCCAAGGCATAAATCAACCAGGTCAAGATAAAGAAGATACGGTGCGGTTTAATATAATGACTAGCCTTAGTCATAGCCACAGCAATGATAACAAGAACTGCAATAGCTGAACCGATACCAATTAAGAAATTAGCTGTCGTGATACGTGGGATAATACCAACATAGAAAAGGATTGTCTCAGCTCCTTCACGGAAGACAGCCAAGAAACTGAGGGCAAACATAGACACAAAGCTTCCAGTAGCCGTCACCGTCTTCATCTGGCGGTCCATAAAGTCATTCCACTGTTTGACTGAAGACTTGCTATGGAGCCAAATTCCAATCAGAATCATCATCGCAACTGCAAAGATACCAACGCCACCTTCAATAATTTCACGGTTAGAACCCGAAGTTACTGCTGGAAAGACAACTTGCAAGACGACAGCTATAGCAGCACTGGCTAATACCCCAGAAACGGCTCCTCCATATACCCATTTGAGTCCCTTACGCATCTTAGCTGCCTTAAGAGTTGTCACAAGTGCCATAACAATGAGGAGGGCTTCAACCCCTTCACGCAAGAGAATTAACATAGCATCAAAGGCATTGTAAGAAGCACTGGTATCGATAGCAGATAGGTCTGTAATCAAGGCTTGGAGTTTGTCCTGATAAGCTTTTTCTTTTCCCTTAACCATTATAACCGGTGTTTCACTCTCCACACGTGTATAGAGGCTAGGATTAGTTGTGCTTACATCTCCTTCAATGGTTGGCCAAATAGTGATGAATTTCTTCATAGTGGCCGCAGCCGTTTTTTCATCACCCGATTGGAATTGACCTAAAGCTTTTTTCAAGAGCTTAATACCATCTTTAAGAGTTAAACTGGTACTAGTGCTATCAAGAGGGACACCCTTGATAAAGTCATCAATCCCCCCTTTAAGATCATCATAGGATGACTGGATGCTAGTGAAATCAGTTGGTTCTGTCTCGATGCTACTTCTTAATAGTGAAATGGCGGTCTCAATCTTACCGTAGTAGGCAGTACTATGGTCACGGACAACAGCTTCATTTCGCGTCCAAGCATTATTTAATTCACTGTAAGTTTTTCGTGTCACAGTCAAATCTTTGGCATTAATAGCATCCTGTAAGTTCTTGAAATAAGGATTTAGGCGAGTTTCAAGTTTTTCCTTCTCTGCGTCTAAATCAACAGGATTTTGCTCTTTCTCAAATTTAAGAAGGGCTGACGAGATGGCGGTTAAGTCCTCTTCTGTCACATCTCCCTTAATATCAAGAGCCTTGCTAACTTTTCGACCAGCCTTGGAATCGTGATTTTCTTTAGTTTCGAAATCAGACTTAATCTCACTAACCAATTCATTAGCTTTTGTTTGATCTTTATTTTGAACAGCTGTTGTCGTATCTGTGATTTTGATGAAAAGATCACTGTAAGATTCAGCAGCTACTGGATAAGTACAGAATAAGGCCAGAAGCCCAAGTAAAACGAGGAGTTTATTCAAAGAGTGCTTGACCAAGGTAGCCTCCCTTCTCCACGCCAGCAAAGCAAGCAAAGAGCCCACTTCCGATATGGGTGATGTACTCGTTCATCTTGTCTACAGCACCAAGATTAGTCTGAATTTTAACAAAACGGTCGGGATCCTTCTGGTAGGCAATGAAAATCAAACCTGAATCAAACTGGCCAGTTCTCTCATCAATGCCATCTGAATAGGAATAGGAACGGCGTAAGATAGGAAGGTTCACTTCTTTAGCCAAACGGACATGTGAATCAACTGGAAGTTTTGACAAATCTACTTCGTCAAACTCATCTTTCTTTCCAAAGGGTGCACCTGATTCCTTGTAACGACCAAAGGTATTTTCCTGCTCCTGCAAATTGGTACGATCCCAAGTTTCCAAGTGCATCTGTACCAGACGAAGAGCCATATAAGAACCACCCTTCATCCAATCTTTACTATCGGTCCAGACCACCTTGTCGAATTCCTTTTCTGTCGTAACATTGGCAGTACCGTCCTTGAAGCCAAAGAGATTTCGTGGCGTTTCCTTGCGGTCTCCAATGGCAGCAAAACCTGATTTGCTCCACTTCATGGTAATTTTATTACGACCTTTGCGAATCAAATTGCGAACAGCATGAAAAGCCACTTGTTCATCATCTGCACAGGCTTGAATAACGATATCTCCACCCGTATACTTGTCCTGCAACTGCTCCTTAGGAAATGGAGGCAAATCACGGAAGAGCTTAGGACGTTTGGATTCTAAACCAAGTTTTTTAAGAAAATCAGCCGAAACTCCAAAAGTCAGACTCAGGCGATAGGGATTGAGTCCCACCGTTTCGCCTGTATCCGTAGGAGGCAAGAGGGCATTAGAACCATCCTTTTTAACTAGTTCACCTTCTACTAATTTACTACTATAATCTGTCCAGTCCTTAAAGAGCTGAATCACTTCTTTTTTATCGGTCGTGCGAAGATCTAGAACCACCAAATAACAAGCCTTCTGCATTGGAGTCGTAATTCCAGCCTGGTGCTTGCCAAAGAAACTAATATCTTCATCCCCGTCTAGTGCCTTTTTTGTTGAACTATCCTGATTAGCGAAAAAAGCAGATGCACCAGAAAGACCAAGCGCAAGCCCAGCCCCTCCAATACCTGCTTTTTTAAGAAATTCACGACGGTCCATTTTTTTATCTAAAAATTTTTCGTCAGTCATTTTTCTTATTTCCCATCTAGGATAACACCCATTTGTGATAATGGTTCACCAAGTTTCGTTACAGCTTCGGCCAATTCCTTAGTATCTACTTCACTCAAATCAGTATAAGACTTATAGTTTTTCTCATCAATCATGTGTTTGTCCAAAAGACCATTCACATTCTTGAATTCTGTTTCCAAAGTCTTAACAAGTTTAGCATCTTTCTTCTCAATCAATGGCTTGAAGAGTTCAAAGATTTTTTCTGCACCTTCAATATTGGCACGGAAATCATAAAGATCAGTGTGTGAGAAGACTTCTTCTTCACCTGTAATCTTTTGAGTTGCTACTTCGTTAAGAAGATCAACAGCACCTGTCAACATGATATCTGGAGTGACTTTAACAGTTGCGATTTTAGCCTTTAGTTCCTTGATATCATTGATTAATTGATCCACATAGGCAGCTGTTCCCTCTGTCGTGTTGTCTTGCCACATGATACGTTCAATACGGTGGAAACCTGACCAACCGTCTTCAGATTTTTTTTCGTCCATGTAATCAACCAAACGGTAGTCAATTTTCACGTCAGACTCACCAAAGCTTTCTGCAATCGGCTCTGAACGCTCGTAAGCCATACGAATCAATGGGTATTGTTTCTTAGCTTCTTCAAGATTTCCTGACTTGAGGGTTGCACTGAATCCTTCAGTATCTTTCAAAAGTTGATCAATTTCACCTTCTACGAAAGTCTTATAATCACTTGTGGCCTGCTTCAATTGCTTTTGCTCACTAGCTGTGAGTTTTGAGTTAGTTGAGCTTGAATTACTTGAATTACCAGATTTGGCACAAGCCGTCAATAAAAGCCCTGATGCTAAAAGAACAACACCAAGTTTGTTAAGTTTTTTCATGAATGTCTCCTATTTTCAAGATAGTGTTCGACATTTGTCGTTATATATGTGAATCGTCGTTTTAATGTTAATAAAAAACGAACGATGATAAGTCAAAAATGAACTCTCATATGTAAGAGAACATTATCTAAACTAACAGAAGAAGGCAGCATTGTCAACGGTTTTAGGCTATTTAAGAATGATTCTAAATAATACAAAACCAAGGAATTCTTA
>NZ_GL831112.1:929150-930794 GCF_000188295.1 Streptococcus vestibularis ATCC 49124 | reverse complement strand
GTTATCTTGTAAATCATTTCACTCGAAGACCTTTGGTCAAACCTTAAGTCCACATGAACTCGTTGAGAAAACACTGAATTTCTCAGAAGAACTAACCGACTACTATACTCTTTATCAGCTTTTGCTTTGTCACTTTCAGGAGAAGAGAGTAGATGAGTTCTTTGAGTTATATGATTACTCTTTGGCCCAAAATCGATAAGGCTGTCTATGCCGTATTATTGTAACACCTTGTTTCAAAAAATACCAGATAAGGTGTTTTTTAGCATGCCCATTTATGAATCAAAAAGGCTTAAAAATAAGACAGTAACTTCGGAATAGCTACTGTCTTATCCCTTTTTCACTTAAAGCCTTGATCGACTTGACAAATGATAGAAAAGAGCCGGATTTATAGATTAAGCAAAGACAGAGAAGAATGGTGCACCAAGCTTAGTATCCATTGCATCTCTACTCTGAACACCATGAATGTAATCCAATGAATACCATCCATTGTTATTGGCGTTAAATGGATCACGAACATATGTTTTACCATTATCATAGCCATGAAGTACGATTTCATGCGTGTAAGGATAATTGGTAAATTGACTTGCTCCTACTGCCGCCAAAACGTGTTGACCTGACATCAAAGCTGAGGCAATGTTATCAATACTTGAAAGTACGTTGCTCTTCAGACCCCAATTTTTACTTGCTAATACAATACCATCTGCATCAGTACCAGCGACTGATGTTTTGTTAAATGAATTTGTATTGTAATACAAATAATCCGCAACTGTCGTTGGTGCAATGACAGTTCCCAAGATATCTGTAAAAGTCATGGCAAGTGATGTTGGAACACAGCCAGATTGATCCATATTGCTGACACCATACCACTTAGAAGCCCAACGAGGATCACGTTGAGAATAATAAGTCGTCTGAGGCTCAACACGACGATTACGTGGAGCAAGAGCTGTCTCACCAAGGTTAAATCCGTCTTCAGTATTGTCTACATAGTCTACATAAACATGAGTCGTATAGTTACCTATGAGATTCTTATGATTAACAGTCGATACATTGATTTCAGTATGTGTTCCAGTAGGTGCTGTATTGTACCAAGAAAGGTTTCCTTGGTTACTTTCTGACCATACAGCTACATGAATATTCTTAATCTGACGTCCTTGTGGCGCTTGATCAACTACAACTGTAAAACTACCTGCTTCTGAATTAACATTAGTGATATAGGTTTGCGTTTTAGTCTTAGCATTACGGAATTCAACTGTTGTCGTTGTCCCTCCTACACCAACTTGTGACCCATCATTTAAAATGTAGTACAAATGAATATTGTACAAACCTGTTGAATTTTTGTGGTTAGTAGCTTGAACATTTACCGTATAAGTGCCATTAGCTTGACGTGTGGCTTCATACCAACGAATGTCGTCTTGACCATCTTTTTCAGACCAAATAGGTACTTGAACAGTACGAACACCTTTAGAACTATAGACATCACTAATAACAACATCAAAAGTTCCAGTGTCTTTATTGTTATTAACTACTGAAATAGTGCCGACTGGCTTATTATGTTTTACATCTACAATTGTTTCAGTGATATAATGACGTTGGTTGGCATTATCTACGATATAAAGGTCAGCACGGTAATTTCCTAGAGAATTC
>NZ_GL831112.1:913447-928570 GCF_000188295.1 Streptococcus vestibularis ATCC 49124 | reverse complement strand
GATGGAACTAAAACTTCTTTAACACCTAGAGGAGCTGATATATTAGTGATAACGGCGTCAAAAGTACCAGCATTGACGTTGTTATTCTCAATAGCAAAACTTGCTTTGGGTTTCAACTGCTCTGGTGTCTTACCAATAAAGACTTGAGTAGTTGTTCCGCCAACACCCGTCAATTGTCCGTCTTTTTGAACATAATAAAGGTGAACATTATAAAGGCCTGTTGAGTTTTTATGGGCTGAAGCTTTAACATTGACTGTATAAGTTCCATTATTTTGACGGTCAGCAGTATACCAGATAATGTCATCTTGGCCATTAATTTCTGACCAAATTGGAACAGAGACTGTTCCAACACCATTTGGTGCTTTGACATTAGAGATGACAACATCAAAGCTACCTAAGATTGGGTTGTTATTGACAATTGAGATAACACCACTCAAATCACCTTGAGTTGGATCTGTTTCAATGCCTACATTAGCAGTAAAACGTCCAGTATAGTCAACACTTTGATCGAAGACATGTTTGCCTGGCAAAAGATTAGCTGTCGCTGAGAACTGCCATGCACCAGTTTTACCGTTATAACGCATATTCTTTGCACTAGTAGCCGTAAGTGTTGCTGATGGATATTGGGCAACCCAGAAGTTTTCAATACCAAATTGAGAGGTAGAAACAGGTCCACGATAGCCTAGATTGTTCTCATCCAACCAACTAGCACTAGTATAGAACATCAAGTTATTGTAACCATGCTTGCGCATTTCATTAACCCATGCTTGAGTGTTACGGTTGATATTAGGAAGCATGTTAGAATCTTCAAAATCATTAACCATAACAGTGCTCTTTGGAAGGTTAAGTCTTTGTGCTGCCTCGATATAGAAACGAGCCTCTGCACGTGCTTCTTCCTCAGTTGTGTATCGAGAAAAATGATAAGTCGATACTTGGAGGCCTGCGATTTGCGCATTGCGAACCTGTGATGGAGCTTTGGGATTATTGTACCAAGTGTCTTCAGTCAATTTAACGACTACGCCACCCACTCCTTGGCGTGCAAGAGCACGGTAATCATCTACACTGATATCGCCATTATGGCTACTGACATCAATAAAAGTCTTAGGCTGAACCCTAAGAGTTGTCGAAGAGACATCTGAAGAATTCGTTAATTTAGCAGGTTTGGCAACAGCCTTGTTAGAAGCCTCAGAAGCCGTTGAATGTGCAGAAGCAGTCACACTCTCAGAGCTAACATTTGAAGTCGCTACTGATGTAGACGTAACAGTCGTTGTTGAGTTAGCTACATATGTTGATGCAATTGAGGTTACAGCCGCCACACTAGACGCTTCCGAATTTTGCTTAGCAGTAGCTGTAGAGGCAGGGGCTGAAACAGTTGAGCTTGGTGTTTCAATAAGTGACGCTTCACCACCCAAAATATCTGCTACGGTTTCAGGCTGATAGTGGTTTCCTTCAGCAATAGAAGGCGCTTGTGTTGCCACTTCATCTGCTTGAGCAACCTGAGTAGTTACAGCCAAGAGAACAGCCGCGCTGGCATAGTAGATAAAATCTTTCGTTCGCATTTAACTTTCCTTTTGCATTTGTAATACTTGAACCATTTTACCACAGAAAAACTCTCATGGAAAGGTTATTATTAAAAAGTTTCTAAATAAAATAGATATATTATAGAATCATAAACAAACTATCTTTCTTGATAGAAAACTATTTAACTTATTATTCGTATTTTTCTTTAAAGCTATTGAAAATCCGTAACGATTTTTTAATAAATACAAATGATAATATTTGAAAAAATTCCCGAACATCTGTCCGAGAATTTAATTTATCTTATTTACGTTTTGGTGGGTTATGGATGGCTTCTCCAAGTACGTCAGCAAAAGCTTCATACATATTTTCAGAGAAAGTTGGGTGACCATGGATAGATTGCAAGAGCTCATCTACAGTCAGTTCATTTTCCATAATAGTTGATGCTTCGTTAATCAACTCAGCTGCAGCCGGTCCAATGATATGAACACCAAGGATTTCATGGTACTTCGCATCTGCAACGACTTTAACAAAACCTTGAGCTTCGTTTGAAGCAATAGCACGTCCATTACCAGCAAAGCTTGATTTACCAATGAGAACATCACCATATTTAGCGCGTGCATCTTCTTCAGTAAGACCACACATTGCGACTTCTGGGTGTGTGTAGACAGCAGCTGGTGTGTAGTCAAGGTGAGCCTTACGAACGTTACCATGCATAGCATTCTCAGCTGCAACTTCACCCATACGGTAAGCAGCGTGAGCAAGCATCTTAGTTCCGTTTACATCACCCGGTGCATAGATACCAGGGATTGATGTTTCTTGATAAGCATTCACTTTGATACGACCACGGTCTAATTCAAGGTTAAGATTTTCAAGACCATCCAACTGAGGAACACGACCGATTGAAAGAAGGGCGCGATCAGCTACAATCTCTTCACCATTATTGAGTTTAAGGGTCAATTGGTTGTTAGCTTCTACAATCTCAGAAACTCCGACAGATGTCATGATCTTCATACCCTTCTTAGCAAGGATTTTTTGAAGTTCAAGTGACACTTCTTTATCCATAGCTGGAATAATGCGGTCAGCCATCTCAACAACAGTTACTTCTACACCGTATGAAGCATAAACAAGACCAAGTTCGATACCAACGACACCACCACCCATAACAGCAAGTGATTTAGGCAATTCACGTAAGTCAAGAATATCATCTGATGTCATCACAAGTTGTGAATCGATTCCAGGGATATTAATACGTGATACTTTTGATCCAGTTGCAAGGATGATATTACGTCCCTTGATTGTTTCTGAGCCAATAGTAACAGTCTTATCTGGGTTAACTTGACCAAGACCATTGAAAATAGTTACCTTATTAGCCTTCAGAAGACCTTGCACACCACCTGTAAGGGTCTTAACAACAGAGTTCTTAAAGTCAACCGTTTTATCCATATCGATAGTGTAGTTTGTTGATGCTAGGTTGATACCACGACCTGCAGCAATCTTAAGCCCATCAAGGATTTCTGCATTTTTAAGGTAGGTCTTAGTTGGAATACATCCTTTATTCAAACATGTTCCACCAAATTCAGATTTTTCAATGATAGCAACCTTACCACCAAGTTGTGCTCCACGAATGGCAGAATAGTATCCAGCAGGACCACCACCAACAACGATAATATCGTACTCATTGTCAGCAAGTGGTGCTTTTTCTGCAGCAGCTGCTGGGGCAGGAGCTTTAGGAACTTCAAGACCAGCAGATTCTAATTGAGCAGTTACTTCTGCAACAGGTGCGCTAGCTGCGCTATCAGCCACAACTTCACCCTCTGCTCCAATATAACCGATAACTTCAGTAACTGGTACAGTTTCACCAGCCTGACGAGTAATCTTCAAAAGAACACCAGAATCTTCTGCTTCAAGTTCCATGTTCGTTTTATCTGACATGATTTCAAGAAGAATATCCCCCTCATTAACCACATCACCCTCTTGTTTCTTCCACTCGATGATTTCACCTTCCTGCATGTCCACACCAAGCTTAGGCATAATAATCTCAAAAGCCATATTTTATGATACTAAGAACGCTAAAATGCGACAGAATTTTAGGAGTTTTACTTGTGTGCTTGCACACAAGTAAAACTATCTAAATTCCGAAGCATTTCGTTCGAGTTCAAATCGACTCAAACGTTTTAACGCCCTCTCCTTTCTATTTTAAAACTTCAGTTTTCAGATATTTTTTTACTTAAATCAACAATTCCATTGGATTTTCAATCAAATGTTTTAAATCAACCATGAATTTGGCACCATTCATACCATCTACAATACGGTGGTCAATAGTCAAGCATAGTCCCATGATTGGACGTACGACAACTTCACCATCAACAACAACCGGTGTCTGAATAGTTGCTGAAACACCAAGGATGGCTGAGTTTGGTTGATTAATGATTGGATTAAATGACTTGGTTCCGAACATTCCCAAATTAGTGATAGAGAAGGTTGAACCTGACATTTCTGCCGCCTTCAATTTACCAGCCTGAGCTTTTTTGATGACATCCTTAGAGGCCACCACAAAGTCAGACAAACTCATCTTATCTGCACCATGAACGACCGGCACAATCAAGCCATCATCGAGACCAACGGCAATACCGAGATTAACAAATTTGTGTAATTCGATATTTTGCGCATCATCAATCAAGGATGCATTAAGGTAACGGTGTTCCTCTTTCATAAGAGTACGCACAACTGCCAAACCAATCAAATCCGTGAAGGTCACCTTCATGCCAGTCTTATTCATGATTGGATCAAGGACTTGCTTACGAAGAGCCATAAGGTTAGTCATGTCCACATCGTAGTTAAGGGTAAAGGTTGGCGCAGTTAAGTAAGAGTGCGTCATTCCCTTCGAAATAGCCTTACGCATAGCAGACATTGGGATAACTTCCACACCTTCTGGCAAGACTTTTTCTGGCTTAGCTTCAACCACACGTGCAGCTGCAGCTTCCTTAACTTGGGCTGGGGCACTGATTGCAAGGATGTCTTCCTTAGTAATCTTACCACCAAAGCCTGTTCCAGATACGCTAGCTAAATCAATACCAAGGTCCGCTGCAATCTTACGTGCCAACGGAGTTGCCTTAGGTTGAGCACCCTTAAAGTTCTCAACGTCATCAGCATGAACACGACCTTTTGCTCCAGTTCCTTGAACTTGAGCGATGTCAATTCCCAACTCACGCGCTACTTTACGTGCTTTAGGTGTTGCACGTACTCTGCCACCTTCGTGTACGACAGGTGCTTTCGTTTTTGCTGCTACTACAGTTGCTTCCACAGTAGCAACTTCTTCAACTTGCAGAGCAGCTTCTGCAGCTGGTGCGCTCGCAGCATTATCAGCCACAACTTCACCTTCTGCTCCAATATAACCAATAACCTCAGTAACTGGTACAGTTTCACCAGCCTGACGGGTAATCTTCAAAAGAACACCAGAATCTTCTGCTTCAAGTTCCATGTTCGTTTTATCTGACATGATTTCAAGAAGGATATCTCCCTCATTAACCACATCACCCTCTTGTTTCTTCCACTCGATGATTTCGCCTTCCTGCATGTCCACACCAAGTTTTGGCATAATAATCTCAAAAGCCATTTATAAGATACCAAGAGCGACCAGAAAGCGACTGAAAATTAGGCGACCGACACGTCAGCTTACTGACGTAGACGGACGGTCTATTTTCCAAGCTTTCCGCTCGGGTTCAGTTACACCCTCTGGTTCGCCCTCTCCTTTCTACTTTAAATTATATTTTCCGATACTCTCACAGTTAAAACAAGAAACACATTTTACTAGCGAGACATATCACTTAACCGTCGCTAGAAAGTTAGTTTCCTTTATTGGCCATCTTGATAATAGCAGCCTTAATCTTTTCAACATCTGGAAGAACCGCTTGTTCCAAGACACGCGCATAAGGTACAGGCACATCTTCACTTGCCAAACGTACAATTGGGTGGTCGAGGTAATCAAATGCTTCACTTTCAGTAACCATAGCAGCGATCTCACCGATGAATCCACCAGTCTTATATGCATCATTGACCAACATCAGTTTACCAGTCTTCTTAACTGACTCGAAAATCAAGTCCTTATCAAGTGGAACGAGAGTACGAGGGTCAACGACCTCAACATTAATACCTTGTTCAGTCACTTCTTCAGCCGCCTTAAGAACACGTTCCAACATACGACCATATGTGACAATAGTAAGGTCAGTTCCTTCACGCTTGATTTCACCTTTTCCAAGTGGAATGTAGAAATCAGGGTCTTGTGTCACTTCCTCTTTCTTACCGTAAAGTGCTTTTGGTTCCATGAAAATAACAATGTTATTATCTTGAATAGCAGATTTCAAAAGACCTTTAGCGTCGTTAGCATTACCTGGAGCAACGACTTTAATCCCTGGAATGTGAGTCAACCATGACTCAAGAGATTGTGAGTGTTGTGCCGCAGAACCAATCCCTGAACCAGAGGCTACACGGAAAGTTACAGGAGTCTTCAAACCACCACCAAACATGTAGTTGTTTTTTGCACCATTATTAACGATAGCGTCAAGGGCAATCGTAATGAAGTCCATGAAAGTCAAGTCAACGATTGGACGAAGACCTGTAATGGCAGACCCAACAGCTGCACCAGCGATAGCTGCCTCTGAAATTGGTGTATCTTTAACACGTTTTTCACCAAATTCTGCCAACATACCAACTGAAGTACCGAAGTCACCACCATAGATACCAACATCTTCACCCATAAGGAAGATGTTTTCGTCTTTACGCATTTCCTCGCTCATGGCAAGGTTTACTGCCTCACGCAAGGCCATCAATTTTGTTTCACTCATACTTGTATTCCTCAACCTTTCTCTTTAGTCTACCCATACATCTTCAAAGGCAACTGAAAGTTCTGGATCTGGGCTATTTTGGGCGAACTCATAAGCTGAATCAACCTCAGCCTTGACTTGGCTTTGGATAGCATCTAACTCTTCAGCGCTTGCGATATTTTCAGAAACGAGATAATCACGGTATTTAATAATTGGGTCGTTGTTGTTCTTCCACTCGTCAACTTCTTCCTTAGTACGGTAAACACCCGCATCAGCAGTTGAGTGACCAAACCAACGGTAAGATTCTACCTCAACGATAGCGGGACCGTTGCCACCACGGACATGCTCAACAGCCTTGCCCATTGTTTCGTATACAGCCAAAACATCGTTACCATCTTCACAGTAGAATCCAGGGATACCATAGGCTTCTGCACGTGTATACAAGTGAGGAGTGTTGGTAGCTCTATGAATATCCATTGAGATACCATAACGGTTATTGATGATAAAGAAGATAACAGGCAATTTCCAAGTAGCCGCCATATTGACTGACTCATGGAATGAACCTTCATTAGTAGCGCCATCACCTGAAAAGGCAACAACGATATTCCCAGTTTCTTTGTACTGTTGAGTAAGAGCTGCACCTACGGCAAGAGCATAACCACCACCAACAATACCGTTAGTTCCGTAGTTACCTTTTTCAAAGTCAGCCAAATGCATTGAACCACCACGGCCCTTAGAAACACCTGTCGCCTTACCTGCAAGCTCCGCCATCATTTTATTCAAATCCATGTCTTGGGCAATAGATTGTCCGTGACCACGGTGATTTGAAAAGAAGATATCGTCATAGCTCAAGTGTTGAACAGCCCCAACGTTGGCTGCTTCCTCACCAACTGAAAAGTGAGTCATTCCTTGAACAAAACCACGACGAACTAATTTATTAATACGTGAATCGAATTCACGTATACGTTCCATTTTAGTGAACATCTCAAGATGTGTCTCTTTAGAAAGTTTTACCATATCGATCTCCTCTATCGAAATTTTTCTATACATCTAGGATAGGTTAAAAAAACTTAATGAGCAAGAAATATGCTTAAAAAATGAAAAGCCTTACATCCTTATCACTTATAGGCAATTCGTATGCTCTTTTTCAAAGCGTTATGATATGATTGGATAGATTTTACTCGTACTCAAATAGGGTATTTTATTATATTGGGTGATGCCATTATTAACGGGCTTACGGCATGTATAGCTTTTATACTTCAAATTATTATCTTCAAGGTGACCACGCAAAGGCCGCTTAGATACTGGATTATTATTTTAGCTGGTATAGCAATTTTTGCCTCTAGTTATTTGGGCATTTTGTATCCAAAATCCGGTTTTATTGCATTTGTACTCTTTCTAGCTGCCAAATCCTACAAAAATCTAAGACATACCATTTTGGAGACTTTCTTCATACCTTTCACCTTTGCCTTAATGGTAAGATTGGTCATTTTCCTGATTATTCCAATTTTTTTCCCTGCATTCTTGGATTACTATTTTGCTGGTCCCTTTATTCTCTTTCTTGCTTTTTTACTTTGGTTTGCACAAAACGTACTGCTTCAAGTGGTTTATTCTCGTATGAAATTAGAGGAGCTAAATCAGATAATCCTCAAGCTAAACAAAGACACCCAAGTTGGTAAACTGGATGTCCTTTTATGCTAATATTCCACGATGGATTGGTAAGGGTTAAAAGGCACCTCCTCCACCTCCTCCACCTCCTCCGGAGAAGCCACCGCCACCTAGACCTCCACTACCACTGTTTGAGTTGATAGAAAAGTTACTTACGGTATCCGAAGTCGAAACATAGGATTCTAAGCGACTAACATTGTTCAAAATAATAAATGGCGTTGCAGAATGAGTGAACTCATCTAAAGATGGATTGCTGAGGTGGATGTTATATCGTTTCAATACATCACTTACTTTATTCGCTTGTCCGTAAAGTGTCGCATAAACCAAGATACGATTCCATAGGATGACGGATTCGAGTTCTGATTGCCTAAAAGATGTAATACTTCGGAGCATGCTTTCGAAATATTGCCAATGACGATATTCTTCGATATGTGACGGGTCTAAAGTTCTCTTCCGTCTTTTTCCAATAGATCTTCTATTAGAGTACCAAACTAAAGCAAGAAAGAGCGAAACCAAAAGATAAATAACTCCTAGGCCAGAACCAAAGCCCGCAAATAAAAATATTGTTGCTAGTGTAGAAATAATAAAAAGTAGAGCAAATACCACATTCCCTGAAGTAATAAACATATTTTCTTTAATGGTAAAGTCTCGATATAGGTTAGGAAGACCGAGTGAGACAATCTCTCGATTCACACCTTCAGTTACACTTCTTCCATCTTGAACAAACTTCCTCCTGATACACTGTCCTTCTTCACGAACAGAATTCCTTTCATAATTAGACTTAGCGTTGTTAAACTGTTTTCTTAATCCTTTCTCGTCAAGATAGTATCTAGAGAACATCTCGCGATCCGTGATTTCTATACGATCATCAAACAACATTTCAAGGAAATCAAACTCGTAGTCTGCTAAGCCCTCTTTTGGAATTCGTCTTAGAGTATGAACACCATTTTCTTGGCTATAGGCTATGTAGCCTCTATCGACAAGATCTAGAATTACTGCTTGAACCATGTTCTTAAATTTTAAATGTCCATTCTCTTCGCCAAGTCCTGTTTTATCAAATGATTGGTTATAAATACTTTTTGCTAAAACTAAAGGTGGTAAATCTTGAGGAGTTTCGTATATTCGTACATCGTATGGGAAGGAAGGCTCCTTAGTCCATCTCAAAACTCTCCAGAATAAGAAAGAGCCGAGAATAAAGAAACCAACCATCACTTTAGGCAAAATCTTGTAAAAAGCATTCTGATAGGCTGCCATTGTCTTGCTAATAGATGCTTCCTTCTCTATAAACTTTTCCCTATATTTCTCATCACTGATATATGACAAATGACCATCTTTTAACGCAGACGTCATAGGCCAATATGCATGTATTTCTAGCTTACCACCCGACGGTAAGTTTTCAACCCGCACACGATAACCGTTTGAAGTTCGCTCTACATCGGGAGTTTTTCCAAAATAGCCCGTATGAGCAAAAAGCTCCCCATGACTTGCATCTAGGCCTTCAACTTCAAAGTCAACATGGTTGATTGATTCATCCCAATCAGAGATAGGAAACCAGTTTAAAACAGCAATATCTGAATAGAGTGACAACATATTCTGTATCTGCCAGGTAACTTTTAACTGAACCTTATCACCATCGGAACCCGAATTGTAAACTTTTAGTTTTACACCGTCAGAAAGATTTGTTTCCTCCACTTGAATATCTTTCTTTTCTTGACCATTCACGGTTGCTGAAACACTAGGGTTTTCCGAAATCATGAATCCTTTAGGTACAGGATCAGCATATCCAAGTGTCACATATTGTCCATTATAGTCACTATTAAAAACATATAGTACTTCCTGGGTGAAGGTCCCATTGCCATCATCATTTATAATTAGGTGCCCCTTGTAGGAAGCAATGTCATATCTTACCTCTTTTGCATGAACTGTTGTTGTCGGCAGGAGGATGGTAAGAATAACAATCAGAAACAAAAGAATTTTTTTCATCTGCGTCCCCTTTAATGACTAAAAAAGCAGGTACAACACCAAGTGTCTCGATGTGCCCTGCTCTGATCTGCTATTTAGGCTTGATAAACAATCTCACCGTCACAGATAGTGTATTTAACACTGCCCGTAAGTTCTTCGCCTACAAATGGTGAATTAGCTGCTTTAGACTTAAAGTCTGCTGTAACCTGACGTTTTTCCTTGTCTGCAAAAATCACAAGGTCAGCTGGTCCATTTTCAGCCAAATAACCAGCATCGAAGCCATAAAGATCAGATGGGTTGCTAGTCATTACTTTCAAGAGTTCTGTCAAACTTAAATGTCCTGCTTCAACTAAATTAGTCAAACCAAGAGATAGAGAGGTTTCCAGACCAGTCATTCCTGATAGTGCTTTAGTCACATCAGACACATTCTTTTCATCGGCATGATGTGGCGCGTGGTCTGTGGCAATGACTGAGATGACTCCAGATTTCAACCCTTCGATGACGGCCCGACGGTCAGATTCCAAACGAAGTGGTGGGTTCATCTTGGCATTAGCGCCTTTTGAGAGTAAGAGGTCTTCAGTTTTTGAGAAGTGCTGTGGCGCTACTTCAGCAGTGACTTGTGCTCCAAGTTTTTGAGCAAACTCAACGACTTTTACAGATTCAGCTTTCGACAAGTGTTGAATATGAACATGGGCTTGTGTATCATAAGCAATCATGACATCACGCGCAATCATACTGTACTCAGCTACACCAGTCGCCCCACAGATATGAAACTCTTTTTTAGCAATATTTTCATTGAAACCGAGAATACCATTAAGATCAGGATCCTCCTCGTGAAGACTGATAAAGGTATTATTCTCCTTAGCTAGCTCCATGGCTTTTTTGACAATACCAGCATTGGTCAATGGAATACCATCATCTGAGAATCCGACAGCACCGGCTTCAAGCAAACCCTTGAAATCAGTGAGGTTTTCACCATCAAAGTTCTTTGTAATAGTCGCAACAGACTTAACATGGATATTTTCCTTAGCTGCCGAAGTCAAGACATCTTTCAAAGTTTCCTTGTCTGAAATCGTTGGATTCGTATTAGCCATCATCACAACTGTTGTAAAACCACCTGCAGCCGCTGCCAAGGCACCCGTATGAATGTCTTCCTTATGGGTTTGACCTGGCTCACGGAAATGAACATGGATATCCACCAAACCAGGAGCAACCACAAGACCAGTGGCATCGATAACTTGGGCATCTCCAGCATCGATATTTTCAGCAATTTTAACGACTTTTTTACCGTCCACAAGAACATCAGCTTGCGTATCCAAACCAGACTTAGGGTCTACAACACGACCATTTTTAATCAGTAACATAATCTTCCAACTTTCTATTTTACTTCAACCAATCAATTGGGGATTGGCCTTGAGATACAAGGTAGGCATTGGCTTTTGAAAATGGCTTGCTGCCAAAAAAACCACGATAGGCCGACAAGGGACTCGGATGGGCACTCTCAATAATGGCATGTTTAGAATTAGTCACTAGCACTTTCTTCTTACGAGCATAGCCACCCCAAAGTATAAAGACTACAGGAGTATCCTTTTGATTAAGAACCTTAATAACAGCATCTGTAAAAGGTTCCCAAATCTGACCAGCATGTCCATTTGCCTGACCAGCTGGGACAGTCAGACAGGCATTAAGCAATAGCACCCCTTGCTCGGCCCAGGTTGTTAAATCATGATGACTTCTAGGACCAAGATCCTCCCCCAATTCTTTGAGAATATTAACCAAAGAAGGTGGAGCTGGAATCGTCTCAGGAACTGAAAACGAAAGCCCCTGAGCCTGATTAGGCCCATGGTAAGGGTCCTGACCAAGGATTACCACCCGAACTTCTTCAAAAGGAGTCTCTAACAAAGCATTAAATACCTTATCTCGTGGGGGATAAACCGTTCCCTGACTATAAACCTGATCCATAAACTGATTTATCTTTGAAAAATAATGATCCGGCAGTTCCTCTTTCAGAAGCTTGTGCCATGTCGAATGTTCCATAAAAACCTCTTTTAGATTATTATACACCCTAAATTATACCATAATTTGTAGATAATATTCGGAAAATACTGAAAAATACTATGTGATAGCTGTTTCTTCAATCTTTTCCTTTTAAAAAGGCGATTCATATTAACAATCAATGTATTACAGGCTTTAAGTAACTATTCTTTTGTGCTATAATAAATACTTATATTTAAACAAAAAGGTAAATCTATGACGACGTATGAAAATTTAAGGGCAGCCAGACGAGGGCCTATTGTCAGCATTGCAGCCTACTTACTTCTTACCATTGCCAAACTTATTGCTGGACACTTTTTAAACTCTAGCTCATTGATTGCTGATGGTTTTAACAACTTATCTGATATTTTGGGGAATGTCGCCCTACTCATTGGATTGCACCTGGCTAGTCAACCAGCCGATGCAGATCATAGGTTTGGTCATTGGAAGATTGAAGACTTATCAAGCCTAGTTACTTCCTTTATCATGTTCGTAGTAGGCTTCCAAGTCCTAATTCAGACAGTTCGAAAGATTTTTTTGAGAGAAGAAACAGTCGTTGATCCACTTGGTGCCACTGTCGGTGTCCTATCTGCTCTCGTCATGTGTGGCGTTTACTTATACAATAAAAGACTTGCTAAAAAGCTAAAATCCAGTGCTTTGATAGCTGCTGCTAAGGACAATCTCTCCGATGCCGTAACTTCTATTGGAACATCAATCGCCATTCTTGCAGCATCCTTCAACCTTACCATCATCGACTATATTACTGCTATTATCATCACCTTCTTTATCCTAAAGACAGCCTATGGTATCTTCATGGAAGCAACCTTCAGCTTGTCAGATGGTTTTGATGAGAGGAATCTTAAGGCCTATGAAAAAGCCATTCTGGAGATTCCCAAAGTTACCAAAGTTAAAAAGCAACGTGGACGTTCCTATGGTAGTAATATCTATCTTGATATCGTTGTTGAAATGAACCCTGACCTCTCCGTCTACGAGAGTCACGCCATTACTGAACAAATTGAAGAAATCCTCAGTAAGCGTTTTTCTGTCTATGATACTGATGTCCATGTAGAGCCTGCTGCAATTCCTGAAGACGAAATTTATGGAAATGTACTTCGCAAACTCACTCGGAATGAAAAGATTATCTTATCAAAGATTCCAGACTACGAAAACCTCTTAGCACCTGACTTCTACTTAATTGATGAAAATGGTCATCATCACACACGTGAGAAAGTCATTGCCAATCATCAACCACTTCTCAATAACTTTGACAGCTTCAAGATGACATCTGTTAGTCAAAAAACGAAATTAATTAGTTACGAACTGGGAGGCAATTTCCATACCAGCATCTGGCGCCGAAATGAGACATGGTTTATGATTTACCATCAAGTCACAGCTATAAAAGATAACGAGTAACGAGCAACTCAGCTCGTTTTTTGTCATCAAAAGTATGTTATTTTTAAAACACTATAGATTCTAAAAATTGTATTAAAATATAAAATATTACGAAAACACAGTATGTTATATGGTATAATGGAAGTGTTTATCACCATCAAATTTGTCTTTTTAAATTTGGTTGATACATAAATTCTATTAAAGTATTTATATTGGTTCTGCCTACGACAGAACCAATATAAAATAAAGGAGACACATTATGAAAAAGAAAATTGTTTCCATCCTTTTATCAGCTTGTCTAGCCCTAGCCCCTAGTTTGTCTAGTGCAGATGAATTAATGGATATTACACGCGCTGCTGGTTATACTGAAGCGACAGAGGCCTATCGTCCTAAATCTACTCTATTAATTGATGGAACTACCGGAGATGTCCTCTGGGAGGAGAATGCTGATGAAATCCGTGACCCAGCCTCTATGTCTAAGGCTATGACCCTGTACTTGGTCTTCGAAGCCATGTCCAAAGGAGAAATTTCAGAAGATACTGTTATTACAGCTACTCCTACAGACCAAGCTATTGCCGATATTTATGAAATCTCCAACAACAAGATTGTTGCTGGTGTTGACTACACGGTTTCAGAGCTCATTACCATGACAGCGGTGCCATCCTCTAACGTTACAACTGTGATGCTAGCCAACTACTTGACCAATAATAATCCTGATAAATGGCTAGACATGATGAATGAAAAATCTAAAGAGCTGGGGATGACCAATACCAAATGGTTTAACGCTTCTGGTGCCGTTGCTGTTGCCTTCAAAGGTTACTACAGTCCTCAACGTTATGATAACAACCAAACCAACCAAACAACTGCGCGTGATTTGGCTATCATGACCTATAACTTCATCAAGAAATACCCAAAAATTCTCAAGTACACTAGCAAACCTGTTGTCACAGTTAAGAAGGGAACACCTTACGAGGAAACCTTCGAGACTTACAACTACTCTATTCCAGGTGCCAAATACGGAATTGATGGGGTTGATGGGTTGAAGACAGGATCTAGCCCAGAAGGTGCCTTCAACTATATTGACACCATCAAACGTGGTAATCAACGTATGATTGCTGTCATCATGGGCTCTGGTGATTGGTCTGACCAAACAGGTGAAGAGATTCGTCATACCTTTGGTAATGCTCTCGTTGAGAAAATGTATAAAGACTTCTCTTACAAGAAAGTTCTTAGCAAGGGTGAACAAGAAATCGACGGTAAAAAATACAATGTCGAAAAAGATGTCTACGCCACAGTCAAAAAAGGCAAAGACCCTAAAATCTCTGTTAAAGATGATCAAATTGTTATTGATAATGGTCTGAAGACAGTATCACCTAATATCAAGGCTACTTCTGTTAAAGCTACAAAAGTTAAGGGATGGTTCGATTTTGGAAGTAAGCAAAAAGATAAAAAGGCTACAAAAGCAACAAATAATGGCCAACTCCCAGTTTATTTCTGGCTACTCTGCCTTGTTCCAATTGGACTTCTCTACTTGATTTATCTAAATGAAAAGGGACGTCTTCAGAAAGTTAAAGAACGACGTCTGGCTCGAGAACAACATAAATAAAAGAAAGCGTGTCTATGACACGTTTTTTTCTGATTTTAAATAGAAAACTAAAATTGCTGAAATCTATGCTATAATACTACGGTATAACGTTTTATAAACAATAAAATATATTAATAT
>NZ_GL831112.1:908932-912997 GCF_000188295.1 Streptococcus vestibularis ATCC 49124 | reverse complement strand
AAAAAACGTGCCCAGAAAAGCACGTTTTTTAGTTATCTCCAAGAAATATTTTGAGATTGGACATATCATTACGTATTTGTTCCAATCCTTCTTGATAAATAGCTTCGAACTTTTCTGGGTCCTTTTCCAATCGACCAACTTCAAGAGCATGCTCTGGACGAATGGCATATACTTTTCCAGTTTTTTCCAAAGTCTCAATCTTCTCAATACTCTTATTGTAGTGTATATGGCGATTTGAAGGCACCTCAACAAATTCAGGATACTTGCGGTAAAAGAGCTTGTAAATCCGCTTGCTAGTTTTAGAAGGTTGTTTACGATAAGACTTAGGGCGTGTTAAAACCACAACGAATTTATCAAATCCCATATTTTCCATAAAATCAATGGGAAGACTATCAGACAGACCACCATCCATGTAGCGTTTGCCCTTGTACTCGACTATTTCAGAAACCAAGGGTAGAGCGGAACTTGCACGAAAGGCTTCCATCTGCTCAAAGACATGATCAATCTTAATATAGTCTGGTTTTCCCGTCTCAATATCTGTAGTGACCACATAGAAGGGAACACCAGACTCAGCAAAAGCTTCCTGATCAAAAACATCTAACTCCATAGGAACCTTATAATAGGAGAACTCCTTATTAACGAAGTTACCGGTTGTCAGCCATGACCAGAAACTCATGTAACGACGGTCCCCCATGAATCGCTTGTTATAGCGAAGAGCTCTTTTGGGTTGGTTAGAGAGATAATTGACACCAAAAAGTGCTCCAGCAGATACCGAGACAACGCCATCCACCTTGATCCCAGCTTCTAAGAAGGCGTCTAAGACACCAGCTGTGTATAAACCACGCATACCACCGCCTTCTAGGACTAAGCCTACCTTCATTCTAAAATCTCCTTTATAATTGGTTCTGCTATGACCTGATAAGCTTGTGGACTCAAGTGCAAACCATCAGTTGTATAGTTGGCATTTAACTGTCCTTGAGCATCCGTAAGGTAATCAAAAAGATCGACATAAGTCACGCCAGGTAGGACTGCTAGTTGTTGATTAAGTTCACCTACAGTAGCATTGTTTCGAATTTTAACCTTCGAAGCATATTCCAATCTTTCACTGACGGGAAAGACACTTAGCAAGTAAATTTCTGTATATAGAGATTCTTGTCGAACTGTCATGATAATATCGGAAATACGATTGACGACATCTTGAATGGGGTAACCTCGTCCAATGTCATTAATTCCAATCAAGATAACCAATTTACTGGGTTCCAAATCTAAAACTTGCTCTTTAAGATGTTCTAAAAGCCAAACCGAGTCTGTTCCTGCAATCCCGCGGTTTACCAAGGGAAACTCTCGACCCAAATATTTTTTCAATGCAAAAAACTCCGTGATAGAGTCCCCTGCAAAAACAATTTGTCCCTTGTCTAACTTTTGATTTTCACTTACAAATTTAGCTAAACGTTCTTTTTGATAAGCCACAAGCTCAGGCCTAGTTGTTTCCATCATACCTTATCCTTTTTTCTTAAATATTATACGACCTACGGTAACTAAAGCTAGGAAAGTTCCAATTCCAAGAAATAGCCAAGCAAGATTTTGAAAATCTGATTTATTGGACAAAAGAGCACCAGACAGAAGAAATGCCAATGTCAGCAAGGCTAAAACCAGATTATTTAAAACTTTCTCAAAGACTTTAACCCTACCTGAAAAGTCAATAAAATCATGGTTAAGCACGATTCGTCCGTTTAAAATCTGCTCCAAGAGCTGATGCAGGCGACGTGGAATATTTTTTCCATTGCGAAGCAGGTAAAAGAGTTCAATCAAGATAGTCTCTTTATTTAGGGTCTGCTTAAGCATATCCGGCCCCATATTCTCTAGGAAGTAATCCTTGGCCAGGGTCATCAGATCCATATTTGGTGCTAATTCTCGAAAAATACCTTCAATTTGAATCGAAGATTTCTCCAAAATAGTAATTTGAGAAGAGGCTTTAAGATGATTCTTCTGGAAAATAGCCAGCAAATCTTCAAGCAAATCTGTCATCGACAGACTGCCTAGTTCTACACCAGAATAACGGCCCAGCATCTGCTCCACATCCTGACTTAGAGCTGCACGATTTAGACCATTATCAAACTGAGTAACTGACAAAATAGCCTTAGTCATGCCGTCAACATCCTGAGCAGTAAAACTATATAAGATGTCATTTAAGGACGCACGCATCCCCGCTTCCAACTCACCCATAATTCCAAAGTCAATGAAACAAATCTTGCCATCACGTACCAACAGATTTCCAGGATGAGGGTCACCATGAAAATAGCCATCCTTGAACACTTGCTTGATAAATGACAGCATTAGTTTCTTACCCACGTCTTCCAGGTCATAGCCAACCTCAATCAGTTGGCTGTAGTCATTAAGGGGAATCCCATCGATGTACTCTTCGACTATGAGGTGTGGCCTCGTAAAGGAATCATAGACCTCTGGGACACCTAGACAAGCAACAGCCCTGTTATTTGCCTTAAAACGCTTCATGGCCTCTGCTTCATTCCTGAAATCAAGTTCCTTGATTAGGGTTTCACGCAGATTTTCCAGAACCTCTTGAACATCGACCATAGGGATAAAATGCTTAGGTATATGCCGTGCAAGCTTAATGAGAAGCTGAATATCTTCCTTAACGACCTTATCAATACCTGGTCTCTGAATTTTTATAATCACTTCCTGACCAGACAACAATCTAGCCCTATGAGTCTGAGCTACAGAACCAGAAGCCAAGGGCTCTTCCGAGAAATCAAGGAAACTGTCAGAAAGCCCATTGGGTAATTCTCTCTTAATGGCAGTCATGACTTCCTCTTTATTCAAGGGAGGAACTGAGCTCTGGAGCTTTGATAATTCTTTGATATAGTTTTCCGGCAAAAGGTCAGAGCGCGTGGATAGGATTTGACCAATTTTAACAAAACTAGGTCCTAATTGCTCAAAGGCTTGGCGGAGCTTGACAGGTGTTGTCTGTTGGTCTTGAGGAAGATGCTTTTCACGATAAGAAAGGAGACCAACTGACGAGAAAACCTTCAACACATGTCTCAATCGTTTACTTGCCATTTTAGTCTCCTTACATTTTATTTATTTTGACTGAGCAAAGCGTCAAGTTTTTCTTCAAGACGTTTCACATCCTCCTTAGTCGCATACTCAACTGAAGTTTTCTTGGCATCGAGTTTAGCTAAAAATTCTTGAGCTTCTTCCTTACTTTGACGTTTGAGCTCTTGTTCCAGTTCCTTACCTTCTTCAACAGTCAAGCGCCCCTTTTCAACCAACTCTTTGACAAAACTATCAGCTTTATCTACTGTCATAGCAGTCAATCCGATTCCAGCTAAGAGAACTTTTTTCAAATCATTCATTATCGCTACCTCCATCTAAGTAGGAAAAGCAAAGAAATAGACTAGCCACTTCTTCAGAAAATATAAGAACGTTTTCACACTTTTATTCTACCACTTTTTCAAAAAATGTGTTAAATAACATAAATTACAATATATGGTATTTCGATACTCATAACACAAATATATCCAACGAAATCCTTATTTATCAACATTGTACTAAAATACTAATTAAGAATCTCAAGCTTTTGCTGAGATTCTTAACAAGTTTCTATTTGTAAAGGGCAGCACCATTACTTACGATAACAGATTTATACCAAGCAAATGACTTTTTCTTATAACGTGCCAAGCTACCACTATCATCATCATTTCGATCAACGTAGATGAAACCATAACGTTTACTAAATTCTGCAGTTGAGGCTGAAACCAAATCAATTGTCCCCCAAGTCGTATAACCCCAAAGCTCCACACCATCTTGAAGAGCTTCACTGACTTGCATCAAGTGTTTTCGAAGATAATCATCTTCAACTGTTGAACCATCAGGACCATCGACAAGGACATCCTTGGCAGCCAAACCATTTTCGACGATAAACAATGGTAATTGATAACGATTATAGAAGTCATTCAAAACTAGACGAAGACCGATTGGATCAATTGCCCCAACCCCACTCAGATTTCTCAAGGTAGGGATTTTCAACACCACCCATAATATTTC
>NZ_GL831112.1:902512-908646 GCF_000188295.1 Streptococcus vestibularis ATCC 49124 | reverse complement strand
AATATTTCCTTTACCAATCGTATAGTCTTCTGTATTGTATGCTGTGCGACAGACATGTAATAAGAGAATGAAATAAAATCAACGATATTCTTCAAAATTTCATCATCGCCAGGGGCAAATTGTATTCCAATACTATGCTTTTTTGAAATATCCTTTAATGTAAGTCGGATATTTCCCACGTGCATGAATATCCGAGAGAGATAGTTTTGATTTTCAAACTCGTGAATAGCCAACTGTTCCAAAGAATTAGCTGTCATTCCATAAGCTGGCATGGCAAGAACCATACAACCAATCTTAAAATCAGGGTTGATGTCATGACCAATCTTGGTTGCTGAAGCTGAAGCGACTAATTCGTGGTAGACTGCTTGGTAGAGTTCCTGTTTAGATAGCTTTTCCATGAGAGTTGCAATACCACCTGACATGAACGGTGCATGTAGAACAGAGTTCACTTCATTAAAGGTCAACCAATATTTGACCTTATCTTTATAACGTGTGAAGACGGTGCAAACATAGTTTTCATAAAAACCAATTAATTTTACGATTAGTCCATCCATTGTATTCACGCGCCAAGTTTAGAGGTGTTTCATAGTGAGACAAGGTTACAAGTGGTTCAATGCCGTACTTAGCCAATTCATCAAAGACTTTATCGTAGAAGGCTAGTCCTGCTTCATTTGGCTCAGCATCATCACCATTTGGGAAAATACGAGACCATGCAATTGACATATGAAAGACCCTGAAGTCCATCTCTGCCAAAAGTGCTATGTCCTCTTTATAACGGTGATAGAAATCTATACCTTCTAGCTTTAGATTATCTGGTGTTGGTTCTTCAGTAATCAAAGGATTCAAAGCCCCAGGTTCAAAAGGGACACCACCTTTTGGAGTCACATCCTGGACAGACAAACCTTTACCATCTAGGTTATAAGCACCTTCAAACTGGTTGGCAGCTGTTGAACCACCCTAGAGAAATTCTTTCGGAAATGTATAAGTCATCTTTTATCTCCTTGTATTGTTCAATTTACTCATAGTTTAACACTTAGAAAACGATTGCAATTATATTATTGAAATCTGATACTATAACACGAAAAAACAGACCGAAGTCTGTTTGAATTAATCACTATTTTCTAAAGAAGCAACTGCTTTGGCTTCTTCGCGTGTAACCACATTATCCTTAACAATCTGATAAAGGGTTGCGGCTACTGGAACGGAAACCAACATACCCAAGATCCCCGCTAAGGCAGATCCTATGGTAATGGCAAAGATAACCCAAATGCCTGGAAGTCCGGTAGAACCACCAACCACATAGGGATAGATGAGATTTCCTTCAAACTGTTGCAGAATAACCACGTAGGCAACAAACAAAAGTGCCAAGGTCACGGAATGAGTCATAATCAAAATGGTACCAATGGTAACACCAATATAGGCACCCACAACTGGTATCATTGCTGAAAAGCCAATCAGGATAGAAATGGTCGCAGCATAAGGAAAATTAAAGATACGCATCCCAATATAACATAAGGTCCCCAAAATGCAGGCTTCAATAGACTGATAGACAAAGAAATTGCGGAAACGATTATTTAGAATACCAACCACATAGTGGAAAGTTTTACCATAACGCCCCAAATAGACATCTACTAAGCGATTAACCTGATTACCAAGTTTCTCCTTCCCAGCTAAGACATAGCAAGAAAAGACAACACTAATAAAGAGATTAATCAAAGTTGACGGTAGGCTAGTCAAGGAAGTCAAGAAATTCGTCAAACCAGTCATGATTTGTTGAAGTAACTGAGCACTGTAGCTATTGATTAGCTCTCTAACCTGTGTCACACCACCCAGGTCTTGGATAACCTTCTGCAAAGATTTGTTCTTAAGTAACCAATTAATCAAATTATTAATAGCCGAGCGATCTTGACTAATCAAGGTATTGATACTGTCAATCAAATCAGGAAGGACAGTGAATACTACCCAAGTAAAGACCAAACCGATGGTCGCAAAAGCCAAGAGCAGGGAAACGGGACGTTTAATTTTAGTGATAAAACCAAATGGTATAAACTTGACCAGTATTTTTTCATAAAAAGACATCAGGATATTGACCACAAAGGCAATTCCCGCTCCAACTAAGAAGGGCTGACTGGCGACAAATATCGTGTTACAAATCGAAACAACTGTTTCCCAATAGGTATATATCAAGAAACAGCTGAAAAACAGCACAGCCATCCAAATGAACTGATTTTTTGTAAACTTCATAGGCACTCCCAAATTTAAAATACCCTTCCATTATACACTAAGAAAGGGGTTCTTACTATCTTTGTTTAAAGAAAGAAACTAAAACTCCATGAATTCTTGATCAGTTAAAGGATCTATTAGTTTGACAAAGTGAAAGTCCGATCCATCGTAATCAAAGACCAAGATGGCACAATTGCCTGGACAAGACTGAAAGGCACGCTCTGGCTCAACAGCATGAAGAAAAGTCATCAAGGCTCCAGCGTGACTAACAGCTAAAATGGACTGGCCTGGATGTTTATCTACTATCTCCCTTGCACCATTTACAACTCGTTCTACAAACTGGGCTTGACTTTCCCCTCCAAACTTAGCATAATGGTCACCGAAATGGCCCTGAATTTGAGTTTTAGGATGAAGATACTCTGGCTGACCCTCAAAGATACCAAAATGCATTTCTTTAAGTCCCCTAACACGTTTATAATCAGTACGCCCAGTAGCCAATTCAAGCGTATCAGAAGCCCTTTCAGTTGTCGTGCAGTAATAATGATCAAAAGCCATATGATGTTTTTCAAAATAAGCACGCACCTGACGAGCTTGGTCTCTACCTTTTTCAGTCAAGGGCGAGTCACACCACCCTTGAATCCGATTAAGTGTGTTAAAAAGTGTTTGACCATGTCGCATTAAATAGAATCTTGTCATCCTTCTCCTCCGTAGATATACTCTTCTTCCACAGGGTTATAAATTGAAACCAATTCAAATTGACCTTGATTATAGGTAAAATGTAAGATAGAACAATTTTTAAGGCCATGAATATCTGGAACAGGATCTAAAACACGCCTACAGAACTGCAAAATAGATGGACCATGACTAACAAGCAAGGACTTAGAGCCCTCGGCCACACTCTCCATGATAGCTCTAACAGTCAACTCCATACGATCCCGGACTTGAGTTGTACTTTCACCACCAAATTGAACAAAGAAATCACCAAAGCCTTGTCCATCAGGTAAGGCTTTAGGGGTAAGATATTCTGGTTGCCCCTCAAAAGATCCAAAATCCTGTCCTCTAAGACCTTTAAGTCTTTCATAATCTGTTCGTCCTGTCACAATTTCTAGAGTATCGCTAGCTCTCTCAGAGGTTGACGTAAAGACATGATCAAAAATTGTCTCTTGCTTGGCTAGATACTGACCAGCCTTTTTAGCCTGTTCAATCCCGACTTCCGTCAAAGGAGCATCGCAGACCCCTTGAATCCTATGTTGAGCGTTAAATCGTGTTTGTCCATGTCTCATTAAATAAAATTCTTTCATAATGTCACCTCTAAACCAGAAATCGGGTCAACCACCTGAAGGAGTCCCAATTGCCCTTTGTTATAATCATAAACACAAATATTGCAGTTACCAAAGCCTATCCCTTCAGGAAATGGCAAATCCATAGTAATAATTAACCCCCATAAAGCCGCTCCATGACTAACAAATAGAAGATTCTCAGCACCCTCCTTAGTATGTTCTTCTGCTTTCTCTATGACAGTCTTTAAAACCCTCTGTCCAACCTTGCGAATATCTTCGCCACCGTATGGGACCAAGAGATCTTCAAAAGATCGTGAACCTGGACGATGTTTGGGTAGGAGATGCTCTGGTTGAGCTTCAAAAGACCCAAAATTCATTTCTTTAATTCCCTTGAGCTGGGTTACAGTGTACTCAGGCGCCACAATCTTTGCCGTGTCAGTTGCTCTCTCTTGCGTAGATGAACAGACAGCATCAAAAGAAATACCTTTCTCCGCAAAGTACTGCTTAGCTTGTTCTGCCTGACAGATTCCATTTTCAGTTAGAGGAGAGTCACACCATCCCTGAACACGCTTTTGTGTATTAAATAATGTCTCACCATGTCTCATTAAATATAACTTCATTACTTTACCACCCTTTTTTACGATAACCTAAATAATCTTCTAAGATAGTCAATACCCCTTGATCCTTATGGTGCGGTGCTATTTGGTCTGCCACTTGCAAAAAAGCAGGGCTGGCATTTTCCATCGCATAAGAATGACTAGACATACGCAGGAGCTCAATATCATTATCGCCATCACCAAAGGCCATAACATTTGCCTCAAACAAATCCAATCTTAAGTGTGAACTCCTTTTTGAATGAAATCAATGGCACCAAAACCGCTTGGAACATCGACAAGATTACCATCGAAATCACGATTAAAAGCCTCTGAAACACGATTAGCTTCTTCAGGACTCAGTAACATTGTAATTTTGATGAAATCATCATCTAACTCCTCCAGCCCATTCAAACGCTGAATGGCAGCTTCTAGGGCTTTTTGCTCTTCTTCTGTTATCATCTCAAAATTAACCCTAGACCCTTTTAACATATAGTAGCCTTGAGCACCATTAAATATAGTTGCTTTAGCTAACAAATCATAATTAAAATACCTTAGCAAATTTTCAACATCATTAGATCCCATGAACTCCTGACACAGAAGCTTGTCATAGCTAACCACCTGTCCACCATTTTCAGCTACAAAATGCAGGCGGTCAAAAGTCTCTGCAAACATGGGTTTAAGACTACTCATACTATTAGCTGATGCAACGACAAAGTGCATATCACGCGCAGCCATAGCATCTCAAATATGATTAAAACGCTCCTTATCATAGCTTCCTTTATCCTCTAAAAATGTCCCATCCCTATCTGATGCAATCACCTTAATAGACATAAAGTACCTCCTTGACTAACTTACTCTTATTATAACCTTTTTAGAAAACTCTTACCAGTATCATGATAGGAAAACTGATACTATTCTTGGATATTTAATGTTCTTAAGATTGTGTTGCCAGCCTAGATTGTTTATAATGATAGTATGAAATTAAAAAAATTTTTAAGAATGCTATTTTATCTTCTAATGATAGGTGCTATAGTTGGTGGACTGCTCTACCTCACCATCTATTTCAACAATCGAGATATTAAAAAGCTTTCCATGCCATCAGACAAGGATGGATTGACCTTTAACATAGAAAATAAGGAGCTCCTCGACCAGTCAGTCCTACTTGAAAAAGGCAGTATTAAGAATGTAGATATGCAAATTCTATCTTTCAAAAAAGACGGAAAGTATGTCCTTCAAAAAGGGAGAACCGAAGATAATAATCCTGAACTCACAGAGCAAAGTATTAAGTACGAGGCTAATCGTAGAGAAGCTCTTGCTCTGATTAACTCAGGTTTTTGGTCTTATGAGGGTCTAGATCGTCCTTTCGCTCAAAAAGAAATCAAACTTGGCAAAACTGGCCTTCTTTATGGGGATGATCAAAATAATATAACTGCTGGGACCTATCCTAATATAGACACGGCACAAATGTTCACACACATGGGAAGTAACGGTTGGGATACAGGTGCCTTCGGAATTATCGTTAAGGATAAAAAGCTAGATAAAAATTGGGAAAAAGGTGATCCTGACCAACCGAATGCCCGTTCTATTTACGTCGAGACCTATGATGGTATTATCCATATTATCCAAACCTACGGCCACACTTCTCTCAATAAAGGATTAAATCACGAAGATATTTATAATCTTTTGAAAAATTTAGGCTACTCAAATATTCGCCTAGCTTTCTTACTTGATGGTGGTGGAACGACTCGCATGTACACCCGATCTGACAATGGTAAAGAAAAGGTTGTTGGCGCCTTTGTTGATGACAGAACCTATATTGAGTACCTCTATCTCGCCAAGCGTGACAGCAATGCTACTGATCCATATATATGGCGTGATCAAGAGCTCGTAAAAGCAGGTAAATCCAAGTCAATCACTTATAAGGACTATATTGAAGCAATCTTTTCAAATGGAACAGTTCCAGGAACCCAATACCAATTTGAAATCTCTAAATAATGGCTCTATAATTTCTGTAGTGGGTAAAACCACTATAGAG
>NZ_GL831112.1:850462-902296 GCF_000188295.1 Streptococcus vestibularis ATCC 49124 | reverse complement strand
TAAATAATACAAAAAATCCTCACAAACATGAGGATTTTCTTATTTCAAATTGTTTAATGCTGTAATCAGATAGTGACCATCACGGATGCCTTTACCAACACACTTAGCATTTTCAACCAAATCTTGATAGTTAGTGTCTGAAAGATTGTCGATTGTCGCCTTCAAATCATGAAGTGACTCTACTGCAATCCCACAGCCGTTCTCAAGAACAAAGTGAGACAAGGCAGACTGTTTCCAAACCACAAGCGGAAAACCAGAGGCCAAGTATAGTGACGCCTTGTGAGAGTTGTTATAGCGTAGGTACTCACCAAATACACCACTACATGTCTCAGCGCTATCACCATCCCAGACAAGCCCAAAACCACCCTCAAGAGCTGATGGTAGCTCGTCAGGTAGGAATGACCCAAAGTAAGTCTCATTCGTAAGAGCTCTGCTCTCGTCGAAACCAACACCATAAAGGTTGTAAGCAGGTTCTTCAGGAATGGAGTAAAGATAACCAGCTTTTTCCTGAGCCAAATTACCAGCTACAATAATTGGCTGATTCTTAGTAAGCCCCGTCTTATCTTGGAAATTTGGAATCAAATAGTCGAAAATGCCAAGGCTAATAATCTTATCTGCATCAACCCCTTTATCCACCAAAACAGATTTCATAATTGGATTGTGGGCAATAATGCCATCAGCTACACCTAAAAGACCTGACTCCTGGATTTTCATTCGAACTCTCTGTTTTAACGGAGCAGCTTGACTATTCATAAAACGAAGGGCATCCAAATCATGGATGATAAACTGAATTTTCACACCTCTTTTTCTTGCTTTTTTAACAAGTAAAGTAGTGAAAAAACTATGATGAAGCATTGGAAATTGAATTAGAAGTTCATCCCCTTTATTCAAACGATTTAAAGACTGGCTGAATGATTTAGCCTTATGTATTTGAGCCTTTATTATACTCATATTGTACCAATTATCAACCGAAAGAACCAAGGACTGATACCCTTCTCTCTTTACAATTTCTTCAACATCATTCCGTGCCTTATTACCTGCATTTTTAACATTGTTATCGTGTAAAAATTCTTCTTTTAAATAGTATTTCATCTCTTATTTCTCATTTTTCAAAAGCTGATTTCTCAGGATAGCGCTCTTTCAAGATTTCCTTAAAACGAATGATATTCTCCTCTTTAAAGTCAACATCGTCATTCACACAAAGTAGATTTTTATGTTTATCTTTAAAGATACTCTCTAACCTATCAACTTGATTTACACCTATCGACTCTCCAAAATTCTTTGATACAGGATAAAACTGATTACTTTCAATTTGCCAATGCTGACAGATGTATTGATTAACATCCACTCCATAGTCTCTAATTTTATTTCGTGACGTTTTATCTAACGTTTCTGCTTCAATTTCCCATAAATGCGCCAAGGTACTCTTTTTCATAGGAACAGGTAAATGCTGGTTCACATAGCCTGTTGGCCCCCATGGCAAAAGTAGCAAGTTTTTAATAACTAAATGCCCATAGCGGTAGTTAAAAAATTTCCAGGGCGAAGACTTTAGGGCCTTCTTATTAGGAAAATGGCGATAGATTAACTCAACATTATTGTGATAAGTATTCGTAAAAGGTGACCAAGGAACCAAAGCATCATATACAGCTAAAAGCTTGGGTTGTCCATTCTTATAAAAACCTGAAGGCTGACTGTCTCTGATTAAGTACATATCATCATTGAAATACAAATAATTCTCCGACAATCCTTCAATCCGATGGAAGTTAAGCTCAATAGCAGCAGAATTATAGGTAGGCAGATACTCTTCTGGAATGAATTCCTTATGAGTAATCCATCTGAGTTTTGGATGTTCCAAATTCAACCAGTCTGGCTTTTGCCCATTGGTAATCAAATAGACATTATTTACCCAAGGAGCATGTTTTTCAATCATTCGAAACCAGTAATTTAAAATACCATAATCACGGTAACGCTGCTCTCCATCAATCTCTTCGCCCAAATCAGCAAAATGACCAGTCACAGCTTGTTTCTCACGGATAAACTCTGGATCACTACCATCGACCCAGGGAACAACGATATCAATCTTTTCTTGTGTCATTTAGTAAATTCTTTCTCAACGACTTCCAAGGCACGCTCAATGACCACGTGCATGTCGTAGTATTTATAATCTGCAAGACGTCCACAGAAGATAACCTTGTCATTTTTCTCAGCTTCTTCTTGATACTTAGCAAACATGGCATTGTTCTTTTCATCATTGATTGGGTAGTATGGCTCATCCCCACGTTTCCAGTCAGCTGGGTATTCGCGCGTGATGACAGTCTTTGGTTGGGTTCCATACTCGAAGTGCTTATGCTCAATGATACGAGTATAAGGAATCTTACGCTCTGTGTAGTTGACTACAGCATTACCTTGATGATTTTCCTCATCCAAGATTTCGTGTTCAAAACGCAGGCTGCGGTACTCCAACTCCCCATGCTTGTAGTCAAAGTACTGATCAATCATCCCTGTAAAGACCACTTTATCAGCTGATCTTTCTAGCTCTTCACGATTGGCAAAGAAGTCAACTCCAAGTTCTACTTCTACATCACCAAGCATGTTTTCAATGATGACGTTGTAACCACCGATTGGAATTCCTTGGTAACGGTCATTAAAGTAGTTATTATCAAAAGTCAAACGAACCGGAAGACGTTTGATGATAAATGGCGGAAGGTCTGTTGCAGAACGTCCCCATTGTTTTTCTGTATATCCCTTGATCAACTTTTCGTAGATATCTGGACCAATCAACTTGATAGCTTGTTCTTCCAAGTTTTTAGGCTCAACATCTTTCATATCCGCCGTTTGCTCAGCAATCTTGTCCTTGACTTCTTGAGGAGTCTTAGTGCCCCACATGGCATAGAAGGTATTCATGTTGAAGGGAAGATTGTAGAGGTTCCCCTTGTAGTTAGCCACCGGTGAGTTGATATAGTTGTTGAATTCAGCGAACTGGTTGACATAGTCCCAGACTTTTTTGTTGGACGTATGGAAAATGTGGGCACCGTACTTGTGGACGTTGATGCCTTCAATCTCCTCGCAGTAGATATTTCCACCGATGTGATCTCTCTTGTCAATCACTTTTACTTTTTTACCACGTTTTGTTGCTTCGTGTGCGAAAATGGCTCCAGACAAACCAGCACCAACAATTAGATAATCGTACATCAAAAACTCCTTTTTATAACTTAACTATTCGATTGATATAAGGGATTTTCATTAATATCATAGTTATTAGAAAACTAATCATTAATGTGAATACAGGGAAAAATAAGTATACACCTACTATGTTAAATCCTATCAACTTTTGCCATATTTTCATAATATAGGTATGTATAATAAATACCCCCATCGTTTGGACTGATAACAAGTAGATCATTCTATATTTAGAAGCATCAATAGTTAGCGTCAATAAAGTAAGAAATAGTCCTAAACTAATTACTTTCACCAAAAGATTGTCATAAAAATATTCAGCAAAAAGATTATGATAAGTATTTTTTGCTATGAAAAATAATATTATCGGTGAAATCAATAACAAAAGTATGCTAACAATTTTCATCCATCCCTTAAAGATTGATTTTAAATTATCTATATCGAATTGTGCTACAAAGCCACCTAAAATATAGTAAAAGAACCAAGTCCATAATCTAAACGTCTGTATAACATAAATTTGCACTGGCATTTGAAGCAAAAAATTTATCAATTCAAAAATCAAACCAATAATTGTTAATACAGATAGAAAGTATAAATAACTTCTTTTTGAATGTAAATACTTCTTCAATATCGGCAAACATAAATAAACTAGTATTAATGAGCCGAAAAACCAAAATTGGAAGAAATAACCCTTTTGTAGCAAAGAAGCCAAAATTTTTTTAATTGGATTAATTGTGAAGTCTCTTTTAAGTAACCAGATGATAACAGTCCATGACGACACTGTTATTAGAACCCATTTTATTTTATGTAGTATATAGGGATATGTTATCTTGCTTTTGCCCAATAATAAATAACCATTCACCATAAAAAACAAGGGAATTGAATAAGTACCTAGATAATATAAATAAGATGAGTAATTCCATTGCCCTGTTTCCTTAAACCCTGGCATCGTAGTGTGAAGCAAAACAACTCCGATACAAGCAATTATTTTAATCAAGTCTAAGTTTATATTCCGTATTTTCTTCATTTCTAATTTTTCCCTATTATTTGTTTTAATTCTTTTACATCTACCACTTTCAGAACTAGAATAGCAAGCAGGTAAATGATCCCACCAAGCACCGCATATACGAGTACATTTAGGGTAGGGGTGAAATGTAGGAACGGTCTTACAAGTTGCAAGAGGCCATACATCAGAGCAGATGCGAACATAATTTTTGTCATCGCACCGATAATTGGAACTTCCTTGAGGTAATGACGGGTATAGTACAATTGAATCAGCCATACCAAAGATTCTGTTAAGACGGATACAATGGCTGCACCGATAAAACCAAAACGAGGCAAGAAGAGCAGGTTCAACCCGACACTGACGATAGCAGGAATGGTGGTGGATAGCATAAATTCTTTGTTCTTATCATGCGGGATAAGAATTTGAATCCCCATAATATTGGTCCATCCGATAAAGAACATACGGAAGATCATGATAGCGATGGCATAGCGAGCATCTTGGAAATCTTTTCCCAAGAAAAATTGAACAAAGTCATCGTTAACAATCAGCATGCCTGCAATGATTGGGAAAATCACCAAATTATAAACCAAAAAGGACATTTGGTGCATCTTATTGACAGCCTTGTGGTCTCCCGACGACAAGAGGCTCGATACACGGGGCAACATAACGCTTCCCAGTGAGGTAACTAAGGTCAACAAAATATTTACGAGTTTTAAGGCTTGGTCGTAAATCCCTACATCCTTTGTAGAAGCAAGTGCCCCCAGCATGGTCCGATCCAAGGTGACATAGAGGGAAATGGCAATCTGCGGTAAAAAGAGCAGAATGACTGGCTTCAAATGCACCCGTGCATAGGCCATATCAAAACGGGCTTTCCCAATAAATTCACGGGCAGGTAGCCACATACTAAGCTGACCTAAGAGCTCAAAGATGGTGAGCAAGAATACATAGAGATAAAGATCATTGGCAGATTTGACAAACAAGAAGATGGAGATGACTCCAACCAGTTTGACCGTGATATTTCGAACAGTAATTTTACGAAAATCTTCCAATCCCTGAAAAAGCCAGGAGATGTCCAGTCCTTTTGAAACTAAACTGAGCCCCAAAATATAGGCCACAGGATTTTGCATTGAAGGAAGCGACAAGCACAGCAAGACATAGAGCAGGATGGAAACAAAGGTCGCACCTAACTGGAGGGTATAAATCCCCCAAAAATTCTTTCGGATCTCTTGCAGGTGCCCTGAAATCTCCTTAGTACCATAATTTGCTACCCCTAAAGTCGCTAAAAGGATAAAGTAGGTAACAATGGAGTTGAAATAGCCGTAAGTTCCTAAATCTTCAGAGCTAAATACCCGAGTGACATATGGGGTAGTGATAATCGGTAGGATAATCACCAGTAGCTGGTAGGAAAGATTATAGGCGTAATTTTTAAGAACCTTCATAAGTACAATAACTTGTTTTAGCCTTCCTTTAGATTTAACGAATGCTCTTCTTTATTCAATGTTCGTATCCTCATTCAGAATAAACAGGCGACTGATAAACAAGATTAATGGAGAATAACGAAGAACTAACATCTGAGGATCAAACATGCCATGGATAATCATAATCCCTAAGCAAGCCAGTACGATATCTTTTTGAATGGACACAAAATAACGCATCACTTTTGTCAATGCAAACAACATAAATACACTGACAATCAAGCCATCAATAACCAATAATTGAACAAAAGAGCTATCAATATAATTGTAATTACTAGTGAAATTTCCAAATATATCAAGAGTTGTAAAGGAAATTGGTTGCCCTAACCAAGATACACCAAAATTTTGAAAACCATTGACACTGAGACGCAAGCGATTATGCGTAAATTGATCGACTAAGTGAAATAAATTCCCAGATGAATAAAAACAAAAATACAAGATAATCACTAAAGCTAAAATAAAACCGTACTGCACAAGTGTCTTTGTCCAGAAATTTCCAATGATAAACTCTTTTTTAAAAATTTTAACACTCAACAAAGCATAGGTTAGTATCAAGATACTTAAGTAAAATGGACTAGATGTCGAAGTTTGTTGGTACATATAAATCGTAGCCAAGAGTAAAGCCATCAATTCAATGTATGTAATTTTTTTACCTCGAAACATTAGATAACTACACAAGGCAAAAAACATTCTCTGGGAAGCAAATGAAACGTAGTTAAATCCCAAACTAAAGCGATAACCACCATCTGCATTCATAAACATATTGGCAATAATACCTTTTTGACTGGCATAAATTGTCAAACAAAGTACCAAGAATGTCGCTAAAGAAAAAGTTCCTAATAATTTTCTAAAATCAATATCTCTAGCAGAGAAAACAAGGAGTAGCACATTTATATCCAACATCCCATCGCGATTTTTTGCAACTATAAACATCGCAAGAAAAAATACCGTTACTGTTAATAATTGTTTCCAATGGAATCTAAAGTAATTTAGAGTATTCGACAAGTTCAGTAACTCTTTTATCAATAATGCGAAAATCGTAAGATAAAGTAATGATCGATAAAGCGATAAAAAGCCATCTAACCGAATAAAATAAGTGGTTGTGACTAATGAAGCGACAACAACCCATACAAACAAGGTACATAAATAAATTTTTTCTGAGATAAAACGATTGTTCGTCACAATAGTCATCCAAACCTTTCAATCATGATTATAAAATCTTATTACTAGTATCCATAAAAACCTCTCACAACTAAATAGCGAATATCCCTATTTTATCAAGGTTTGTAGTTTTTTTAAAAAAATTACTGTCAGATACATTCTGAAATGTAATAACCGTCTAACGAGAGGGTGAAGCGGAGAAGTCGCTTTTTTTAGCAATGCAATCATCTCTTGATTTCTACACAGCACCTCAACATAGTGTCGTTTTTTAGAAAGAGACATCTTTTGATTTGATATGTTCTGTATATTACTCATCAAAATACGAGCCTTTATTTGATCAATAAATTGATCATCATGGATGTCCCAGCCTGTCATCAACTGATCAACTTTTTCTAGTTCTTCCAATTGATAGCTCATCCGATAGGGATTATACTGCCCCATCGCAGAATCTGTTCTACCCGAGACATAAACATAATAACAAGTTTTTGAAAATGAAATTGTATGAACACATTCAAATACATTTAGATTGAATCGAACATCTTCTCCTAATTCATACTGCTCAAACATTATTCGATGCTCTTCCAAGAACTCTCTACGATAAATTTTATTCCAAACAGTATACATCATGTCTGATAAAAATAATTCCGTAAAGAGAGCAATGAACTGATTCCTATCTTTTTTCCTTCAATAGGAAGAATTTTTGCTGATCTAGTCGTTTCTGATAGGTTCTTTTCAAGAGAGTTATAGTAACTAAATACCAATAAATCTAATCCAGAATCCAACTGATTTTCCATATCAGAAAACAAGTTTCCTACTAGATAATCATCCGCGTCTACAAAACAAATAAATTCACCTTGAGCTTTTGCTAAACCAAAGTTTCGAGCTGAACCGACACCATGGTTTTCAATATGATAGGCCGAGATATTTGAGTACTCACTAGCATAAGTATCGCAAATACTGCCACTACTATCAGTAGATCCATTGTCTATCAATAAAATTTCTAAATCAGTATATTCTTGGACAAGTATACTATTGATGCAACGATGAAGATAGTTCTCTACATTGTACACCGGTATAATGACTGAGTACTTCAACATAATCCCCTAAATCTCTTACTTCATTCCTTGTATAGTAAAAGCCATCTTCAACAAGTTCAAACGGTATAACAAATATTTCATCCTATTTGGTAGGTATTTTATTTCACTATACATTATTTTATTTTTTCTTAATTCCTGATTGACATCATTTCTTATTTCAGCATATTGACGATCTAGCTTAGCTTTATACAAGCTAGCTAAAATATGAGTCAATCCATTTACATAATACAGTTGTGAGATATGCAACTCTTCTTGATTTAATTGCGAACGTACAAAATCAGAATAAAACATTTCTTTATAAAACCCAAACATATCTCTAAACTTTTTTTCATTCCAAGACTGTGTAATAGAATCTGGATTGTCGATTAAGTAGTGATAGTATTTTTGATTAGTTGCATAGACCTTCTTAGCCGCAAGAAACAGTTTGTAATTAGTGCCAAGATCCTCATAGTATTTCCCAATTGGAAACTGAATGTTATGATCAGTGAATAATGATTTTCGATAGATTTTATCATTAGCAAACCCAGTAATATAACTATGCTTCAGCATTTGCACAAAAGCATCTTTACCTTCAAATACTTGAGTCACTACTGGATCCGAAACGATAACATCCTCTTCACCCTTCACAAACTCACGATTAAAAGAAATAATATCAAACTCTTGAGATTCTAGCGCTTCTACTAACGCTATAAAGGTATCTGGTTCAATCCAATCATCTGAATCAGGAAAATAAACATATTCTCCTTTGGCATGAGAAATACCTGTGTTCCGTGCTTCAGAAAGTCCACCATTTTCTTTATGAATAACTGAGATAAAGTCATAAGCCTTAACATAGTCATCACAGATTTGAGGAGAATGATCAGTACTCCCGTCATCAACAAGTAGAATCTCATAGTCCTTCCATTCTTGGGCAAGAACACTTTCAATGCAACGTTTTAAATATCTTTCAACATTATATACTGGAATGACGACAGTTAATAGTGGTTTCATAGATTATTTACCTAAATTTTTATTCTACTCTAATTCTTCTCCTCTCTGATCTAACTGACTTACAACATTCAATGATATATGGTAAATCTTTAAACCAGCTCGGATATAATCCTTTTTTCAGCGAATTTGATTATTTAATATTTCTTATACAAGTCCGAAAAATTCCGAATATAACTTTGTAATGAGAAGAGTTCTTTTTGGCGTTTAACAGATGCCTTTCCAAATTGTTCTCTCTTCTCAGTGTTCTCAGCCAATTCTTGAATAGCCTTGGATAATTCAGAAGGTTGATTTGGTGTGGCAAGAAGGCCGTTTTCGCCTTCCTTAACCATTTCACAGACACCACCATGACGGTAACCGACTACAGGTTTACCACAAGCCATCGCTTCTAGTACGACTGTTGGTAGTGGATCTGGATTGGTACTTGGCAAGACAAAGATATCAAACATATTATAGAGTTCTGTTGTCTTGCTATAATAGTCAATTCGCTTGATTTGTCCAGATACTAGTGAGTCTGATATAGCCTTCTCCAACTCCTCCACGCGCCACTCTTCACCTTCAAATGCACTTCCTGCCAAAAAGGCTACTGCTTTTGGATTAGACTTTAAGATTGGAGTCACAGCTTCTAAAAAGTCGCCTTGCCCTTTCCAGGCATTCACTCGACCAACCATTCCGATCACCAAAGCATCCTGGGCGATACCAAACTGATCACGGACCGCACTAGCATCCATCACCTGATAAACAGCATTGTCAACACCATTATAGATGACTTGAACTTGGTCATCTTTTACAAAACGAGACTGCTTGACATGATTAGCAACAGCATTTGAAACTGTCACAATCGTATCCGCATAGCGCCCCATCAAAAAGTTGATGAAATCAGAGATTGCTTTTGGTTTTACGATAATTTCATGTACATGCCAAATCAAAGGTAATTTCAACTTCCGTTTAAGATAAATCCCCTCAAGTACCGCAGTCGTATTATTGTGAATAAGAGTAATGCCATTCTCCTTAGCATACTGAGCAATTTGTTTGGAGTAACGGTTATAGGAGCCAAAGTACTCAAGAATCCCTTTTGGATTAAAATATTTACGGCGCAAGATTGGGTAATCAATAACTTTAACCTTTGCACCGACCTCTTCTAAAGCACCCACTAAGACACCGTCGTTGGGTAAAATAACGTGTGCTTCAAATTCGTCTTTATTCAAACCTTTAATAAGCTCCAACAAAACCTTATCAGCACCATACATTTCAGCACCAGCGTGGAGATATAAAATTTTCTGCATTTCTATCCTTTAAATACTTTTTCGTAATCTGTAACAATTTTTTCCCAAGTAAAGGCTTCAGAGATACGTTTACTTGATTTTTGATTGAGATCTTCTATAGCTTGTTCATCCAATTGCTCAGCTTGATCAATGACACTTGCTAATTGTTCTTTCTTCCAATAGAGAGCACCATCTTCTCCAACTTCGCGGTTAAAGCCAACATCCAACAAGAGATTGAGCTTAGTAGACTCAAGAGCCTCAAGAAGGGATGGATTGGTACCACCTACTTCATGACCATGGAAGTAAGCAAAGGCATTCTCACGAATGTATTTGAGCAATTCTTGATCATAGACAGTCCCGACAAATTTAACTCGAGGGTCCTTGTCAAAACCTGTTTCCTGTCGCAACTTGTCGTAAAATTTATTTTCTTCAACATTGGTAATGAGAACAAAGTCCTTGTCAGAGTTAGATGCCATAAAGCCACGAATCATAGCCTCATAGTTATTTTCAGGCACAAAACGTCCTACAACAAGATAATAATTGTTTTCAATGACACCCTTTTCAAAATACCATGTGCGTACCTTATCATCAACTTTAGTCAATCGAGATTTAGTAGTATCTGTTCCATAGGCAATGTAGGTTGTTTGAGGACGATACTTGGCATAATCCTTCTGAATATATGATTCAATGTTTTTACTATCACAAATCAGAAGGTCTGCATGCTTAACCATAAGTTGTTCTGAAATCTTCCAATATTTACGGACAGGAAGACTCCATTTAGCACGAAGCCATTCATGACCGTCCGGGTTAACCATAAGGGTACCACCGATATCCCTGATTTTCTTTTTAATACTTGAGATAAATGGACCAATTCGGCAGGCCAAAACATAAAAGATTGGTGCTTGGTCTTTATTTTCCTTGGCAATTTCAATGGCCTTATTGAGAGCTGCGATGTCATAAGCGATGGCACGTGCAGGCCCGATATTTGGGACGTCGATATTGTAGCATTTAGCACCGTTATGTTCGAAAGTGTCTGCTGTAATACCTGATTTAGCAGAGTTTTCACGCATACAAGCTACATAATACTGAATATCTTTATCTTGTTGGAACTCTGTTAACTTCTCAACAAAGGTTTCAAATCCCCCATATTTTGCTGGAATTCCCTTAGAACCAACGATATAAACTGTTTTTGTCATTTAATCACCATCAAAAGAAATGGAGAAAGCTATCACTTTGCTCCATCCTTCTTTACTACTACTTTAATTGTCTTTAATAAGATTCTTATATCACGCCAGATTGTCCAATCGTCCATATAAGCAACATCTAGTTTGACAACTTCATCAAAATCAGTAATTTCACTACGACCACTTACTTGCCAAAGACCAGTGATTCCTGGTCTAAAGCTTAACCGACGTTTTTGTTCTGGCGTATACGATTCGTATTCGTCCAATGTTGGAGGGCGTGTTCCAACTAAACTCATATCACCTTTTAGAACATTCCAAAATTGTGGAAGTTCATCAAGACTCGTTTTACGAATAAAATGTCCAATCTTGGTAATCCGTGGATCATTATCCATCTTAAACATACCACCAGACATCTTATTTTGAGACATCAAATTCTTCTTAATTTCTTCGGCATCTACACGCATCGAACGGAATTTATAAAACTTGAAGATACGTCCATTTTCACCTACGCGATCTTGAACAAAAATTGCTGGTCCACCATCCCTACGGATAAGAGGGTAAAGAAAGATTCCGACTAAACCACATAGGAGCAAACCAAATAAGGCCCCACAGATATCAAGAAAACGTTTAGCTACGATATCACCGTAACTATAAAACTGCGTTGAAAATGTAACAACATTAAAAGGACCCAACTGTTGGATACGTTTTTTACCTTGACTCATAAATTCAAGGGAATTTAAATTAATGGATACTGGAATTCCCATAAGCTCAAAAGGCGAGGCATAGTCCCAAATTTTGTACTGTTCACTAGGTAGATTAATTAGCACTTGATCAACAACCGAGTGTGTAGCATATTCAACAAGATTTTCAGGTTTCACACTCTTAATAAAAGGACTTGTAAAATAAGGATTATCCAAAACACAGACCGCAGTAATCCTACCATCCATATTGTCTTTCATACGAATCAAAACATCTTCCAGACGTGCTTGATCAGAAATTAAGAGGATATTTTTATTTCCTTTACGGCGCGTATAAATGGATGAGCGGAAGTACCTTAGAAGAGTATTTGTCAGATATAACAAAGTACATGTGATTAGAGTGACGTATAGAAGACCTCGTCGTGAAATCGAAAAATCACCATCTGCAAAAAATGATAGGAAGGTTACAACTAGAGCAAATATAAAACCATACTTAACAGTTGCAATAAGCTCATCTAAATAGCCCCTATATTTAAGATTTTCATAATAACTACTGATATAGTATGTGACAACATGGACCACGCCTAGAATGACCATACTTCCTTTGGTTATCTCAGTGTAAGGTAATTTACTAGCTAACCAGGCTGCAAACACAACCACAACTAACTGTACAACTCCAATTTCAATGCGACGAATTTCTTGTTTTTCTTTCACTCTTAACTCCTCTTTAAATATTAATGCATAAGGAGCCGCATTATCACCATTAACGCTATCCTTTTCTACGACGATGTGCTCTTGAATGACTTTCTTTTTGTTTTCCTTTTTTTCCGTACTCACCATATGATCCATACGAACCGTACGAACCGTATGACCCATATTTATCAACTGTCATATCAACTTTATTAAGAACGACACCTAAAAATTGAGAACTACTTTGTTCCAATTGTTCAACAGCTTTGGCTACAAAGCGACGTTTAATTTTTCCAGCTGCTGTAACTAAGATACTTGCGTCAGCCTGATGGGCAATAATAGCGGCATCAATTACCAAACCAATTGGTGGCGTATCGATGATGACGTAATCATAACGACTGCGAGCAACATCCATCAAATGTCTAAAATTATCATTTTGCAAAAGACTTGTTGGATTAGGTGGAACAGGGCCAGATGCAATGACATCCAAACCGGAAATATTAGTTTGACAAATTGTTTCATTTAAATCAGCATTTCCTGAAAGAAAATTTGAAAGACCTTTATACGGCGCATTTGATTTAAAGGTCCCTGACAAAACAGAGTTACGAGTATCTGCATCAATGAAAAGTGTTCGAAGCCCAACACTAGCAAATGAAATCGCTAAGTTAACAGATGTCGTTGATTTTCCTTCACCAGCTTCAACAGAGCTAATAGAAATCACTTTCATCTGAGCACCAGAAAATTGAATATTTGTGCGAATGGCATTGTAATATTCTTCTGTTTGTTTGGCAAACTGTACTTTAGATTTTACTAACTTTAATAGAGGCATTTCTTCTCCTTAAATTTTATCTGTATCAGGGACAATTCCAAGAAGTGTCATTCCAAGAGTCTCTTCAATATCCTCTGGACGGCGAATGCGATCATCTAAGATTTCACGACCTAATACACCAACCACTGCAAGGAATACCCCAAACACTGCTCCAATAAGTACATTACGTTTAATGTTTGGTGAAGATGGTGATTCCGGTAATTTAGCGTCTTCAAGTGTTGTAACATCTTCAACTTTTGTCACGTTCTTGATTTTTTCTGAAGCAACTTCACGTACCTTATTAGCAAGGAGTTGAGCGTCTTGACCTGTTTTAGCACTTACAGAAATCGAAATAAGACGTGTATCAGTAGGGATATTAACCGAAATCTTTTTAGCAAGCTCAGCTTCAGTCATCTTCAATTTTTCATCCTTGATAACTTCAGATAAGACATCATTAGATGTAATAATTTCTTTATAGTCTTTTGTCAAAAATGTACCAGCCTGCAAATCTTGAGCTGAAATATTTTTACTGTCATTGGTTTGATTAGCCACATATATGCGTGTAGATGACGTATATGTAGGCTGAATTAGGAAGTAAGTTCCCAAGAAAGCAAAGACAGCTACATAAAAGGCCGTGAAAAGGATGAACACCTTTTTACTCCAAAGTTTATGTAATAGTGCAAGCACATCGATTTCAACACGTTTCGTGTTTTCCTGAGTCATAGTTTCTCCTATATGTATTGATTTTCAAGTAGTGTTTGGGGGTTATCGATAAAGAGATTACGTGCGCGTCTAGTCCCATATGTTTTTTTAATAATAGCATATGCATCCTTCATAAATGGTGGTCTTGGACCAAGATTATGCATATCACTAGCAACAATATGAACTAAATTATTTTCCAAGAAAAAGCGTACACGTTTCTTTCTCACTTTTTCTTTATCGCCAAATAGCTTTGTTTTTAAGACATGAGAGCTATTAACTTGTGTGTAGCAACCCATATTGATAATTTCACGAACTCGATCAGCGTTTTCTTCGAGGGCGTCATAGCGTTCAATGTGAGCAACAATCGGTGTTACCCCTGCTCGTATAACATTACTCAGCCCGTCATGAATTTCCTTCCAAGATGTTCTGGCACTAAACTCAATCAAAGCAAATTGCGTGTTGTGCATACGCGGAATAAGATTCTTTTCAAGTTTCTCCACAATGTCTGAGGTGTAATAAAGTTCACCACCATAATAAATAGTTAAGTCTGGATAAAGTGCTTCTGCTTTTTCTTTAACTTTTGAAAAATTTGCAAAGATTTTATCCTCTGGGGTTTCAAACATCCCCTTACGACGGTGGGAGGTAGAAACAATCGTACGCACACCCTGAGCGTAACTTTCTCCAATGAGTTCCAAACTTTCCTCTAAAGTTTTAGGACCATCATCGACATCAAAAACAATATGTGAGTGAACATCAATCACTTATTTTTCCTCCATCATATTTTTGATAGCTTGAGCAGCACTTTCCACACTAGAATCATCTAGCTTCATCATGTAGAGACTAGAATTTGGCATAGCATATGAAGTCAATTGTCCTGTTGAGCCTGTACCTGTCACTGCTTGAGATGTAACTGTAAATTTAGTTCCTGAATCCAGTTGTGTATTAGCCAAGGCATTAATGGTATCCAAAGACATGTTAGTTTGAACAGAATCTTGAAGATTGTTAACAATTGACGTAAAGTTTGATACTGAATGAAGTGAAGCTATTTTGTTAACAATCGCTGAAATAACTTTTTCTTGATTTTTACCACGATCATTATCACCACCATCCAAGCTATAACGCTCACGAACAAAACCAAGTGCTTGTTCTGAGTTCATTTGAATATCTCCAACTGGGAAATCAAACTTCCCATGAAGACTTTTGAAGGCTTGATCATTATGAACGGTCACACCACCAAGTTGGTCAATCAATTTAAGGAATGACGTGAAATTTATACGTGCATAATAATCAATATTAATACCATAAAGATTTTCCAAAGTTTGCTCTGATGTTTCAACACCATAGATACCTGCGTGAGTTAGCTTATCATACTGGTTCGCTCCACCACCAGGAATCTTAACATATGCGTCACGAGGTGTTGTTGTCAAAAGAATCTTATGCGTATTCATATTAATAGTCATAATGATATTAACGTCTGAACGTGATACTGTCGAAATCGAACCATAGGTATCAATACCACTAATATAAATATTGAAAACTTTTGAGTCCACCTGTTTCGCAGAACCGTTATTCTTCCTTTTAATTTTGTAGGTATAAATAGTTTTTAGATTTGAAGCGTAGTCACTATCAACTGATTCTAATAGGCTAGCATAAGAACCACTCAAGACCATTGCTTGAGAATTTCCAGACTTAAGATTGTCATAAGCTTCTTGATAGGAAGCGACATCATCGACTTTGACATCAACCTTTTTGTCATCCTTTAAAGCTGACATCAAAGTATCGATATTTTTCTTATCAATTTTAATCGGTGCCTGAACGCTAGTAATCCGACTCACATCTTTGATATCACTATCCTTCGGAACCACAATGCTCATTTCTACCTCTGAAAAAGCTGCAGTCTGATTCATACGATTAGTGATATCAATCAGTTGTTTAAATCCAAAAATACCAACCAAAGAAGATAGTGAAAAGATTACTAATACAACCGTTGTCACTAGTGGTGATTTTTTGGTTTTCTGAAAGAAGATACTAACCGCAAGAACCAGTAACAAACCAAAGGTAATAATTATGTTCAAAAACCTAAAAGATAGGAAGTTATAATTGAACATAGTGAATAATAAGACCGCTGCCAAAATAGCATACAGAATGGTCAATCCAAAGTTGACCATTACCCACGATCTATTGTTCGTCCATTTTTGCTTACGCTTCGTACGCGAACTCATATAAAATTCTCCTGAATATTAAAATTAGACATTTTCCATCATCATTATAACATTAGTATAACTTCATTTCAATTGTCATTATTTTTAAAAAAGAAGAAACCGTTTTTCATAAGCCTATCAAGTATCTATTTTTTATCACTATCTCTAATATTGTAAGTATTATATCACATTTTCAAGATATTTCATGAGATTATCAGTTATTTATCTAATCATTAAAGACAAATTCCTTAAAATACTTTTAGAGTATTCTTGTAGTTTGAAAACTTTTAACTTTTCTAGCTATCGAAATAATATAATCTTTCGGCTAATCAAAAAAGATAGCTACAGACATCCTTTTCATAATCTAGTCTGCAATAAGAGTTTCAAGACCTACTTTCATCATGTCAGTAAAGGTATTTTGACGTTCTTCAGCAGTTGTATCCTCATCTGGATTTACCAAACTATCAGAAATAGTCATAATAGCCAGAGCATCTACTTGGTGTTGGGCTGCAAGGTAGTAAAGTGCTGCTGCTTCCATTTCGACAGCCTTCACGCCCCATTTCCCAAGCTCAATATTTTTTTCAAAATAATTTGAGTAAAAAACATCAGAAGATAGAACATTACCAACATGTGTTGTCATACCAAAATTTTTGGCGATGTGATAAGCCTTATCCAAGAGATTGAAACTTGCAATTTGAGGAAAGTCGTATTGAGGCCAGTCATTACGAATAATGTTAGAGTTAGTTGCTGCTGCTTGTGCTAGAACTAACTCACGAACGTGAACATTCTTATTCAAAGAACCGGCAGTTCCTACGCGAATTAATTTTTTGACACCGTAGTCAACAATGAGCTCACGTGCATAGATAGAGATAGATGGCATCCCCATCCCAGTCCCCATTACTGAGATACGTTCACCCTTGTATGTTCCTGTGTAACCAAACATGTTACGTACTTCGTTGAAACACACAGCATCTTCAAGGAAATTTTCGGCAATAAATTTTGCACGTAAAGGATCCCCAGGAAGAAGAATCTTATCAGCAATATCTCCTTGTTTGGCAGAAATATGAATTGACATAATTAATCTATAAAGGGCGACAGAGACGAAGTAAAAATAGGAAACTGACGAAGCATTGCAAATGCTATCCATTCTATCTTTTTCACTGTTCTCCGCCCGTATTCAGTTCAGTGAATACAGTTAACCCATCCTTTCTATTATTTATTAAGGTAAAAGAGCAACTAGAAAGTGACTGAAAATTAGGAAGGCTGACATAGCTCTACGCATCTAAGAAGGTTAGCTATTTTCTAAACTCTCCACTCGTTTTCAAATATGAATACCTGCTGCACCATCCTTAAGTTATATTTTTTTAAAGTTTTCTACTATTATATAAATAGTATATGAGCTACTTAAATGTTTAGATCTGGATTAGTGAATCTAGAAAAGCAAATAACTTTTTGTTCATTTCAGAATAATCGTTTTTACGTAATTGATCTGGCGTTTGAACAAAAGGTAACTGTTTATTTTGCTGGCACAAGTGCTCTTCACCATCAGCAGCTATCAGTAAATCAATCGCTTCAAGGTCAAACTCTAAATGTGCTTGGAAGGCATAATGTTTAGGGCTAAAGCGAACTATTTGGCGTGGACAGCCCTGACTGGTCGCAAGAACAACTGCCTTGTCGGTCAAACCAGGCATATCTCCATGCCAGTGACCCGTGTTTAAAGTAGAACCAAAATCTTTAATGTGCTCATCAGCTAATCCTTCCTCTGTTAAGGTCAAAGGGAAAACGCCAATCTCGCGTTCTGGACTATGTTCATATTTCCCACCATAAGCTCCAGCTAACAGTTGAGCCCCTAAGCATACCCCGACAATATAGATATCAGCATCAATAGCTTTTTGAATTAATGTAATTTCAGCCTTTGGATCATAGTATGGAAAGACTTGACGATCTTCATCAGGTGACTGAGGTCCGCCCATTACTATAAGGAAATCAATATCATCAACAGTTTCTGGAAGTTTCTCTTTCTCATAAACCTTTGTTGACGAAATATGGTGTCCACGCTTTTGAGCCCATTTCAAATAAGCTCCTGGAACCTCAAATTTTTCGTGTAAAATAAAATGAATATTCATAATCTTTTCTTCCATTTATTGTTTATTATCCTTGATAGGATACTCGCTAGTATAAGAGGGAATACGATAACACCTCCAGTACCTGTAAAACCAACAACTAAGGCTATTCCTGTTAGAGGGGCATCAAGCGTTGTTCCTAAAAATACGGTTGCCCCTAGTAACATTCCTAAACTAAGACTATGAGAAAATCCAAAATTTCCAAGAAGTACCGTTATCAGATAACCCGTACCTACACCTAAAGCAAACGATGGCGTCAGAGTTCCACCATAAGCACCACTCCTTAAAAGTAGACAGACCAATAGACATTTGATGATGAGAATGACAGGAAGATATGCTGAAGAGTTCCCAGAAAAAATCCATTGAGCTAGAACCTGTCCATTTCCCATAAAGATAGGAAGGTTAGCTGATAGTCCACCAAGAATTAGAAAGGCAAAGGGCAACGTCCAAAGAATTTCTTTACCTGTAATACGATGGCTACTGGCCTTCTTTGCAAAATATCCAAATATTATGGCAAATGGTGTTACAAATAACGCTAAGATGATTGCCTGTATGAAACTGGAAGAATCAATAGTCACTGTATCGACTATATATAAGGCGTGTCCACCAACAATTGGTTTAGCACAATAAGCAGATACATAAGTAGTCGCAAAAATAATGATAATATTCTTTAGTGTCCAAGAGACTCCTAATGTTTCCAAAACAAATAAAGCGCTAGCAAAAGGCACTTGGTAAACAGAGGCTAGCCCTGCACCAGCACCACAAGCAATTAATAATTGTCTATCGGAAATGTCTAAATGCAATCCTTTAGAAAGACTACCACCAAAGAGAGCACCCAATTCTCGAGGTGCTCCTTCTTTGCCTATTGAGGCCCCAGCAGCAACGATTGCCACCTGGATTAATGCATGTAGAGACTGACCTAGAAAATTTGGACTCCTTTTACCAACGAGTTTTTTAGCTTTGCTAATAGAAAGTAAGGTGACACGCCGTTGAAGAAAATACCAAAATAAACTAGATAAGACCCCAACAACAAGTAAGACTGAGAGCCTTCGAAAAGCACTCACTGATTGAAACTGTAACAAGAGGTTCCCTTTATCTTTACCAAACGCAAGAACTTGTATAAATTCTAGAAGATAGTGGCAAAAAATTCCAACAACCCCTGAAGCAACGCCAGTCCCAATAACAGCTAAACTCAGCTTAAGGAATTTTAGTAACAACCTTAAACGTCTCCTTACCTGAGAAATCATTTCTTAGAGTTCCGCCAAAATAGCTTTAAGCAATCCTTTGAAGTCCCCCTTGATACGTTCAGTCACTTCTACAACTTCTTCGTGGTTGAGTTCTTCTTGGAAACCAGCAGCATGGTTAGTGATACATGAAATTCCTAGAACTTTCAAGCCTGAGTGAGCTGCCACAATAACTTCAGGAACAGTGGACATACCAACTGCATCTGCCCCCAATGTCTTATAGGCACGAATCTCTGCAGGTGTTTCATAAGTCGGACCAGTTACACCGATATAGACACCTTCATCAAGCTTGATACCAAGTTTCTTAGCCACTTCATGGGCAGTAGCACGGTATTCTGGTGTGTAGGCTTTAGACATATCAGGGAAACGTGGGCCAAAGTCATCCAAGTTTTCACCGATCAATGGGTTTTGACCAGTCATATTGATATGGTCAGTAATAGTCATCAAAGTACCAGGACCGAAGCCAATACCACCAGCAGCATTCGTTACAATAACACCTTCACAACCAAGAGCTTTCATAACACGTACAGGGAAAGTTACCACTTCAAGAGGATTTCCTTCATAAAAATGGAAACGTCCTTGAAGAGCCAATACCTTACGTCCAGACAAAGTACCATATACAAGTTTACCTGCATGACCGACTACTGTTGATTGTCCCCAGTTTGGAATATCTGCGTAATCGATTACAATAGCATCTTGGACCTCTTCAGCCAATTCTCCAAGTCCAGAACCCAAAATCAAACCAAACTCAGGTTTTTCAATTCCTTTGCTTTCCAAAAAGGCTTGCGTAACTCTAATTTTTTCAAGTAGTGACATCTAAATCTCCTTTAGTTCCTTATTTTTTTAAATAATGACCAATGTTTGAAAAAGTTCTTGCATTTCGAATCGTAATATAAGGATAAAATGATGACTTTAATAGATTTTTATGATAAGCCGTTTGATTGTAGCTTGTCTTATCATATTTCCCCCAGTAAATTCCTAATTCCCCAAAATGAAGAGTCTCATCTGCCAAATCAAAAGAATTTATTACTCTCTTTAATTGATCCTTGTCTAATTGTACTGTATAAAAGAGGACATCTTTTCTGTACAAATCATTTTCCCACCATTTTGGTAGAGATTTACACTCATTTTGGTATTCCTCTAGTGTGAAAAGGGAAAAGACGGTAATAAATGAGTAAGACTTATTCAAAAATTCTTCTATTACTAAAAGTAATTCTTCTTTCATCATGGGTGAATCAAAGAAAAAATTTCCACTATTAATATAGGAGGAAACATTCTTAAAACCAAGTTTATCAAGGTCATGTCGGAATTTTTCCATGACTACCTTATTACGACCGCCGACATTTATCCCACGAACCAGAAGTGCATAACGTTTCATTTTAGACAAGTTTATCCAAGAAACTTTCACCAATCATGGCTTTCTCAACACCGAAGTTATCCGCAATTGTTGCTGAGATGTCGGCGAAGTGTCCAACTGGAATCAAGCCACTACCTTTGAAGGCTGGACTGTAAGCCAAAAATGGGATGTATTCACGCGTATGGTCTGTACCAGCATAAGTTGGGTCATTACCATGGTCTGCAGTAATCATCAAGAGATCATCTTCTTTCATAGCAGCGATAATTTCAGGCAAGCGCTCATCAAATTCATGCAAGCAATCGCGATAGCCATGTGGATTACGACGGTGTCCGTAAAGGGCATCAAAGTCTACTAAGTTTGTGAAAGAGAAACCATGTTTAAACTCTTCTGATGTCATAGCCTTAATCAAATTGTCTACACCGTGGCTATTTGATTTGTTGTGGCCCATATCGTGGTTGATACCTTCACCATTGAAGATGTCACTAATCTTACCAACTGAGTAAGTATCGATACCAGCCTCATTCAATTTGTCCAAAACAGTTGGAGCAAATGGTGAAACAGCCAAGTCACGACGGTTAGATGTACGAGTAAAGTTTCCAGGCTCACCAACGTAAGGACGAGCAATGATACGACCAAGAAGAGCTGGACGTTCCAAAGTGATAGAACGAGCAAATTCACAAATACGATACAATTCTTCAACAGGAATAATATCTTCGTGAGCTGCGATTTGAAGAACCGGATCAGCTGATGTATAAATAATCAATTCGCCTGTTTCCATTTGGCGTGGTCCAAAATCATCGATAACTGCTGTACCAGAATAAGGTTTGTTGGCCTCGCGGATGACCTTGCGTCCTGAAAATTCTTCGATTTGAGTAAGAATTTCCTCTGGGAAGCCATTCCAGAAAGTATCGAAAGGCTCTGTAATATTAAGTCCCATGATTTCCCAGTGACCTGTCATGGTATCTTTTCCAAGAGAGACTTCTTCTAACTTAGTTGCGTAACCAGTTGGATTGCTCTCAGCTGGAACAGTTTTCAAGGCTTGTTCGCGAGGAATATTTCCAAGACCAAGTTTAGCCATGTTTGGCACATTCAAACCAACAGTTTTAGAAATATGTCCAAGGGTATCTGAAGCTCCATCAGGAACACCAGCATTGACAAAGTTATTGGCATCTGGAGCTGCACCAATACCTACTGAGTCAAGAACGATTAAATGCATTCGATTAAATTTGGACATAACAACACCACAAAGAGCTAAAATCTTTCGAAATTACCTCTTTCCTTTCTACATAATAATCTAGTAATAACATAACTATTAAGTTACTTTATTCATTTACAATTTAAAAGAAAATTAAACAGGACTAATCCTTAGCATCAACAATCTTAACACCGTCTTTTCCAGCAACGATAACCTTGTTAACCATTCCATTGAATAAACCATGATCAACAACACCAGTCATAGCTTTTAGTTCGTCACCTAAAGCAACTGGATTATTAATTTTGCCGAGATCCAAATCAATAATGAAATTCTTCATATCTGTAACAAAGCGATCACCTTGTTCAGTTACTCGGAATGATGGCTTATAACCCTTAGATTCAAAGACGCGATATAATCGATCAGCACCGTATTGAACAACTTCGACTGGTAATTTAAAAGCACCAAGTTGTTCAACCATCTTAGACTCATCAACTACCCAGATGTACTCTTTAGTAGGTGTAGCAACGATTTTTTCCATCAAGAGGGCACCACCGCCACCTTTAATACCGTTGAGTTGAGGATCTACTTCGTCGGCGCCATCAACGGTAACATCAATACTATCAATATCATCCACTGATTTCAAAGGAATACCTAGACCTTCAGCTTGCTTCGTTGTTTGACTAGATGTCGTTACACCTACTACACTGAGACCTTCCTCCTTTATTCGACGACCAATCTCCTCTACAAAGAAATAAGCTGTTGAACCAGTACCTAGTCCAACAACCATGCCATCTCCAACAAAACTGGCAGCGCTTACGCCAGCGAGCTTTTTCAATTCTTCCATGCACATCTCCTTGCATCTTTCTATACATTTAGTTAGATTCATTATAACATGAGTCTTCTTTAAATTGCAACGATAAGTATGAAAAGGCTATCAAAAACTTTAAAACAATAAAACTAGACCCTAAAATTAGAATCTAGTTTGGACGGAGAAATAATATAATAGCACCACTTAGTCTTCTTTACGACATTTGAAGAATTCTACGAAAGCTGAAAAAAATCATTGCGCTGTTGTAAAATGAAGTGCAACAGGGCAATTTCTTTAGTCTAAAAAATAGTTATTTTAATTTTATATGTTGCTCTTATTGAAATTAAAATTATATTGCAATTAATGCGTTTGGTATTGAAGTTTTTATTAATTATATTTTTCAAATAATTTTGTTAGAAGATCAAAAAAAGCCCCAAAGGGCCAAAATCTTTACAATATTTGGGTATGCTCTGATAGTTGCTTCATTGATTTGAAACAATACCTAGTGACAATCCAAGTTCAGATATCTGAATTCATTGACTCAAGATTTTTTGAACCAATGCTTTTAAATCTGGAACCACTTCTTTCATAAACCATGGATTTTTCGCTTGCCAGATATTATTTCGTGGTGACGGATGCACTAAAGGAAAATAGTCTGGAAGATAATCTTTGTAATGCTTAACTGTATCTGTTAACTTAGCTGATGACTTTTGATGCAAATAGTAACGCTGAGCATAGTTTCCTACTAGTATGGTTAATTGAATATTTGGAGCTAAATCTAAAACTCTCTCATGCCATTTATCTGCAAAACCTTTGCGAGGCGGTAAATCTCCCGATTTTCCGTGACCCGGGAAATAAAAATCCATTGGTACAATGGCAAACATACCCGATTCATAAAAATCTTCTCTCGAAACACCCATCCAATCCCGTAGATTATCCCCACTAGGATCATTCCAATAAAGCCCAGACTCTTGAGCACGGATACCAGGAGCTTGTCCGACGATATTAATCCGTGCCGTTTTTGGAATACTAAACAAGGGTTTGATACCTTGTTCAGTATAAGTTTTATTTTGTTCATCATCCATAATTGCTTGTGTCAATTCTTCAAGTGTTTCCATATTTTCCTCCAAAAAAAGAGACAAAATGTCTCTTCTTTTTTATTTGATCAACTCATAGATAGCTTCTGCATAAATAGCAGCTGCACGGTACAAGTCCTCAACTTCAGTAAACTCATTTGCTTGATGCATGGTATTGACATACCCTGGGAACATAGCACCATAAGCAACACCACGTTTAAGCAGACGCCCAAAGGTTCCGCCACCAATGATTTGTTCATGACCTTTAAGGCCTGTCTGTTTCTCATAAACAGAAAGAAGTGTCTGTACCATAGGATCACTAACTGGTACATAGTGCGGTACGTGACCATGTTCTGAGAGACTGACTGCCTTAGGCTCTTCAAGTTTTTCAAGACAAGTCTTAATATCATCCGTATCAACCCCTTGAGGGTAGCGGAAATTCAAAGCAATTGTATTATCTTCAGATTCCTTGTTGAAGGTAAAGACACCGGCATTCATAGTTAACTCACCCATTTTAGAATCTGTATAGGCAAGACCTGTCTTTTCAGCAAAGAAATCTTGATGAAGTGTTTCAGCAACTAAATTCAAATAAGTCTTAGCATTAGCCTGAAAATCAAATTGGCTAAAGAAGAGTGCTAAGTATGTTGCCCCATTGATACCATTTTGAGGCATCATACCATGAGCTGATTTCCCATGAATAGTCACATGGAAAGCACCTGCTTCTTCAGTCACTTGACCAGTTACTTCTTGATCAGCAACAAAGTCATTAAGTTTAGACTCAAGTTCCTGTAAAGTGATAGGTGCCGTAAACTCTGCACTTGCAGATTCAGGAACCATATTTTCACGCATGCCACCATTAAAGCTTACGAGGCTAAAGTCACCATCGTTTTGTCCTTCAAAATGAAGATAGGCAGTAATATTTCCTTTTTCCCCATTGATAATTGGAAATTCTGCATCAGGAGAAAAACCAAAATCAGGATCTTTCAATCTATTATGAGCGAAATAATAATCCATATCACCCCAACCAGATTCTTCATCTGTACCAACAATAAAGCGAACGCGCTTAGATACTGGAAGCTCAAGCTCTTTGATAATTTTCAAGGCATAATAACAAGCCATTGTGGGCCCTTTATCATCTGATGAACCACGAGCATAAAGCTTTCCTTCTTTGATGACTGGCTCATAAGGATCAGTGTCCCATCCGCTACCCGCTGGAACCACATCCAAGTGTGCAAAGATACCCAATACCTCATCTCCTTGACCAAATTCAAAGTCACCAGCGTAATTATCAATATTACGAGTTTTATAACCATCACGTTCAGCTAAAGCAAGAAAATGTTCCAAAGCTTTTACTGGTCCAGGACCAAATGGGTGCTTTTCATCAACCTTACTGTCATCACGTTCTGAATTAATACGCAAAAGACCAAAAAGGTCCTCCATCAAAGCTTCTTTACGTTTATCAACTTCGGCGCGAAAATCAATTGTCATAATTTACTCCTTACTGTCTTTAGTTAGCACTATTTTACCATTTTTAGTAAGAGTTTTCATCTCTTTGAATATACCAAATTAAAAAGGCAAATAGTTTTCTAAGATCACAAGACACCTACCTCTTTCAAAATAATTCATAGTCTAGCATTATTTCAAGAATTTCTAAAAACTTTAGAATATTCTCTTAATTCATGCTATAATAGGACTATCAAAACTAAGGAGATGCATTATGCCATTTGTAAAAATTGATCTCTTTGAAGGTCGTTCAGAAGAACAAAAGATTGAACTTGCTCGCGAAGTTACTGAGGTTGTATCACGTGTTGCAAAAGCCCCTAAGGAAGCTATCCATGTTTTCATTAACGATATGCCAGAAGGGACTTACTACCCACACGGTGAAATGAAAAAGAAAAACTAAATCAAAAAGCAGTCACAGATGTGACTGCTTTTTGATATAAAATCTGGAGTCTAACTTCAGTTCACAACTTAAATAATAGTTGGTAATTCGTCATCGTCGTCAAAATTCTCAACGACTCCTTCACCAGGCAAAGGTTTTTGTAGTTTTCCCAAGATAAAACGTGAGATTGGACCAACCACTAGAAAATTAAGTGGTAAAGCCATGATAACATTTGTCAACCAAGCACGACCATAGGATAATAGCGTCACCAAATGACTGTTGTAAACTAATCCATAGAATGACATAAAGGTTACCATGAATAGCGCCATGGTTCCAGAAATCACTAAAATCTTTGCCCATCGTTTATCATGGGCTTTTACTTTATGTAAAATCGCAAATGCTATTGTCTTGGCTAGTGGTCCCACCAAAAGCATATCCAGTAAGAAAGCAACTACAAATCCAGGAAGATAACCTTGGAAAAAGTGACCCCAAACAAAGGGAACTACTCCAGTCCAATCAAGGATGAGAAGATTCCATAGACCATCATTCCACACATCAAAAACGTACAAAGCAAAGCTTCTTTAAAATTACGAGGCATTAAAATTCTCCATTTCTAAAAGTTCTCTTTTAGCATATCAAAAATATTTTCTCCTCGTAAGTTAAATTTCTCTCATGAAAACATATTATTTTAGGATAGTTTCCATTTCTGTATATCTCGGTTTCATACCTAAACGTTCGTAAAAACGTAGAGCACCCGCATTATCATTCCATACGTGAAGTGTCAGATTATAACACCCTAACTCCTTAGCATAGTCCAAGGCAAATTGGTAAAGCTTTTCTCCTAATTTTTGACCTCGAGCCTCCTTATCAACGCATAAATCATCAATAAAAAGAGTCTTAACAGCCTTTAGTGGACCATTATTATCAGATACTTCTTTAATCATTAAGAACAGATGACCCAAGATACGCCCATCTTTCGCCTCATAAACAAAAATAGGTTTATTTGGATCATTAATCACTGCTTCTAACTCTACATCTGTAAATTTACTGCCTTCTGACTTAAAAACATCAGGACGTGCTTGATGATGAACTAGAAGAATCTGCCCCAATAACTCCTGTAATCTTGGGATATCTTCTGCTCTTGCTAAACGAATCATAATTACCTCCATAAAAAAAGATGGGTAAAACCCATCTTAATTCTTATTTACCAAGTTTTGCTTTAGCTGCATCTGCAAGAGCTGTGAAAGCTGCTGCATCGTTAACTGCCAAATCAGCAAGCATTTTACGGTTAACTTCGATTTCAGCCAATTTCAAACCGTGCATCAATTGTGAGTATGACAAACCGTTCAAACGAGCTGCCGCATTGATACGTGTAATCCAAAGTTTACGGAAATCACGTTTCTTTTGACGACGGTCACGGTATGCATAGTAGTAAGAATTCATTACTTGTTCTTTTGCAGTACGGAACAAGATGTGTTTTGCACCATAGTAACCTTTAGCAAGTTTCAATACACGTTTACGACGTTTGCGTGATACAACGCCACCTTTAACACGAGCCATTTATATATTCCTCCGAATTAGTTCTAGTTTAGTTAATTTGTAATGCTTGTAGCGGATTAACGCATTTGTGAAAGCATTGATTTGATACGTTTAAAGTCACCTGAATGTACCATTGACGCTTTACGAAGGTGACGACGTTGTTTTTTAGTTTTACCGTGGAAACGGTGAGATGTGAAGGCACGGAAGCGTTTCAATCCACCTGAACCTGTACGTTTGAAACGTTTAGCTGATGCGCGGTGTGTTTTTTGTTTTGGCATTTTAAAATTCTCCTCTTAAAATAGTGTTAGTTTGACAATTATTTTTTGTCAGGAATTGGTGCAAGTTGCATGAACATTTGACGTCCATCCATCTTCGCTCTTTGCTCAATAATCGCAATATCTTGCGTTTTTTCAGCAAATTCCGCCAATACCTTAGCTCCGATTTCTTTATGAGTAATCATACGACCTTTGAATCGGATAGAAACTTTAACCTTGTTTCCTTTTTCAAGGAATTTACGGCCGTTACGAAGTTTTGTTTCAAAGTCACCTTTATCGATGACTGGGCTCAAACGAACTTCCTTAACGGTAACAACGCTTTGTTTCTTACGTTGTTCTTTTTGTTTCTTTTGATACTCAAATTTGAACTTACCATAGTCCATAATCTTAGCAACAGGTGGCGTAGCTTGTGGTTGGATAAGAACCAAGTCAACATTTGCATCATCTGCAATAGCTTGTGCTTCTGACAATGGTTTAATTCCCAATTGTTCACCATCAAGACCAACAAGACGAACTTCACGAACGCGAATTTCATCATTAATGAATAGATCTTTCTTAGCTATGATCTTCACCTCTTTATTTTTTTAGAGAAAAACAAAGCGGACTTGATATACAAGCCCGCACACATAATATCCCTTTAAGGATTTGACATGTTGGGCCAGACAACCTAAGTCGCAAGGCGAGAAGTTCTCACTTCTGCTTTTCTCATTGTTAATAGTATAACAAGTGAGTCATCCTTTGTCAATAATTTTTTTTGCTTTTTCTTGAATAAATTCCACAACACCCTCAATTGACACTCCTGTAGTGTCAAAAGTAATGGCATCTTCCGCTGGTTTAAGAGGTGATACCTTACGATGACTATCTTTATAGTCACGTTCAGCAATTTCTTTTTTAAAGTCTCAAGGTCAGTAGAAATTCCTTTTTCGATATTTTCCTTATAACGGCGTTCCGCACGTTCATCAACTGAAGCAATCAAGAAGATTTTGAGTTCTGCATCAGGCAAAACCACAGTCCCAATATCACGACCATCCATGATAATAGCACCATCTTGAGCAATACGTTGTTGTTGTGCAACCAGTTCTTGGCGCACTTCAGGAATGGCTGCTACCCAAGAAACATTATTTGTGACTTGGGTATCACGAATGGGGTGTGTAATATCAACATCACCAACATAAACCTGCTGACTACCATCTGCTGCTTTTCCGAATGAAATCGGATGTTGAGATAGTTGCTCCAAAATTTCTGGTACATTTTCCTCAGTCAAACCATTCTGCAAGGCCAAATAAGTTGCAGATCGGTACATAGCACCTGTATCAAGATAAGTATAGCCAAGATTTTTTGCAATAATCTTGGCTACTGTACTTTTTCCACTTGACGCAGGACCATCAATAGCAATTCTAATATCTTTCATGATGTTCCTTTGCTTTTAAAATTATTGAACATTAACGACATCACCTGGGTTAGCATACCAGTAACCACTTGTCATGTGATCAGGGTTAAGACGTTCCAACTCATCTACAGAGATACCTGCACGTGCAGCGATTGAACCGGCACCTTCACCAGATTGAACAACGATTGATGAACCGTCGGTTGCTGCTGCAGCACTTGATGGTGTTGTTTCAGCTGACCCAGTTGCATAGTCTTTTTCAACATGTTTAGAAGAGCTTGATACTTTCGTTGATGAAGATTTCTCTTTAGTAGATTTCTCACTATCTTCACCCTTACCTGAATCTTTTTCGCTTGATGAAGATTTAACAACTTTGCTAGTTGAAGTTGAAGAGAAACCTGAAGATTCCTTAGACGCTGCAGTTTTGCTTCCTCCAACATTTGATGTGTAGAAAACAAAGAACAAAATACATACAACAATAATAAAGAATAAGCCAAGCAAGACTGTCAAGAATGACGAATTGATGAAGCCACCTTTTTCTTGCTTCTCATCTGAAGGAGTGTCCTCCTCTTCTTCAAAATCCTCAAACTCATCTTCGTCATCTAGAAAATCAGCATCAACTACTTCTTCCAACTCTTCTTCAGAAACCTTATCTTCCCATGGTTTTTTACTCATGATTTTCTCCTTGTAAAAACAATAAATCTATTTTAAAATAATACTATGAAAGTATCATTAATTCCAGAAAAATGTATCGCTTGTGGTTTGTGCCAAACCTACTCTCCTGTCTTTGATTATGATGACGAAGGAATCGTTAGGTTTAAAGATAGCGACCAACTTATTAGAACGATTGAAAATAGTCCCGAAACTTTGACAGCTGTCAAATCTTGTCCTACCAAAGCCCTTATTTGCGAAGTTTAATCTTGAGGGCTTTTTTTGATTCCTCATAAAAGGCAAAATAATCAAAATTAGTCATATAATCCATTAGTTCTACCTCACCTTTGAAATCAGGATGAAGTGCTAAAGCATCTAAGAAATATTTCTTAGGCCACTTTCTCATATAAAACTGACGTTTCTTTCCATTTTTAAAAATGAGACACAAGCCGGTTTTGATAACTTCCACTTTTTCAATATCACTAATCTGCACCTTACGCGGTTTAAAAATATTGAAAGAAACAATACGCAGTATTCCATAATCTTCAATAATAAAGTAACGATGGAACCCTAGACCAAATAAAGCAACAAAAATAGTGAAAAGCATCAAAATATGTGAGGGCACCGAGTACAACTCGAACAGAAGGGCGGCTGCAATAAAGATTGGCGTGATGGCTAAAGACCAATAAATGATAAGCCAAGACAATTCAGGTTGCCAATGGTAACGATACTTGCCGAAAATTTTAATCATCTCAGCACCTCCATTACATCTAATTCTACCATAAAATCAGTTTTTAGCAAGCGCAATTAGGGATTACTGACAATTCCAAGAATAACATCTACAGCTTTTTCCATTGTTTGTAAAGAAACGTACTCATAACGACCATGCATATTTTCACCACCTGCAAAAAGGTTTGGTGTCGGAATTCCCATGAAAGATATCTTTGAACCATCAGTTCCACCACGAATTGGCTCAATGACTGGAACAATTCCTAGGTCCTCCATAACCTCCTTAGCCAACTCAACAGGCATCATATCTTTTTCAATGACTTGACGCATGTTATAATATTGATCTTTGATCACCAAATCAACTCGCGTTTGACCGTAGGCTTGATTCATTTTATCGGCAATTTCTTGGAAAGTTGCTTTTCGATTTTCAAAAGACTCTGTCTCAAAATCACGAATGATATATGATGAATTTGCTTCTTCAACAGTACCTGTCATTGTTTGAAGATGGTTGAAACCTTGATAACCATCCGTCAACTCTGGACGATCTTCTGCGGGCAACTGATTATGAAAATCAATTGCCAATTGCAAAGCATTGACCATCTGACCTTTTGCTGTTCCAGGGTGGACATTACGGCCATGAAAAGTCAGCTCAGCACCCGCGGCAGAGAAGGTTTCATACTGTAATTCACCCAATGGACCACCGTCAACAGTGTAGGCAAAATCGACATCAAAATCATCAACATCAAATTTATCTGCGCCAATTCCAATTTCTTCATCAGGACCAAAGCCTACACGAATCTCACAATGCTTGATTTCAGGATGTGCCTTCAAATGAGCTAATGCTGTCATAATCTCAGCAATACCAGATTTATCATCAGCTCCAAGAAGAGTGGTGCCATCTGTCGTAATAAGTGTATGACCGATGTAATTCTGGAGATTTGGAAAATCAGTTGGATTTAGGTTGTAACCTGAGGTCCCCAGAGGAATAATGCCTCCATCATAGGATTCAATAACTTGGGGTGATACTCCTTCTGCATTAAAATCTGCAGTATCCATATGAGAGATGAAACCAATCTTACGTGTTAATTGGTCATCGTTAGCCGGCAGGGTTGCCACTAGGTAACCATTACTTTCCAAATAATGGACGTTACTTAAACCAAGCTCTTCCAATTCTGGTTTTAGAATATTCAAAGCAAAATCTACCTGGCTTTGTGTTGTTGGCGTTCTTGTCGCATTTTCATCACTACGTGTATTTATTTTGACATAGCGTAGAAAACGTTCTAAGAGTAAATCGTAGGCCATAAGTACTCCTTTTATTGTATTTACTATTTATCTCAATTATAGCATAAAAACCCATCATATTGATGGGTTGACCGTATGACTGAAACTTTAGTTTCTTTTTCGTAATAAGCCTTAGTCCCCATCACAATTGCATTTGCTAAAGACAATATCACTAAAAAAGCTAGAAACTTATCAAAAGTTTCTAGCTTTTCAGTAGTATTGAAATATTAATCGACATCAACGAAACCAAAACGTGATAGAGGATACAATCTGAAAGAGATAACACCTTTAATTTGGTCCTTTTCAATAAGACCAAACTTACGACTATCATCTGTATTACGACGGTTATCGTTCAACACAAGGTATTGACCTTTTTCAATCTTAGTTTGTTTATTATCTGTCAATGTTGCAATGGAAAAATCATCAGTAAAGAAATTCCCAGGTGACACTGTCGCCAAATAAGCTGATTTATCTTTGCTAATATAGGTTTCGTCAACTGACTTATCATTGATATAAAGGAAATCATCCATAGCTGTCACGCTCTTGCCCTCATCAGCAATAACACGGCCGATATATTCCTTACCATTAACCGTATACAAGATAAAGTCCTTATTATGCGGTTCAACATTTTTATTGAAAGTAACATAATCACCTGCATGAATATAGTCATTTGCCTGACCTTCGGTTACACGGTGTGTTGATAACACAAAAGCTCTTAACAATAAAATCACTACAATGGCAAGAACTGCTATGATAATATTTCGAATTAAATCTCTCTTAACCATATTTACTCCTTATGGGTTCTAATAAAATCATAACATAAATAGACAAATAAAAAAAGAGGAGGTTGAGTAAGATTCGCACTCCCCTCCTTCTATTTAAACAACCAATTAAAACATTTTAAAGCTTAGTAATCTTCAAGAAACGTTTGCATATTGACATCGTCTGGCACCAAGGCAAGGTATTTTTCTGCTGTTACACGCGCCTGGTCTCTGTAACCAAATTCTCTTAGAATATATGCATAATCCTGTAAGAATTCAGGATTATCAGCCAAATCTTTAGACAAATCTTGATAAATTTGAAAAGCTTCTTCATCATCATCAAGTGCTTGATAGGCTCTGGCGATATTCCAACGAGCCAAAACAGAATCTACCTCGTAATCAGCTAAAGCTACCAGGTCCTCGTAACGTTCTTCTTCCAAATAGAGAGTACTTAAACGTAAGACAATCTCATCCTGGTCCTCAGCCAATGGCAAGGCTTGCTTCAAATAAGATTCAGCAGATTGAGTATCATGCAACTCGTAGGATAACTGTGACGCTAACAAAAGTAATTGAACATCAAAGGCATTTTTTGAAATCCCTTGTTGTGCCATACGTAAGGCTTCTTCGGTTTTATGTTCTGCATGTAACGACAAAGCGTAAACATACTCATAACCTTCGAAATCTGCAGACATGGTTTCTATCTGCTTAAAGTAAAAATTAGCTTTTTGATACTCTTCTTGATCATAGAGCAAAGTGGCTAATTCAAAAGCAGTGGTATCATCGTACTCAATTTCAATAGCTTTTTCCAAAAATTCACGAGCAGCTTCAAACTTTCCAAGACTGGCATAAGCCTTACCAATGCGTTCATAAGTAGAAACCCCAGTCATTGCCAGAAGGTCACGATTATCCAATTTAGCATAGTATTGAATAGCTTGTTCAAAATTTCCAAGTTCAAATTCCATCTCAGCCAAACCAAAAATAATCAATGAATCATCTGATAATTGACTTGCCTCTAACAACTTGTCACGTGCTACATCCGTCAAGCCCTCTATTTGGTAGAGGTCTGCCTTTACAATCAACGCAGACAAATAGTCCTCAGACTCCTCAGGAATAGCGTCTAAATAGAGAAACGCTTCTTCAATATTGCCATCTTCGGCTGCAATTTGTGCTAGATTGACATTAACCTCTGGAAAATCAAAACGAACTTTTTCGTAAATTTCCTGTGCCTGTGGTAAGAAACCAATAGACTCTAAGTATTGGCCCAACTCAACAAGAACCTCTGCAGGGTCTTCTCGTAAAGCTTTTTTAAAATATTTGTCAGCGTGGTCTAAATCTTGGTTTCCGATAGAGGCAACCATTTTTTCACTATTTAACATCGTCTTTTTGTCCTTCAATTTCAATGTCATCTTGGTAAAGATTACTTACAGAACGGTACCAATCAAAAATCTCTCTAACAACAACCTTGACAGAGGCATAGATTGGAATCCCTAATAGGACACCCCACACACCGTACAGAGAGCCTGCTGTCAAGAGAATAAACATAATGGTGATAGGGTGAATGCTTAGTTTATTTCCCAAAACAAGTGGAGAAACAAAACGTCCTTCAATAGTTTGCTCGATAACAAAAATGATGAGGACCTTGATTAGCATAGCAGGACCTTGAACCAATCCCATAATAACAACGGGTACCATAGCTAGAAAGCTTCCAAGATAGGGAATCATATTTAGAAATCCTGCTAAAATACCAAAAGTCATTCCATAACGAAGCCCAACAATCTTGAACATGATACAGAACATAATTGCCACGACAATCGCTACTGTCACTTGACCTTGAACATAACCTTCAAGCTGATTATTGATATCTGAAAGCATACGGACAGTCGTTTTACGAAAACGTGTCGGTAAAGCTGAGACAAAGCTATGTTTCATCTTTTGACTATCTCTTAAGAGATAAAAAAGAATGAATGGTGTCAAAATGATAGCAACTGTTACTCTTGCTACTGTGCTAGCAAAGGTCCCAATCCAAGTCAGAGCTGAAGTAGAAAAGTGCTCGGCATAATTGACCATTCTCGCTGAAAAATCACTGAGCACAGCCTCTAAATCTCCATGAAAATTGGAAAGAATAGGAAGTTTCAACCAACGTTCCGTTTCACTGTTTGCCCGAGCAATGTATGATGGTGCATTTCTAATCAAAATCAAAATTTGATCTTGTAAGTTAGGAATAGCCGTCGAAATTCCCCAAACTAGGAGTAAGGCAAGAATAGCATAGATAAGCAAGATAGACATGGTCCGATTTAAACCAGTTTTTTCGACTAATAGCACCAAAGGTTTTATCAGATAATAAAGGAGCATGGAAATAACCAGCGGCAACATAATAATGGTCAGAAATTGAATAACTGGTGAAAAAATTGGACTAATTTTGGTAAAAATCAAGACCGTCAAACCAATCAAGAGTAAGATTAGAAAGGCCATTACCACCTGATTATTCAAAATCCACATAAAAAACCATGTTTCTGAAAATTTTTCTGTCTTTTTACGGCTCATAGTTTCTCCTTATTTATCATAAAAAGTTACAGTTTTATCTACCAAGTTCTGGTTAGAATCATAAACAAATTTTGCAGAGAAGAAAGGTCTATCTTCAAGAATCCACTTAAAAATCTCATAGTCACCTTCCCAGGTTGGCTTCGTTAAAACCTGATCATATGGCACCCATTCAAGTGTCCCTTCGCGAGATTCCTCATCTGAGATGAGTTCTCCTTCAAAATCAGTCACCTTAAAGACATAGGTATACCAATCGTGGCCCGGAGTAAATTCAGGGAAGGTAATCATACCTTTGAAGTCCATCTCAGTTACTGTAAAATTGGTTTCCTCGAAAATTTCACGACGAGCACATTCATCTGGTGTCTCTCCAGCTTCTAGTTTTCCCCCGACAGAAATCCACTTTCCTTCATGAACATCATTAGGCTTTTTATTACGATGTAGGAGCAAAAGCTCCTTTCCATTGTCAATATAACAAATGGTAGCTAACTTTGTCATAATGCATCTCTTTTCCAATGTTTTTTAAATATTATACCAAATATAGTCTTTGATTTGGACTTTGAGCAGACGATTTTCAGATAAAGCTGAAATCTCTGCTCCTGAATCTCTTGACAAGCAAAAAGAGAACCAGAACGGCTCTCCTTTAATTGCATTAATACTTCAAATAACGGCGCATTGCCATACGTGACCCAATCGAACCGATAATGATACCGACTGCGAAAAGGGTTCCGATAACCGCATAGACAAACCAGTCTGCGTCATACATAGAAATACCACCTTTAACGAAATCAGGGTTCAAAGATGAGTATACCATATGATACAAAAGGTAAATGAGGCCAGAAGGAATGATAGCACCAAGTGCTCCAATCCAAGCACCTTCCATCAAGTAGGGACGACGAATGTATGAATTCTTAGCACCTACCAAACGCATGATTTGAATTTCAGTCGCACGTGACATAATGGTAATACGGATGGTATTTGAAATCAATAGGACAGCCACAATAGTTAAGAGAGCTGTGGCAATGATTCCCCAAAATTGAACACGTTTCATAGTAGACATCAGAATTTCGGTATCGGAACCACCAAAGTTAGCGTTATCAACACCCTGAATGGCTTTTGCTTCCTTGGCAACACGACTGACATCATCTGGTGATTTCGTTTGGACGATGTAAACATCTGAAAGAGGGTTGGCATCTCCAGTAGCTGTCTCGAAACTTGAACCCATTGTTTCAATGAGTTGTTTCTTTTGTTCTTCTTTGCTAGAGAAGGTAACCTTATCTACACCTTTGATTTTGGTCAAAGCATCATAAATCTTATGGTAGTCTTTATTAGCAACAATCTGTCCAGAAAGTTCCTTGACTGTTTCTGAAGCATCTGCTGAATCAGGCTGCAAGTACACATTGACCTGAATATTTTTTTCAATATCTGAAGCCAATTTTTGCGTGTTAAGAATAACAGAACCAAATACACCTAAAAGCGAAAGAACAATCATTACCGAAAATACTGCGGTAAGTGTCGACAATAGATTACGTTTGAGATTCTTAATCGATTCTCCTAAATGGCGGAAAAAGCGTCTAATCATGGTAACCGTACTCTCCTTCCTCTTCATCACGAACAATACGTCCTTCCTCAATCGCTAAAACACGATGACGAAGGTTATTAACGATAGTTGAGTTATGGGTTGCCATTATAATGGTAGTCCCTTGCAAGTTGATACGTTCAAGTACCTGCATAATTTCCCAAGAAATCTCTGGGTCCAAGTTTCCTGTTGGTTCATCTGCGATCAAAACTTTAGGATTATTAACAATGGCACGCGCAATAGCGACACGTTGTTGCTCACCACCAGACAATTGATTTGGGAATGAACGCATCTTGTGTTTAAGACCAACCAACTCGAGTACTTCTGCCACTCGTTTCTTGATATGACGAGGTTTCTCACCAATAACTTCCATGGCATAAGCAACATTTTCAAAAGCTGTTTTCTTGGGAAGAAGTTTATAATCCTGGAAAACAACCCCAATAGAACGTCGCAAGAGTGGTACATCTTTCTTACGAAGACGGGTTAAATCAAACTCCCCAACCTTCATAGAACCACTCGTTAATTTTTCTTCTTGGTAGAACAAGCGAATTAAACTTGATTTACCAGCACCAGAAGGGCCGACTAAGTAAACAAACTCCCCTGAGTTGACAGATAAATCAATATGTCTTAGAGCTGTTGTTGACTTATCATACTTCTTAGTAACATCTTTTAATTCAATAAGAGCCATAATGTCAGTATTCAACTATTAAAGTAGCTGAACGCCTTCCTTTCATTAAGATAAAGTATCTAAATACTTAAAAATAGTATATCGTTACTATTCTTCCATACGCCACTTGAGGTAGGCATCGATGAAGCCTTCAATATCTCCATCCATTACCTTATCAACCTGGGCAACTTCGTAGCCTGTACGGTGATCTTTAACCATGGTATATGGCGTGAAAACGTATGAGCGAATTTGACTTCCCCAAGTGATTTCTTTCTTATCACCTTTCAAAGCATTCACTTCTTCTGCTTTCTTTTCTTGCTCCATTTGATAGAGCTTAGCTTGTAGCATCTTCATCGCACGGTCGCGGTTTCCGTATTGTGTACGGTCGACCGTTGAAGCTACAACAATACCTGTTGGAATGTGGGTCAAACGCACACCTGTAGACACTTTGTTGACGTTCTGACCACCAGCACCACCTGAGCGGAATGTATCCATCTTGATATCATCATCACGAATCTCAACTTCAATGGTATCATCCAATTCAGGCATGACTTCCACTGATGTAAAAGAGGTATGGCGACGTTTGGCAGAGTCAAATGGTGAAATACGAACCAAACGGTGGACACCCATTTCTGACTTAAGGAAACCATAAGCATTAGGTCCTTCAAAAGCAAGGGTTACAGATTTGATTCCAGCCTCATCACCCGCCTGATAATCCAAAGTCTCAACTTTGAAACCTTTGGCATTTCCATAACGCTGGTACATCCGGAGTAACATATCTGCCCAGTCTTGAGCCTCTGTCCCACCAGATCCTGGATGAATTTCAAGAATGGCATTACTATGGTCATATGGCTCAGACAGGAGCAGCGTCATCTCGTAACTTGTCATAATCTTATCAAGCTTTTCGAGAGTTTCTTCGAGTTCCTCTTGAATGCTATCATCTTCTTCCAACATTTCCAAATAAAGCTCTGTCTCGTCAGAGAGTTCTTGCATATTGTTGAAAGTTTCGTACTTCATTTTGAGCTCATTTAAATCTTGTGAAGTCTTTTGAGCTGCAATATTATCATTCCAAAAATCTGGCTCAGTCATTCGGTTTTCAAGGAGCGCAATGTCCTCTTCCAAACGATCTAAGTCAAAGAGACCTCCCGAAGCTCACGAGCTTCTCTTGATTTTCAGAGATTTTTTGGCGAATTTCTGCCACTTCCATGGATAGGTTTCCTCCATTTTATAGTATTATGCTTAATTCTAGCATAAATCACTTAAATTTGCCATTTTGCACACACAAGCTCCCACTCTGCTTGGGCGTCTTCATCTTTAAGTGAAAGATTGCTCATATAGTCTAACATGGCCTCATCAGGCTTCTTAACAATCTCACCGAGAGCCCAAATAGCAGTTGCCGTGTGAATGGGATTATTATTCTTATCGATAATCTCCATCAGTTTAACAATAGCATTGCGATCATGTAGGTTGGCCAAGGCAATAATAGCATTACGCTGAAGAATATTCTTCCCGCGCCATGAACCGGCAATCATCCCAAATTTCTCCTTGAAGGATTTGTTGGTCAGCTCAAGAAAAGGAAGTAATTCAGGCATGGCAAGCTCAGGATCAATGTCTGAAGCCAAGGGATTGTCGATACCTCTGTTATATGGACAGGAAATCTGACAAATGTCGCAACCATAGATAACAGTCTTGATCTTCTTTCGAAACTCCATATCCATCATACCTTTATCCTGTGTTTGGAAGGATAGGCAACGACGAGCATTCATCGTACCATCACCAATGAGACAAGATGTCGGACAAGCATCCAGACAACGACGGCAATCCCCACAACCATAGTCAACTTCTTGATCTGGTTCAATCTCTAGATTAGTGATAAGCTCGCCAAGATACATGTAGGACCCGTATTCTTTCGAGATAACTAGTCCATTTTTCCCTATGAAACCAATACCAGCTCGCTTGGCCACTGCTGTATCGACCAGGGCTCCAGTGTCCACCATACCTTTATATTCGAAGTTTTCCGTCAGTTTTTCAATGCCTTCTGCCAGACGCTTCAATTTATCCTGCAAGACATAGTGATAATCTAGACCCCATGAATTTGGAGTGATTTTGCCACGCTTATATTCTGTTTTTGGGGGTTGTTGTGGCAGCTTATGCGGATAGGCAACTGCAATGGAAATGATGGTTTTAGCTGATTCCAAGGTCAACTTAGGATAAATACGCTCTTCAATATTTTTATGTTCAAAACCTGTCGTTCGCCCTTCTTCGACTCCAAGTCGAAGGGATTTCTCCAGATAGGCAAAATCATCGGCGGTTGTAAAACCAATTTTTGAAATGCCAATCTCCTTGGCCATCTTTTGTATTTCTAACTTGATATCCATATTCTTATCATAATGAAATTATAGCCCTAGGGCAAGTATTTTCCACCATCTTCATTTACAGACAAGACTTAACCTTTTTGTTACAATGTTCCTATGACAAGACTTGCAGTAATGAGTGATTTACATATTGATTTGAATCACTTTGAAACATATGAAATCGATACTCTAATAAAGTGCCTAAAAGATCAAGAGGTTAGCCACCTCCATATCGCTGGTGATATCTCCAATCATTTTTTTATTGACACGAAACCTTTTCTACGAAAACTGTCTAAGGCGGTCAAGGTCACCTATAATTTAGGCAATCATGATATGCTTGATTTAGAAGACAAACTTATTGATAATCTTGATTTTCAGGTGATTGATTTAGGTAGCAAGACCTTATTGGCTTTTCATGGATGGTATGATTATTCCTATTCTGATGAAAAATTGGATAAGATTCTTAAACGTAAGAAACAACTTTGGTTCGACCGAAGACTTAAGCGTTTAGGTACTGATCCGGAAATCTGTCAAAGGAGTCTCAAGAAGCTCGATAATATCTTAAGTGAATTAAACACTCGTAACCTTATAGTTGCCATGCATTTTGTTCCTCACAGTCGCTTTACCATGACACATGAACGTTTTGCATCGTTTAATGCCTACTTAGGCTCGGAAGAATTCCACCAGATTTTCGTCAAGCATGGCGTTAAAGATGTTATTTTTGGTCATGCCCACCGCAGTTATGGGACGGTAACTATTGACGGTGTAACCTATCACTCACGACCTCTTGGATATCGACGAGAATGGGATTTAACCATCGACTTTGTTTCCAATCACCCTGAACTCAATCCTACTGGAACGTGGAACCTCTCCAAACGTTATAATCTGGTCAAGAAACGACCAGAGTTTTTAGAGTATGAAAAAAAGGAACTGGCAAATGAGTTCCTTTCATCAATGACACTATTTGATTTGTAGAACGACTCTTTAGGAGTCGTTTTTTAGTCGGTGAAAAATCCCTGCTTTTGAAGGTCCTTCAAAGTATTCGCACGATTGGCAACGGATTTATCCATTGTCGTTGCAATCTGAGTCGTAAATTCATCAACCCTATTATTGAGATCGCGAAGGTCATAATACTCATGGACTTCAGCATCGTAATCTTTTAGCTCCTCCAAGGGATTTTCTAAATCCTGATAATAATTTTCCATATGGATGACGTGACGTGGCAAACGAGGTTTAAGCTGTGGTTCCTGATCTGGCCAACCAACTGCTAAGCCCACTGCTGGATAGACATACTTTGGAAGTTTGAGAAGCTCTGAAAGTTTGGCATTATCATTTAAAATACTCCCCAAATAAACTGTTCCCATACCTAAACTCTCAGCAGCTACTACCACATTTTGAGCAGCAATCATTGCATCCGAGAAGGCTGAGATAAAGCGTTCGGGACTACCTTGCACCAAGGCTTCAGCACCTTTTGCCTCTGCAATCAAAGTATTACGTCTTTGGTCCACAACAAATACAAATAGGTGCCCAGCATTTGGAATATAAGGCTGATTGGCAATTTCAGCAATTTCTTCCTTCAATTTTTGATCAGTAATACTGATAATCGAATAGGATTGTCTAAAATTACTCGTTGATGTATGGCGAGCAACATCAACAAGAAGGTTAACCTCTTCTTGTGTCAAAGTCACAGGTTTAAACTGACGAATACTGCGGTGATTGAGTTGTGTTTTAATGGTTTCATTCATAGCCTTCTCCTTAACTTATGATTAGTTCCTTTCAATTATAAACAAGACCCCTCCTGAATTCAAGATGTGATAAGAAAAAGCCAGAGACCATTATCTCTGACTTTATGTCTTAAATAGCGTCTTTATCCTTACCAAGGGCACGTTGAATAGCTTTGACTAATTCAACCGAAACCACAATCAAGAATGAACCTACAATAACAGCAAGCCATTGTGTCAGACTAAGGTGTGATACATGGAAGAGATTATTAAACCCAGGAACTACGATAGTTGCCATCAAAAGAACAAAGGCTACTGGAATTGCCCAGTTGAAAGTCTTGTTTCTAAAGAGACCAACTTTAAAGACTGATTGATAAACAGATTTAACGTTAAAGGCATGGAGCAACTGGATTAATCCAAGGGTAGCAAAGGCCATTGTAAGGGCATCCGCATGAATTTCTGCTTGCGTATGATGCTCTGGAAAGGCAAGACCCCAACCATATACTGCCAGAACAAGGATAGTTTGGAAAACACCTTGATACATAATCGCTCCGAAGACACCACCATCAAAGAAGTTTGATTGGCGACCACGAGGTTTGTGAGTCATAATACCTGGTTCAGCTGGTTCAACCCCAAGAGCGATGGCTGGAAGGGTATCAGTTACTAAGTTAATCCAGAGAAGATGCACCGGTTGAAGCACATCCCATCCAAATAATGTAGCAAAGAAGATAATAAAGACTTCGGCCATGTTGGCTGACAAAAGGTATTGGATTGATTTTTGAATATTTGAGAAGACCTTACGTCCTTCTTCTACTGCAACGATGATTGTCGCAAAATTATCATCGGCAAGAACCATATCTGAAGCTCCCTTAGAAACCTCTGTACCTGTAATTCCCATACCGATACCGATATCAGCTGTCTTAAGTGAAGGCGCATCATTAACTCCGTCACCTGTCATAGCAACAACCTTGCCATCATTTTGCCACGCCTTAACAATACGAACCTTGTGTTCAGGAGACACACGCGCATAAACAGAGTACTGTTTAAAGACTTTTTGGAACTCTTCATCAGAAAGCTCATTAAGCTCAGCTCCAGTAAAGACATGATCTTCCGTATCATTTGGATCAATGATACCGAGACGCTTAGCGATTGCTTCCGCTGTATCTTGGTGGTCACCTGTAATCATAATTGGACGGATTCCCGCTTCTTTAGCGACACGAACAGCTTTTGCTGCTTCAGGACGTTCTGGGTCAATCATCCCTACCAAACCAGAGAAAATCAAATCAGATTCAACAACTTCAGATTCCAAAGTAGGAATTTCACTCGTTGTCTTATAAGCCATCATCAAGACACGGAGAGCTTGTTTGGCCAAGTCTTTATTAGTTGCAAGGATAGCTTTCTTGTCTTCATCCGTGATAGAACGAACCTCACCATTGATTTCAATTTGAGTCACACGTTTGAGCAATTGGTCAGGTGCACCTTTAACAGCTACAAAGTATGTGCCATCCGCTTCTTTATGAATAGTAGACATGAGCTTACGGTCAGAGTCAAATGGCAATTCTGCCACACGAGGCTCTGATTTCAAAACTTCGCGAACATCAAAATTGTGATCCAAACCAAACTGTACAAGGGCTGTTTCTGTTGGGTCCCCGATTAATTTACCATCTGGATCCACCTTCGTATCATTAGCAAAGTTCATAATACGAAGGGTCGTATTGTCAGCACTAAGTTCTGTATCAGCGTTTTGCAATTGACCGTTTGTATAGACTTTTTCAACAGTCATCTGGTTCATGGTTAAGGTACCAGTCTTATCAGATGCGATAATTTCTGTTGAACCAAGGGTTTCAACGGCTGGCAATTTACGAACAATTGAATTGCGTTTGGCAAGAGTCGTTGTTCCAAGTGACAGGAGAATCGTTACAATGGCAGGCAAACCTTCAGGAATGGCTGCAACGGCAAGCGCAACGGCAACCATCAAGCCTTCAAGAGGCTGTTCACCACGAATGAAGACACTAACCAAGAATGTCACCAAGGCAATAGCGACAATCAGATAAGTCAAGGTCTTAGACAATTGCTCCAAGCTTTGTTTCAATGGTGTTTGTGATTCGTCCGCATTAGCCAGCATATCTGCAATCTTACCAACCTCAGTATACATACCAGTATTGGTTACAACTCCAGTACCACGACCATAAGTAACGTTAGAGTTTTGGTAACCCATATTCACACGGTCACCAATACCTGCATCAGCTGCAACCGTTTCAGTAATATCCTTTTCAACTGGAACGGATTCACCTGTAAGGGCTGCTTCTTCAATCTTAAGTGAGGCAGCTTCGAGCAAGCGCATATCCGCAGGAACAACATCACCTGCTTCAAGCAAGACGATGTCTCCAGGAACCAATTCGCGTGAATCAATTTCAACCACATTGCCATCACGGCGAACACGAGCCATCGGACTAGACATGTTTTTGAGAGCTTCAATAGCCGCTTCTGCTTGTCCCTCTTGATAAACACCAAAGGCAGCATTCAAAACAACAACGGCTAAAATAATGCAGGCATCCGTCAAACCATGAATACCTTCTGTAATAACAGAAAGGGCGGCAGCGACAAGCAAGATGATGATCATCAAATCTTTAAACTGATCAATGAATTTTGACAAGAGGCTGCGTTTTTCACCTTCATCCAACTCGTTATAGCCATAGGCATCTAAACGTTCCTTGGCTTGTGCAGTGGACAAACCATCAACAGAAGTGTCCAAGTTTTTTAGGACTTCTTCCTCTCCTTGTGTGTAAAACAAGGCTTTATTTTGTTCTTTAGACAAAATAATCTCCTCCTTCTCTATAGGGAAAAATGGCTAACAAGACTCTTTTCATATAAAAAAATCATACAAAAAGAGACTTGTTTAATTAAAAAAAAGTCTCGCTGTTTAAGAATATGCCGGAAATATAAAATTTCGTAATGACGACATAATCGCAACTGTTAATCAAATCTCATGATTACAGTCACCTGCTACTCCCTTATTTGTACTAAACATTTTATCATAAATTATTCGTTATTCAAGCAAAATGATTCTATTTTTTCAAAAATTAAAACCAAGAAACTTCTAATTCATAATCAGCAAAAACATCTTCTGTTTCTGGATGTTTCAATTGATAATGAATATCAACTGTCTGTCCATTTGGGTCATGGGCAAATAAACTAGTGTCTGTCAGAAAATGCTGAGTACCAAGCGGTGTCGGAATGTGGACCAAGGCAGGTACTTTAGCAGAAAAACGCATGATGGATTTAGGGTTAGAAAAGCGTGTCATCACTAGCTCATCCTGATTCAACTTAATAACCACTTTTTCTTTCTCGGAATTATGATGAACAAGATAGGTATAATCCCCTTTTTCCATAACCTCACAAGTGTGGATTTCTTCGATAATTTCCGTTTGATCGCCTACTTTAATTTTGTTTTTGATTTTAATTTCCATTAATTACTCCTTTTGTTACTATACCTATTTTGACAACTCTAATGCGATACTGACAGCAATCTCCAAACAAGTCATTAAATCTGTTCCAAGTAAACCACTTGGGTTTGTTTGATAAAGCCGATTTTTTCATACAAACGTTTTGCTCCAATATTGTCATCTTCCACTGCAATTTGGAAGGACTTGTCATTTTCTGCAATGAATTGATTTACGACTGATTTAGCCAGATAACTACCATAGCCTTGGCCACGATAGGCTTCTGCTACGGCAAGTCCATAGAGATAGTTGCTATTTCCAGATAAATCGACCGTACAAACTCCAATCACTTGACCTTCTTTGAGTAGGATGTAAAGTAGGCCATCAGAGTCCTTCAGTGCCTCTGTAATGTATCTCCGACTTACTTCAAGTGTTTCCTCTGCATCAGAAAAGGCTTGGTGGTGAAGTTGAGTAATTTCTTCAAGATAAGAGGGTTCTGCTAAGAGCACCTTAACATCTGAACGGGACTCCAAAACATATGGTGTCCTATCTCTCCCTAGCCAGGTTTCCGTCTCTTCATTCTCAATCAAACCCCAATGTCTTGCCAAATCAGGATGACCATCTAGAAAAACACGCTCCGTCTGAAAGGTCACTGAGCGAATAGGGTAAGATGCCGTTTCTTCTTTGAAACTCTTAACCAAGGCACGTGCAATGCCCTTACGACGACGATTGGGATGAACTAGGATACTTAGTTCAACATCCTCATCATCCGCATAGACCGTTAATAAGCCAAGCAACTTTCCCTCTTGATAATAGAGGAAAAAGGCCGGCATATTGGGGTCAAAATTAAGCATATTGGAGAGATAAGGTTCTCGAAAGGTTTGATCATGGGCTTGGCAGCTAGCAATCAATGCTTTTGCTTCCTTACGTTCTTGCTCCGTCAATTGGTTGGTTGCTCGAATCACTATATCTCTCCTTTATTTGTCTGACCTTATTTTACCAATTAAAAAGCATTTGGGCAATTCTTACCTAATCTACTTCTTTAAAGAGACAATAATACTTTTATCAGGAAGAACTATGACAAAGCACCTAAATTTTAGTAAAATAGAAGGGAAACTTACTAAACGAAACAGGTACTTATTATGTCTATTAAACTTATTGCTGTTGATATTGATGGAACGCTTCTAAATAGCCAACGTCAAGTTACACCGGAAGTCTTTCAAGCGATTCAAGATGCTAAAGCCGCTGGTGTAAAGGTTGTTATTGCGACTGGTCGCCCTATTCCAGGAGTACTTCCACTTCTTGAAGAGCTTAACCTCAACCAAGACGGAGACTATGTTATCACTTTTAATGGTGGTCTTGTCCAAGAGACTTCTACTGGTAATGAATTGATTCGTGAGACACTCTCATACGAAGACTACCTTGATATTGAGGTTTTGGCTAACAAACTTGGTGTTCATTCACATGCTATTACTAAAGATGGTATCTACACAAGTAATCGAAATATTGGACGTTACACCGTTCATGAGTCTACACTTGTTCATATGCCAATTTACTATCGTACACCTGAAGAGGTAGCTGACAAGGAATTCGTTAAGGCCATGTATATCGATGAACCTAAAATTCTTGATGCAGCCATTGCCAAACTTCCACAGGAATTTTATGACCGCTTTACCATTGTAAAATCAACACCATTTTATCTAGAAATTCTCAAGAAAACAGCCAACAAAGGTATCGCTGTAACCCATCTTGCTGAAAAACTCGGTCTTTCGAAAGAAGAAACAATGGCTATCGGTGATGAAGAAAATGACCGTGCTATGCTTGAAGTCGTTGGCTCTCCTGTTGTTATGAAAAATGGAAATCCAAAAATCAAGAAAATCGCCAAACACATCACAAAATCAAATGATGAATCTGGTGTCGCTTACGCTATTAGAAAGTGGGTGCTAGACTAATATGTATACCTATAAAACTGGTCTCAGTACTTCCGAGCATGACCGCTTTGTGATTGATAGTCCTCAAACCAACTTATTACAAAGTAGCTCATGGGCAAAAATCAAGGATAGTTGGGGCAATGACCGCCTAGGTTTCTATCAAGATGGTAATCTCGTTGCTGTCGCTAGTGTCCTTATTCAGCCACTTCCTCTTGGCTTTTCTATGATTTATATTCCTCGTGGGCCTATTATGGACTATCAAAATAAAGAGTTGCTCGCCTTTGTTATGGCTTCACTAAAAAAATATGCCAAAACAAAGCGTGCCCTCTTTGTGAAATTTGACCCAAGTCTCTTCGTGACTAAAAGCTTGATTTCACAAGAAGCTGAAATCCGTAAAGAGACTATGGCAATTGCCAAATACATCCAAGCTCTTGGCGTTGAATGGACAGGCCTCACTGAAGATATGGCTGAAAATATCCAACCTCGCTTCCAGGCTAATATCCATAAGGAAGATTTCACTGAAGAACAACTCTCTAAAAGTACCAAGCAGGCTGTTCGTACTGCTCGAAACAAGGGGATTTCAGTCCAATTTGGTGGTACTGAACTTCTTGAACAATTCGCATCTTTGATGAAGAAGACAGAGGCCCGTAAGAACATCCACCTTCGTGGCATTGACTATTATGAAAAGTTGTTGACGACTTACCCAGAGTCGTCATACATTACACTCTCGACACTAGACTTGCCAGCTCGTCTCAAAGATCTTAATAAACAACTGGAAAAGAACATCGCTGATGCAGCCAAGTTCACTGAAAAAACTAAACCAGGAAAAATCGAGAACAATAAGCAAGAGCACAAAAGACTTAAAGAAGAGATTGACTTTCTTCAAGAAAAGGTTGATGCTGGAAATAAGACTGTCCCACTTTCAGGTACATTAGTTCTTGAATTTGGCAAGACGTCTGAGAATATCTATGCAGGAATGGATGAAGACTACCGCCGTTATCAACCGGCTATTCTGACCTGGTATGAAACAACTAATCACGCCTTTGACCGTGGTTCCGAATGGCAAAATATGGGGGGAATTGAAAATTCACTTGATGGTGGTTTGTATAATTTCAAGTCTAAATTTAACCCACGTATTGAACAATTCATTGGGGAATTCAACCTTCCAGTTAGCCCTCTTTACGGACTAGCCAATTTTGCCTATAAAGTCCGTAAGAAATTACGTAGCAAACATTAATGGATAGTATTTAAAATGAGACTTCCTTTTGGAAGCCTCATTTTTTATCTTTTATTAGTCTTTATCAGGAATAACCTTAAAGAGATAATAAGTGATGAAGATCGTCAGGCAAAAGAGTCCGATTTTCACCCATAGGATGGGGGCGAAAAAGATTGATATTCCCATTAAAACATAGATTTGGATAATGATTCTTTTCTTTCGTTCTTTGGCAATCGATTTTGTTTCTCGAAAATCGGCGACATAAGTTTGGTAAAGTTTGGTATTATATAACCATTTCTCAAAACGTTTGGAACTTCTAGCAAAACAAGCAATGGCTAAAAGTAGAAAAGGTGTTGTGGGCAAGATAGGAAGAGGAATTCCAAGAATGCCCAAACCAAGCGATACCATCCCTAGCGAGAGATAAATTATTTTCATATATACTGTCCTTTTAAAAAGCCGCACTAAACGTATTAGTGCAGCTCTTCTGCTATTATTTTAAATATCTGTTAGTGGGGTCGCCGTGTCTGGTGAGGTATCAAAAACCTTAAAGTCAGTTCCAACACCAAAGTCAGCTCGAGCCAACTGATTTTCCATGGTCATGTGGGCCAACTCCTTGATATTATTTTCTTTGGAAAGGTGACCCAAGTAGATCTTTTTAGTTTTATTACCAATGCTACGAATCATAGCATCCGCTCCATCTTCATTACACAAGTGACCTTGATCAGAGAGGATACGTTGCTTAGTTGACCAAGGATAAGAACCTGCCCTAAGGATTTCAATATCATGATTGGACTCAATCAGATAACCATCAGCATTCTCAATAATACCTGCCATGCGATCAGACACATAACCCGTATCCGTCAACATGACAAAACTCTTCCCATCTTTCATAAAACGGTAAAATTGTGGATCAATGGCATCATGACTAACTCCGAAAGATTCAATGTCGATATCACCAAAAGTTAGAAGCTTATCGCGAGAAAAAACATGTTTCTGACTATTATCAACCTTACCCAGCATATTCTTACTATCCATAATTTGCCAGGTTTTCTCATTCGCGTAGATATCCATACCGTATTTACGAGCTAAAACACCTACACCATGGATATGATCCTTGTGCTCATGCGTTACTAAGATGGCATCAAGATCACTTGGATCACGATCAATCTCTGCTAGCAAACTTGTAATCTTTTTTCCTGATAAACCAGCATCCACTAGAATCTTCTTTTCTGGAGTTTCCAAATAAAAGGAATTCCCGGTTGACCCTGAAGCCAAAATACTGTATTTAAACCCTAAATCTGAGGTCATTTCTACTACATCTCCCATTCATCAACCATCATGGCATCCTTGTCATATGGAAGCACAATTGTAAAAGTTGAACCCTTACCATACTCACTCTTAGCCCAAATAAAGCCCTTATGTTGTTTAACAATTTCTTTTGCAATGGACAAGCCAAGTCCTGTTCCACCTTGAGCACGACTTCTGGCCTTATCAACGCGGTAAAAACGGTCGAAAATCAACGGCAAATCCTTCTTAGGAATACCCAAACCTTGGTCAGAAATAGAAACAATCAACTGTGAATCAGTCGTCTTCATAGACACTGTAATCTTACCACCATCAGGCGAATACTTGATGGCATTATTAAGTATATTATCTACGACCCGAGTCATCTTATCAGTATCAATTTCCACCCAAATAGAGTTTACTGAGTAATCTCTAATGATTTCATAAAACTTACCTGGATTAGTTTCTTGACTCTTAATTTGATCAAACCGATTCAAGATATAGGTCATAAAGGCTGTAAAGTTTGTCATTTCGACATCAAGCTGTGTGCTTTTATTGTCAATTCGAGACAATGCCAAGAGGTCAGAAATCATACGCATCATGCGGTTGGTTTCATCTAAAGAAACTTTAATAAAGTTTGGAGCAATTTCTTCGTGGAGAGCACCATCATCAAGCGCTTCAAGATAGGATTTCACTGAAGTCAAAGGTGTCCGCAATTCGTGACTAACATTTGATACGAAGAGACGACGTTCACGCTCCTCTTTTTCCTGTTCAGTGGCATCATGAAGAACGGCTACCAGACCTGAAATAAAACCAGATTCCTTACGAATTAGTGCAAAATTAACACGTAGCGTCACAAATTCATCATTAGCATCTCGACGCGACAGATGGATTTCGGGGGTCTTAGACAACAATTCACTATAGGTGTAGGGATTCTCACCATCTAATAAATCCAAAATAGACATCTGAGTCGCACTTTCGCGATCTAAATTCAACAAGCGTTGAGCAGTGCTATTAATCATGGTAATCTGACCACGGCGATTGGTCGCAATAACCCCGTCACTCATGTACGAAAGGACAGATGATAAGCGGTTTTTTTCCTGGGCTAGATTTTCATGTGTCAAACGAAAGACGTCCGACAAATCATTCAAGCGATCCGCTAGCTCTAAAAGCTCTGAATCTCCCTTTATGCGTAATTTTTCATTATAATTACCTGCCATAAGGGACTTGACTCTCTTAGTCAACTTTCGGATATTTTTAGCTTGTCGATAATCACGATAAGCTAAAAAAATAAAATAGAAAGCAACAAATAGGAGCGTAAAGAGTAAGGCTAGTTCAAAGCTTGTAATATTTAAGCCAATACTAGTCATAATTCTTCATGTAATAACCGACACCACGACGCGTCAAGATATATTCAGGACGGCTAGGTGTATCTTCAATCTTTTCACGCAGACGACGAATAGTTACGTCCACAGTACGAACATCCCCAAAATAGTCATAACCCCAAACGGTTTCAAGCAAATGTTCACGCGTCATAACTTGTCCCATATGTGTTGCCAAATGGAAGAGCAACTCAAATTCACGGTGGGTCAACTCAACTTCGTTTCCACGTTTTTTAGCGACAAAGGCATCCGGAACAATAATCAACTCACCAATTGAAATTTCCTGCTTGCCAGAGTTAGAGCTCTCTTCTACTGCAGTTTCAATAGTTTCTGTACGACGCAAGTGGGCTTTAATACGTGCCAACAATTCACGGTTAGAAAATGGCTTAGTCACATAGTCGTCTGCCCCAATTTCTAATCCGATAACCTTATCAAACTCACTATCTTTAGCTGAAAGCATAATAATCGGTGTGTGGCTCGTTTTACGGATTTCCTTGGCTACTTCCAAGCCATCCAGTTCAGGCAACATCAAGTCCAGGATAACCAAGTCTGGTTTTTCAGCTTCAAATTGTTCTAAAGCTTCTCGACCATCAAAGGCCGTAACCACTTCATAACCCTCCTTAGTAAGGTTAAACTTGATGATATCCGATATTGGTCTTTCATCATCAACAACTAGAATTTTTTTCATAATAAACACCTCATCGGTTTTCTTAAGTCATTCAATTTAGTAAAGCCAAAAACTTTACGTATCAAAGGTATTATACCAAAAAATAGGTCAAGGACCAAGTTTCTACTATAGATATTAAGCTGATATACAAGCTTTCTTTGTTTTTTGAGATAGCTTTGCTATGTGTAATCGGTAAAAAGACGAACACTATGATTGAATTTTCAAACATTTTTGACATTTTGCTATATCTATAGTAAAATACACTCTTGTTGTTACATATATTAATGTAAAAT
>NZ_GL831112.1:849105-850412 GCF_000188295.1 Streptococcus vestibularis ATCC 49124 | reverse complement strand
TATCAATGCCTTGGAATCCATCGATAACGGTACGCTTATCGTTAACGGACATAATGTGACGGAGGCTTCTGCCAAAGATTTGGTAGAATTGCGTAAGGAAGCAGGGATGGTTTTCCAACACTTTAACCTCTACCCTCACAAAACCGTTCTTGAAAATGTTACCTTGGCACCTATCAAGGTGCTTGGAATCAGTAAGGCAGACGCCGAAAAGACTGCTGAAAAATTCCTTCGCTACGTTAACATGTGGGACAAGAAAGATTCTTATCCAGGCATGCTTTCTGGTGGGCAAAAACAACGTATCGCTATTGCCCGTGGTCTTGCCATGAATCCTGAGCTCTTGCTCTTTGATGAGCCAACGTCAGCCCTTGACCCAGAGACTATTGGTGACGTTCTTGCCGTTATGCAAAACCTTGCCAAAGGTGGTATGAACATGGTAGTTGTTACCCACGAAATGGGCTTTGCTCGCAGTGTGGCAGACCGTATCATTTTCATGGCTGAAGGTCAGGTTCTCGTGGATACTACGGATGTGGATGGTTTCTTTGACAATCCAACTGAACCTCGTGCTGTTCAATTCCTTTCTAAGATTATCGACCACAACTCTGATCGTGTCCAAGTGGATGCCTAAGGAGGACTTATGTTAATCAAGAAACTTAGTCGCATTTTTGCTATCTCTGCTTTGGCTTTTGTAGCAGTTCTCCTCTGGAACACAAAAAGTAGTCAGGCAGATGAGAGAAGTAAACTACTCAATAGTGCTGCAATTCAAAAAATTGTCAAAAAAGGGACTCTAAACGTTGGTGTCAAACAGGATGTCCCAAACTTTGGTTACTACTCAGCCAAAACCAATACCTATCAAGGGATGGAAATTGACCTCGCTAAGAAAATCGCCAAAAAACTTAAGGTAAAGGTGAATTTTACAGCGGTTACCCCACAAACTCGTGAAGCCCTTATGGATAACGGGACTATTGACATGCTTATCGCTACTTATACCATTACAGATGAGCGTAAGGCTTCATATGCCATGTCAAATCCTTACTACTACGACCAAATCGGTTTCCTTGTTCAAACTAAATCTGGCTACAAGAAACTTTCTGATCTAAACGGTAAAACTATTGGAGTATCTCAAGGGTCATCTGCCAAAACTGCTGTTGAAGAGTACGCTTCAGCTAATAACCTTAAGTTTGACTACGTTCAACTTGGATCTTATCCTGAGTTAGCCGTATCACTCTATGCTTACCGTATTGACGCCTTTGCTGGTGATAAATCAATCTTGTCAGGTTACGAAAGTGATAAAACCAAGATCCTTGATG
>NZ_GL831112.1:836394-848196 GCF_000188295.1 Streptococcus vestibularis ATCC 49124 | reverse complement strand
CCTAGTCAAATCTTTACCTTATACGGTATTGTGGCTTTAGCCTATTTCGTGGTTAACTTTGCTATTTCTAGCTACTCTCGCTACCTCTCTAAACAATGGGAGCAAGCTAGTGAATAAACAAAAAACTCACCCACGGGTGGGTTTCTTGTTTTTCTGGATACTAAAAACGACTCCAATCGGAGTCGTTTGTTTCGTCAATTCACCGTTACTTTTCCTGAATAATAATCTAGGGTAATTCCCTGTTGGACATTTGGAACAAAGACATTGAACTCAAGCGAGCCATCAGCTGATTTGGCTTCAAGATGTGACCCTGATGGAATGAGGTTGTCTCCTTCATAAATGAGGGTAACACGGTAACGGACACGTTTGTTTTTATCCTGAGCTTTTCGTACCAGGCTTTCATAATAGTTTTGACCTGTGGAAGTTTCGCTATTAGCTTGGTTAGCCCAAGCAGTTTGAACAGCAATATTTTCTGTATTTGAAGTCGAGGCATCAAATCCTTTGAGACCACCTATAAGTGCATAGCCTAATAAATGACCTCGGTCTACGGCATGGCTATACTCTCCTGAAAGATTGTGAACTTGATGCCATCCAGCTGGTGTCCAAGATGTTGAGCCATTCCCTGTTTCTTGACGATTTTTGTACTGTCTGGTCGCTTTACTTAACAAAGCATTCGCAACGGTAGGAACCGTTTGTCCTTGAACTGTTTTGACTTGGTTATTAGCATAGGGTTGGCTTGATACCTTAGCATTTAGATTAGTCTTATTTCCATTAACAATATAAGCCCCTGCCCCATTCCATTCTAAAGAGTTTCCAAGTTGACTCTTGACGGAGCTAGTCATCACTGTCTCAGCGAGCTTCTCTTGTGGTGTAGACTGCCCTTTTGTTGCGCCGTTTGATTTGACAGAGTTATTAGATTTTCCCGAGATTAGACTTGCTACCTGCTTGATTGGATTATTAGGCGAGAGCTTACTGCTCGTTCCAATGTAACCTAAAACTGCAATCAAGATTGCTATTAGCAACGAGACTAGCTGACGTTTCTGTTTATTTGTTAAAGATGTCTTTCGTTTTGCCATTGTTCTCTTTCTTTTATATGAATGTCATGACTAAAGGAGCGGGATTGCTTCCCACTCCCTTTTATTTTCCTGTAAATTTAGCAACAATTGCCTGCCAAGTTTCTGGTTTTAAGATGCTTATCGGATCCTTGCCCTCTCCTAAAACAGCATAGCCTATCATCAAACCGATAGCTAGAAAAGCAAGACCAATCACACACACACTCAAAACAAGTAATAATTGACGAAAAACATAGCCTTTACCAGTTTCCATATTAAGCCTCACTTACACGTGAAATATTTGCTCCTAGTTTAGCTAGTTTCTCATGGAATTGATAGTAACCACGATCCAAGTGTGTCAATTTACCAACAGTCGTTGTTCCTTCAGCTACCATTCCTGTAAGAATAAGTGCTGCTGAAGCTCGAAGGTCAGTAGACATAACTTGAGCACCTTGAAGTGGTAAACCACCGTGAATCATAGCCGTATCACGAAGAATTTCTGAATGAAGCCCCATACGACGCATTTCTTCCAAGTGTTGGAAACGATTCTCAAAGACAGTTTCAATCATGGTTGATTCCCCATTTACCACTGCCATAAGTGCTGTAAATTGAGCCTGCATGTCAGTTGGGAAACCTGGGTGAGGTAGAGTTTTAACGGTTACTGGTTTCAATTGAGAAACATCAGATTTAACACGAATGCCACCTTCTTCTTCCTTAACATCGACACCCATTTCCAATAATTTTGAAATCAAAGGACGGTTATGTTCCCAGATAGCATCTTTGATGAGGACATCTCCAGAAGTCATAGCTGCTGCTACCATAAAGGTACCTGCTTCAATACGATCTTGAACAACTGCATGTTTAGTACCATGGAGAGCTTTAACACCTTTAATCACGAGTGTTTCAGTTCCAGCACCTTTGACGTCTGCTCCCATCTCGTTAAGAAGAAGGGCCAAATCAACAATTTCTGGTTCACGCGCAGCATTTTCAATGGTTGTAACTCCATCAGCCAATGTTGCTGCCATCATAAGGTTTTGAGTGGCACCAACAGATGGGAAGTCCATATAAATCGTTGCACCTTTAAGGTTTTCTGCCGTCGCAGTAATGTCACCACCAACTTGGGTAATTTTAGCACCCATTGCTTCTAAACCTTTGAGGTGGAGGTCGATTGGACGACTACCAATCGTACAACCGCCAGGCATTGAGACCTTAGCGTGACCATTACGAGCAAGAATAGGTCCAAGAACTACGATTGACGCACGCATCTTGCTAACATACTCATATGGTGCTTGATCGAGAATTTCTCCACTAGCATCAACGACAACGGTATTCTTTTCCTCGTCAAAGTCTACAGCAATATCTAAACCACGAACAACATTATTCATCGTGTAAACATCTGACAAGATTGGAACATTAGTTAAGGTTGTTTGACCTTCCGAGGCCAAGATAGTCGCTGCCAACAAGGGAAGGACAGCGTTTTTAGCACCTTCAATGACAACCTCACCACTTAATCGAGTGTTGCCACCCTGCACAATAATTTTATCCATAAGGATTCCTTTCAAGGGTCATTTTCATCTTTTTGTATTATATCAAAAGTCTTTTAAAATCACTAATTTAAGAAATCGAGCTAGCCATATTCTGTCCAAATGCTAAAACCGACAGAATAAAGGAACTGATAAGGTAGCCTAAGGCAATACTGATAAAGAGTAAAAAGAGTTTCAATTTACCAGTATTTTCAATCGGATTTTTGATGATTTTTGCCCAATCAAAGAGGCTAATCAGCATATGATAGCTCAATCCAATAAATACTAGGTGACTCGCCAAAGTGACGAATTGATTAATAATAGCCATAGTTTCATTATACCATAGAAAGCTAGTCTAAAGCATAAAAAGAGGGGTGAGACAGTTCTAAACCTATAATCATTAAGTGACTGCTTTCACTCCTCTTCTCTTTATTTCTGAAACTACTAGATTAGGGCTTTTTTTAAAATATAGTTCTTGTCCTACTCTCTATAGGGTATGATTTCCTAGACTAAGCATAGTCTTCGTAACCATTTGGGTTTGTTTTTTGCCAACGCCAAGAATCTCTGACCATCTCTTTCAAAGTTTTCTTAGCTTCCCAGCCGAGAACCTCTCTAGCCTTTTCAGGAGACGCATAACAAGTCGCAATATCACCAGCACGACGTCCTTGAATATGGTAAGGGATGGCAACCTTGTTTTCAGCTTCGAATGTCTTAACAAGATCCAAAACGCTATAACCATGTCCAGTACCCAAGTTGAAAATCTCAGCACCTTTGTGACTTAAATTATATTTGACAGCAGCCAAGTGACCTGAGGCCAGATCAAGAACGTGAATGTAGTCACGCACACCTGTACCATCTGGAGTTGGATAGTCATCCCCAAAGACATTAAGCTCAGACAGTTTACCGATAGCTACTTGTGTAATATATGGCATCAGGTTGTTTGGAATACCGTTTGGCAATTCCCCAATCAAACCACTTTCATGAGCACCGATAGGATTGAAATAACGAAGATTTGTGACAGACCATGACGGATCTGAGGCAGCTACATCTGTAAGAATTTGTTCCATCATCAACTTAGTATAACCGTATGGGTTAATAGCTGATGTGGGCATATCTTCGGTCATTGGAGAAGGATTATTGGTACCGTAAACTGTGGCACTTGAACTGAAGACGATGTTTTTAACTTCATATTCCTTCATTTTTTCAAGAAGGGTGATTGTACCACTGATATTGTTTTTATAATATTTCAAAGGTTTTTGAACAGATTCATCAACTGTCTTGAAGGCAGCAAAGTGAATGATCAATTCAATATCTTCATTTGTAAAAACCTTATCTAAAAGTTCTGTATCTAAAATTGAACCTTGATAGAATGGGAACTTCTTACCTGTGATCTTTTCCAAGCGTTCAAGGACTGCTGGAGAGCTATTTGAAAAGTCATCAACCAAGACTACATCAAAACCTGCATTAAGGAGTTCGACAGTGGTGTGACTACCAATGTAGCCAGCTCCTCCTGTAATTAAAATAGACATAGGTATTTCCTTTCTTGTTCGTCAGCATCTCTTCTCTCACAATCTTTCATGGTAAAATGAACCGAAGGTTCTTGTGTCATTGGAGATATAATCCTGAGCTTCATGTGATAATTCTAATTTTTTAATAAGCGATACTTGACTTCAGCTCAGCAGTTTGATTTGGAACAGGTGACAGTAAGTCATCTATAAAGAAATTATTAATGGTTGGTGTCCTTAAGCCTATCATTTTAAACATCTAACCGTTTCAGTAAAGTCTTAAATAAGAAAATTCATATTATTTATAATAGGTACAAAAAACAGAATTCAAAAATTAAATTCTGCCTTAATTAAAATCATTAAATTAGATATAATATTATCTTAAGCCTCTACTGCTGCTTTAAGTGCTTCAACCTTGTCCAATTTTTCCCATGGAAGATCGACATCTGTACGTCCCATGTGACCATAAGCCGCTGTTTGACGGTAGATAGGACGTTTAAGATCAAGCATTGCAATGATACCAGCTGGGCGCAAGTCAAAGAGATTACGGACAGCAGATTCAAGTTTGCTTTCAGCAACTGTCGCCGTTCCGAAAGTATCAACACGGACAGACACAGGGGTAGCAACACCGATAGCATAAGCCAGTTGTACTTCTGCTTTCTTAGCAAGACCAGCAGCTACGATGTTTTTGGCAATGTAGCGAGCTGCATATGAAGCTGAACGGTCAACCTTAGTGGCATCTTTACCAGAGAAGGCACCGCCACCATGACGTGAATAGCCACCATAAGTATCAACAATAATCTTACGACCAGTCAAACCAGAGTCCCCTTGAGGTCCTCCAATAACAAAACGACCTGTTGGGTTGATAAAGAATTTAGTCTCATTATCCAAGTATTCGGCTGGAATAACTGCTTTAATGACTTTTTCAATGACGTCTTGACGAATTTGGTCGTTAGTCGCTTCAGGATCGTGTTGTGTTGAAATAACAACAGCATCAACACGTACAGGTTGGTCATTCTCATCATACTCAACGGTAACCTGAGATTTAGCATCTGGACGAAGGTAGGAAATCTCACCAGATTTACGCAAATCTGCCAATTTTTTAACCAATTTATGTGAAAGACTAACTGGAAGTGGCATAAACTCTGGAGTTTCGTCAATAGCAAAACCAAACATCAAACCTTGGTCACCAGCTCCGATAAGATCAAGTGGATCTTGATCACCAGTTCCACGAACCTCAAGTGCTTCATTGACACCTTGAGCAATATCTGGAGATTGTTCAATCAATGATGGGTGAACCCCAACAGATTCTGCTGCAAAGCCGTATTCTGCATTGTTATAACCAATTTCAGCGATAGTATCACGAACCACACGGTTAATGTCCACATAAGCTGTTGTAGAAACCTCACCAAAAACATGGACAGAACCAGTGTAAACAGCTGTTTCTGCTGCTACATGGGCGTCTGGATCTTCTGCTAAAATCGCATCGAGAATGGCATCTGAAATTTGGTCTGCAATTTTATCTGGATGCCCTTCAGATACTGATTCAGACGTGAAAAGTTTACGTTCTGACATATAAAATGTCCCCCTTTTAATATGAAAAATAGTATTAGACAGCACGGATTTAACCGTCTCCTAATAGGTAAAACGCTATTCTCCTGGTAAAGATAAACGCCGTTAAAAAGTTACAAAGAACCAACAGCCAAGCTAGGATGACTGTTGCCTTATCGGGACTTAATAACTATCCTCCATTATATCATTTTTTTCAGTCTAGTCATATAGTTATTTATTATCAAGCCTCATCAATAATTTATAGTGAGCATTTTACCATCTTTTGTATTATACTTAGGATATGAAAACTTATGAACACGTTTATGACATCTTATCGAAGAGTCCAGACTTTGTAACGGGAGAGAGCTTGGCTAAAAGCCTTGGTGTCTCACGGACAGCCATTTGGAAGGCAATTCAAACACTTCAAGAACAAGGAATTGACATTACAAGTGTCCGAAAGAAAGGCTACTATTTAGAAAAGGGAGATATTCTTCTTCCTCAAGATATTTCTAAGCAACTCAACATTCCAGTCTACTTTAATCCAGATTCTAATTCTACCCAACTAGATGCTAAACATGGCATGGAAAAGAATAATTCAACGCCTGCACTTTATCTGGCATCAAGTCAAAAGGCAGCCAAAGGACGATTTGAACGTCACTTCTTTGCCAGTCCACAAGGTGGTATCTACATGAGTATCCACTTAAAGCCCAACTGTCATTTTGAGGAGTTACCCCCTTATACGATGATGGTGGCAGCTACTATTGTCAAAGCTATTCAGCGTCTAACCGGTATCAATACAGAAATCAAATGGGTTAATGACATCTACCTCAACAACAAAAAAATGGCTGGTATCCTTACCGAAGCCATTAGTTCTATCGAATCTGGTCGCATCACAGATGTCATTATCGGGGTTGGGCTTAACTTCTCAATCAGTGATTTTCCTAAAGAGTTAGCCAATAAAGCTACTAGCCTTTTTACTTCTGAAAAACCAAGCATCACTCGAAACCAGCTTATTTCAGAAATTTGGAAACTCTTTTTAACCATTCCTACTATCGATCTGGTCAAAGTCTATAAAGAAAAATCTCTCGTTTTAGACAAACAAGTGACCTTTAAACAAGCTGGAAAGGCTTACAGTGGTATTGCTAAAGACATTGGAGACAAGGGGCAACTCCTCGTTCTCACTGACGACGATCAGGAAAAATGGCTGAGCGCTGGTGAAGTGAGCCTTACTTCTTGGTAGACTTACCGGCTGCACGCGCAATGCGTGAAACAACATAGGTTGTCCAAAGACGACGTAAGAGTAAGTAACCAAAAAAGACTGTAAAAAAGTAATAGCCATGCTGTAAACTATAATTAAAACAAACCGTTTCAAAAATAGTTTCAAGCGTAATAAACAAAATTTGTTGAATCATAAGATTATTATATCAATAGATAGAGCCTAGGACAAGCAGTCTAGGCTCTTTTAGATGTTAGAAAGATTAGACCTCAAGATAGATAAACACACTCACAAGATACCTAAGGCGGGATAACTAACTTTCCCTAGCTTCTACATTTCTGGGCTCAGACCTAAAGAGGTCCACTGGACCTCCTCGCTTTTTCATTTCTTGGCTCGGACCTAAAAAGGTCCACTGGACCTCCTCGATTTTTCATTTCTTGGCTCGGACCTAAAAAGGTCCACTGGACCTTTTTAGTCCTCTATTTCGACAACATCAGAGAGAAACTCGAGTTCTTGAGGGATATACTCTTCACGATCTTCTTTTTCTAACTCTTCCTTAGATTTTAGACTTCGTGCAAATTCTGTACGGAGTTTTTCAAATTCTGATTTTGGAACAGCCATAATATTAGGCGAGAAACCGGCAGCTGAACTCATGATATTACCAAACATATCATTGAGATCACTACGTTTCATGACCAGTTCAGCATTAAAGGCAGCATTAAATGCCAGGATGGCATTTTCCTGATTGGCTAGTACAGGCTCAGATCCATTCAAAAGGGCCCTATTTTGTGGGCTAATAGAATCCAAAATTTCAGGCCAAGTTGCCTTTAGAGCATCCAGACACTGGCGTGATTTCTGGGGATTTTCCATGGTTTCACGCATAATAGTGAGAATCTTTTCACGATCCACCTTGTACTGATAAGCAGGTTTGGCTTTTCGAGTTGGTAATGCATCTCCTTGGACTTTGCCCTCTTTAAGAGCTTTACATAGGCCTTCTACTTCGCGACGAAGACTATCTAACTCTTCTTGTAAATTCTCTGGAATTTCTTGTGACATCTGACTATGGGTTTCTGACAATTTTATAGTCAGCATCTCCGCATAGATTTTAGGATGTGTCCCAGTTTTAATTTCTGGCAAGGCACTTGTAACCAAGTCAATCAATTGGAAAAGTCGGTCTTGCTCCAGAGAAAGGTTTTCTTCAAAAAGGAGACTATGATGACTGTTCTCTCCGCCCGCTTTGACAATCAAAAGATCACGGAAATACTCCAAGAGATCAGTCGCAAAACGGCTCATAGATTTCCCATTGTCAAAAAGAGTTTCAAGATTTGATAAAGCTTGCGTAGTCTCTTGATTGCGAACGTTAGCGACAAAACTATCTAGGGCTGTTAAACCAATAGAACCAGTGATTTCTTCAGCTACGGCTTGGCTGACATGATTGTCAGGAGAAAGACTCAGTGCTTGGTCTAAGATTGACAAAGCATCACGCATACCACCTTCCGCACGACGAGCAATAATGGTCAAAGCCTCATCATCAAAGGTTAATCCTTCTTTTTCCAGAATTGAAGCCAAATGCTCCTTAATAGCTCCCTGTTTGATCGATTTAAACTCAAAGCGTTGGACACGAGAAAGAATGGTTGCAGGAATCTTATGTAATTCAGTGGTCGCCAGGATAAAAACAACATTTTGAGTTGGTTCTTCCAAAGTCTTCAAAAGAGCATTGAAGGCACCTGTCGAGAGCATGTGAACTTCGTCAATAATATAGACCTTGTAAGTCGCACGACTTGGAGCATAGGTTGACTTATCACGAATCTCACGAATCTCATCAACACCGTTATTGGAAGCCGCATCGATCTCAATAACATCTTCAAGACTGCCGTTAGTAATATCACGACAGATATCACAGTGGTTACATGGCTCACCATCGACCTGATTAGGACAATTCATTGCTTTGGCAAAAATTTTTGCTGCACTGGTCTTACCAGTACCACGTGGGCCAGAAAAGAGATAGGCGTGGCTGATTTTCCCTGACTCTACCGCCTGTCTTAGCGTGGTTGAAATCACTTTTTGACCAACCATCTCGCCAAAAGTCTGACTACGGTATTTACGATATAAGGCTTGATACATTAGTTAACCTCAAACATTGCAAAAGTAAGATTTGTTTTTTCAAGTAAGACTTTGACAAACTGTTCAAGATAGTCTTGGTCAATGTCATCGTAGTCTCCTACTTGATGAGAATCCAAATCAAGAACACCAACTAATGTACCATCCTTCACCATAGGGACAACAATCTCACTTCGAGCAGCAGAATCACAGGCAATATAGTTGGCATGTTTAGTGACATCTTGGACAATCAAGGTTCTATTTTCTGCCGCAGATTGGCCACAAACACCCTTACCTAAGGCAATTCGAACACAAGAGACATTCCCTTGAAATGGTCCAAGGATTAACTCGTTTTTAGCATGATCCAATAGATAAAAACCTGTGAACACTGAGTTTGGCAATGTGGTATTCAAGAGAGCCGAGGCATTAGAAAAGTTGGCCAGAGCATTGTCTTCATTGGCAAAAAGTGCCTTAGCCTGAGCTAGCATTATTTCATAGGCTGATTTTTTTTCTTCTTTAGTCATAGTTATTATTATAGCAAAGATAGGTATTTAAAACTAGGAACCACCTACTCCTATCCTTCCCTTTCATTTAAAAATAAAGCAAGATCTTGAATCACATTTTCAGGATAATCTGGACTAGAAATCTGATAAAACTTAACCCTCATGCGATTTCTGAACCAGGTTAATTGGCGTTTAGCAAATCGACGGGTATTTTGCTTGAGTTTTTCTAAGGCCTCATCTAAAGTTTGTTCCCCAGAAAAATAAGGAAATAATTCCTTGTAGCCAATTCCACGTGCGGACTGGACCTCAGGATAATTATCATAGAGCCACTTAGCCTCTTCCAAAAGCCCAAGTTCAACCATCTTGTCAACACGAGTATTAATACGGTCATAAATTAAGGAACGCTCATCATCCAACCCAATAATAAAAGGATCAAAAGTCGTCTCTGTATTTTCAGGATTATCAGAAAAGCGATGCAACTCAAGAGCCCTAATGGAACGACGACGATTAATCTCCTTTATCTCTATACCTAAACTATCGATCTGCTCAAAAAGTTCCAAATCAGAAAGTTGCTCTAACTCAGAGCGATAGGCTAACACCTGCTCTTGATCCACTTGACCACCCAGATGATAACCTTCAAGAATACTTTGCAAATAGAGACCTGTACCACCAACAATAATAGGAAGTTTGCCACGATTGACAATATCAGTAATGGCAATTTGCGCTTCATTCACAAAATCATAGGCTGAATAAGACTCATCGACATCTCGGACATCAATCAGATGATGCACTGCCGCTGCCTGTTCTTGAGGAGTAGCCTTTGCAGTCCCTATATTTAATTGGCGGTAAACCTGTTGGCTATCTCCTGAAATAATTTCGCCATTAAAACGCTGGGCCAACTCAATTCCAAGTGCCGTTTTTCCCACAGCGGTGGGGCCAGCCACTACAATAAGTTTGGTTTTCATAATGTTTCCACTTGCTATTCTAGATATTTTTTTAGATAATATAAGCATATTATAACATATACGGAGGATAGTCTCATGGCTAAAAACATTCATTTGCTAAAGGTCTTGCTACTGGTGTTCTCGGAACTGCTGCTACTGTTGCAGGTGCCGTTTTCGCAGTTAAAAAGACAATTATCGAACCAGAAGAAAAAAAATTGGCTTTCATCGAAGAAAATCGTAAAAAAGCAGCTCGCCGTCGTGTAAGCCGCTAATAGTTATAACCAGGGAAACCTGGTTTTTTGATTGAATAGATAGATTTCTTTTACGTTAGTTAACTGGTCTGATAATCACAGTCAAGGGAAAAATCTAAAGGTAATCTCAATAGTTATTATGGTTCCAGAATGAAATAAAAACATAATTCGCAATTTGTTTTGGACCCTTTTGTTCAATCTCCAAAGTAGATAAAACAATATCTTCACCAAACTTCCAATCGCCTGTTATTCAAAATCTCAGGCCTTTTTATCACAATATAATATCCTCAGAAAAGTTTATTTGGTACATCAAAAATGATTATTTCATATTCTTTACCTATCATCTTTTATTTATAACTCAATAAAAAGCCTCTTTTAAAGAGACTCATTAAACCAGTTTACTTATTGTTATTTAAAGCTTAATCAATTGTTAGGAGCTAAAAAACTATAAATAATTACAGAATCATTGCAGGTTAGAGATATAAAAGTTATAATTTATTGTAATAAACAGAAAGTTTTAAAATTATGTATTCAGTGCAAATGTGATACAGTCATCAAGTGTTCTCAAGTTTTAATTTCAGAACAAAATATTATCAAATACAAGAAAATATTGTTGCTGATAATTTTCTTACAAAAGTTACCTATATCTACAAAAGAAATTAGTGAGGTTAAAAATGAACTTTATAAAATCTATCGATAATTTTTTTAGAAAGACTACTCCTACTTTACCTACACAAAAACCATTTTTGATATTTGGTAGAGAAATTAAAAATTGGGACGGTTTCCTGTTTGACAATGTATTACCCTGGGCAAATGAAATAATTCCAGGATCAAATCTAAGAATATCCGATTTGATATTTTTATGGGTTATAAAAAGATTTGGTCAAGATTTTAAATCTTACCCAAGTCACTTATCAAGAAATTATGGAATTACATCTCCGTTTAATCAAGTCAAAAAACTAATAGATTTAGGATTAGTTGATAAAAATTTTATGGTTACAAAACTTGGAAATGAAACAATTGATAAAAATCGTAAGTATATTGAATTACATAAAAATGGGTGGACCACAACTGAAGAAAAAAAACATAATTATGAAAATCATAAACTTTTCATAAAAGAACATGCAGAATGGCTCTCACAAATTGGTGAAGTAGAG
>NZ_GL831112.1:808033-836344 GCF_000188295.1 Streptococcus vestibularis ATCC 49124 | reverse complement strand
AAAAGAGGTAAATATTTTAAAGTCTTTCAAAAAGGTGAGAAATTGGGAAAACTCAAAAGATTTGAAGAATCTAACTCTATACTATTACCATTATTGAAGAATGACTTCGTTGATTTTCATGCTCCACTTTTCGAAAGAATTGCTAAGAATTATCGTGGACTAAAAGATTACGAGAATGAAATCAAAATTTGTGAAACTTTTTTGAGCGATAAACAACCTCTTTATGGGGGTGATATGTGGGTAGATGTTTTTACAAAACGTATTAACTATGCCATAAACAAATAAAAAATAGACTCTTAACTGTAGAGCAAAGAATAATCTTGTATTATAAGATGGGAAATATATAAATTTCTCATACCTTCCATTATGCACTTAATGAAACTACACAAAACAGAATATAGCCCATTTCGAAAAAAGAAAACTTCAATGTGGACAAAACGCTTTAAAACCGCATGGTTAAAGGCTTAAAAATGTCCCCTGCCGGAATCGAACCAGCAACGACTCCTTAGGAGGGAGTTGTTATATCCATTTAACTAAGAGGACTTATGAAAAAATCTGCCACAAGGACAGACTTTTTGTTGAAATCTGTAAATTATTTACGGATTTCTTTGATACGTGCAGCTTTACCTTGCAAAGCACGCAAGTAGTAAAGTTTAGCACGGCGGACTTTACCGTAGCGTACAACTTCAATCTTGTCAACACGTGGAGTGTGGATTGGAAAAGTACGTTCTACACCGATACCGCTTGAGATTTTACGAACTGTGTACATTTCTGAGATCCCTTGACCTTTGCGTGAAATAACTACACCTTCAAAGATCTGGATACGTTCGCGAGTTCCTTCGACAACTTTCGCGTGAACGCGAACTGTGTCACCAGGACGGAATGATGGGATGTCAGTACGAAGTTGACCTTCTGTCAAACTTTGGATCAATGGATTCATTTTTATATACTCCTATCTTACTAATCTTAAGAGCAACCTTTGTGTCCCAGCGGATTAGCCGTTATTTTTGTGCGTCCATTACACACTGTTAGTATCTTATCAAAAATTTACTCGCTTGTCTAGTATCTTATTGTATTTCAAGCATTTTTTGTTGGCCATAGATACTAGTCTTATGATTGATGAGATAAGCAAATGCCATAACAATCACATAAGGAAGGACGTTAGCGGGACCAAAGACTTCAACGCCAATAAAAATCGGTGCTAAAATGGTATTGGTACTGCTACCAAAGACTGACAAATAACCAAGACCTGCTACAAGTGGAATTGGAAGTCCTAGAACTGGTGCTAGAACAGCACCAAGACTTGCTCCGATAGCAAATAGGGGTGTTACTTCTCCTCCTTGGAAACCAAGAGATAAAGTAAAGACGGTCAAGAGCAATTTCAAGAGCCAATCAAATGAATAAATGGTCCCACCACCAACACTTAAAACAATCAAATTTGTTCCAAGTCCTGTATAGCGCCCCTTCCACAAAAGCAAAAGAAGACAGGTCAATACGACACTTCCTAAAAGAACACGATAGTAGGGATTAGGAAGAATACTAGCAACCTTTTTTTTAGCCATTGCCAATAGATAGGCAAAGAGATTACCTACTAAACCAAAGGTAAGACCCAAAAGAACTAATTTAACAAAAGTCTCAAGATCAATACTCAAACTGTCAGATACAAAGTGACTAAACTTTTCAAGTCCTAAAAAATGACTTGTTGTACTAGCTACAAAAGATGCGATAAGAGTTGGTGCTAGAATTGGTAGGCTTAACTGACCCAGAATCAAGACCTCAATAGCGAAGAAAGTCGCAGCGATTGGTGTTTGGAAGAGCCCTCCAAAACCAGCTGCCATCCCCATGGTCAAGAAAATGCGTGAAGCATTAGGGATCTTAAAATAGCGACTAAAAGCATGGGAAACTGTGGCTCCGAGCTGAACAGCAACTCCTTCTCGACCTGCAGAGCCCCCAAAAAGATGGGTCAGCCACGTTGTCACTGTCACAAGTGGGATTAATCTTAAAGGTACCTGCTTCTCCTCATTGTGACCAACCTTGAAAATTAAGCCCATCCCTTGTGCTGCTTTGCCTGCAAACCTTTGGTATAGGTAAACAATCAAAAGCCCTGCTATAGGAAGCGCTGGGACTAGATAAAAGAGATGATGGTCTCGATATTCTGAAAGCCCTATAAGAACACGACCAAAAATAGCATCAATTAGTCCAACTATCACTCCTAGAAAGACAGCATATAGACTCAAAATCACTAGATTGGAGTATGAGAGACCTTGACTCTCACTTAATTGTCTAACTTTCATTTTAGTAGCCTACTTTCCTTCAAGCTTACCTGCTTGATAAGTACGTGAGTGCTTCATAATATCCGCAAAACTCGCTACGATAGCCTCTTGGTATTCTGGATTTGTAACACTCGCTGCTACTTTATTCAGCAAGGCCTGCTCACGCTCAGGATCATAAATTGCCTTTCCAGTGCGTTGTTTATAAGCACTTACTCGAGTTACCAATTTCATACGTTCTTCCAACAAAGCCACGATCTCATTATCAACGGTGTCAATCTGTTGGCGAATCTCATTTAAGTCCATACTGACCTCCTTTTTTCTCTTCATTATAACAAAAATGACCTGAGGACAAAAGAGCCTCAAGCCATTGAATTGCTTATAAAAAGAGTTTTCTTACCTGACTGATATTACTTTCATTAACAACCAGATACAGGGTTGCTCCTGCTTTTAGACGTGTGTCTCCATGAACAACTTCAGACTGGTCTTGAAAAATCTGAGTGGAAATCAAAACCCCATCAGGTAAGGTTAAATCCTTAACCAATCGACCGGCTAGACTGTCTGTAACTGGTAAGTCAATCATCGTCGGTATTTTATCAACTTGCTTTGGTTCGTGAGCGATTAGATTGTGAAGCATGGCTTCATAGACAGGTTCTCCTCCCATGAAATCCATGACCAGATAGGCAATTAGGGTCACGACACCAATTGTCATTAACTGGTGAAGATCCCCTACCATCTCAGTCACCAAAATCATCGCAGTCAGTGGAGCCTTGGATACTGCACCAAAATAACCTGCCATGCCTAAGATGATGAAGATGGGGAACTGAGTCGAATCCAAGAAACCTAAATTTTCAAAAGCTGCCGCAAAAACGCTACCAGAGAGAGCACCGAGAGTCAAAATCGGAAGGAAAATACCACCAGGAAAACCTGACCCGAATGACAACATACTCCAAATAAAGCGAATAGCCAAATAGAGGATAGCCACAGTTAGAGCAGGATGTAAACCATTTAAGGCAAGAATCAATTCATTCCCACCACCTAAAAGATGTGGAAAATAGAGGCCTATAGGAATGATAAACAGAACTGCCAAAAGGCCATGAAAATGAGATGGCAAGTGGAAGATTTTTCCTAACCCTTGGTAGACCTTACCAATACGTAAGACAACCCACTCATAACCGTATCCAAGCACACCTAGAAAAATCCCCAAGACAATAAGAATCCAATAATCTTTCAAAGGAAATACGGGTAATTTTTCTTTCATAGCAAGGACTGGTACCTGGCCAAAGATGCGTAGGGAAACAGCATTGGCTACTAATGATGCCGTTAAAGCTGTCACCCAAACATGACGAGAGAAATGATGATAGACTTCTTCGACGACAAATAGAAGACCTGCAATTGGGGCATTGAAGGCAGCCGATAACCCTGCTGCTGCTCCTGCAGCAATCAAGACGCGCTTCTCACGCGCAGAGAGCTTAAGTCCCTCGGCTAATCCCTTAGCAGTCATGGCACCTAGTTGAATACTAGGCCCCTCACGACCCAACATCAGTCCCATTGAAATCCCAAGAACACCTCCTAGGAACTTACGCCATAAAACTGACCACCAAGACGGATGTAAGAGCCCCATCAGTTCCCCTTCAACATGAGGAATCCCTGATCCCTTGATGTCTTTTTCCTGCTTAATGAGATAACCAATTAAAATAGCAAAGACCAAATTGACAAAGACAATTTCTAAAATAAGGACTGGATTGTGCAGGGCGTCTTGATAAATGGATACCGAGATTTGGGCCCCTTTAGCAATTAACCAACGAAAGAAGCTAACGACTGCACCTGCAGCCACACCGACTAAGAGCCCACGCCAAACGGACCAAAGGAGATGTTGAGATTGCGTCCTAAAATCTCTTTCTATTTCATTCATAAAAACTCCATTTTTGACTACAATAAAAGCAGACTTTACTCTGCTTTTTCTTATGCTAATGCTTCTGAAACTTTTTCAGCGAAAGCTTCGAGGTTTTCGATATCTTCATCTTCAGCAGAAAGGTCAACTTTGACACTATCCGCACCTTTAGTTGCACCAGTAAAGGTGAATTGTGTTTCAAATTCATCAACTGATTTACAGAAATAATCGTAGAAAGTATCTCCTGAACCTACAACACCGAAAATCTTGCCTGACAAATCGAGATCAGCCAAATCTTCGTAAAAGTCAACGATTTCATCTGGCAACTCCCCATCACCATAAGTGTAAGTCGCTACAATACAGATGTCCGCATCTTCAAAATCAGCGGCATCAACCGTTGTACACTCGTCTACATCTACAGTGTGACCCAATTCTTCCAATTTTTTGGCAACGATATCTGCGATTTCTTCCGTGTTACCGGTCATACTGGCATAAACGATTTTTGCTAAAGCCATAATGTCCTCCAAAATAATAAATTAGCTATATTATATCATATTTCTTCATAAAATAAATGACCTAATAACTCAAAAAAACTGCCCATCAGGACAGTTTTAGATTTTGTAAAAGTTCAAAGTGTCGATAGACTAACCATAAGCCAAGACCAACTATCAGAATGAGAATCACTGCTCTCATGAGACCTCTCAGAAAAGTCAAGAGCCAAGTAAGAATCATAGAGGTGATTAGCCAACTCCATCCAGAAGCACCGTAAAGGGTTTGAATACTCTCTATGGAATGACTAGTCAGCATTTTTACCCAAGTGGGAATATAAATCCAAATGCCATCACTTGATAAGCCCAAACGATTGGCAATCATAGTTCCTGTTGTTTGCAACCAAGTAAAGACCCCAGCATTGAAAAGAAAAAGGAAGGTTTGCATAGGGTAACGTCTAGCAAGGCGTTTCAAATAGTGCATGACAGCTCCTACTTAATTAGCATAAAGAGCATGGACCGTATCAATATCCACCTGTTGAATCCCGTAATAAGATCCAGCTGATTGCATAACGGATGTCTTAGAGTCATCGTGATCTAAGCCGATGGCATGCCCCAATTCGTGCTCAGCCGTATTCACAATACGCTTGTGAGTATAACCAAAATCACTATTCAAGAGGAAATAACGATTCAACTTAACATCCACATGAGTGATACGATTTGTTAAAACATTAGTCTGACTGTCCGCTAGACCAGCTGCCTGTGAATTCGCATCGGAATAGTCAGTCGCAACAATGTCAGCTGTTGAAGCATCATCAGTTAAAGTAAAGATGAAAGCACCCGTGTTATTCCAGTCGGTGATAGCTTCCTTATAGGCAGCTACCAAGGTCTCATCCGTGGACTGAATATAGATACTGGCTGTATTTTGCGCCCATCTAGCTCCATTAGACTCAGGAATTGTATCTGTCGTCGATAGGTTTGAAACAACCTTTTTAACATCACTTGCATTGGTCCCACTAAAACCTAGCTCAACTTGTCGAAAGGCTTGGTTAATGTTTGTAGCTAAGGTACTTGAAGAGTTATTAGCATAATAGATAAGTCCATAACCAACTATGGTTAGGATAAGGGCAAGTTTAAAAATAGCCCAAATAAGATTCCATATAAATTGTAAAAGAAGTTTGGGAATATAGAAGATTACTCTCAATAATTTTTTCAATACAGAGCCTCCTTTTCGAAACTTCCCCTAGTATATCATGCTCTAATAGTTCTAAAAAGTAAAAAATATCACTTTAAGCTTTTATCATCTCTTTGATAAGATGTTACATACTTGACCAATTAAGATAAACGTTCTTCTTTAATGTAATCAATAGGTAACCATTCTAAATAGGCTTCTAGTTGTTTTTCCCAATAATACCACTCATGTCTTCCATGGTCCGTGCGGTAGTCAATGTCCAAACCAAGAGCTTTCAAATCAGCTACTGCTTTGTTTTGAGAGTCAAAAAGGAAATCCTCAAGACCACACCAGGCAAAGAATTTGGTTTTCTTGTCATGTTGCTTGGCTAGGTTAACCATTTTATGCTGCTCAATGTCTTTTCCTTCCAAATCGCCAAAGACACCTTGCCAGTATTCCTTAGACTCACTCGTCTCATCTGTAATCATCTCCGCTGATAATCCAAGGGCACCAGAGAAGGAACCTGCACAAGCAAAGTTATTTGTCGTTAAGGCTAGTTTGAAAGAACCATAGCCACCCATAGAAAGTCCAGCGATAAAGGTCTTTTCACGCTTCTTAGTCATACTAGGGAAGAAACGTTGCATAACTTGAGGAAGCTCCTTAGCAATGGCATCGTAATACTTAACCCCGTAGTTGGTATTTGTATACCAGCCGTTTTCCGTGTTAGGCATAATAACGATGAGATTAGTCTTACGAAGGAGACGCTGAATATTGGTACGGAAGGCCCAAGAATTATGATTGCCCCCCATGCCATGAAGGAGATAGAGAACCGGAATATCCATATCACTTTCCCTTTCAGCAATCTGATCACGATCCGGATAGATAACATCTACTTGGCGGTATTGCCCTAGAACGTCTGATGAGTATTCAATTTGAAAAAAAGCCATTTATATTTTCCTTTCTAAACGTCAGAAAAGCTGGGGTATCCCAGCTTCTGCTTTAAGAAGAAAATCTTGTCGAGATTTACCTCTACTTCGATGAATGCAAGCGAGACGCTCACACTCTTAATGTAAAATCAATGATTAACGTACTTCCATGACTACTGGAAGAATCGCTGGGCGACGTTTAGTTTGGTCAAAGAGGAACTTAGCTACATCGTCTCGGACGGCACCTTTAAGTTCACCCCAATCAAAGCTGTCTCCTGCCAAGTAATTTTCAACGGTAGCATTGACAATGTCAGCAGCCTCACGGAGAATGTCACGGCTCTTCTTCACATAAACGAACCCACGTGTATTCACACGCGCTTTAGAGACAATCTTACGTTCCTTCTTGTTAACAGTGATAGCTACGATAAAGATACCATCTTCAGACAAGACCTTGCGGTCACGAAGGACGATATTACCCACATCACCGATGGCATTACCGTCAATCATAACATCACCGGCTGGAACAGCTCCTTCATGAAGGAAACCTTGATCCTCTGACAAGTGCATGATGTCACCGCGTTTAACGATATAAATGTTTTCTGGAAGAATACCAACTTCCAAGGCTAACTCTGCATGGGCTTGAAGGTCACGGTACTCACCTTGGACAGGGAAGAGATACTGTGGACGAAGGAGGTTAATCATCAATTGAAGTTCACGAGCATTGGCATGTCCAGATACACGAAGGCTCTGCGTAATCATCTTAACAGTTCCACCAGCCTTATAGATAGCGTTGTTAACACGTGCCACTACAGCTTCCTTAGCAATGCTTGGAGTTGTTACGATATAAACCAGATCTCCATCCTTAATTTGAACGTAACGGTGACGACCAACGGCCATCTTTTGGAGGCCATCGATTGGTTCACCCATACGACCATTTTCAAGGATAATCAACTCGTGGTCTTCAAACTTGTTCATGTCTTTTGGTTTGACAATAAGTTTTTCATGCTCCACAGTCAATTTTTTAAGACGGATGGCTGTACGGACAATATTTTCTACGTCAAAACCAGTAAGAACAACGCGACGTCCGTGATCAGCAGCTGAATCGAAGACTTGTTGAATACGTACCAAGTTTGAGGCAACTGCAGCAACAATAACACGTCCCTCTGCATCAGCAATAACTTGGTCAATCTCTTGGCCAACCTCTGCTTCAGAAGCTGTTTGTTCAGTACTTGTCGCATTTGCTGAGTCTGACAAGAGTGCCAAGACACCTTCTCGACCGATTTCAGCCAAGCGACTTAAATCAGTTTTGTAGTAAGGGCGAGCAGCCTGGTCAAACTTGAAATCACCAGTATAGACAATATTGCCTCGGTCCGTGCCAAGAACAATCCCCATTGATTCTGGGATAGAGTGAGTTGTCTTAAAGAATGAGACCACTGCATCTTCAAATTCAATTTCAGTTTCTGCGTCAATAACATGGAAGTTATTGAATTTCTTAACGCCAGCATTTTTTACAAAAAGCTTAGCCAACTCAATAGTAAGTGATGACCCAAAGACCGGTACTTTGACGTCTTGCAAGATATAAGGTAGGGCACCAATGGCATCAGCATGTCCGTGCGTCAAGAAAATCCCTTGGATACGATCTCTATTTTCAATCAAGTAATCTAAGTTAGGAATGACAAAGTCAACACCTAGTTGTTCATTTTCAGGATACTTTAGACCAGCATCCAAGATAAAGATAGAGTCGTTAATTTCAACAATATAGAGGTTTTTAGCATTTTCACGCACTCCACCTAGGGCAATAATTTTAATATCGCTCATGCTTGTTTTTCTCCTTTTTAGTTTGACTCTCTTCTAGAGCCTATTTTTACAGACGGTCCAAGAAGCTGAACGTTCGTGCGAACAGTCTCCTTGTCGATTTACAGGCCACAACAAAAAGTTGCATACTCTTTAAGTATACAACTTTTTAGCTTATTTTACAATTTAGAGTCAATCTGGGCCTACTCGAACATAGCATAGTAGTCTGTGATATCCAATTGATCCTTTTCTTCCTTGGTAAGATCTTTAATGATTTGTCCATCCTTCATAACGATAAGACGGTTCCCATATTTAAGAGCATCTTCCATGTGATGGGTAATCATTAAGGCTGTAAGATGGTCGCCCGTCACAAACTCATCAGTCAACTCCATAAGAGCCACACTTGTCTTAGGATCCAAGGCTGCGGTGTGCTCATCTAAGAGCAAGAGCTCAGGACGTTTAAGAGTTGCCATTAAAAGGCTAAGGGCTTGGCGCTGACCACCTGATAGAAGACCTGCTGGTGTTTCTAGGTGCTTTTCTAAACCATTACTAATACGTTCAATCAGACCTTGAAATTCCTCTGTGTAGAGATGAATTTGGCGTGATTTAAGGCCTCGTTTTTCGCCACGGTATTTGGCAATCAAGAGGTTTTCTGCAACGGTCATACGAGGAGCTGTCCCCATTTTAGGATCTTGGAAGACTCGTGAGAGGTACTTCGCACGCTTCTCAGCAGGGAGAGACGTAACATCCTCACCCAAGATGAAAATCTGACCACTGGTCAACATGAGGGTCCCTGCAATGACGTTGAAGAGGGTTGATTTCCCGGCACCATTTCCACCAAGAATGGTAATAAAATCACCTTCTCTAATGGTAAGGTTGACATGGTCCAGGATGGTTTTTTCGGTGTTAAAACCGTTATTGACCTTAACAGTCGCATCTTTGAGTTCTACAATAGCTGTCATCGTGATAAGCTCACCCCTTTAAAGAATTTTCGGCGTAGGACAGGCGAGATCAAGCAAATGGCCAGAACAATCGCACTAAAGAGTTTGAGGTAGTTCGTGTTAAATCCAAGAGCGATAACTGCTGTCAAAAGGAACTGATAAAGGATTGAACCTACACAGATGGCAATCAGTCGTTCCAACAAGGTCAAGTTAGTCGTATACAAGACTTCACCAATGATAATGCTGGCAAGTCCGATGACGATAACCCCAATCCCTTTTGAAACGTCGGCATAACCGTCCTGTTGACTAATCAAGGCTCCTGAGAGGGCAATAATACCATTTGAGATAACAAGTCCCATCACTTCCATTGAATCCGTATTGATACCAAAAGATTTAGCCATGTCTCTATTATCACCTGTGGCAATATAGGCTTGCCCTAGACGCGTGTTAAGAAAGGCAATCAAGGCAGTGATAACAATGGTTACAGCAATGAGACCGACGATTAAGAGGTTGTAATCCTTGCTGAAAGGAAGTAAATCTTGAATAGTCTTAATATCAAGAAGTCCTAGGTTGGCCCTACCCATAATCATAAGCATGACTGAGTTAAGAGAAGTCATGACCAAAATCCCTGCCAAAATAGTAGGAATTTCTCCCTTAGTATAGAGGAGACCAGTCACAAGTCCAGCACCACAGCCGGCCAAAACAGCAACCAAGGTCGCCAAGATGGGGTTCCAACCAAAATTCATAAGGGTTACTGCTACTGCCCCACCTAGTGGGAAAGAACCTTCTGTTGTCAAATCAGGAAAATCCAAGATACGGAAAGTCATGTAAATCCCAAGACCTAGGATTCCGTATAGAAGCCCCTGATAAATAGATGAAATAATCATAAGTCCTCCTTATTTATCAGCCTTGACAGCAATGTCTGACTGTTTAAGCACATTTTCAGGGATGGTGATATTGAGGTCTTGAGCAACTTTAAGGTTGAGCGTTGGAGTGCCATCATCGATAACATCAACTGGGACATCCTTAACTTTTTACCTTTTAGAACCTTAACGGCACTGCGAGCTGTAGCTTTCCCAAGCTCATATTGGCTTTGAGCAACTGAAGCCAAACCGCCCTCTTTCACCATCGTATCAACTGTCGTATAAACTGGAATCTTAGCTTGGTTGGCTGATGAGATTACAGTTGAAAAGGCTGAGGCAATAGTATTATCTTGTGGCGTCCAGATAGCATCTACCTTACCAGTCATGACTGACATGGTTGTATTGATTTCATTGGTTGATGGTACGGCATACTCGACCACATTTAGACCATCTTGTTCAGCATATTTTTTAAAGTTTTCAACCTGTGATTTGGAATTATCTTCACTTGAAGCGTAGAGAATACCAATCGTTTTGGCGTTGGGTGTCAGTGATTTGACCAATTCTACTGTCTGCTTAATCGGCACTTGGTTAGAGGTACCAGTAACATTACCTTCTGGATGCTTGAGATCCTTAACCAATTTTGCCCCAACAGGGTCCGAGATAGCCCCCATAATGACTGGAATATCCTTGGTAGCTGCCGCTAGCCCTTGTGCTGCTGGTGTGGCAATGCCGATAACGACATCGTTCTTGTCGTTGACCAATTGTTTAGACATGGTTTGAATCTTTGATTGATCCCCTTCGGCATTTAGGAGGGTAACTTGAACCTTGTTCCTTTTATAGCCAGCTTCCTTAAGTCCATCCTCAATACCTTTCTCGATTTGATCCAGGGCATCATGAGTGACGAACTGAAGGATTCCTACTTTGACGACCTTATTGGCATCTTGGTGTTCTTTTTTGAACAGATCTGTACCAATGGAGCCGAGCGTCAAGATAGCTAAGAAAACCAAAGTCCAAATTAAACGCTTGTTTTTCATATCTGTCTCCTTATATAAATTCTTACTTTCTATTGTAAGTCATTTTCAGTCAATTAGCAATATTCTTAATTTATAAAAATTACCTTTCTCAAAGAAAAAGAATCAGAACACGATGTCTGATTCTTTTTCTTATTATTACTGATATTGTGCCAAGTCTAGCTTCATAATATAAAAGTAAAGGTCGCCATATTGTCCTTTGTAGCCAATATCATGTCCGTTTATAGTCACCTTAGTGACTGGCGTTGAATCCGGTAAGGCAATCCAACAAGCTTGCTGTGCTCTGACAAATTCATTGTAATCTTCAAAAGAAGTGTGTTTTTCTTGCTTTGCAGTATTTAAATAAGTTACTTCAATCATCGAGGGACCTCCTTTTTATCCTTTAATTAATGTCTAGATTACGCTTCTTAGAGAGTAAAGTCAATCATGACGACTTAAAAAACTAGCAGGCTAGACTATACAAATAGACCCCATGGCAAATGCTGTGAGATCTATATTGATTCGAATCAGAATTCTACTACCCTAAACGACTGATAATTGATTTTAACATTTGCGTCGTTTTCTAGCATAGAGTCCCATTCCTGCTAGAAGACTTGACAAACTAACAAATGCAAGATTTGAATTCTCACTACCAGTTTCTGGAAGTTGAGCTGTCAGTTGGATTGATAAAGTATGCTTCTTCTTTTGTTTCTGGGAGAACTGGAGCCTTAGCCTCTTCTGGTTGTAGAGTTGGATGTAACTCTGGTGTTGGAGTCACAGTCTGTTTGTAAATGCGCTGAGTATTACCATTTTCATCAACGTATGATATCGTTACTTGTTCGTAGACATGTTCGATATCATAATTAAGTAATTTCTTGGTTTCTACGAAGCGATAACCTGGAATTTCAGCTTTTGCTTGTTCACCATCAACTGTAGGATTTCCCTACCACCCTTATCTACAAATGACGTAATTGGCAATACGGTAGGTGTGTAAGTCGCTGGAGACTTAGTTCTGTTCACATCTTCATGAACCACTGTAACTGCTGGGACAAGTCTTGTAAATTCAGCTTCTGGTATGAATATTACTGTACCATCTGCTGCTACCGTGTAACTAACAAGATCTGAAATAGTCTTGGTAGTGGTGCTATCTTCAAATGTAACTGGAACGACATCATTTATTGATATATGGATGTCACCTTCAGTAAAGATTGGCTTGCCTGTTTGAGTTGCACTCTTCTTACCAATTGAAGTAACTGTTGTGACAGTTTGTGTGTACTTATCAGTTGCAGTCTTAAGAGCATTATCTGACACTCTACCATCTTTATCACGACCAACTGAAGTCGTAAGAGAAACTGTTACGCCCTCGGCAGTTCCAGTAAATCCTGGGTCTGGTACAAAGGTAACCTTTCCAGTCAGCCCATCTAAATAGTAGATTCCTTCTCCTTCTACAGTCGAAATAGGATCATTGATTACATTTCCAGTTGTTGGATCGACAAACTTGGACATATAATCAAAATCAGGTGTGATTTTAACTTTCTCACCATTATTATTTGTTCCTTCAATAGCTAATTCTGGAGTACCAGTTTGACTAACTCCTTGAACATCCATAGATGTCTTGTCTTCTCCTTCAAGTTCCTTCGGAGTAACAGTTGGAATATATAGACCATCCATGCTATCCCAAACTTCATTTATAGAAGGAAGTGCTTCTTTGTCTTTAGAAACTCAATCAGTTGTATAGCCGTTGTTATCAGTAATCTGATTCAGTATTCATTATGGCTGCCTCAGTTGCCTCTAATTCATTACTTACAGAAAGTGCTGAAGTATTTGTCAAACCGTTAGCAACTACCAAATTCTCTAATGAGGCTTGAGCTGTAGAAGATGATTCATGATTCTTGGCTTCTGATGTTTGACTTGATGAATCTATCGATTTAGCAGTTCCACTACCGTTATCTCTAGATTGAGAAGGTTCAGTTTTATCACTTGCTTGGCTATCTGCAACTGAGAGTGCAGTTTCACTTGTTGCTTCGTTCGCAATCATTAATGCCAATGTACTATATAGTTGTGCATCTTGACTAATAGGTGTAGCGGCACTTGCTACACCAGCTGTTTGAACTTCTGTAGTTAACTCATCTGCTAAAACTTCGTTATCAGTACCAAGTTCCAAGTAAGACAGAGTACACGCCTACATTGAGTTTACGAATTGAAAATCGACTTATACAATTATTTAATAAATCTTTACCCACTTTGGTAATCCTCCACACTTAACATTTTAGTATCCTACCCCTCAATGAGATTAAAAGTATTTTAAAATATTAATCGTTTAACATTCTAACACGATCAGTAAAGATAATTTATTTTTTGTATAAATATAACTTTATCCAAGTCTATATAAAATATATGCGTATGTTTACCAGTATTTAAAATTGTCCAAAAAAATAATTTTAAAGTTTCATTATTTCGAAGAAAGCAATTACATTAATTAACCTTAGAAAAATGAATTCAAGGGAAATGTTTAAATTTCTAAATCCTAATCATTATAGTCAACTTCATAAAACGTCTCTTTAGTGTCTTTTTGAAAGTTTCTAGGAGCTTTAACAAATTTCGTATACACTCTTAAAATAAATGTAGCTAAAACAATATATTTCTAGGCAAATTATCTTAAGCAATTCAATTTAGCTAGCTACTTAAAATAGGAGTGTAAAGTCTATACTATTACAGCTATACCTGAATCTTCTAGGATTTTACAATCAAAATAAAAGCTAAGATTCAACGAAAAATCATGTAATTTATCATAATACTCATTTATAACCAACTCAGCCATTTTATATCCCCCCATTAATCCACTTCCTCAAAGATAATCTATATAGCATATTCCACTAGATAAATTTTATAGTTAAATAAAATATAAACTAAAAAAGAAGATCCTCATGGACCTTCTTTATATTTAAGTATAACTTAAATTATTTTACTGTGCGGATACGCATAGTGTTTGTACCACCTGTACCTACTGGAACACCAGCAACGATAACAATGTTATCACCAGATTCTACAAGACCTGAATGCAATGCAACTTTTTCAGCAACATCAAACATGTCATCAGTTGAAGCAGGTTTTTCAGTAACTACTGGAATAACACCCCAGTTAAGCATCAATGATTTTTGAGTAATTTCATCGAATGTTACTGCCAAGATGTCAGCTTCTGGACGGTATTTAGAAATCAAACGAGCTGTGTTACCAGATTCAGTAAGTGCAACGACAAGTTTGATATCCATTGAGTTAGTAGCATCTTTAACTGCAGATGCAACAACTTCAGTCTTGCTTGAACGACCAAATGTTGATGAATCAAGACGACCATACTCTTTAAGAAGAGTTTGTGCATTTTTATCAATTGTAGCCATTGTACGAACTGATTCTACAGGGTATTTACCGTTTGCAGATTCACCTGAAAGCATTGTAGCATCAGTACCATCAATAACTGCGTTAAATACGTCAGATACTTCTGAACGAGTTGCACGAGGTTTATCAGTCATTGTTTCAAGCATGTTTGTTGCTGTAACAGCAATCTTACCTGCAGCATTGACTTTTGTGATGATCATTTTTTGGTAAACTGGAACCATTTCAAATGGAACTTCGATACCCATGTCACCACGTGCAATCATGATACCATCAGCAGCTTCGATGATTGAATCAATGTTTTCAATACCTTGTTGGTTTTCGATTTTAGCCAACAATTTAACATGTCCATTACCAGTTTCTTCACAGATAGCACGAACTTCTTGTACGTCTTTTGCAGTACGCACAAATGAGATAGCGATAAAGTTAAGACCTTGTTCAAGACCGAAACGAATATCGTCATTATCTCTTTCAGCAAGTGCTGGGAATGGGATTTTAGTGTTAGGAATGTTTACACCTTTTTGTTTAGCGATGATACCATCATTTTCAACTTCAACGATGAATTCACGTTTTTCAGCATCTTTGTCTACAACACGAAGACCAAGTTTACCATCATCGACAAGAACTTGTTTACCAACTTCTACATCGTCAAAAACGTCAAGTGCGCCTGCAACGTTCAAAGCGATAACGTCGCGAGTTGATTTGATACCTTGTTTAGTAGCAACACGAATTTGTTCACCAGTTTTGTATGCATACTCTTTAGCATCACCTTCGAACAATTCTGTACGAATTTCAGGTCCTTTTGTATCAAGAAGGAAACCTACTTTTTGACCTGCAAGGTCTTCTGCCATACGAACGACATCCATACGTTCACCTTGTTCAGCGTGGTCACCATGTGAGAAGTTGAAACGGAAAACGTTGGCACCTTCCTTGATCAATTGAGCAATGTTTTTAGCAGATGCTTCACGGTCAAGTTTTTCACTCCAGTAACCATCTTCACCAAATTTTTTGCCACCACGGATTTCAACCGCAGGACCAAGTGTTGCAACGATTTTTACACGTTTATTCATGATAAATAAAACTCCCTTATATTTTTTGTCGCCTTAGCGACGGATTAACAATAATTTAAGTAACTGAGATTAGCTCAAGTTAGACAATGAACGGTTAAGGTCTGCAAAGTCAAGACGAGCTTTGTGCGGATTGTTAACGATAATTTTACCGTCTTCAGTAAGACTGAACAAAGCACCTTCTTCTGCTGTACCAAGGATTGGGCTTTCAACAAGCTCTTCATTGTGGATACCAACAGCTACACCACCAATACCTTGTTTAAGGAGGTCAACCGCATGCGCACCCATCCATGAAGCAAGAACACGGTCACGCGCAGTTGGTGTACCACCACGAACCACGTGTCCAATGTTTGTTGCGCGAAGATCTGAAGTGTCTCCAGCTTCTTTCATTTTAGTTGCAAATTCTTCTGCACCCATAACACCTTCAGCAAGTACGATTACATGGTGAGTTTTAGCACCTGATTCGTAACCTTCTTTAACTTTACGAACAACTTCATTGATGTCGTACTCTTCTTCAGGTACAATAATTTGGTCTGCACCAGAAGCAATACCAGCCCAAAGAGCGATATCACCAGCGTTACGTCCCATTACCTCAACGACAAAAGTACGTCCATGACTGAAAGCAGTATCTTGGATTTTATCCAAGGCTTCTGTTGCAGTTGCAACAGCTGTATCAAAACCAATTGTGTAGTCTGTACCAACGATATCGTTATCGATAGTTCCTGGAAGACCAACTGCTGGGAAACCATGTTCAGTCAAACGCATAGCACCATGGTAAGAACCATCTCCACCAATAACTACTACACCTTCGATTCCATGTTTTTTAAGTTGCTCAATACCTTTAAGTTGACCCTCAAGTTGGGCAAACTCAGGATAGCGAGCAGACTGAAGGAAAGTACCACCACGGCTGAGGATGTTGTCTACGCCTTTGGCATCAAGTTGGAAGATATCTCCTTCAACCATACCAGCGTATCCACGGTTAATGCCGAATACTTCAATTCCTTCAGAAATTGCTTTGAGAACAACTGCACGAGCGGCAGCGTTCATACCAGGGGCATCTCCACCACTAGTCAAAACAGCAATACGTTTCATTATTCCTGATACTCCTTTTATATATTTAACATTTTCATTATAACACAAAGAATTCTAAATGGCTTTAAATTTGAAAAGTTTTATCGTTTTTTTTAACGTAAAACCGTTTTCAACACTAAGGGTGCTAATTCCCTACTGAGTTCTTCGTTCTTAGACACTTTATATCGTTGACTAACTATCGTTTCCTTGCTTCCCTGATAACGAATAACCACAGGAATATGTCCAGGATGCTTGGCTAAAATTTGAGAAACTTCTAAATCTTTATTATGATTCTCTAGTAAAATCCAAAAACGCTCAGTACTAGCCTCCTCTATATTTGACAAAATTAATTGAAGACGTCCGTCGCGCTCCTGAGTTCGTCCCTCTAGATAAAAGAGACCACCTTCTTTTAACTTATCTTTATGATAGAAATAAGTTTCTGGAAAAAGAGTGACATCCAGTTTATTTACCCCATCAAAAACGCTTAGAAAAGCCATCTGGTCTCCCTTTTTCGTTCTGATAATGCGAACTGATTCAAGCTGAACCAAAACTGTAGCCTTACTGTTCAAAGCCAACTCAGAAATTGGTTGGTAGGGCCGTGATGTCATTTTTTGAGCTAAATGTAATGGATGTGTACTAAGCCCAACACCTAGTAAATCCTGCTCTATACTGTAGCGTTCTGTCTGACTATAGTCTTCATACTCCACCCAAGAATAAGAGGACTCTGCAAACAAGCTTCCTAACTCGTTGACAAAAGTAAAGAGGTTGCTTAAATTACCAATGATTTTCTGACGATTTGGTTCAAAGATATCAAACAAACCAATTTGGATGAGAGGAGTCAGAATATCGACTTTCTGATATTTGCTAGGAATACGTGTCAAAAAGTCTTCTATAGAAATGTATTTGCCATTTTGTTTGCGTTCCTCAATAATCCAAAGGGCAAAATCTCTTGGCAAGCCTTTGATAGTCTTAAGACCTAATACAATCTTTCCATCTGAAATCTTGTCCAGATAGGGAATCCTATTAATATCGAGGCTAGCTAGGGAGAAGCCATTTTCAATGGCATCCTTAATGTAATCACTTGACGAATAATTTAACATGACGTCATAGAATATCTGAGGGTAATGCGTTTTGAAATAGGCTAATTGAAAGGCTAGTGCCGAATAAGCATAGGCATGACTTCTATTAAAGCCGTAACCTGCAAACTTAGCCATCATACTAAAGAGTCGTTCAGCAATCTGTGGGTCACGTCCAAACCGACGACTTCCTTTCATGAACTCTTCGGACATCTTGGACATTTCATTGGCATCTTTTTTCGACATTGCTCGACGAAGCAAATCGGCTTTTCCGAGTGTAAAGCCTGCAAATACTTGGGCAATCTGCATAACCTGCTCCTGATAAAGCATGATGCCATAGGTAGGTTCAAGAATTGGAGCAACCACTGGGTCAATGAGATCAACTTTTTCCTTACCATACTTACGAGCGATGAAATTATCTGTATAATCGCTAGCTCCTGGACGGTTAAGAGAGGTAGTCGCTACTACTTCTTCGAACTTAGTAGGTTTAATCCGTTTAAGGAGATTTATAGCACCTGCCTGCTCGAACTGAAAAATCCCCTTTGTCTTACCACTGGCAAAGAGCGCTAGGGTTTGTGAATCTTCCAAGTCAATGGATTTGATATCAATAGCAATTCCCTGTTCTTCTTCAAGCTTCTCCTTCATTTTTTGAACAAAGGTCAAATTACGCAGGCCCAAGAAATCCATCTTAAGCAAGCCATTGGCCTCGACTGCGGAGGCATCGTACTGAGTAACCATCATATCCTCACCAGTTTTTAGCGGAATATGGTTGGTCAGGTCATCGTCACTCATCACTATACCAGCAGCATGGATTGAGGTCTGTCTTGGCTGGCCTTCAATAGCCTTAGCAATCTCAAAAGCCCTCTGAAATTCCTGCCTCTGATTAATCAACTGTCTAAATGACATATTCTTCTCATAGACAGAAGTCAGATTGTCACGAAAAGAAATCTTTTTACTAAGTTGGGACAGTTCAAATTCTTTAGCACCAAAACGTTTAAAAACATCTCGAATAGCCTGCTTAGCTCCAAAGGTTGAAAAAGTAACAATCTGAGCAGAGTGTTTACTACCATAACGGTCCCTAACATAATGAAGAAACTCGCTTCGATAGATATCGGGCAAGTCAATATCAATATCAGGCATGCTATAACGCTCTTCATTTAGGAAACGCTCGAAAAGCAAGTCATTTTTAACGGGATCAATCCCAGTAATATCAAGGACATAGGCCACTAAGCTTCCTGCAGCAGAGCCACGCCCCATTCCCATATAATAACCACGGCTACGCCCAAAGCGTAATAAGTCCCAGACAATCAAGAAATAATCATCAAAGCCCATCTGATGAATGATAGATAATTCTTTGTCTAAACGTTCCTGATAAACTGGTTCTCTTAACGCTTTACTATCCAATCCAGATTGAGCTAATTGACGTAATTGGTCAACTGCTGGCATATCACGATTAAAACGAGGAAGCTTCAAATCCGTATCAAATTGATAAGTAATGTCTGAAACAAGTTGCTCCAAATTGTTCAAAGCCTCTGGAATATCACTATATGCACTTTCCATTTCTTGAGGCGAGAAAAGAAGCTGATTCATAGGACAAATAGAGGCCTCTGACAAGGACACATTTTGTGAGATGGCATGTAACGTCTGGATAGTCGAGCGATCTGCATTTTCAAAATAACGCACTGTATGTAAAGGAACCACAGGATAATCGAATTCTTTACCAGCATCCTCAGGTCTTACCCCAATGAAAACTTCTGAGCCAAGACTCATCCCGGGCTCCCAGTCCTCACTTGGAATAATTAGGGCGATGTCATTCAGATAGTCTGAAAAAAGCGTAAACTCCCGTTGCCCTGAAGACAGCTCTGTTGCCAACTTCATCAAATTTTTATAGCCTTGATTATTTTTAGCTAATAGGCGAAAGGGAATTTTTCTCCCATCATAGAATAAATTAGCTTCTATTCCAATCAAGGGACGTAAACCATTTCTGATTGCAAGCTGGGCAAAATGATAGGCAGCATAGAGATTATCACGATCCATCAAACCTATACTTTGATAACCAAGCTCTTTGGCACGTTTTACATAGGTGTTTAAATCTACAACGCTGTCCATGAAACTATATACTGATTTTGTATCCAATTGTGCAAACATGAAGGCCTCCTTTCAAAATTATTTTTTGTCAAATAATAATTTAGTTTTCTAGAAAAAATCAAAGAAACCTATTCAAATAGTATTATATCACAAGTTTTTAAGCATATTAAAAGCAGAACCAGAGGTCCTGCTTTCTTGAAGACATTATTTTCTTAATAATACTCACCTTGACGGTAGTTCCAAGAATTAAAGTGGTCTGAAAGGTGCATCATAATTTTATCTATATCAAGACCTTTACGGATAACTACTGGACATGGTTCTACTGAACGGCTTCCCTCACCTTGTTCAGGAATTAATTTACCGTCTGCATCAACCATTGATACCATAACACCTTGTTCATAACGTGTTTCAACAGTTTTATCAGGCTGAATTGACGCAACGTATTCATCAGCTTCGATGACAAGGTCAACAGCATTTTCAATACGTTCACCAATACCTTCAACCTTACCACGGTTACCTTTACCTGAAGGGTTTGCTGATGAAGCGTAAACCATCTTGCCTTCTTTTTCCCACATTTCTTTGGCAATTTGCTCACCAGCTTTACCAAATTTAATAACGAAACATGATGTTCCACGTACATCAGTCATAAGCTCTTCACGGCCATCACCAAATGCTTGGAGTTTTGCGTAAGCATCCTCACGCCACGGAAGAATACATCCAAGAAGGATATCTTCATCCCAGTGCTTTTGATAGAATGCATCAATTTCAGGAGTCAATTGTGCCAATGCACGCAACTCATCCATGCTTCCGCAAAGAACAACACCTGGTTTGTTACGGTTACGTTCTTTAGCTTCGAATTTACGTTCCAAACCAGCTTTATCGCTAGTCATAATAATGTAACCAACTTTAGTTGGTGTAACGATACATCCACCTTCACCTTTAAGAATTTCAAAACCTTCTTGGTTAAGGTTACCATCCCATTGGACATGTTTAGTCATAATGTGTGTTCTCCATCTAATTTATAATACATATATTTTATCATGTTCATAGTTATCAGGCAAGTAATTTTCGGAATATTCGAAAATATAAGACTATTACTGCCAATAGCTTGGACGATGTTTTTCGTACTCGGTGATCAAATCCTCATACTGCAAGGTAATCCCTATATCATCTAATCCATTTAAAAGTTTATGTTTCCATTCACCATCAATTTCGAAAGTGAACTCACCAACCGGTGAAATAATTTTTTGTTGTTCTAAGTCTACCGTCACTTTATCAGTAGGTTTTAATTGTTTCAATTTTTGACGTACTTCTATCGGTTGAACAATTGGTAACATCCCATTATTAAGTTCATTATTATAGTGAATGTCTCCGAAGGAACCTGCAATAACAACTTTAAATCCGTAGTCAGCTAGGGCCCACGCAGCATGTTCACGAGATGAACCTGCACCGAAATTATCACCTGTTATTAAAATAGTTGCTTTACGATATTCAGGTCGGTTAAAAACAAAATCAGGATCCTCAGTATATTTGTCATCTTTATAACGCCAAGCATACATCAAATATTTCCCAAAACCTTTTTTGTCAATCAGTTTGAGAAACTGTTTGGGAAGAATCTGGTCGGTATCGATGTTATCATTCATCAATGGAACTGTCGTCCCGGTATAAATGGTAAATTTTTCCATGTTTCCTCCTTATTGTACTTCTGGCATTTGGCGAACATCAACGAAACGTCCGGCGATAGCTGCTGCCGCTGCCATTGCAGGACTGCAAAGGTGTGTTTTTGCTCCAAACCCCTGTCGATCCTCAAAATTTCGATTACTTGTTGAAGCACAGTGGACCCCATCAGGAACTTTATCTGGATTCATTCCAAGACACATCGAGCATCCTGGGTCTCTCCATTCAAAACCAGCATCTTTAAATATCTTATCCAAGCCAATTTTCTCTGCAGCTTGTTTAACAGGTCTAGAACCTGGAACCACAATAGCTGTCAAATTAGGGGCAATCTTCTTACCTTTAACAAATCTGGCTGCCAACTGCAAGTCACTCAAGCGAGCATTAGTACAAGACCCAATAAAGATATACCCAAGATCAATGTCTTCTGCTTTTTGACCCGGACGAAGATCCATATAATGGTATGCACGCTCATCATTCATATCTCGAACTTCAGGGAATGGCGTATCAAAATCTACTCCCATAGATGGATTAGTTCCCCATGTGACCATTGGTGCCAACTCAGAAACATCCATACGAATGACTTTATCGTATTCTGCATCATCATCACTAACTAGTGTCTTCCAGTCAGCTACTGCTGCATCAAAATCCTCAGGAACACATTCTCGACCACGCATATAATCATATGTTGCTTGGTCTGGATTCATAATTCCCATTTTCGAACCAAATTCAATTGACATATTACAGATTGTCATGCGTTCTTCCATAGTCAAACGGTCAATTGCCTCACCGCGGTACTCTACAACATAACCCACTCCACAAGCAACCCCATATTTAGCAATCAAGGCGAGAATGTAATCTTTTGAATAAATGCCTTTCTGAGGTTTCCCAGTGAATTCTACCAACATCTTTTTAGGCTTGACTTGCCAAAGTGTCTGTGTAGCAAAGACATGCTCAACCTCGCTCGTTCCAATACCAAAGGCTATAGCTCCAAAGGCACCGTGGGTAGCTGTGTGGCTATCCCCACAAACAATAAACTTACCTGGTTGCGTACGTCCTGTTTCTGGACCAACCATATGTACGATTCCTTGCTTATCCGAACCATGTGGCGCATTGTCAATACCAAACTCAATGACATTTTCAGCAAGTTTATCAATTTGTGCCTTAGAAATAACATCTCTAATATCAAAGATATTCACAGTTGGAACATTATGGTCAAAGGTCCCAAAAGTCAGATCTGGACGCCTTACTTTACGTCCAGCATCACGAAGACCTTGAAAAGCTTGAGGACTAGTCACTTCATGAATATAATGTTGGTCCACGTACATAAGTTGGGGTTGCCCCTCATCACCTGCAATTACATGGCGTTCCCATAGTTTATCAAAAATTGATTTTCCGCTCATAAAATACTCCAAATATAATCTAAGGATTAGCTAATCCGAAAGTCTTGTTAGAATAAGGTATAAAAGAACGACATCTATAACAATCCCTAAAAGCCAGCAGAACTTAAAGTACCATTTGTTAATTTTATGTCTAAATAGTCTCCCACCTAGAAAGGCACCAATACCACCAAAGATAATAGTCTGCAATAATAATGACTTCTCAGAAATCCGTCTCTTATGTTGAATAGCCTTATGTTTATCAAGTCCATAAACGGATAAGACGACTAGATTCCACACCAACAAAACACTTAGTAACACTAATTTCAGTGTCATGATGTTAGAGATTGCCAATAATAGCTGTTGTCATTTCAGCAGTCGAAGCCTGACCACCCAAATCACGTGTCAAGATGCCTTGATTCAAGGTCTTATCAACAGCATTTTCAATCAATTCTGCCCCTTCAGTTTCATTAAAACTTTCACGTAACATCATAGCTACTGACAAAATCATTGAAATTGGGTTGGCGATACCTTGACCAGCGATGTCTGGTGCCGAACCGTGGATTGGTTCATAAAGACTTGGACCATTTTCAGAGTGACTGGCAGATGGCATAACACCTAAAGTTCCTGGAAGAACACTTGATTCATCAGACAAGATATCCCCAAAAAGGTTTTCTGTCACAACTACGTCAAAACGAGCTGGGTTGGTAATCATAATCATTGCGGCACTATCAACGAGTTGGTGTTCAAGAGTTACATCTGGAAACTCCAAAGAAACTTCATCAGCAACCTTACGCCACAATTTAGAAGTTGCCAAGACATTTTGTTTATCAATGCTAGTAACCTTTTTGCCACGACCTTGAGCAATCTTGAAAGCACGACGCATGATTCGACGAATCTCATCTGCTGAATAATCATTGATATCACGAGCCTTATCTTCTTCGAGAATATGCTCACCAAAGTAAATACCGCCCGTAAGCTCACGAACAACGACAAAATCTACGCCTTCAATACGCTCAGGCTTAAGAGGTGACAAGTGTTTCAAAGCATCAAAGATGCGGACAGGACGGATATTAGCAAAGAGATTTAACTCTTTACGAATGGCCAAAAGGCCTTGTTCAGGACGAACTGGCGCATTGTCATATTTAGGTCCACCAATTGCAGCCAAGACGATAGCATCTGCTGATTTAGCAGCATCCAAAGTTGACTTAGGAAGTGGATGACCCTCAGCATCAATGCCAGCACCACCAAATGGTTTAGCATCGATGTCGTAATCAAATCCAATTTTTGAAGCTACTTTATCCAGAACTTCAAGACCCGCTGCCATAATCTCAGGTCCAATTCCATCACCTGAAAGTGTTACAATTTTTTTTGTCATGTTTAACTCCTCTTAGGCTTATGGAAGGTCACGGTAAGAAACTTTTCGTGCCATCTCACCAGCATTTTCTTTTTGAACCAGCGTATTCGCATTAATATAGGCAATTGCTGATGCTTTCAAGACGTCAAAGTCCAAACCAGATGCATTGAAAATAGTATCTGTATCTACATTTTCGACAGTTACAAGTACACGCGCTTGCGCATCAATACCATCAGTTACTGCGTCAATATTATAAGAAGTCAAGCGAACTGTTTGGTTGAAGAATTTGTCAATAGCATTGAAGATAGCTTCAACTGACCCTTGACCATTTGCCAAAAATTCAACAGATTCACCATCTTCATTAACCAAGCTTACTGTAGCAGTAATTGTTTCATCAGCATTAGTTGTCAAGCGAAGATCTTGGAAGTGGAAGCCTTCTGGATTATCTACACTTGTACCAGCAACAAGTGCACGAATATCTGCATCAGTAATATCATGTTTTTTCCCAGCCAAGACTTTAAATTTGGCAAAGAGTGGTTTGATATCTTCTTCCACAAAGTCAAGCTCAAGTTCTTTCAATTTTTCAACAAAGGCATGACGTCCTGACAATTTACCAAGAGGAAGACTGTTACTCTTCACACCTACCAATTCTGGTGTGAAAATTTCATAAGTTTGTGGGTTCTTAAGAACACCATCTTGGTGGATACCAGATTCATGAGAGAAGGCATTTCCACCAACAACAGCTTTATTTTTAGGAACAGGAATTCCAGAGAAGCGAGAAACAAGCTCTGAAGTATTCATTGTTTCATTAAGAACAATATCACTTGTTGCTTGGAAAAAGTCTTCACGAATTTTCAAAGCAACAGCTACTTCTTCAAGAGCAACATTACCCGCACGTTCACCGATACCATTAACAGTTCCCTGTACACGTCCAGCACCGTGTTTAATTGCTGTCAAAGTATTTGCAGTTGCCATACCGAGGTCATCGTGACAGTGAACACCAAAGACAACTTTATGGTCTGATTTAATATTTTCAGTCAAATGATCAAAAATACGCGCAAACTCTTCTGGAGTCGTAAATCCTACTGTATCAGGAATATTAATATATGATGCACCAGCATCAACTGCTGTTTGAACAACTTCAGTCAAGAAATCAAGCTCTGTACGAGTAGCATCCTCTGGTGAAAACTCTACAACTTCAAATTTTGAACGTGCATATGACACATGCTCTTTTACAATTTCAAGAATTTCTTCTTTTGATTTATTAAATTTGAATTCACGGTGAATTGGGCTTGTTGCGATAAAGACATGAATTTGTGGATACTTAGCATCTTTCAAAGCTTCATAACAAGCATCGATATCAGATTTTACTGAACGAGCCAAACCAGTAACAGAAGTTGTTGTCATAGCTTCCGCAATTTGTTTTACTGCCTCAAATGAATCTGGGCTAGCTGCAGGAAAACCTGCTTCGATTACAGAAATTCCCCATTTTTCAAGTTGCTTAGCAATGGTAACTTTTTCTTTGATTGAAAAGTTAACACCTGGTGTTTGTTCCCCATCACGAAGACTTGTATCAAAAAATTCAACTTTACGCATAGACATTCCTCTTTCTAAAAGTAAAAACGATAGTAGTAAAAAAACATCTCACTCGGAAACCCAAGCGAGATGTTTTTACCTCCCGCTTGGTAAGCCAAACAGGACTAATGCTTTTGCACTAGCCCTCATTACGCAATAGCAAAGTTGTTGTAGTTGCGAATGTCATTTGACTGATTTCCTTTCGATGTATCTTGACTAATATGATACATCTTTCCAACTTGAAAGTCAAGGAAAAATTACTGAATTGACTGACTTTTCTGACCACAATTTACATTTGTTTTCAGTAAAAGAAAAAAAGCTGACCGAAGTCAACTTTTTTATTGTTAATGATGACTACTTATCTCAGCTTATTTTCCGAGGTAGTATTCATTAACAACGTTCAATTTTTCGTCAAATTCGAATACCAATGGTGGGAAGTTTGGAATTTCAACATCCATGATTTCGTCATCTGACAATTGTTTGATGTGTTTTACAAGGGCACGGATTGAGTTACCGTGTGCACCTACGAATACGTTTTTACCATCTTTAAGAGCTGGAGCGATTTTATCTTCCCAGAATGGAAGGGCACGTTCCAAAGTAACTTTCAAGTTTTCAGCATCTGGAATTACTGAGTCATCAAGTGAAGCGTAACGACGGTCAGTGTGTGCTGAGTGCTCATCATCACGATCCATTGCTGGAGGCAATACATCGTATGAACGACGCCAGATGTGAACTTGCTCATCACCAAATTGTTCAGCAGCTTCTGCTTTGTTTTTGCCAGTCAAACCACCGTAGTGACGTTCATTCAAGCGCCATGATTTTTCAACTGGAACCCAAAGTTGGTCAGATGCTTCAAGTGCAAGGTTAGTTGTTTTGATCGCACGTTTCAATACTGAAGTGTATGCTTGGTCAAATTCGATGCCAGCTTCTTTGATCAATTTACCAGCGTCGATAGCTTGTTGAGTACCTTTTTCAGAAAGATCTACGTCAGCCCAACCTGTGAAAAGGTTAGCTTTGTTCCATTCAGACTCACCGTGGCGAGCGAAAACCAATTTTACCATTAGTTATGTCTCCTTTTTATTTTGGGTTATACCCATTTACTCTATCTATTCTACCCAAAAAACCTTGAAAAAGCTAGCAAAATCCCAAAATTCTGTAAAATTCTACTGCTTCTTTCCTTTGTCAAATTGGAACTAAGCGGAAGTTTAAGTCAGAAGTTTATACCTATCCATTATTTCCTTGTTTTAGGCCTTCTTTCATGCTAAAATGGGATGAAAATAGTAACATTTTACTTTGTGATCTCTAAGGAGGATATTATGGTTTCTACTGCTACAAAAGTTGGCCAATTTACGTTTGATAACTGTCTGATGAATGCTGCTGGTGTTTATTGTATGACTAAGGAAGAATTGGCAGAGGTTGAGGCTTCAGCTGCAGGCTCATTTGTCACAAAAACAGGAACACTTGAGGCCCGCCCTGGTAATCCTGAACCACGTTATGTGAATGTACCTCTTGGGTCAATCAACTCAATGGGATTGCCAAATAACGGTTTTGAATACTACCTTGACTATGTCATTGAATTACAAAAGCAACCCAATACAAAAAATCATTTTCTTTCACTCGTTGGTCTCTCACCTGAGGAAACACACACTATTCTTAAAAAAGTTCAAGATAGCGACTATGAGGGGCTTGTAGAACTCAACCTTTCATGTCCTAACGTTCCAGGTAAACCTCAAATTGCTTACGATTTTGAAACAACAACCGAGATCCTAACTGAAGTCTTTTCTTACTTTACGAAACCTCTTGGTGTGAAATTACCACCATACTTTGATATTGTACACTTTGATCAAGCAGCTGCTGTTTTCAACCAATTCCCTCTTGTCTTCGTTAACTGTGTGAACTCTATTGGTAATGGACTTTACATTGAAGATGAATCTGTTGTCATCAAACCTAAAAATGGTTTTGGGGGTATCGGAGGTGACTATATCAAACCTACTGCCTTGGCAAACGTTCATGCTTTCTACCAACGCTTGAAACCTGAAATCCAAATCATTGGTACTGGTGGTGTCAAATCTGGTCGTGATGCCTTTGAACACATCCTTTGTGGCGCAAGTATGGTACAAGTTGGTACTGCACTTCAAAAAGAAGGTGTCGCTATTTTTGACCGTATTACTAAAGAACTCAAAGAAATCATGGAAGAAAAAGGTTACGAAACTCTTGAAGACTTCCGAGGAAAACTTCATTACATTGACTAGTCTATAAAAAAAGTTGTAGGTA
>NZ_GL831112.1:742527-807983 GCF_000188295.1 Streptococcus vestibularis ATCC 49124 | reverse complement strand
GGAAGGTCTTCCAAACTTTTTTATTGATGAGGATTCTCCTATTAGACAAGACCATCATCGTCACGTTCGTCCCAGTCTTCAAAAGGATCCTTTCCCTCTTTTTCAGCTTGAAGACGTTTCTGACGAGCTTCTTCGATTTGTTTTTCACTTGGTTTCATCAGTTTGCTAATAGCAGCAATAGCTGATAACTTAATAACAGTAAAAACCAAAAGAAAGATCAATACCACTGTTATGGTTTTCATAGTTTTCCTTATATTTTTTCAATAAATCAAAACCCCTAAAAGCTTAGGGGTTTTAACATTATTTAACTGCGTCTTTAAGAGCTTTACCAGCTTTAAATGCAGGAACTTTAGAAGCTGCGATTGAGATAGTTTCACCAGTTTGTGGGTTACGACCTTGACGAGCAGCACGTTCACGCACTTCAAAGTTACCGAAACCAATCAATTGTACTTTTTCACCTGTAGCAAGGAATTCTTCGATAGAAGCGAAAACCGCATCTACAGCTGCTGCTGAATCTTTTTTAGTAAGCTCAGTTGCTTCTGCAACTTTAGCGATCAAATCTTGTTTGTTAGCCATTGTAACAATCCTCCAATTTATTTCTAAGCGAATGATATTTTTAGCGCTTCGACAAATATTATCTTATCCTAAAAGCCTTATGAGGTCAAGTAATAAACGCTAATTTCATCGCTTTTTTGTAAAAAATAAAGCCTTTTTAATTTATTGTCTTATAGATGTCAAATTCGATACGGTCGTTAACTAAATCGAAACTCTGAGCACGTGCTGTTATTCCCTTATCATTCTTCATAGACTGAATATTTAGGGTAACCTTTCCCTTCTTACTGTCAATTACAATATAATCAGGAAGTTTTGTTGAACGTTTAATCATCTTAAGAGCATCTGAAACAGGGAGCTTCAAGGTTCCTGCCGAGAGCTCAGACACTTGAAGAACGACAGCACCCGACTCACTTACAAGAGGCGTAAAGTAAACATAGAGGGGTACTGCGTGACCTAAGACCTTATAACTACTCTCAAAAACAATTTTGGAATTAGTCACTTTGACCTTGAAACGCATCTTATCATTAGAATAATCTTGTGCAAACCCTGTAAGCGCCGCATCAAGCTCTTCTTTACTCATACTATACTTTCCAATTTTAGTAGCTCCTTTAGGTAAGGATACTGAGCTCGTTTCGACTGGTGTCATTATTCTAACTGTCACGACACTAATTAGGGCTAAATTTAAGGCTAAAAGTCCCAAAAACAACCATTTCCATACCTTACTCACCTGACCACTCCTTCTTTGTTTGGTTTATACGTTTTAAAATCGCATCTGACATAATTTGATAACCTGTGTTGTTGGGGTGAAAATGATCATCCTCGAATAGAGCATCGTTTAAACTACCTTGGGATGATTTGGCAGACTGTGATGTTTCATCAGAGCTCGTCACTCCTCCCTTACCATCAATTCCCTTATAGAGCAGATCGTTAACTGGAACAAAGTAGACATTGTCGTACTCCTTACACACGTCTTCGGTAGACTGGTTCCAATTATCAACAATGGTTTGCATTTCTGTCATCTCTGGAAAATTAAGATAAAACGGATTGTAAATACCAACAATATAAATCGGTAAAGTTTTATTATCCTTACGAACTAGCTCAATAATATGTCGCAATCTCTTTTGATACTCCACAGCAGGTTTGCTAAAGGTATTCACATTAAGATTGGTGATATTATCCTTAATGACATGAATCACATCATTTCCACCAACAGTCAAAGTCATCATTTTTGCCTTTTTGAGATCCCTTTTGATATCCTTCTTTTCCTGCATCCTCTTGAGGATTTGATTGCTGGTGTTTCCTGCGATACCATAGTTGCGAGAAGTCACTTGCCAATTAAAATCTGACTCTAAGGCCTGGGATAAAACAGAAACGAAGCCTCCTTGTTTACTGCTATCACCCACACCTTGGGTAAGTGAGTCTCCAATGGCCACATAAGTTACCTTTTCTTTTTTTACAAACCTTATCTTGTCAGTAATCTTTGATGACCGATGATTGCTTGGTACAATAAAAATGAAAAGCCCTACAAATAATAGAAAAAGCAATAAGAAGCCTACTAGACTTCTAAGTAATTCTGATTCTTTCAATTTATTCATAGCGAACCATTACGGCAAAGGCGTCTTCACCAGTGTGTGTTTGAATGATTGACCCTGTTTCAAGAATTGAAATTGGAGCACCCAATACCTCAAGTTTCGAAGCAAGTTCTTTCGCCAAATCCCGTTTTCCTGCATAAGAAATACCTATCTCAGCAACCTTGCGATCCTTGATAGCATCAATGTAAGAATCCAACCATTTCATGAAAGTTTTTGCACCACGACCTTTAGCAATAGTATTTAACTGATAGTCCTTCAATTCCATAATAACACGGATATTGAGCAATGATGATAAGAGGCCTGTAACACGTCCAATACGGCCACCTTTGACAAGATTCTCAAGGGTAGAGACACCAATATGAAGTTCAGATTTACTTTTCACTTCTTCTACATGTGCCACAATGTCTTCAAGACTAGCCCCTTCTTGCGCGAGTTTAGCAGCCTCAACTACTTGAAATTTGAGACACTGATCTGTAAAACCTGAGTCTATAACTGTTACATCAGCTCCTGAAAGGTTAGCTCCTTGACGCGAAGCCTCACATGTCCCAGAAAGAGTATGCATAAGATGGATGGCCACAATTTGCTCTGCACCATCTTTAACCAATTTTTCATATGTCTCAGCAAACAACCCCACTGGTGGTTGGCTTGTCTTTGGTAACTCTTTACTATGCTTCATCATTTCCAGGAAACGACCTTCTTCACGAAGGTCACTATCTGAATAGATGACACCATCCACCATAACTGACAATGGAACGACAGTGATATTGTACTTTTCAACCAATTCCGGTTCAATCGTAATTGACGAATCGGTTACAATTCTGATTTTACTCATATTTCTCTCGCTTAACACAAATTTTTATTCTATTATAGCATGACTAGAGAGGTTTTCCCAGCTATTTTCCTAAACAGGTTCATCCACTTTTAATAAAGCTCTAGCTTGACTCAAGGCAGCATCAGTCACATTGTCACCTGCAAGCATCTTGGCGATTTCCTCAACTCTTTCTTCAGATGTCAAGAGACGAACACGAGATACAGTTGTCTCGTTATCACTTTCTTTAGAAATAAAGAATTGATAATCTGCAATAGCGATTACTTGAGGAAGGTGACTGATAGCCAATACCTGACCATGACTTCCAATCTTATGAATCTTCTGTGCGATAGCCTGGGCTACGCGGCCTGATACTCCAGTATCAACCTCGTCAAAGACAATACTAGTTTTATCTTCTTTTCGAGCAAAGGCTGACTTAATGGCTAGCATAAGTCGAGACAGTTCGCCACCAGATGCGACCTTAACAAGCGGTTTAAAACCTTCACCTGGATTGGTTGAAATATAAAACTCAACTTGCTCATTACCATCACGGTTAAATTTCCCCTTAGTAAAGATAACTTTAAAATCAGCCTTATCCATATAAAGGTCACATAGTTCAGCCTTAATCTCAGCTTCAAGGGCTGTGGCAATTTGATGGCGTGCCGTTTGTAGGGTCTCTGCAGCCGCCAGCAGATCTTTTTCAAGTTGCTTAAGCTCTTGTTCCATAGCATCCGAAGAGCTGGAATTGCCAGTCAGAAGATTGTATTCTTTACTTGAATTTTCGAGATAATCTAAGACATCATCAACAGTTCCACCATATTTACGGGTAATGGCATTAATCGTATCTAAACGGTGTTCAATCTCTTGCAAACGCCCAGCATCAAAATCTAAATTATCCACAAGATCTCCCAACTGTTTAGTAACATCCTCAAGGACATAATAGGCCTCTGATAAATTATTAGAGAGTTCTTTATAATCAGAGTCATACTCTTCAAGAGATTGAAGGTCATTCATAGCAGAACGGACATTTGATAGACTTGAAAAATCTTCATTATCCAGCATAACATAGGCATTTGTTAGGGTATCAGCTATCTGCTTATGATTCAATAGTTTGTCTCGTTCCTTCAGTAAAGCAAAATCTTCTCCTGATTTCAAGGAAGCTGCCTCAATTTCTGCAATCTGAAAGGCTAGCATTTCAATTCGAGCCTTATGCTCTTGCTCATTTTTCTGTTTTTCAAGAACAGCTTTTCTTAACTCACGGTAGCGATCAAAATACTCTTGATACTTTTTCTTCGTTTGGAAAAATGCCTTATCTCCAAAAGCATCCAACATGCTAATGTGAAGAGCAGGTCTCATAAGTTCTTCTTGGTCATGCTGTCCATGGATATCTACCAAAAAGTGTCCAACAGATTTAAGAGTCGTTAAATTGACCATTTGACCGTTGATACGACTGACACTTCGACCATTTTGGAAGACTTCACGTCGGATAATTAATTCATCCTCAACAGGAATCCCATTATCTTCCAAGAGACTAACTAAAGCAGGATTTTGTTCAATTGAAAAGAATCCCTGAATCTCCGCCTTAGGGGCTGAATGACGGACAACCTCGCTAGATGCCCGTGCCCCCAACATAAGATTCATGGCATCAATGATAATGGATTTTCCTGCCCCAGTCTCTCCGGTGAGAACAGTCATGCCATTTTCAAAGTTAAGAGAAATTTCTTCAATAATTGCGAAATTCTTTATCGTAATTTCGAGAAGCATGCTTCCTCCTATTCTTCAACCCACTTGACGATTTGTCCCTGTAATTCGATAGCTGCTAATTCTGACTGAGCGACCAAAAAGAGCGTGTCATCATCAGCAATCAAGCTAAAAATCAAATGCTTGTATTCATCCAAAAGAATCTTTTTGATGAGACGACTAGTCCCTGGCTGAACTAAGATATTCATAAAGGCATGTTGTCGATCAATACGCAACAAGCGGCGGCAAGCAACAGAAGATCCACCTACTCGTCTAGGCGCAGTTGAAAGCCCATAGATGTAGGAACCATCTTCGGTTGGCACTTTGGTAATACCAATTTCATTGATATCACGTGATACCGTAGCCTGAGTAGCCTTCAACCCCTCAGCCTGTAGTAATCTCACCAATTCTCCCTGGGTCGTAATTTTATTTTCTTGGACAATCTTTCGGATTAACTCCAAACGATCATTCTTCTTCATTCTTCTTAAACTCCTTATGTGCTTGTGCTACAACTTCTTTGATTGAAGTTTGACCATCATTTCGAGGAGAATCTGTCTTCTCCAAGTGTGCGAGAAATTCAATGTTACCATGACCACCTTGAATAGGTGAAAAATCCAGTCCTTTAACTGAAAAGCCATAATCAACTGCAAAAGCTGTTACGGTTTCTAATACTTTTTCATGGATACTGCTCTCACGAACAATTCCATTTTTTCCAATTTGTTCACGGCCCGCCTCAAATTGAGGTTTCACAAGAGCAACAACTTGCCCTCTATCAACCAATATCTTAGCTAAGGCCGGTAGAATCAAATTAAGAGAGATAAAGCTGACATCAATAGATGCAAATGATGGTAATCCCTCTGTGAAATCGACAGGTTCAGCATATCGAAAATTATATTGCTCCATAGAACGCACTCGATCATCTTGACGCAATTTCCAAACTAACTGATTGGTACCAACATCTACTGCATAAACTAGTTTGGCACCATTTTGAAGCATGACATCGGTAAATCCACCTGTTGAGGCACCGATATCGATAGTTGTCATATCTTCAACTGATAGATTGAAAACAGCTAAAGCTTTTTCAAGTTTGAGTCCTCCACGACTCACATACTTAAGCTTTTCACCTTTGAGCTTCAACTCTGTTCCATCATCAATTTTTTCACCAGGTTTATCGTAACGCTCACCATTGATAACATTAACAACTAAACCAGCCATAACACCACGTTTAGCTTGTTCTCGCGTTTCAAATAGGCCTTGTTTATAAGCCAAGACATCTACTCTTTCCTTAGGCATGGAGTCTTAACCTTTCTATGATTTTCATAATATTATCTTGCTTGAAACCTTGGTCCTCAGCCAAATCTTTGAAAATAGACTCAGCCTTATTTAGTGACTCCTCAAGAATGACATGCGATTTTTCCAAACCAAGAAGAGCCGGATAAGTTGATTTTCCAGCAACTACGTCTTTCCCAGGTGTCTTCCCAAGCTCTTCGAAATCAGCAGTCACATCTAAAATGTCATCACGAACTTGAAAGGCAAGACCAATCAAGCGACCAGCTTCTTTCAGATTTTCCATGACTCGGTCTTCTTGTTGGGATACAATACCAGCCGCTACAAACGGAAAGGTTAGAAGCTTACCAGTCTTATTCTCATGGATCTTAGCCAGTTGCGATAAATCAAGTTCCAGATCTTCACCCTTCATATCCAACATCTGACCACCAACCATACCGAAGGTCCCTGACGCATAAGATAAAGCTTGAATCAATTGAACACGAATCTCTGCAGAAAGTTCTGTTTGGGCTACAAGTGCGAAGGGATCCAAAAAGAGAGAATCACCAGCTAATATTGCCGTTGCTTCATCAAATTTTTTATGGTTTGTTAAACGTCCTCGACGGTAATCATCATTATCCATTGCCGGTAAATCGTCGTGAATAAGACTTCCAGTATGAATCATTTCAAGACTTGCTGCGACATCAAAATGACTAGGAGTAAGCTCTAAACCAAATCCTTCAAGTAAATCTAAGAAAATCAGTGGACGAATACGCTTACCGCCACTATCAACCGAATAAAGAATAGCAGTGATTAAATCACTTGATACAGGGAGATTCTTTTTTTGGTAGTAATCACGGATAGCCGCATCAATTTTTTCACGCTTGGTCATTAGGCATCCATTTCCGTTTCTGTACCGTCCGCTTGCATAACCTTAACCAATGTCTTTTCAGCATCTTCTAAGGTCTTTTGCAAATCTTTAGATAGGGCCATACCCTTTTGGAACTCCGCAATAGCATCTTCAAGAGCAACATCACCTGTTTCGAGCTTAGTGACGATAGCTTCTAAGTCCTGTAAATTTTCCTCAAATGTTTTTTTAGTTGACATTTTTCACCTCTACTTCTAGTTCTCCATCCCTCATTTGGATAGTTAATTGATCACCTTCAGTAATATCCTTAATAGTGGTTAGGGGCTTATCGCCTTTATTGACAATAGCATAACCCCTCGCAACAATACGGCTAGTATCCAGTGATAATAGGGCATCTTGCGCTTTCTCTAGTCTCACACGATAGCCGTTAAGGGTGTTCTTAGTTGTGGTAACTAACAAACGCTGTAAGGACTCTCGACGGTCTTGGTAATTCTCTACACTAGTCAAGAGATTCAAACCTTGCAGTCTATGACTTAAAAGAGCCACTTCTTTTTGTTTGCGTTCAAAATCCTGCTTTATAAAGACTTCAAGTCGGGCTGTCAATTGGTCAATCTTTTGCAAATAACCATCATAAAGACGTTCAGGTTGCCTAAAGACAACCGATTGCGATAATTTGGCTAAACGTTCTTGGTTATACTGTATACGTCTCAAACAAGCTTGATAGGCTCTGTTTTGTCTTTCCCGAATCCAAACCAAGGTATCTGACTTAGATACTGGTGTTGCAAGCTCTGCCGCTGCTGTAGGCGTAGCAGCCCTACGATCTGCTACAAAGTCAGCCAAGGTCGTATCGGTTTCATGACCAACACTAGAAATTACAGGCAAACGACTCTCAAAAATCGATTGCACCACAATTTCTTCGTTAAAGGCCCAGAGATCTTCGATAGAGCCTCCACCACGACCTACGATAAGTAAATCTAGGTCATCCCTTTGATTGGCTTTTTGGATATTTTCAGCAATTTCCTGTGCAGCTCCTTCACCTTGAACCTTGGTAGGAAAAAGTAAGATTTCTACACCAGGAAAACGACGGTTAACAGTCGTAATAATATCTCGAATAACCGCACCACTAGGACTTGTGACAACCCCGATTTTTTTGACAAAATTAGGAAGACCCCGCTTATGACGCTCGTCGAAATAGCCTTCAGCAGTTAATTTCTTACGAAGCTGTTCAAATTGGAGAGCCAAGGCACCCACACCATCTGGCTCGGCTTTCTCAATAATAATCGAGTAGGAACCACTCGGCTCGTAAATCTGTACCCGACCAACGACATTGATTTTCATCCCTTCTTCGAGGTCAAAACCAAGTTTTTTGAAGACTCCCGCCCAAATTGTAGCTTGGATAACAGCCCCTTCATCCTTCAAAGAAAAATACTGATGACTCGGCCGACGGCGAAAATTGGAAACCTGACCTGTCAAATATACCCTCTCTAAATAAGGGTCACGGTCAAATTTCATTTTCAAATATTTGGTTAAGGATGTGACCGATAAATAGTCTGACACGACAATTCTCCTTTATTTAACCTATCCTCGAAAACCTGAAGACATTAAAAAAGTTCTGTAGAACCATCATCCCCAAATCTTCTCAGTCAGTTTTTTAATTGTATACACGATTACCTTAAATTATATCAAAAAAGACTGTCAAAAGACAGTCTCAACCACCATTGTCAAGTATTTTATATAGTTTCATTAATCGGTTGTATAAGTTTTTGAAACGACGTCCCAAGAATCGCTTGAACCGTCAATACCACCATAGGCTTCGAGTTGTCCCTTCTTATCTACACGGAAAAGAAGAACCTCATTACCATAGGTATCATAAAGTTGAGCATAAACTAGGTTATCATCATCCGTCCATGAATAAACATTCCAACCTAGATTTTTATAATTTTCTCCAGTTGAACCTTGTTCTTTAGCATAGGTAGAAAAAACCCAGTCTTCTAACTGTTTATCAGACAAAGATGAGGTATCAACTTGAGAGGATTGATTATCTGATGACGCTGCAGCTGCTTCCTTACTTTTAGCTAACTGGCCATTTTTCCATGGGTTTGTTTCACTCTCTTTTTGGTTATTACTATACCACATCAAAGTAACAACAGGAATAACCACTGCAAGTACTGCAACAACTCCAATTACCCATCTAATGATTTTAGGATCTTTGAGTTTATTAAAACTCGAAACATTCCTTCCCTTAGTTCTTTCAGTTTTACGACGTCTAAATTCGCTCACAGCTTTATCCTCTTTTTCTTGAAAGTAGTCCCTTTTTTCTTTTCCTCTTGTTCCAAGAGCTTTTGCACTTCCCTACGACCCTGCGAATCACTCGTTTGAGTCAATGAAATTTGCAACTAAAAAATACGATTATCCAAAGCTTGCTCATATTCTTTGGCTGCTTCTCTATCACCGTTATCAGCTAAGGCTCTCAGATACTCTTCATTACTGAATTCAGCCATTCACTATTTCGCTACTGCTTCTAAATCGTTTCTTCTATTTTCTTAAAGCCTGGGACTTTTGTCAAGTTACTAATTTGTAACAAAATCTTACAACTGTAAAAGCTGAAGAAAATCACATCTTCAGCTTATTTCTTGGTTATTCCTCGATAATACTTACAGTAACTTTGAAGAGGACAAGTCTGGCATTTAGGATTCTTGGCTAAACAATGATAGCGTCCAAAGAAAATCATGCGGTGATGACTGATAATCCAATCTTTCTTTGGTATTTTCTTCATCAATTCTGCTTCGATTTCCTCTACACTAGCATTTTCTGGAGCTATATTCAGACGTTTAGAAACGCGAGAGACATGTGTATCTACAGCAATAGACGGAATCCCGTAGACTTCAGCCAATACGACGTTAGCTGTTTTTCGTCCAACACCAGGTAAACTCTCTAATTCCTTGTGAGTTTTGGGAACTTGTCCGTCGAAATTCATTAAAACAGCTCTAGCAGTTTTGATGATATTCTTTGCCTTATTCTTATATAGCCCAATGGTTCTTAAGCACATTTCAACATCATCAAGATTAGCAGATGCTAAATCTTCAATTTCTGGATAACGAGCCCACAAACCCGGTGTTACCTTATTAACAGCTTTGTCTGTTGTTTGAGCAGATAAAATAACAGCAACTAGTAGTTGAAAGGGAGTCTCCCACTCCAGCTCGCCATGTGCATCTGGAAACATCTTTCCCATTAAAGCTAGAGCTTCATTAACACGTTTTCTACCTAACATTATTGACCACCCCACAATTGACGGGCCGCATCCATACCAGTTTTGAACTCATCCGAAATCTGGTGATGTTGTTTCTTTCCTTGATGCTCCAAACGACGTTCTTCAACTTGAATTTTAGTAGTAATACCACTTGTTTTCCAGTTACGAAGAACCCCTTTGATATAATTCCAGTTGGTTTTTCGGTTAAATACTGCCTCTTTCAGAGCTTCACGGATTAATTCCGGGTCAGTGTGTTCTTCCTGAATTTCCTTATTTAAATCTTCGATTACCATAGGATTCAATATTCCCAAAGCCTGTTCCAACTCATCTGTCAGCTGTTTAATAAGCTGCGTATTTGTTGGTTGGCCAACAACAGGACCTGTCGTTGGCTTTTCACTACTCACTAGCTTGTCTAACACTGCTAGGGCAGGTGAAGCATCAACAACCATCTCAATTTCATTATTAACTTTAATAGTCGTAAAATCAAGGAGTCCAGCCTCAGTTAATGTCGTAATACTTTTATTAACCTCAGTGAGGGTCTTTCCAGTTGCCTGCGCTATCTGACTAGAGGCCACTTCTCCAATCTGAGTAGTCGTTTGTAGATAGAGAAACTGCCAAACTAAAAAGTCATCCGCTGATGGAAAAATATCCTTAAAGTGAAAAAATAAGGCATTTGGAAGGACTAAATTTCCTGTTCGATACTGTTCAAAAAAACTCATATTTACCTTTCAGAGTAGATAGGTCAACTCAAAAAATTTATGTTTCAACATAAGTCTTTTGAGAGACCTACTACAAGTAACCGTAGAATGAAAAATCGTCTTCCAACTCTTCTAAACGATAGGGTGTTTCTTGATATACCGCGTAGTTAATCCAATTACTAAAGAATGCTGATGCCGCAAGGTTCCAACGAAGTTTAGGTTCCTGACTTGGATCATCCCCAGGGAAATAGTTTGCTGGCATATCTGGATTGATGCCTGCATCCAAATCCCTTCTATATTCTCTGGCCAGAGTATCACAATCATATTCGAAATGACCAAAACTATAAACTTCACGAAGATTCTTGCTTGCCAGAATGGACAGACCTACCTCTTTACCTGATACAACAACGTCTAAATCTGTTTTATTCTTGATATCTTCCAGAGTTACCTCTGTATAGCGTGAGTGCGGTGACACAAAGCTATCATCAAAGCCATTCATGAGGAAATTTTTTGGCATGTCAACAGTTTGCTTATAGATACCTGATAATTTCTCTGACAAGGGAACCTTATCAACCCCATGTTTGTAATAGAGACCTGCTTGAGCTCCCCAACACAAGTGAAGAGTTGAATAGACATGCTTTTTAGACCAGTCAAAAACTTGTGTTAATTCCTGCCAATAATCAACTTCCTCAAAAGGCATTTGTTCAACAGGAGCCCCCGTTACGATAAGACCATCGTAATACTTGTCCTTGATTTCATCAAAAGTCTTATAGAAGGTTTCCATATGTTCAGCGTGGGTATTTTTTGATTTATGACTAGCCATATACAGAAACTCTACGTTAATTTGGAGTGGTGTATTCGCTAAAAGACGTAGCAACTGAGTTTCTGTCACTTCTTTAGTTGGCATTAGGTTAAGGATCAGGACCTCCATTGGTCTAATATCCTGGCTACTAGCTCTATTCTCATCCATGATGAAGACATTTTCCGAACGCAATACATCAAGAGCTGGTAACTTATTATCAAGTTTTATAGGCATAACAACATCTCCATCCTTGTTTATTCTATCTTCATATTATAAACCGGGTAAATATTGTTATCAAATATATATTTTCTCTAGTTAGCTATAGCTTTAAGCTATATAAGAACACACTTATTTTTTAAAAGAGTTAAAAAGGCCCTGAGGCCTTTTGTAAAACATAGATAGATTTATCCTGGGAAGTTCATTAATACTTTAGCGTCATAACCTTCGATTGCTTCACGACCATTAAGTCCGTCAAGCTCAATCAAGAAGGCACATCCAGCAACGACACCACCTAGTCGTTCAATCATTTCAATTGTTGCTTTGACAGTACCACCAGTCGCCAAGAGATCGTCAACGATAAGTACACGTTGGCCTGGTCTGATTGCATCGGCATGCATGCAAAGAGTATCGACACCATACTCTTTTTCATAATCGGCTGAAATCACTTCACGTGGCAATTTACCAGGTTTACGAACTGGCGCAAATCCAATACCAAGTTCAAAGGCAACTGGACACCCAACGATGAAACCACGTGCTTCGGGACCAACAATCATGTCAATCTTCTTGTCAGTCGCATACTGAACGATTTCACGAATAGCATAGCTATAAGCATTTCCATCAGCCATCAACGGGCTAATATCACGGAAAGTAACCCCTTCTTTAGGGTAGTTTTCAATAGATGCAATATAATCTTCTAATTTCATTTGTTCTTCCTATAGGCATTTTGCCAAAAAATATTTACATATTATTATAGCATGAATCCGTGGATTTAGAAAATGCTAACCACTAGATCCTAAACCAGTTATCTTAGTTAGGCACTACTGCTCCTGTTTGTAGAGCCAATCATAAATTTCCTGTGGTGTTCCCAAAGCCATGAGTTCTTGGAACTTGACAAGACGTTTAAGGTCCTGGAAAATCTTGCTTTCCTCAATCTCACGTTTTTCAGCCTCTTTATTAACTGTCATGACACCATTATCAATAGTGACAAAGTCCAATTCATCAAAGATTTGAATCATCTTGATGAGGAGAATTTTATCAATCTTAAGGTAATGACTGAGGTCATCTAGTTTATAGCGCACATCAAATTCTGGAAATTGATAAATGGTTTTATAGAGCCTTGCAAATTGTTCTCTAGTTCCATAGCCCGTCAGATAATAGGCTTCCTTTATATTATTTTTAAAATAGATAGCCTGGAAAGCTTTACCTTCAAACCACGCTTTTAATTCCGTCGCTGAATCCGGTAGGGTGTTGAGGACAACCGCAGGCTCTGTGTCTGCTGCTTCTTCTACCGTTGGTAGGCCCTCAGGTAGTGATATATTTTTTGAGCGGAAATCAAATAATTGAACACCATCCACACGGGCATCTTCTAGCATGAGCTGTAGCGTTGTCTGACCATTCCAAACATTAACAGACAAGGTCACTGCCAATTCCAAACCTTGAGCTTGTTGAAATTCTTGAAGCAGATTCCCTTTATTAAAAGCGACAACATCAAAGCTATCCTTACCTTGCTTAACCTTAAACTTAAGATGGGCTCCATTTTGTCCCATTGTCCTAGCTTGAGTGACAGTAATATCATGTAGCCAAAAGACTGGCTTTTTATTATCCATACCAAAAGGTGCTAGTTTTTCTAGACTCTTAATGGTATCCAAGCTAAGCTCGCTGAGTTGGAGCTCCTCGTCTAAATGAAGCGTATTTTTGGCACTCGTATCAATGTCATTATCGTAGACATACTGACACAAGATCTCTGATAGTTGACCAAGATTTTCTTCAGGAAGGGTCATCCCAGCTGCTCCAGCGTGTCCTCCAAATGCAGTAAAGATATCTCGGTGGTCATCAAGAGCGTGGAAGATATTAATAGATTCCAAACTACGGGCTGATCCCTTAGCCAAGCCATCTTCAATATTCAAAACCACTACTGTCTGGCTGATTTGTTCCATGATGCGCCCCGCCACAATACCGAGGACACCAGGATGCCAACCTTCCTTGGCCAAAACCTGAACAGGTTTGTCCAAATCCACCATAGTCATGGCTTCATCAAAGATTTTTTGAACAACTTCCTTACGTTCTTCATTTTTAGCATTGATTTCCAGAGCAATGGCTTGAGCTTCCTCATCGTCAAATCCGGTCAGAAGTTCAATGGCTGGATTTGGATCATCTAAGCGTCCCAAGGCATTGAGTTGAGGAGCCAGTTTGAATCCTACCGTTTCTTCGGAAATCGTTGTTGGGTCCACATCTGAAATGCGGAGCAATTCTTGAAGCCCGATACGCTCAGTAGTCTTGAGAATTTCCAGGCCGACCTTGACCATAATACGATTTTCATCCGTTAGGCTAACCATATCAGCAATGGTACCAATGGCTACCAAATCCAACATCTCTGTAGGAATAGTTTCAAGGAGGGCAGTTGCCAATTTGAAAGCTACACCACAACCTGCCAAATACTTAAAAGGATAATCGGCATCTGGATGCTCTGGATGGACAATGGCATAGGCATCTGGAAGCTGTGCCGGCATACTATGGTGGTCTGTAACGATAACGTCCACACCTTGCTCTTGCGCATAAGCAATAGCTTCATTTCCCGCAACCCCATTATCCACTGTAACAATGAGTGAAATGCCTTCCTGCTCAATGAAATACTTATAGACACTTTCATTTGGTCCATAACCATCTGTAAAACGGTTAGGCAGATAGACTCGAGCTTCAGCTCCCATCATTTCAAGGGCTTCCTTGACAATCGATGCTGATGTCATCCCATCCGCATCATAGTCCCCATAGACTAAGATTTGCTCATAATTTTCAATGGCTTGACGAATTCTAGCCACTGCCTTATCCATATCATGAAGAAGATAAGGATCATGAAGGTGTGATAAATCAGCCTTTAGAAAGTCTTCAAGAGCCTCTTCTGTCGTAATGCCACGTTCATAAGCAATCTTGGCTGCTGTTTCTGCCAGCCCATGTTCTTTGGCAAGTTTAAAAAAGCCAGCATCTGGCTCTTTTGTGTTTATTTTCCAATCATACGTTGATGTAATCATGTTCTTATATTTTCTCCCTGTCATCTAGTCTACCTATTATAACATGAATAAATTTATCATAGTGGATAGAAGCCTAAGTTTCCTAAAATTAGAATAGAAAACATCGGAAGGTGCTTCAACTCATGGTACATTTCCAATCAAGACCTGCTTTTCTAGACAAAATAATAGTCTGGATATTGCTCCCTTTTTGACTTGTATTTTCTCAGATATCCCCTTCTCCTCTTTACGTTATTTAACTCTACTCTACTATCATTTTCAAGTAATATTAGAAAAAGCAAGAAAAAGATTCCCTATTTGGAAATCCTTTTCATCAATATTTATAAATCATCCCTGTACAAGCTTGCTCTGAAAGTTCGACAAAGCCCAGAGATTGGTAAAAGGCTAGATTTTTCTCGCTACGATCAGTGGCAAGGAGCCGTTGATAGACATTGTGGAAAGTCCCTAAAGCCTCTTCTAAGAGTTTCTTTCCGATCCCTTGGCGCTGATAATCTGGTCGCACCAAGAGGTCCTGCACAAAAATGACAGAGTGCCCATCTCCTACCAAACGAATGTAGGCTACGAGCTCTTCCTCATCATAGACCGCCAACTGCCATAGACTGGCTTTGACAGCTTCTTCCAACATGGTTGGATTGTTAGTATAATTGGTCCAGCCGACTGAACTGTACAGTGCGAGTAGGTCTGTCATCGCTGGAATCTCTTTTCTATAATCTAACATCTTAATTCCTTTTTTAACCTATAGTGCTGTAGGTTTTCTAAATAGGCTTGGATATTTGCGGTCATCTAGTTTTCTCCTATTTGTAGTTAAACACATTGGTAGCTAGTTTGTCCGAGATTCGTGGAAATAGCGTGTAGCCTTTGTGGGCAACTGATAAGAGTCGTGGTAGATTGACTTCACGTTTATTTTTACCCAGAATACGGACAATCTTTTTAGCCACGTATTTAGGACTGAGGACAAACTTTTTAACACTCTCAAGATAAGCTCCAGAGGGGTCGGCTTGGTCAAAGAAGCTTGTCTCAATTGGACCTGGATTGACCGTAGTAACATAGACTCCTTTATCAGAAAGCTCTAAACGAAGGGCATCTGAAAAGCCAATTACCGCAAACTTTGTCGCTGCATAGACACTTGAGTTGGCTGTCGCAATTTTACCCGCCATACTGGCGATATTGACGATATGACCATGGCCTTGCTCCACCATTTTCTCAGCCATCAGACGTGAAAAGGTCATCGTCGCAAAGGTATTGATATCAAACATATCACGTACTTCTTGGCTAGTGTAATTATCATAAGACTTGAATTCACCGAAGCCAGCATTATTGATAAAGACATCAATACGGCCAAACCGTTGATAGAGATAATCGACCATTTCTTTAATGGCATTGTCGTCTCTAAGGTCAATAGCAAGACAAGTTTTATTTTCCACATGGCGATAACATTTCTCAAGTTTGTCCTTGTCTCGTCCTAAGAGGATAATACCATCACTGGGTGAGAGCTGCTTGACAATTTCTTGAGCAAGGCCTCCTGAGGCACCAGTAATAGCGATAATACGTTGTTTAGCCATTAAATCTCTACCTCTTCCAAGTCACGAACGATGTGAGTGTTTTCAAAAATCGTTTTAGCATCTGCTGCCATCTTACCGATATCACGCCCCAAGAATCGTGCTGATACATGATTTAGAAGAAGGCGCTTAGCTGAAGCATCTTTAGCGACCTGTGCTGCTTGCATGTTGGTTGAATGCCCATGGTTCTTAGCAATTTTTTCATCACCCTTACCATAAGTGGACTCATGAACCAAGACATCTGCACCCAATCCAAGACGAACACTGGCATTCGTCTTACGAGTATCACCTAAGATAGTGATAACCTTACCTTTCTTAGGTGCGGAAATAAAGTCTTTGGCAATAATTTTCGTTCCATCTTCAAGAACTACATCTTGTCCATTCTTAATTTGTCCAAAAAGCGGACCAAATGGTACGCCTGCTGCCTTAAGGGCCTCAGCATCCAAGGTTCCTTCGAGATCCTTTTGAACCACACGGTAACCAATACAAAAAATGGTGTGATCCAACTTATCTGCATAAACAGCGAACTTGTCATCTTCCATAACCAAGCCTAGCTTATGCTCATCAATTTCCTTAAAATGCACATGATAAGGTAAGCGTGTCCCCGAGGTACGAAGGCTGGTCATGACGTATTGCTTAATACCAACTGGTCCATAAACTTCAAGGTCAGTTTGTTCTTCGCTAGATTGGAAAGAACGACTAGCCAAGAAACCAGGTAGACCGAAGATATGGTCCCCGTGCATATGTGTGATAAAGATTTTTTTTACTTTACGAGGTTTGATTGTTGTTTCTAAAATCTGACGTTGGGTTCCTTCCCCACAGTCAAACATCCAGACTTCGTTGATTTCATCGAGTAGCTTCAAAACCAGACTCGACACGTTACGGGCCTTGGATGGCTGTCCGGCGCCCGTCCCTAAAAATTGTAATTCCATGACTTTCTATACTTTCTATCTATCGTTTTTCTTATTTCTGGACAATATAAGCCAGGCATTCACGCTGAGCAAAGCCATAATATACAGTTTGCCCTTTATATTGAGATAAAAGTTCCACTAATTCGTCTTGATTGAAGCTAGCTAACTTAATGACATTCCCCTTCAGTTTAGTGACACGACTAAGTAACTGAGTTTCTGGTGTCAACTCCTCCAACACTTCTTCGTCAAAATCAACCTTGGCCATCTTAATTTGAGTGCCTTCAAGATAAACCTTATACTGCGGGAAAACTTGAGCAAGCTCAAACAAAATGCTAGCTGTTGGAACCTCTAAATGCTCGGCAAAGACTAGGGCCACCTCATCGGCATTTTCATAGCAAAAACCATAAGATTTGCCTGACAAATTGAGACGAATAAAGGGCTTGTGTTCATCAAAAGATGGTACTGGATTAAAGAGGTTCAATTCTTTCGAAAGCTCCAAATAGTAATCCGTTGCTGCTTCTGGAGACTGTTTCTGGTAAATCTCTGCAAAATAAGCATTAATCACGCTTGGTGGTGGTGTAATAAAGGCCAGTTTTTGACGGTCTGAAAGGTCTGACAAGGTGTTTTCCAGATACACTTTATCTAGACTTGTAAAACCACCATATTTTAAAGCTAAATCCATATAATCAGTCATAAAACTCTTCCAATTTCCATTTATTTTTCGGTGAAATATAACCTGTAATTTCTTCCACTTCTGTCTCAAAAGTGTAGCTATCTAGCAAGGCCAATTGACTCAACTGATAAAGTTTATAAGCTTGATCCTGATGTACCTTAATACTAAAAGGTTCAAAAATCTGTTGAATTTCATCAATCAAGAGTCTTCTGAGGGCCTCACGACTTCCCTTGTCACGTGCTGAGAGGCGAACATTAGGAAAGACTGTTGCTACTAGATTATCAGCTACATCCATCTTATTGTAGATTGCTAGGCGAGGAATATCAGTCATGTCTAAGTCTTTGAGAATGTCTAAGACCACCTTTTCGTGCTCTTCGTGATTAGGATCACTCGCATCAATGACATGCAAAAGGAGGTCCACATTACGACTTTCTTCAAGCGTTGACTTAAAGGCAGCAACCAATTCTGTTGGCAAATCTTGGATAAAACCAACCGTATCTGTCAAGGTCACTTGAAACTGATCTTTTAAGTAAATTTTCTTAGTCGTTGCATCCAAGGTCGCGAAAAGTTCATTAGCCTCATATTGCTTATCATCCGTCATAAGGTTCATGATTGTTGATTTCCCAGCATTAGTGTAACCTATCAAGCCAATTTTAAAGGTACTTGAATCAACACGCTTTTCGCGAATAGTTTCTCGGTTCTTCTCAACAATCTTTAATTGGCGTTCAATATCGGCTATCTGGTTACGAATCGAACGACGATTGAGCTCCAACTGACTTTCACCAGGTCCACGGCTACCAATGCCCCCTGCTTGACGGCTGAGCATAATCCCTTGACCAGCCAAACGAGGCAACATGTATTTAAGTTGAGCTAGGTGAACCTGAAGTTTCCCTTCATGGCTTCTAGCCCTCATGGCAAAGATATCCAAAATTAATTGCATACGATCGATGACTTTTACACCAAATGCTGCTTCAAGATTGGTATTTTGACGTGGGGTTAAACGGTTATTGACAATGACCGTAGTAATCTCATCCGCGTCCACCATAGCCTTGATTTCTTCTAATTTTCCTGAACCTACGAAGGACTTACTATCATAGCGTTCACGTTTTTGGGTATAGCTAGCTACAACCTCTGCTCCTGCTGTTTTGGCAAGACTAGCAAGTTCCTCCATGGACATGTCAAAATGCTCTGTCTCTTGCAATTCAACACCTACTAAAATAGCACGTTCTTGCTGCTTAGCTGTCTCTATCATAGCAACCCCCCTTTTCGAAATAGTCGCCTTCTATTATACCACAGGGAGACCTAAAGAGAAGGGGACAGACCTTAATTTTTTATAAAGAAAAACAAGTTGGATTGCCCAACTTGCTTCTAATTAGTGTTTACGTGTCGGTTTCTTTTTAGACCCCTTACGACGCTTGCCTTGGTGAAGAATAGGCGTATTTTGAGAAATGGTTTGACGCATTTTCTCAGTGACCTTATCAACCTTATCTTTAGCCTTGACCAATTCTTGTGAGGCCTTGATTGCACTCTTCGAAGGTTTGTTTTTCTTAGTTTTGATCTTAGACACTGACTTTACTTGACTAGTCCCCGATGTACGCATACGACGAGACATTGCCAAGAGAATTTTATTTTCCTCGTTGAGGTTGGTTTGATAAGCCATCGAAAGCACCAAACCAACACCAATCAAGTTTGAGATGAGTGAAGATCCACCTTGAGAAATAAAGGGCAAAGGAATACCTGTCAGAGGAAGAATTCCTACTGCTGCCCCAATATTTTCAAAAATATGGAAGACAATCATCATAATAAAACCTGTAGAAATAAAGGTATAGAAACGGTTGTTAGACTTAAAAGTCACTCGCAACATGCGATAAATGAGGAAGAGATAGGTCAACAGAACCAATCCACCGCCTACCAAACCAAAGTCTTCTGCAATAACCGTGAAGATCATATCACTCTCACGAACTGGTACATTCAAATCAAGATGATTAAAACCTTTTCCGTATATTCCCCCAGTACCTATCGATACCATCCCTTGTGTCTGTTGAAAGGCGATGCCATCCGCATAGGTGAAAGGGTCCAACCAAGCTGAGATACGGTTAATCTGATAAGTCTGAACCCCTAACTTGAGCAAGGCTTCCTTTCCCCAATCTGTGATAAACACCATTATAAACAGAGCTACGCTAGCTGCAAAGGCTAGCACTACCGGCAAGATGATACGCCAGGATATTCCCGAAACCACTATTATACCCGCTAAAATAGCGAGGAAGACTAAGGCCGTTCCCATATCACCTTGAAGAACCAGTAAGCCTAAGACAGGAAGCGTGACCGCTACATATTGGAAAAGTAGCAGCCAGTCATCTTTAAGCTCAGTTACTTCTTTTCCTTGTTTAGCCCAAACACCTATTCTCGAAAGAAAAAGGATGTAGGATATCTTCATAAATTCTGATGGTTGAAAAAGGGTGACTGATCCAATACTGACCCAGTTTTTTGCTCCTGTCGAGGCAACCAAAGCGGGTGAATAAAAAACAAGAGGTAGAACCATAAGTCCCAGGCCAAAAATATAAAGCCAGGGAGTTACCTTCCAAAGAAACTCTGTATTAAATAACATGACAACAAAAGCAAGTACCGAACCAAGAAAAATCCATAGTACTTGCTGAGAAATGACTTGCACGAGATTCTTTGGATAATCAAAATTTGTCGCGATAAAAACCGAGACCAGACCAACCAGCAGTAAGATAAGGACTGGCAAGAGAATCGAGTAATCTATCCGACTTTCAATAGTATTTTTTGACTTAGCCATGTGTACTCCAAAATAAAGATTTAGCAAGAGTTATTATACCACTTTTTCGGCCAGATAAATGGCCTGAATGTATAAAAAGTTGTTAATTTTTTAACGAAAAAAGCAACCACAAATTACTTGATCATTGAAGTATACCCATTGACCTGAAGGAATTCGGATCCAGCAATCAACAGCCCTGTCACAAGGTAACCCTTATCGTTTCTGTAAAACAAAAAGGTACTTCCAACTGATTTTCGGAGATGTTTTTGTGTATTTTGAAGTTTGCGTTTTCACTTAGTTGAAACCCACATCTAATACCCTAGTATGACATGCTAGATTACAGAGGAAGAGAACAGCTAAGCTAGAAAGCGTTGAAATATTAGTAGTATTTTTCTTCATCGGATTTCTCTATCAAAAACCTGAAGCGTCACTTCATGTTTTTATTCTTAGTATCAATCGGTTGAGATAATCCTTAATAATCCGTTACTTCTTTTCGGTCATGGACATTGCTTTGCTTGCCCTGACGTGCTTTAAGAACGGCTTCAACATCTTCAGGGCTAACCCCTGTTTCAACGAGCATGACTGCTAGGTGATAGAGGACGTCTGCTGTCTCGTTGGCAATTTCTTCTTTATCAGCATTTTTAGCTCCGATCACAACTTCTGTTGCTTCTTCGCCAACCTTTTTAAGAATCTTGTCTAGGCCCTTGTCAAAAAGGTAATTGGTATAAGAGCCTTCTTTGGGATTTTTTTACGATCTAAGGCTTCCTTATAAAGTGTTTCTAACATATCTACTCCTATCTGTCTTGTCTGTCATCATATATATCCGTAAAGAAACATCTGTGTGCTCCTGTATGACAGGCAGCTCCTTCTTGTTCCACAGCGATAAGCAAGGTGTCCTGATCACAATCTGTCTTGATGCTTTTGACATGTTGGAAATGACCAGATGTGGCTCCCTTATGCCAAAGCTCGTTTCTAGAACGGCTCCAGTAATGCATTTGTTTGGTCTCTATGGTCAACTGATAGGACTCCTCATTCATATAGGCCAACATGAGCACCTGTCCCGTCTTGTAGTCTGTCACAATGACTGGCACCAGTCCTCCTTGTTTGTCAAAATCAAGTTTAACCTCTGTCATCATCTCACCTCAATTCCTGCATTTGCCAAGACTTGTTTGGTTTCGCCTATATTTACCTCACCAAAATGAAAGATAGAGGCTGCCAGTGCACCAGTCGCTGTTGTCTTTTCAAAGACCTCTACAATATCCTCAATATTTCCCGCACCACCAGAGGCAATGATCGGAACATCGACGACTTCTGCCACACGATTTAGCATTTCCAAATCAAAACCAGACTTAGTACCGTCCTTGTCCATGCTGGTTAAGAGAATTTCTCCAGCCCCCAAAGCGACGACTTCTTGAGCCCATTGGATGAGGTCCCTACCTGTATCCTTACGGCCTCCCGCCACAAAGACATGCCAGCTCCCATCAGCCATTTTTTTCGCATCAATCGCAGCCACGACACACTGATTGCCAAATTTTTGAGCTGTTGTATCGCTCTCCTTAAAGGTCTTGAAGCTACCATCTGAATAAACAGCAAGATCCTCGTAGTCACTGTTTCGATCAGTATCACGATAGACTTAGCCATTTTTAATCACATAGCCCGACTGATTAGCTCCGTAGTAGTCACCATTGATGGCAAAGATTGCATTGTTTTGCTGGGCATACTTGAAGTAGTCTCGGTGATGTTGGTCCCATAGGTATTTTGTGCCAAAGCCGTTTTAAGGTAATCTGCACTCGAAAGCTTGATATCTGCCACATGGTATGTAGTATCACTGGTTTTACCTGTCGTGATTTTGATATCCATATTGTCATCTTTATAAGTCGTATCCGTCTTAGTGACCTTACCAGTGCTGGTAGATGCCGTCGACGACGCTGTGCTTGAGCTAGTCGTATTGGCTGAAACCGTTGAGACCGCTGAGGGAATGACAAAGACCTTTAAGAGAGAGTAGACATTTGCCCCCATCAGAAAAAGGGTAAAGAGTAAGGCATAGGCATGCCTTTTGAGAAATTTCATAGAAGACCTCCAATTGTGAAAGATAAGATAGAAACCATAAGTTCCTTTTGCTTGACATTAGCATAACAAGCAAATCTTAAAATCTTCTATAATTCCCACAACCACGCCTTTTCTTTAAGTTTTCCTTAAGAAAAAGACAGCTTCAGTTGAAGCTGTCTTCACTATATAATCATATCTTCCGTAATGCCGAATTCTCTCAAGATCTCCTGAATCTTATCAAAGTTCAGACGGAAATGCTCTAATTTATGTCCATCAGACCCAATAGAATACTTGCGACATCCCAAATCCTTAACAAGGCCTAGCGCATAACGATATAGGTCTTCGTGATGATAGAGATACATGCTCTTTGCATTCAGCTCAAAAGCCAAATCATTAGCCATCATTTTCTGGAAAGTACGTTTGAGTTGTTCTTCATAAGCTTTTAGCTCATCAACAGTCACGTCAAACAGTCGAAAACCATAGTCAAAGTGGGCCAAAACATCTGCGTCCACACGGCCAATGGCATACTCCAACTTGTCCAGATATTCTTGAATAATGCTAGCCTTGTCCATATCAGCTACCTCATCATCAAGGTAATCATTAACCCCATTATGGTGAACAGAAAGCAGTTTGAGATCATAGTCCTTACCATCCAAAAAGTCTAAAATATCGCTTTCTCTAGGCTTGTAATAACCAATCTCGATGCCTCGTTTAATACGATTGCCATACTTGAGATTGAGATTTTCAATCTCATGACTATATGCCTCGTACTCTGGCACATCGTCCTGTTTGGTATAAGGATTAGAGAGATCATAATGCTCAGTCGTTACAATCTCGCCATCAAAATGTGTCAAATAATCAGTAAAATCCGCATCCGAATCATAGGAATGATGGGTATGCAAATGGTTATCACGAATAGACATAATTACTCCTTATTTTTTAAAAATCTTCTTACCTGCTTATGGGCTAGCCAGGTCAAACTCACCATCAACCCCTCATAAATAATAAAGAAAATCACAAAACATTGAAGGAAATACTCTTCTGGCAAAACATTAATAATCGGGTCCAACATTGGATTAAAGAGCCAACTGCGATCTCCAGGAAAGAGAGCCTCATGAAAGAGAATGAAGAACTGATCAAATCCTAGGAAAAGTCCCACTACTCCAATAAGGATTGGTAAAACAGCTAGACTCAGATAAAGTCTACGATAGAGACCAAAAGTCCCCTTCTTCACATTTCGCCAAATAAAGCCCACAGCTGGATAGACCAGTAGGACAATAAGGACCTGAACCAGATGAAAGAGCCACTTGACATCATGAAAATGCTTAAGACCACTCTCTGACGACGGAAAATCAGGCATGGCCAGATGATTTACCCAAGGAAAAGTCAGGTACTGCATGAGGACATTGAAATTATGCCAAAGCTCCGTCTTTCCGATAATGACATAGTCCAAAAGACGCATCCAATCAACATCAAAATAATAGAAGCCCCATGCTAGGTAAATCGTAACTAGAATAGACAAGGCTAGGAGCCAAATGGGAGTCAACACTGCTTCAATCTTAGTTCGCATCAAAATCCCACTCCGCTAGACTAGCAAGTACATGGTCTGGTTTTACTGGTAAATCCGCAACCTCTTCCGCCTTGGTGAAGCCAGTTGTCACAAGAAGTGTTGGAAAGTCATTTTTAATGCCAGCTGTAATATCAGTCAAGTAATTATCACCAACCACAATAGTTTGGCTACGTTCTGTTCCAAGGATTTCAAGAGCCTTGTTCATGATAATAGCTTTAGGCTTACCAATAATGATTGGGGGCACACGTGTAGCCGCCTCGATAAGAGCTAAGAGTGAACCAGCACCTGGAAGCAGACCGCGTTCTGTTGGGATATTCAAATCTGGGTTTGTCCCAATAAACATAGCTCCTTTTTGGATAGCAAGTGTTGCCTTTACCAACATTTCATAAGTGACTTCACGGTCCAATCCCACTACCACATAAGCAGGATTTTCCTCATCTACCGTATATCCCGCATCCGCAATAGCAGATTTAAGCCCAGTTTCACCAATAACATAAACTGTCTTACCACGATTCATATCATTCATGTAGTCAACTGTCGCCAGGGTTGCTGTATAAATAGTTTCAAGAGGCGTTTCCAACTCGCACTGATTACGCAAAAGCTCTTGGACCATTTCTGGTGTACGCATACTGTTATTAGTCACAAAAAGATAGGGAATTTGACGCTTCTGCAACTCCTTAACAAAGGCCTCCCCTTCAGGAATACGGTCCTTACCCTTGTAAATGGTTCCATCTAAATCAATCAAATAACCTTTATATGTCATCTTACTTGTCTCCTATTTCTTTCCATTGAATAATGGCTTGGGCATGAACATTACCATCAACACAAATCTGGTGTTGACTGCTTAAACTGTCTTGATCAAACTCATAGCCAGAATAAATTTCTGACCCATGATGAATTTCTTTAACGTACTTGAGGTCAATACGGGCTGGTGTGTACTTGGTCAAAAAATCCAAATCGAAAACATCCAACATCCACTCCAAGTACTTGCTATTATTAACGTGGCCATTCATGTCTAGGTCAAAATAACGCACACGATAAAGCGTCTCAATTGGATTTTCCAAAACCTTGTAGCGAGGACCCCGAAGTAACTTTTTAGTTTTTTCAGCCCCATAAGGTGCTACCACCTCATCTGGCACTTCGGCTACCTTACGCGTTTCATAATCCATAAGGGCAAAAGTAGTCTTAAAGAGCATGATTTGTTGACCAGTTTCATCTGTGATGTAAAAATTACGGTAACAGAAAATCTTATTATAGGAAATAGCTTCCGTTGTAATTGTCACCTTTTCATTGTAGCGAGGCAAACGGTCAATCTCAATCGCATAGTCTGTCACAATCCAAACCAGACCGTATTTATCAAAAACGTCCTTATCCGTATTTCCCAGAGACTCTGACTGCATACCGGATACTTGCAATGAAAAAGCCAGTAAGTGTGGTAATTTTACCTGATGCGTGATATCCGTCTCATAAAACGGAATCTGATAAGGAATACTAAATTTTAATCCCATCTAATCCTCCAAGATAAATTGTTCAGCGACACTATCACCCAAAAAGAGTCCTCGTTTGGTCATACGAACAACTTCTGGATCCTTGACCAAGAGCCCATCTTCCTGTAGTTTTTTTACAATGTCTCCATAAGTATCCGCGAATGACAAGCCAAACTTCTCTTCAAAACGTTTAATAGATACACCTGATTTTTTACGCAAACCAAGGAAGAACTCCTCCTCCATCATCTCCGCCTTAGTCAGATGCTCCTCGTGAAGTCTAGCATGACCATCCTCAGCTATAGCCTTAAGGTAATGCTGGATAGGTCCTCTATTGCGATAACGAACACCATTGACATAACCAGAGGCTCCAGCACCCACACCATAATACTCATCATTATTCCAGTACATGAGATTGTGACGACTCTCCATCCCAGGTTTGGTAAAGTTGGAAATCTCATAATGCTCAAAACCATTTTTTTCCAACTCTTGGATAATATAGTCAAACATCTCTGCTTCCAAGTCCTCAGTTGGTAGATTAAGCTTACCTCGACGCATCTTATTCATAAAGACCGTGTGATGTTCCAATATCAAGCTATAGAGACTTAGGTGTGGAATATCCAGTTCCAGTGCCTTTCTCACATTTTCCTTGACCTGATCCATGGTTTGACCAGGCAGAGCATAAATGAGGTCAATGGAAATATTATGGAAACCAGCAGACTTTAAGCTATCAATGCTTTCATAAATCTGTGCTTGATTATGACTGCGACCAATTTGACGCAAGTGCTTGTCATCAAAAGTCTGAACCCCTAAAGAAACGCGATTAACAGCAGATTTTTTGAGCACTTCAATCTTATCAACCGTCAAATCCCCGGGATTAGCCTCAATAGTAAACTCCTCCAGCTTAGACAGATCCAAGTTCTTCTGAAGATTGCTCAAAAGGTAATCCAATTGCTCTGCAGAAATAGCCGTTGGGGTCCCCCCACCAATATAAAGGGTACGAAGCTCCTTGATATTTAAAAGCTCCCACTCACGAATCAAAGCACTCAGGTAGTCATCAACGGGCTGATTTTTAATGAAGACCTTAGAAAAGTCACAATAATAACAAATTTGAGTGCAAAATGGAATGTGCACATAGGCTGACGTTGGTTTTGTTTGCATGTAACTATTCTACCATTTTTTAAGCAGAAATGAGACTTCGAATGATAAGAGTTTGAGCCCAAAAAAGAAGCCATCTCTCCAGATAGCTTCTTTACTTTATTTTGTTAATGAGAATGGGAAAGCATTGTAGTTGCTATAATCAAAGGTTGGTCCCAAATCAGAGATAAATTGAACTGGCGTATAAGTTCCATTTTTAAGAATAAAGCCAGGCTTAGCTTGGAAACCAGCTCCCCCTAGGCCTGTAATACCTGGAAGCAAGGTAGAAAAATCGCCACCCTCCCAAACATAGAGATTTCCAGAAATTTGAACAGCTTTTGCAGTTGTAGAGCTTTGACGATAGGGTTCGTAATCAACATTGAAATTTGCCTTTGAAGTGATGTTTCCTTCGGCATCAACTGTAAAACTAATGTCTGTTGCTTGAGGACTCGTACCTGTCCAAGTTCCAACCAAACCTGCTGGGACAGGAGCGTCACTTTGAGTATCAGTTGTTGCTTGACTAGACTTGTTTGACTCAGATGCAGCACTGCTACTTGTTCCTCCTTGAGCATCATTTCCAGCTGTAACTTGATTTTTTGAAGAGCTTGCTTCAGGAGCGCTCGCTTCTTTTTGGCCTTGAAAATCCTTTGAAGCTTCTGTCTTGGCCTTTTTAGCAGACTGCTTCTCAGATGTTTGTGTTTTAGCAGATGACTTCACTACTTTAGAAGTTGAAGTTGTCGATGATGCTGCAGTGTCTTTTTCTGACTTAGAGCCACATCCACCAAGAGCTATAGAAACAGCTACAGACAACAAAACAAGTGAGCAAACACGAATAACTTTTCTTTTCATTTTCATAAACCTCTTTTCTATATGTCTATTATATCTATTTTGTTACAAAAATCAAGTATTTTGTGTAATTTTTGTAACATTTATGTAATTAATTGTATCGCTGTCATAAGTTAATATATTCTTTTAACCAAAAAAGTCTATCACTCCCACAGGAATGATAGACTCTTGACTATTATTTAAGTACTCCTTATCTTATCTGATATTAGCGAGTACCTTCTCTTTCAAGATAACCTGAATAGGAATGATAGTAGCCATCTTCCAAGACAATAATGCGCTTACCACCATTCACAACTAGAAAATAGTATAAACCTTTCTCGTCATGGTAGATATCGTTAACACTCTTAGCTTGGTAACGATGTGACTTAAGAGACTTCTGTATTCTAGCAAACTCTTTTTGCACCTTACCATTATCTCCTCTGCCTGATTTATCCATCAGATATTCATTTAAAAGTTTAGCTATTAATATATCTATATCATCAGAATCTGTAGTCATAACACCATTTTCAGAGATAGTCGTTTCCCCTTCTGATTCATCTTCATAATTAAATGTCTTCCATTTTCCAACAAAAACTTTGGGAACCCCTGCCTTATGAAAAAGATAGCTCTTTTTTAAATCTTTGTTTTTTGATCCGTAGTGGGCTAGTTCTGATGAGCTTAAACCTAGAACAAAGTTTGTCCCAACTTTCTGAATCAGATTATAGTAGCCAGAATCTTCCGTCGTTACCAGTATGACCTCTTTTGTTTATAATTGATATTTCTTGTCAAAATCAGCAATAATTTTTAGTTTTGAATCACTGAGTTTCTCTAAGTTTGCTTCAAACTTCTGTCCAGCTTTCTTACCAGTAGAGATTTCTTTGATTTCTTCTTCCGTATAGCCTGCAACGAGTTTTGACTTCTTCCCATTTAAATCATAAACAAGCCCATCATTATTACCATTTACCCACAAACCACCTAAGTTTGTTCCTTTAGAAGAAAACAAAAAGAATCCAAGACTTTTTGCTACGACAAGAAATAAAGCAATGGTAAAACCTATAAAAGTCTTCTTACCAAACTTTTTCTGTTTAACAAAGACAAGCTGCTGTGCAGAGGAGTAATTGACCAGTCATCTGATTTAGTAAAAATATGGCTTCTTCAGTCCCAGATTTACTATTGCTAGAAAAAGTAGCTTGCTTTTCTTCCATGACAAATTCACCATTTAAAAGGGCCTGCTGACACTCTTGAATAGTGGACTTACGATTATTAATCGCTTCAAAATATTCAATCCATTCTTTTCTATGCATCATCTCTCCTCACAATTCTTAATAGAAAAATCTATCACTAGCTTATAAGTGATAGATTTTCCAATTATTTAAGCACTTCTTGTGTCTTAGCGTAGTTAGCTTCAACAGCTTCTTTTTCGGCTTTCCACCAGTCTTGGTGATCTGTGTACCACTTGATCGTTTCTTCCAAACCTGATTCAAAGTTTGTGAATTGTGGTTCCCAACCAAGTTCTTCACGCAATTTTGTTGAGTCAATAGCGTAACGTAAATCATGACCAGCACGATCTGTGACACGGTCGTAAGCATCTTTTGGTTGACCCATTTTTTCAAGGATGAGTTCAAGAACTTCCTTGTTATTCTTTTCACCATCAGCACCAATCAAGTAAGTTTCACCGATACGGCCCTTAGTAAGGATGGCCCAAACACCAGTTGAGTGGTCATTAGTGTGAATCCAGTCACGAACGTTTTTACCTTCACCATACAGTTTGGGTTTAATCCCTGACAAGATATTGGTGATTTGACGTGGGATGAATTTTTCGATGTGTTGGTATGGTCCATAGTTGTTTGAGCAGTTTGAAATAGTTGCCTTAACACCAAATGAACGCACCCATGCTTTAACGATAAGGTCTGAAGCAGCCTTAGTTGATGAGTATGGTGATGATGGGTTGTATTTTGTTTCTGCTGTGAATTTTTCACCAGGACCTTCACCATGTCCAGGGAGATCTTCGCGCAATGGAAGGTCACCATAAACTTCGTCTGTTGACACGTGGTGGAAACGAATATCGTATTTACGAGCAGCTTCCAAGAGTGTGTAAGTACCAATAAAGTTTGTGTAGATAAATGGTGATGGGTCGTTCAATGAATTATCATTGTGGCTTTCAGCTGCATAGTGAACGATGGCATCAGCCTTAGCAGCCAATTTATCAACCAATTCAGCATCAGCAATATCACCAACAACCAATTCAACACGATCACCAAGGATTTCTTCAATGTTGGCACGGTTACCAGCGTAAGTGAGTTTGTCAAGGACAGTCACATGTACGTCTGGATGGTTGTTGTAGACATAGTGTACGAAGTTTGAACCGATGAAACCTGCGCCACCAGTTACGATGATATTTTTATATTCAGTCATTTTTTCTCCAAAAAATATTGTTTTTTCTTATTCGTTCCTTTCGCTAGTGAGGGACGCCAGCAACCCTTCGATTTCATGGCTAAATCCGAAGCCGAAGTCTCTGAATTTCCCTACAAGATTCCTTGAGGAAATCTTGTTTTCACTAGGGTAGGAACGATCTTATAATGCTCCTTGCAGTCGAGGTACTGCTGTGCAAAGCTCGTTTTTACAAATCTTCTGCTTTTAGTGGTTTGACGTCTTTGAGCAATGGGTGATTTTTATCTGCTTCTGAGACTTCTGCTTCTTCCAAGTTTTCCCACTTGATATCAAGGCTTGGGTCTGCGTAGTTGACAAAGGCGTATTTTGGTTTGAGTTCAAGTGCCCAGTAGTCGTTCACAAGATAGCTGTATGCAACCTTATCAGACAAAACTTGGAAACCATTGGCAACACCGCGAGGAACGAAGATTCCTTTTGAAGCATCAATAACTGTTTGGTAAGTATTCCCAAAAGTTTCGCCTTCACGAAGGTCAACCCATGTTCCAAGAACCTTTCCTTCATCTGCTACTGAGATGTATTTATCCCAAGGCTCGGCGTGCAAGCCACGCAAAACATTTTTACGTGAGAAAGAAACGTTATTTTGCAATTTTCCTTCTGCAAAAAATGATTCTGGAAAACCGAGTGGCAACATTTTTTCTTTTTGGAAGTTTTCCTTAAACCAACCACGGTTATCTCCATGAACAGGAATATCAAATTCAAGCAGACCTGGGATAGCTTCAATCTTACGTGCAGCTAGTTCTTTTCCAAAAAATTGTTCAGTCATTATGCTTCTCCAATCAAACGGAGCAAATATTGTCCGTATTCATTCTTTTTAAGCGGTTGTGCCAATTCGAGGACCTGTTCCTTAGTGATGTAACCCATACGATAGGCAATTTCCTCAAGGTTAGCCACTTGGACATTTTGCAACCGTTGAACAGTTTCAATGTACTGAGCAGCTTGCAAGAGACTTTCGTGAGTGCCTGTATCCAACCAAGCAAAGCCACGTCCCATAAGTTCAACAGAGAGGTCACCACGATCTAAGTAAGCCTTGTTAACATCAGTAATTTCAAGTTCTCCACGAGGGCTTGGTTTGATATTTTTAGCAATTTCCACGACATCATTGTCATAGAAATAAAGGCCTGTTACAGCAAAATTTGATTTTGGATGTTCTGGTTTTTCCTCGATTGAGATGGCATTCATATTGTCGTCAAACTCAACCACACCAAAACGTTCTGGGTCCTTAACTTGGTAGCCAAAGACTGTGGCTCCTTTTTCCTTAGCTTCAGCACGTTGAAGCATGGCAGAAAGACCATTGCCATGGAAAATGTTGTCCCCTAGCACAAGAGCAACACTATCATCACCGATGAAGTCTTCACCAATGATAAAGGCTTGAGCCAAGCCATCTGGACTTGGTTGTACAGCGTAGGAAAGGGAAATACCAAACTCTGAACCATCGCCAAGGAGCTCTTCAAAACGTGGAAGGTCCTGTGGTGTTGAGATAATGAGGATTTCCTTAATACCAGCCAACATAAGCGTTGAGAGTGGGTAGTAAATCATTGGTTTATCGTAAATCGGCATCAGTTGTTTTGATGCAGCACGTGTCAGTGGATACAAACGTGTCCCTGAACCGCCTGCAAGAATAATACCTTTCATAAGAAGGCTCCTTTTTTCTCTAATATATTACCTATATTTTAGCATTTTTCAGCCCTCTTGTCACGGTAAACCCTATGTTCTTAAGCTTTCATTAAGAAAATCACAAGTGTCCATTTTCTTAATCAAATGGAATAAGAATTTCGAATGAAATCCTTTTCTTGCACTATTACTCTTGGGAATAGTGATTTTCATCCTTTTCTTAAATTTTAATATGTTGAGGGGCTTTACAACTATTGCTCTTTCTTCCTAACGTACTGAGTCACTGGATAATCTGCACTGTCCAAGCTACCAGAGCGATTCATGGCCAAATCAACTAGATTTTTTCCAATAAGTGGACCAGTTGTAAGCCCTGAGGAACCTAGACCTGAAGCAACGAAGACGTTTTTAAGCTCTGGAACTTCTCCAAAGAAAGGCGAAAAGTCACTGGTATATGCTCTAGTTCCCACACGTTCAGAGAAGGACTTAGCAGTACTTAAGTCAGGGAAATAGGTCTTAGCCTCCTCCTCCAAACCTTCTAGAATAGCTTCATCAACCGTTAAATCAAAGCCTTTGTCATTTTCGTGACTGGCCCCTACCGAAATCTTTCCACCAGCAAAGGGAATGACATCTAATTCACCCTCTGGCATCAGAACTGGTAATTTACCAGTATCTAACCCATCAAAGAAATAATCTCGTAATTGACCCTTTTGGGGGCGAACATCCACCTCAAAACCAAGGGGTTCAAGCGTTTGACCTAGCCAGGCACCACAAGCGAGAATGACCTTGTCAAAAGTTTGACAATTAATCTCATAAGACCCATTATCAAGAGAAGAGAGTGTAACTGGCCCCTCTACCTTTTCAAAACCAGAGGCATTAATCAAAGTTGCTGTCAATTCTGCCCCTTCGACTCTGGCTCCTCCTGAGGCATAGAGATAACGGTCAAATCCAGTAAATTCAGGGAGGTTGTCAGCATTTTTTATAGAGAGTTCACCAATAATAGGTGACTCTTCTAGCCTAGTCTCAGCATGCTGATACAAACCGTCCAACTTACTATCGTCTTTCTTGAGAAGGGCTACACCAGACTGATCATAGAAGCTCGTGTCGTAACCATCATTTTCAAGATTTGAAGTTAACTCTTGGTAAAAATCAGCTCCCAAACGAGCCATACGATACCAGGCCTTATTTCGGCGTTTAGAAAACCAGGGACTGATAATCCCTGCTGCTGCCTTGGTTGCTTGTCCAAGACCATGGTCAAAAACGGTAACCTCTACATCTTTTTCTTTTGATAAGTAATAGGCAGCCGTTGAACCGACGATACCTGCGCCAACAATTGCAATTTTCATTTTTTACTCCATCTATTTGAAAAAAGCTGAGACCTATACATATAGGCACAGCTCATCATTAATCATTTATCCCAAGGCCACATCCATAACCATCATGACTACAAAGCCAACCATAAGCCCCAAGGTTGCCACATCAGTATTACCATTGGTCTGTGATTCAGGAATCAATTCCTCTGTTACCACAAAAATCATGGCACCTGCTGTAAAGCCCATCATGATGTCTAGCAATTTACGGCTAATATTCTTGAAGAAGAAAACTATGGCTGAGCCAACAATAGTACATCCCCAGGTAAAGAGACCCGCAAGAAAAGCCAAGAAAACAACATTTTGATGTAACAGCCAAGTCATAAACACATTCTCCTACAAATGATCAAAAGGATTGGTTGATGACTGAGTTTCAAGTATCGTCACATTCCAATTATGCTCACGTTTCCAGGCTTCAAATTTCTCAGCAATCTTTGCGATAAAGAGGGCTTCGATATGATGCCCAGGATCAATAGCCAAGAGACCATTAGTAATCATTTCCTGACCTGTATGGTAATAAACATCACCCGTGATAAAGACCTGTGCTCCCTTTTTCAAAGCATCCTTGTAAAATCCTTGACCGCTACCACCACAAATAGCCACACGGCTAACAAGAGGATTATCATGGTCATAACGAACCAATCGAACACTGTCCAAGCCAAAAACTGCTTTTACTTTAAGAGCAAGTTCTTCAATGGTCTGTGGCACGATATCACCCACTCGACCAATTCCATGATTTTCAGAAGTCTGTGTTAAATAAGTGGTGTCTTTAATGTCAAGTAACTCGCAGAACCAATCATTAAGGCCATCATCAACTACATCAATATTGGTATGGCTGACATAAACAACAATTTCGTGCTTAACCAAGTCAAGTAAAATATCACGATCCGGTGAAGACACCAAGTCCTTAATCGGACGGAAGATAGGGGCATGTTTAGCAATGATGAGGTCCACACCTTTTTCAATGGCTTCAGATACTGTATTTTCACGAACATCCAAGGTAACCATAACCTTCTGAATCTCCTTATCCAAACTACCAATCTGCAAGCCAACCACATCACCTTCCATAGAAAACTCCTGTGGACAGAATTCTTCATAAGTCTTAATAAGTTCACTAGCTAACATGATTCAAAACCTCCTTAATGGTTTGAATTTTATCTTCAATAGCTGTACGATCAGCCTGATTGGCCAGTGGAATGAATCCTAAAGCAATCTCTAATTTATTGATTTCGCGTTGCCATTTGAGCTGGAAAACCTGAGATTGGTCTTTCATGAGATGAGGACCAAAACGTACTTCCTTGTCCGAAAGGCTCATGTGTCCAGCTTCTGCCACCATGATTTCGTAATATTTGCCATTTTCAGTCATGATAGACTCTGCAATAATCTCAAAACCATTTTCCATCAACCAGATACGGAGATCATCTTCACGATTATTTGGTTGTAAAATCAGACGGTCTACGCCCTTAAGTTTGTCCTTTCCAGCATCAAGGATGTCCGCAATAAGACGCCCCCCATACCACAAATCGTTATAGTGGTTACATCGTCAGCAGGCTCAAAGGCAGCCAAGCCATTAGCCAAGCGCACCTCGATTTTATCATTGAAATCATAAGCTGAGACATTTGCTAGAGCTGATTCATAAGGGCCCTTTACCACTTCACCAGCAATAGCTGAAGTAATCAGGCCTTTTTCAACTAAATAAATCGGAAGATAGGCATGATCACTGCCTACATCCAAGAGTTTTGCGCCTTTGGGAACATAGATTGCTACATCCTTAAGGCGTTGAGATAATTGTACGTACATATTTCATCTTTCTATTTTTTAAGTCTCTTTAATTATATCAAAAAAGGAGGTTGGTAAGAAATGCTTTTAACACATTTCCTAACAACTTCCTTTTTATTTATACCTTTTCGCCCGTAAAGACAAAGAATTTAGAAATAATATAATTCAACACAATGATAAGGACCTGAGCAAATACACTCTCTATACCATTTACCCATGCCTGACTATGACCAACAAATTGACCAATAATTTCTGGATAGGTATCGACCAAGAAGAAGGCTAATGCCAAATCCAAGACCAAGGTCAAAAGGCGGGCTCCTACGAACTTAACAAAGCGCGTGGCCATACCGGTCGTTTCCTGATTAAAGACAAAGATGTCATTTGTAAAAAAGGCAAAGATAATGGCAATCGCATTGGCCAAGACAGCCGATAGGGTCCCTTGTTGGGTCAACTGAAAAATAAAGGTACGACTAACCATGTAAACCAAAGTTGCCAAAACCCCAAAGAAGAAATATTTGAATACTTCAGTAGCCATGAAGGCTCTGAGTTTAGCTATCATACTCAGTCCAATCCAATTTCTGCACGAACAACATCAGCAATCGTATCAACATAATAGTTCACTTCATCATCTGTTGGTGCTTCTGCCATAACACGAAGGAGAGGTTCTGTACCACTTGGACGAACCAAGATACGGCCATTTCCAGCCATCTCAGCTTCCATTTTTTCAATGATAGCGGCAATTGCAGGAACTTCCATAGCTTTATCTTTCAGGCTATTTTCCACACGGATATTAACCAATTTTTGAGGATAAATGGTCACTTCTGCTGCCAATTCAGACAAGCTCTTACCTGTTTCAACCATGACTTTAGTCAATTGGATAGCTGTCAATTGACCATCACCAGTTGTGTTGTAATCCATGATAATAACGTGACCAGATTGTTCGCCACCAAGGTTATAACCGTTTTTACGCATTTCTTCGACAACGTATCGGTCACCAACAGCAGTGACAGCCTTGTTAATACCCTCACGATCGAGAGCCTTGTGGAAACCAAGGTTCGACATAACTGTTGTAACAATGGTGTTTTTAGCTAACTCACCTTTTTGGGACAAGTATTTACCAATGATATACATCACCTTGTCACCATCGACAATATCACCATTTTCATCAACGGCAATGAGACGGTCACTGTCACCATCAAAGGCAAGACCGATTGCTGAACCAGTTTCTCTAACTAAGGCCTGCAATTGCTCTGGATGTGTAGAACCTACACCGGCATTGATGTTAAGGCCATCAGGTTGATCACCAATAACAGCGATTTCTGCATTCAAGTCAAGGAAAATGTTACGTGCAGATACCGCAGCCGCACCATTAGCTGCATCCAAGGCAACCTTCATACCACCGAGGTCAAGACCAGTAGCCACCAAGAATTTTTCGTATTTACGAAGACCTTCTGGATAATCCACAAGTGTTCCAAGTCCCTCCGCTGAAGGGCGTGGAAGCGTATCTTCTGCAGCATCTAGAAGAGCTTCAATTTCTGCTTCACGTGCATCATCTAATTTAAAGCCATCTCCACCAAAGAACTTGATCCCATTATCAAGAGCTGGATTGTGACTAGCTGAAATCATTACACCAGCACTAGCATTTTCGGTACGTACCAAGTATGATACACCTGGTGTCGCAAGCACTCCAAGTTTGTAGACTTCAATACCCACTGAGAGCAAACCTGCTACTAAGGCAGATTCCAACATCTCACCAGAAATACGTGTATCACGAGCCACAAAAACTTTAGGACGGCCAGTTTCATGTTGACTAAGCACATAACCACCAAAACGACCTAATTTAAAGGCCAATTCAGGCGTAAGCTCAACGTTTGCTTCTCCACGAACACCGTCTGTTCCAAAATATTTACCCATAAATTTACTATTAGTGCTTGTGCACTAAATCCTCCTTAAACTTTGATGCCGTTTAGCAAGAGTCAATCTAGTGAACCCTATCTAGATAATCTAACTGTATAAGATTGCACCAATATTTTCAACCCTTGTTTTAAAATATTATTAATTGGTTACATTTTTATGAGACTAATCCCTCTCAATCCAATCTATTATATCTGAATTTGATAAAAATGTAATTCCCTCACTTTTGTGTGACTTTCAAGTTAACCTTCACAGTACTTGGTTGCACTGTGACACCTTCTGCTGTAAGCTCTAAGGTTTTCGATGTATCCTTAGTTACTTGGCTAATGTCTACAGGGACTGTGATGCTATCGATTTTATCCATCGCTTCTTGACTACCAACAATGGTCACATGACCACGATCAAAACTATAACTGATATTAGACACGTTGCTAGCCTTATCGCCAGTCAACTCTAGCTTAACTGGAACTGATTTACTCAATTTTCTCAAACTAATCTTAGCATGAACCTTAGCTGGGGAAATTGAACTAGCTAGAATCGTTCCACTAGACGAAACTGCTTGAAGAACCAAGTTACCATCATAATCATCAGACAAGTTGTCATCGCCTTCCAAGACTGCTTGAACGTGATCAATTTGATTGATGATATCCTCACTTGACGTCACCTCTACCTTGGTTTCATTCAAGCTAACCTTTTTCACTTCATAGCCATTAGCCAACTTATCCTGTGTGATATTTGCAACTACATCAAATGTCTTACTAGCTTTTTTACCTATGGTTGCTGTCAAGGTAGATGGTGATACTTGGGCAGACATTCCAGCCGGTAAATTCTTAACCTGAATAGGAACACGACTTGTCCCTTGGCCAAGATTTGATAAATCTGCAACCAACTTAAAATGACGTGTATCACTTGTTGCTTCAGTCGTTAAGGCCAATTGTGTCGTCGCTGTCAGATAGACCTCAGCATCATAGGAATAACCACTGATAAAGTACTTATCACTATCATATTTAATATCCACAGGAACCGACTCAACGGTTTGTGTAAAGGTATTAGATGCACTTGAGCTATTGTTTTTATTTTGCGTATTTCCCGACCATGCCGTGAAAAAGAGTACCACAGCAAAGAAGAGAGCAACTAGCATCTGCCATAAACGATCGTTTTTAAAGAAATTTACAAAACGCTTCATTTTTTGCTACCTCCCATCCAACGTTGGAAGAATGACTGACTTGGTTCTTGTTCTTTCAACAAGATAAGACTCAACTCTTGTTCAAATTCTTGAACAGAGAGATCATGGATGAAATTTCCCTTGTACGCAATTGAAATCGCACCAGTTTCCTCAGACACAATAAAGGTCAGTGCATCTGTCTGTTCTGAAAGACCAATAGCAGCCCTATGTCTAGTCCCAAACTCTTTGGAAATCTTATTAGATTCCGTCAATGGCAGATAAGAACAAGCCGTCGCAACCTTGTTATCTCTGATGATAACTGCCCCATCATGAAGAGGTGTATTTGGAATGAAAATATTAATTAACAGTTCCCCAGTCACCACCGCATCAAGTGGAATCCCAGTCGCAATTTGCTCTTGTAAGGTCTGAGTCTGTTCAATAGAAACCAAGGCCCCAATCTTACGAGGACTCATGTACTTAACAGCTTTAACGTAGGCTTGAACCAACTTCTCGTCTGAGCTAACCTCTTTATTTTGCAGAAAATGCTGAGGCGTACGTCCAAAGGTTTCAAGAGCAGAACGAAGCTCTGGCGCAAAGATCACAACCGCCGCAATAGCTCCATAGTTGATAACTTGATTCATCAAATAAGAAATCGTCGTGAAGCCTATAAAATCAGAAATCAGTTTGACTAAAATAAATAAGACAACCCCTTGAACAAGGGTCATAATTTTTGTCCCTCGTAGGGCCCTAATAAAGCGATAAATTAAAAAAGCAACAATCAATATGTCCAAACTATTGACGATAACTTTCAGCGGACTATCAAAGAGTGACCGCCAAAAATCAATATCAATGGACGAAAGTATTCCCATACATATCACACTTTCTTTTAATTTTTAAACAGTTTCTATTATACCACGAATTCTAACTATTTTGAGACTACAATCACTACTTTTTGTGATAAAATAAATTCATGACTATGAAAACTACCATGGGAGTTCTGGCGGGTAAAGCTAGCCATCTCGTCCTTTCAAAATTGGGACGTGGTTCAACCCTGCCTGGAAAAATTGCCCTTAAATTTGACAAAGATATTTTAGACACTTTAGCTAAGGACTACGAAATTGTCGTTGTCACTGGAACCAACGGTAAGACTCTGACAACCGCTTTGACAGTCGGTATTCTAAAAGAAGCTTTCGGTGAAATTGTAACTAACCCTAGTGGGGCTAACATGATCACAGGGATCACTTCTACCTTCCTAACAGCTAAAAAAGCCAAGTCTGGTAAGAAAATTGCTGTCTTGGAAATTGACGAGGCCAGCCTTCCAAAAATCACTGAATACATCACTCCAAGTCTTTTTGTCTTCACAAATATTTTCCGTGACCAAATGGACCGCTACGGTGAAATCTACACTACCTATCAGATGATTTTAGATGGTGCTGCTAAGGCGCCAGCAGCAACTATTTTGGCTAATGGGGACAGTCCTCTCTTTAATTCTAAAGAGATAGTCAATCCCGTGCGTTTCTACGGTTTTGACACTGAAAAACATGCGCCAGAGCTTGCACACTATAATACTGAAGGAATTGTGTGTCCTAAGTGCGAGAGCATTCTTCAGTATCGCCTTAATACTTACGCTAACTTGGGTGACTATGTGTGCCTTAACTGCGACTTCCACCGTCCAGAATTAGATTATAAGCTAACGCAGCTGACAAAAATCACCAACACCACTTCTGAATTTATCATTGATGGTCAAGATTACAAAATTAACGTTGGGGGGCTCTACAACATCTATAATGCCCTTGCTGCCGTTTCTGTCGCTGAATTCTTCGGCGTTGCGCCAGAGCAAATCAAATCTGGTTTTGAAAAGAGTCGCGCTGTCTTTGGACGCCAAGAAACCTTTAAAATTGGTGATAAATCATGTACTCTCGTACTGATTAAGAATCCAGTTGGAGCTAGCCAAGCTCTTGACATGATTAAACTTGCAGATTATCCATTTAGCTTGTCAGTCCTTCTTAATGCCAATTATGCTGATGGTATTGACACCAGCTGGATCTGGGATGCCAACTTTGAAAGCATTCTCGATATGGATATTCCTGAAATTAATGCTGGTGGTGTCCGTCACTCTGAAATTGCCCGTCGTCTGCGTGTGACTGGCTATCCAGAGGACAAAATTACACAAGCAGAAAAACTCGAAGATATTATGACCCTAATCGAAAAGCAAGACTGCGACCATGCCTATATCCTAGCGACCTATACTGCTATGCTTGAATTCCGTGATATTCTTGCCCAACGTCATGTTGTCGGAAAGGAGATGAACTAATGACTTATACTTCTCTCAAATCTCCAGAAAATCGTGACTACACCTATGACCTAAATGTTGCCCACCTTTACGGTAATCTGCTCAATACCTATGGTGACAATGGTAATGTCCTTATGATAAAATACGTGGGGGAAAAGCTTGGTGCTAAAATGACCTTCGACATCGTTTCTGTTGGAGACTACTTCGACAAGGACTACTACGACATGGTCTTCTTTGGTGGTGGTCAAGACTATGAACAATCTATCGTTGCTAAAGACCTCCCATCAAAACGTGATGCCATTGGTCAATTCATCCAAGATAATAAAGTGCTCCTAGCCATCTGCGGTGGTTTCCAACTTCTTGGACAATATTATGTCCAAGCCAATGGTGTCCGCATTGATGGTATTGGTGTTATGGGTCACTACACCCTTAATCAAGAAAATAACCGTTACATCGGTGACATCAAAATTCATAACGAAGAGTTCAATGAAACCTATTATGGTTTTGAAAATCACCAAGGACGTACCTTTCTTTCTGATGATGAAAAACCACTTGGTAAAGTGGTCTACGGTAATGGTAATAACAAGGAAGATGGTACTGAAGGTGTCCACTATAAAAACGTTTATGGTAGCTACTTCCATGGTCCGATTCTTTCTCGTAATGCTAACCTTGCTTACCGCTTAGTAACAACTGCCCTTCGTAACAAATATGGTCAGGATATTCAATTACCAAGTTATGATGACATCCTCTCAAGCGAGATTGCTGAAGAGTATGCAGATACTAAATCAAAAGCTGAATTCGAGAAATAATTCTTTTAAACAAAAAAAGTGACCCTCCAAGGGTCACTTTTTTTGTCGTATTTACTTCCAAAGACGTCTTTTCTTCATTTTATCTTCAATTTTACGATTATCAATCCTTAGAATAGCAATCATATCAAACAAGAGCCAGGTTCTTTTTGGATAGACAATGTATTTTGGAGACCAAATTGGAGAGAATTTTTCCTTGTAACGTTGGAGCCCACTAAAAGAGTAAAAACGCTGAGCAAAAATATAAACTAAATTGGCAACCTTTTCCTCTAAAAAACTATCTTCTTCAGTACCAACGTTGGCTAGGGGAGCCATTCCCATATCAAAGTACTTCTTGTCTTCTGCTTGGAAGTATTGGAAGAGTTTAACGAAGAGGTAGTCCATAATGCCTTCAGGAGCCTTCTCAAAGTCGTAACGCATAAGGTCAATGGTCGCCACCTGTTTATTTTGGGTCGGCATGATATTAGCAAATGCCACAATGTCGCCTTCTTCACTCTCAACGATAGCAATCGGTGCTTGTTGCAGATAGGCTTCATCAAAGAAACCAAGAGAGAAACCTTTCTCCTTACGACCATTAAGCCAAATATCTGAGACTGCCTTCATTTCCTGCATCTGAGTCTCCGAAAATGGAGGATTAAGTAATTTAAACTGGAAGCCTGCTTTTTCCACACGATTGGTTGGTTTACGAAACTTCTTACCATGCTTACCATCGACAGAAAATGTCGTCAAATCAACCATGGCATTTTCTCCAAATTTCATGAAGTCAAAGCCATAATCATGAAGCATAAGGGTCACACTCTCATCCGCCTCATAAAATAAAGCCTGTAAATTCCAATCAGATAAGTTTTTCAAGAAAGCTTCCCAAGCTGGACGATAATATATTTCATTACCAATAGGATTGCCCATAATCACACACTTGTTACTGGTTTGTGCAAATTGGAAAACCACCTGGTCTTGTCCATCGACACGATACCAAAAGAGGCGTTTATCATGTAAATAAGCTAGAGCACTTTCTGATGCGCCCCCATATTTCTCAAGAAGTGCTGTGAAGCGCTCATTATCCATGCTTTGACCAAAATGCTTACGAGGTGCCAAAACTCTCAAAACAACCCAAACAATGGTTGCAATGATTACCGATCCCAGTAAAATATCAAACCAAATATGAACAAAATGTCCAAGAACATCCCGGTTCCTAGGTGGCAATAAATGAGACCAAAAACCGCTACCACCCAGAACAAGAAGAACCAGAATAGTAAAGGCTAGGAAAAGGAAATCCTTAGTTTTGTCTTCCCAACTATAAACAAAGTAACGATGATACAACCGCTTTCTGATGATCAACATAAGCACCAAAGAGAGTACAATTAGGAATGACATGGCCCAAGAAATACCATTGAGATTGACATAAATTAAAGCCAAGACAAAGGTTACCAAGGAGGCAATGAAAGCTCCCTTAACCCGACGTCTGATCAGACGAGCCATGAAAACAAAGAGGGTTCCAAATAAAATACTCGGAAACTGCCAGATCAACTGTTCCTGAATAGGATCGAAACGGTTAATAAAGTAAACATTTGCCAAGCGTTCTGGGATTAGGGCAGATAAAATCAAGAAGATTCCTAAAAAACGTAACAAATAAACAAGGATACGATGGAAACTTCCACCAAATACTCGTGAAGGAATCTTGAAGTATTTCTCATTGATGTGGCCTCCCATGTGTTTGAAAAAGAAGACAACACCTAATAAAAATGGAATGATGTAGTAGGTTAGACGAAAGAGCAATAGTAGGCTGACCGCTAGAGCATTACTAACCCCCATAGACGTCAGACCGGTAATCACAATCAAATCGAAACTACCAATCCCGCCCGGAATCATAGAGAAGATACCAATAATAACCGCTAGGAAATAAAGAGGAATCAGATTATAAAGAGGAACATGCAAGCCCATTAAATAAGCCACACTTACAAAGCTCCCAAGGGCCGTTCCCCATTCAGCTGTCGAAGCTAAAAGAAGACTTAGTCTCGTTTTCAACGGCACTTGCCCAAAATAGGTTAACTTTTCACGACTAGAAACAAAGAAAATAAAAGGCAGATAAAGGAAAATACCCAATAAGAGTAACCAATATTTTCTTAAGTCTGGACTTAGAGGGAAGAACCAAAAGACAGCGAATACCAAACCACTTAAAAGGGATAGGCCCGACATAAAGTAAGGCAATAAACGTGATAGTGCCTTAACACCAGACTTCTCCTGCCCATCTTCAGAATAAAAGGAATACCTCAACCCCACGTCGACTAAACCGGCAAAACCAGCCAAGTTATTAATGGTATTGACAGCCCAACTCGTTTCTAGTATATAGGATTTGGAAAAATCCGTCTCTAACTCCCTATTCAAGATAAGGTCATAAAAGAGCATAGGTGACACAGCAACTAAACCTATCACTACCATCAAAGCAAGATGCCAAATTGACAGACCTGATAAAGCTGATTCTAGCGATTCTAAAGTGATCGTTCGTTTCAAACGAACCAACTCTACAACAACAAGAACCGTAATAGAAATAAAGAAGATAGATTTAACGGCAGTTTTTAAAGGTTGAAGTCTCTCTATAAGTCGCTTCATGCCACCACCTCTTTTCGACTAATTCTAACTAACTCACGGATCATTTGATTAAAAACCTTATATTTTCGTTGAGCTAGACGATGCCCCTGTCTCCGTTCAACATATAGCTTATGAATTGGAAAAAGGTCCGAAATATCCCTTGAATGACTAATACTAATGACATCTCTTTGTCCCATAACTACCCAAACAGGATAGGATGCTTGATGTAGTCGTTCCCTATCCAGTGGCAAATCATGTAGCATGAGCTCCGTTATCTGAGCCATGATGTCCATTTTAGATGAAAATGGCGATAAGGCTTTTAGGCAATAATACTGTATATAAACCAGAAATCTTGAGCGTCTGGTCAATCCTTTAAAGGTCATATTCCCTGCATTAAGCAAGAGCCCTGCAATCCGGTCAGGAAAGCGACTGGCATAAACCATAGCTAGATTAGCCCCATCACTGTGACCAACAAACAAAGCCTTTTTGATATTTAAAAATTGCAAAATTTCCTCCAAATCGGCAGCCATCTGTTCAAAGGTCATCTTAGCACTCTGACGACTGGATCTGCCATGATTACGACTATCAATGAAAATTAAACGATAGTCTCGATATAGAATTCCTTGCTTACCAAAGTAGTTTCCTGATAAATTATTGCCATGCAAGAAGACAATTGGAAAGCCTTTACCAAGGTCACGATAATAGATGATTTGACCATCTTTCACTTTGAATTCCATAATATTACCTACCTTTTCACTAACGTATTCTTATACGATGATTAGTCTTATAAGGCATTGGGTCCGATACCATAAAACAAAGTGCTCAAACCCTCTCATTCCATTATAACACTTCCATTTAGCAAAACTCAGAATATTAGTACATTTTCTGCAAAAAAAGAAAAAACCTTTTCAGGTTTCTCCTATTAAAATATAGAAAGGTTTCCATATTTCTTTAACTTTCCAACTGTTCCGAAAGGTCACTCCACTCTTCCATCAGAGCCTCTTGATTGACTGACAAGTCATCTAGTTCTTTCTGCAAGTCAGACAATTCCGCCACATCATTGGTTTCAAGCATGGCAACAGAGATTTTCCCCAAGCGTTCTTCGATGGTTTCTAATTCATTTTCGATTTGCTCAATACGTCGGCTTAGTTTACGGATCTCTTTTTGACTAGCTTTTTGAGCTTGATAATCACTAGCACCCGCTGAAGCTACTTGGGTCTCCTCTGGCCCTTGATTTTCTTCCGCTTCAAGTCGTGCTAATTCTTCAAGCTCCGCCTTTTTCTCAAGGTAGTAATCATAATCCCCAAGATAAATGGTTGCCCCCTCCTCAGAGATTTCCATCACTTTTGTTGCCACACGGTTGATAAAGTAACGGTCGTGGCTGACAAAGAGAAGCGTTCCATCAAAGTCAATAAGGGCATTTTCCAAGACTTCCTTACTATCAATGTCCAAGTGGTTGGTCGGCTCATCTAGGATGAGGAAGTTGTTGTTTTCCATTGACAATTTGGCTAGGAGCAGACGAGCCTTCTCACCACCAGAAAGCATGGAAACAGACTTTTTGACATCGTCACCTGAGAAGAGAAAGGCTCCCAAACGGTTACGAATCTCAACTTCAGGAGTTGTCGCAAAATCATTCCACAACTCATCAAGAACAGTGTTTGACGGTGTCAAGGCAGATTGGGTTTGGTCATAGTAACCCACTTCAACATTGGCACCATAAGTTGATGTTCCCTTGATAAATGGCAGTTTACCGACTACCGACTTGATAAAGGTTGTTTTTCCAATACCATTAGGTCCCACAATGGCAATGGCATCCATCTTCTTAACATCCAGAGAAATAGGCTCTGAGAGAATCTCGTCGTCATAACCAATAGCAGCATCCCTCACAGTCAAGACTACATTTCCAGAGACCTTGTCCGCATGGAAAGTCATATTAGCTGACTTTTGACCTTCTGTTGGCTTATCCAGACGTTCCATTTTCTCAAGCTGTTTACGACGGGCTTGGGCACGCTTAGTTGTAGAGGCACGAACAATATTACGATTAACAAAGTCCTCCAGCTTAGCAATTTCCTTTTGTTGCTTTTCGAAGTTCTTTACTTCAGTGGCCAACTTTTCAGCCTTAAGGTCCATGAATTTTGAATAATTTCCGACATAACGATCTAAACTATGTTTAGTCAAATCTAGGGTTACTGTTGCTACCTTATCCAAAAAATACCGGTCGTGACTGACAATGATTAGAGCCCCCTGATAATTAACCAAGTAATTCTCCAACCAAGCAATGGTTTCGATATCCAAGTGGTTGGTCGGTTCATCCAGTACCAAGAGTTCAGGCTTCTCAAGCAGCATTTTCGCCAAAGCTAAGCGCGTGTTTTGCCCTCCAGAAAGTTCTGAAATGGACATCTCCCACATGCTTTCATCAAACTTAAAACCATTGAGAATAGCTTTGATGTCAGATTCATAGGTAAAACCACCACGCTGTCTGAAATCCTCGGAAAGGCGATCGTAGTCAGTCATTAACTTGTCCAAGTCTGCCCCAGTCAAGTCAGCCATCTTCATTTCCATGTCACGCAAACGGTTTTCATCTGCACGTAGATCTGCAAAGACATTCAACATTTCCGCATAGATGGTCTTACTAGACTCAAAACGACTATCCTGAGCCAAGTAAGACAGGTTCAAATCACGTTTGGTGTTGATGTCACCACTTGTCGGTGCTTCCTCTCCAACCAAGATTTTCAACAAGGTTGATTTTCCAGCACCGTTACGGCCAACCAAGGCAATACGATCACGTTCATCTACCTGAATATTAATATTATCAAAGAGCACATCTCCTGAGAAAGAGCGCTCAATTTTATTTCCTTGTAAAATAATCATAACGTTTCAATTATACCAAAAAAGCCAAGCTCCTGCTTAGGCTTTCTTACTTTCTTCTAGAATGCTAGCTACCTTAGTATTAATCAAATCGATTGCAACAGTATTTGTGACACCTTCAGGAATCACCACATCCGCATAGCGTTTGGTTGGCTCAATAAACTGATGATACATAGGTTTGACCACACTGATATACTGCTCGATAATACTATCTAAGCTACGACCACGCTCTTCCATATCACGCTTAATACGGCGGATAATACGGATGTCATCATCAGTATCTACAAAGAGCTTGATATCCATCAAATCACGCAAACGTTTATCTTCAAGTACCAAAATCCCTTCAACGATAAAAACATCCTGAGGTTCCTGACGATAGGTCTTATCACTACGAGTGTGTTGCGTGTAATCATAAATCGGAATATCTACTGGACGCCCAGCAATCAGCTCATTGATATGCTCAATCATAAGATCTGTATCAAAAGCAAAAGGATGGTCATAGTTAGTTGACACACGCTCTTCAAAAGTCAAATGTGACTGATCCTTATAATAAGAATCATGCTCAATCATGGCAATTTTCTCATCTGGAAAATTTGATAGAATGGCACGAGAAACACTGGTCTTACCACCACCAGAGCCACCCGTAACCCCAATAATAATCGGTTTTTTAGGCATGGTAAATTCCTATCTAATATAGTCTTTCGTATCTATTCTACACTAAATCATGATATAATAAAAGCAAATCCATATAGAAAATGAGACTTTTATATTTATGTTTAAAAACTTTCCTGAACAATGGCAAAACCTTCTTAAAGAAAAAGGAATCACGACAGAAACCTCCATTCAAAAAGAACTATTTACACCAATTACTGAAGGGGACAATATCTTAGGTATCAGTCCAACTGGAACAGGTAAGACCCTAGCCTACCTTCTCCCACTTCTTCTCTCTCTTAAGCCAAAAAAAGCTCAGCAACTGCTTATTCTAGCACCTAACTCTGAACTTGCTGGACAAATTTTTGATGTAACCAAACAATGGGCTGAACCACTAGGACTCACTGCTCAACTCTTCCTTTCTGGCTCTAGTCAAAAACGACAAATTGAACGTCTGAAAAAAGGACCAGAGATTCTTATTGGAACTCCTGGTCGTGTCTTTGAGTTGATTAAACTCAAAAAAATCAAAATGATGAACGTCAATACCATTGTTCTCGATGAATTTGACGAGCTTCTCAGTGATAGCCAATATCACTTCGTCACAAAAATCAGCCACCATGTCCCTCGCGACCACCAAATGATCTACATTTCAGCAACCAACAAAATTGACAGTCAAGATCTTGTAGAAAATACTATCGTTTATGACTTATCTGATCAGGAACTAGACACCATCAAACATTATTACATCAGCGTTGATAAACGTAACCGTGTCGAACTTCTTCGTAAGTTCTCCAATATTCCTGACTTCCGTGGCCTTGTCTTTTTCAATAGTCTTTCTGATCTTGGTGCTACTGAAGAACGTCTCCAATTTAACAGAGCTTCAGCGGTATCATTGGCTAGTGACATCAACGTTAAATTCCGTAAGGTTATCTTGGAAAAATTTAAAAATCACGAGATTTCACTCTTATTAGGGACTGATCTCTTAGCACGTGGTATTGATATTGAAAACCTTGAAGTGGTCATCAACTTTGATATTCCTCGAGACCGTGAAGCCTACACTCACCGTTCAGGACGTACTGGCCGTATGGGAAATGAAGGTAGGGTGATTAGCTTGGTAACCCATCCAGAAGATCTCAAAAAACTTAAAAAATTCGCCAAAGTTTCAGAACTGGTTCTGAAAAATCAAGAACTTCACGAAAAATAAGGCATGACAAAAGCACTTCAGAATCAACTGAAGTGCTTTTAACATATACAGATTAAGCTTTTTTACCAAAGTCCTCAATCATTTGTTCCATTTCCTCACGACTTGGAGTAGTCAACATATAGAGGTAGTCACCCTGTAACTCTGCAAAGGCAGCTGGCATGATTTTCTTAACTTTGAGTTGTTTACGATACTTGTCGAAAAGTTCTTCCTCTGAATAAGCATAATGAGAACTTGCACGACGTGAAGTCGCCAAACAATAAAGTGGTTCAAAGTGAGATCCAGGGAATGGATCACCAGCAACGATATCTGCATAGCCCTTGTACAAATCGATAGAATGGGCATAGTTATATACATCAATCGTGAAACCACCTGCTGGTCGATTGTTGTACTCAATAGCAATATAATCATCACCATCACGGAAAAATTCAATATGGAAGAAACGTTCCTTCATACCAAATTCTTTGACAATGGCTTCACCATACTTACGCAATTTAGGATCCATTTCCTTAAGAACATAGTAAGAATTATCCATCTTGTAAATCATCAAGTCAAGTGGAGTGTGAGCATAATCAAAGGTAGTTGAAAATACAATATTACCATCTCTATCAACCAAACCATCGAAAGTACAGATTTCACTTGAATTTACAAATTTTTCAAAGAAATAAACGGTTTCACGGTCCCACTCAGCTTTGAAGTGATTGATATCATCTTCTGTTTCGAGTTTGAAAGTTGCAGCTGCACCAACCCCGTTATCTGGCTTAGCAATCATTGGAAGACCGATTTCTTGTACGGCTTTATCCACATCTTCATTAGTTTTAATGACAGCACCAGGTACAACTGGAACTCCAGCTTTTTGGAAGAGCTTTTTCATTTCAGACTTAAATTTGGTCTTCTTAAGATCTTCTGGCTTAGCACCAAAAACATTAAACTGTTCACGAAGAGCTGCATCCAATTCCAACCAGTATTCATTATGAGATTCGATACGATCGATTGGTCCATGTTTATAGAAGAGAAAGGCTACCGCACGTTTCACTTCTTCCAAGTTTTCCAAATTATCCACACGGAAATACTCAGTCAAAGCATCTTTCAAAGATTGATCCAACTGTTCATAAGGCTCTTGACCAATACCAAGAACTGTGATTCCCTTATTAGCAAGTTCGACTGTAAACTGTTGGAAGTTTTGTGGATAGTATGGTGAAATAACAAGATAATTCATTAGTGATTCCTCTTTGATAGTTATTTAGATAGTTTAGATACAATATTATAGATTCATGTTATCAAGGAAATAAGGCATTTGTTTGCGCCACCATTCCCAATCGTGAGCAACATCGTGGCCCCACTCAGAGAACCAAGCTGAAATATTCTTTTGTTCAAAAGCTTCCTTAAGTTTGTAATAAGAAGGAAGACCATCTTGTTCCCAGGCACCAAGACCTGTACACACAACAATTTCAGCTTGACGATAACGATCAATAAACCAACCATCGTTTTGATTCCAAATATAATCTGATGGTGAATTTTGGTAAATAGCCTCATCTCCTCCAAACTCTCCAACAAAGAAACGAGCATCATAAACACCACTAAGTGCCACTACTTTATTGAAAACATCAGGATGTTGTAAGAAGAAATTAAGAGCATGATAAGCACCCATTGAACAACCTGTTGTCATCATTGGATCAAACCAACCAGTTTTATGTTTGATAAATGGAATAGCTTCTTCAATTACATAACGTTCATAAGCACGATGCATTTCAGCACGATCGTGTGGATTTTTCCAATCGCAAAGCCAACTTTCACTATCTACACTTGAAAGTGTAAAGAATTGTAAGCGTCCTTCTTCAATAAAACGTGCACAGGCATCAATCATACCAAAATCATAGTATTCGTTATGGCTACCACCTGATGAGGCAAAAACCACAATAGGGATACCAGCGTGCCCATAACGGTTAACATACATTTCACGATTAAGCTGACCACTCCAGTGGCTAAGATGTTCGGTATTCATATTTTAATTCCTTTTCCTTTATTACAATTTAAATAGTTATGGCAAGGATGACTATTCCCAGTTTTCAGCGAAAAAGCGAAGACAGTCAGGTAGATTCTCGGCCCAGGCCTCCTCATTATGTTCAGCTCCAGATTGAATGTGAATCTTAATATTCTCCAAATCAACCCCACGATCAATCAAATCATGATAATATCTCAGAGACGAATCAATATAAGCCTGCTTAATATTACCAGCCATCAAAGTTTTGTCTGTATCATCGGCTTCTTCTGTGCCTACATAGATATAGACACGTTGATTAGCATCTAGATCTTGACGGGATATATATCGATCAAAGGCCTCCTGATGCAACCAGTTGGCTGAAGAAAATACCCCTAAACAGCCAATTTGATCCTTGTAATCAAGCCCCATAAACTGAGTGATATTACCACCAAGTGAAGATCCAATCATGGCAGTATGTTGTCGGTCTGGAAGTGTGCGGTATTCCTTATCAATAAAGGGTTTTACCACATCCATAATGAACTCAGCATACTCTACGCCCTTACCGCCAAACTGCATACCTGGGATATTAGATTCTTGGTACTTCCATGCAGAATACTCGTTCATACGGTCAGGACCATCATTATCAATGGCTACAACAATCATACGCGAAATATCAGGGTTACGCTTGATTGTTGGGATAATCTTCCAAGAATAGCCAGAAAATGACTCCTTACTATAAAGAACATTCTGACCATCATGAAAATACACGACAGGGTAGGAACGATCTGTATCTGTTTCATAGTTTTTAGGTAGAAGAACACGCACACGACGAAGTTTACCAGTGTAAGGCACTTCTAACTCATGCGTCTTCATCACCAAATAAAAATAAGATTTATTCATTGTCAGAAAACTCACTCTATTCAAAATTTTATTCTATTATACCAAATTTTTACAAAAAAAGAGCCTTATAACTAAGGCCCTCTTTACTTTTTACAATTATTAACTGACTTAACGCTTAGTAGTTTGTAACATCAAATACTGTTGATTTCACACGAGTCATAGCTTCGATAGAGTATTTCACACCCTGAGTTCCGGCACCAGATCCTTTAACACCAAGGAATGGGAAGTTATCTGTACCACGTTGTGTTTTATTGTTGATGTGAACTGTACCAACTTCAAGTTGCTCAGCAATTGCGAATGCACGTGGGTAGTCTTGTGTGAAGACAGCACCTTGAAGTCCAAATTCAGATTCGTTAGAAATCTTGATTGCTTCTTCAACTGAAGATACACGGATGAATGGCAATACTGGACCAAATGGTTCTTCCCAAGCAAGACGCATATCAGTTGTTACATGGTCAAAGACTACTGGGTAAATAAGGTTACCTTCACGTTTCAATTCAGTTTTAGCAGTAGCACCTTGTTCAACTGCATCATCAATCAAACCTTGTACGAAGTCAGCTGCTTTTGTATCGATAAGTGGTGTAACGCTTGCGCTTTCTTCAGGCATACCAACAGTGATATTACCTACCAAAGCAGTTACTTTTTCTACCAATTCATCTGCAACGCTATCCATTACAAGGACACGTTTGATAGCTGTACAACGTTGACCTGAATAGTCAAAGGCACCAGCCACAATGTTTTTAGCAGTCAAGTCAAGATCAGCATCTTCAAGAACGATAGCGGCATCTTTACCACCAAGTTCAAGCATGATTGGACGCATTGCTGCCAAACGACCGATGTTTTCACCGACTGGAGTCGAACCTGTAAAGTTGATAAAGTCAACTGCTTTGTGTTCAACGATGTAATCACCAATAACTGAACCACGTCCTGTGATAGAGTTCAAGACACCAGCAGGGATACCAGCTTCAACGAACGCTTCTACCAAAAGAAGCCCTGAGATAGAACCTTGTGTTGGTGGTTTGAAGGCAACAACGTCACCAGCGATCAAGGCAGGAGCAATTTTAGAACCAGCCAAGTTTACTGGGTAGTTAAATGGTGAGATAGCAAGTACAAGACCTACTGGTTCGCGACGAACAACAGCAATTTTTTTCTTGCTACCAGCATCAAAAGCACCACCTTCAAGTACTTCACCTTCCAAACGCAAACCTTCTTCAGCTGCATAGTGGATAATTTCAGCAGTACGAACAACTTCACCAATTGCAGATTTCAAACCTTTTGAAATTTCTTTAGAAAGAACTTGTCCAATTTTTTCTGCATCACGTTCCAAGATATCAGCTGCTTTATGAAGATAAGCTGCACGTTCAGCATATGAAAGCGCACGCCATGCTGGGAGTGCTGCTTTAGCTGCTGCGTAGACTTCGTCTACTTCAGCTTGGCTCATAGCTGGAACTGACCCAAGTTCCTCACCGTTTGCAGGTGCGTAGATAGTAATTGAATTTTCAGATGTTTTCCACTCACCATTGACATAGTTTTTGTATTGTTTAGCCAAGATAGTAACTCCTTTTATCTATTATAAGACCTATTTTATCACTTTTTTAGAAATATTCCAACATTTAAATGAGAATTATTCAGAAAATTTTGACAAAAAATACTAAAAATTATTAACCTAGGTTAGCCGTATTTTACTCCTAACTAAAGAATGAGTCAATTATTTTGTCTCTGTTTAGATATAAAAAAAGTGAAAGCTCAAGCCTCCACTTTTTTTGATTAATCTACGTTAACATATTCTTTTGAAAGTTCAAGAACTTCTTCCATTGTTGAACATTCAGTAAGGGCACGGTTAGCGTATTCTTCCATTTTAGCTGTGTCAAGTTTCTTCATCAAGCTACGTGTACGAAGGACAGATGTCGCTGACATTGAGAACTCATCCAAGCCCATTCCGACAAGAAGTGGAACAGCAGTTTGGTCACCGGCCATTTCACCACACATACCAGCCCATTTACCTTCAGCGTGAGCCGCCTTAATAACGTTGTTAATCAAGCGAAGGATTGATGGGTTATATGGTTGGTAAAGGTATGAAACTTGTTCATTCATACGGTCAGCAGCCATAGTGTATTGGATAAGGTCGTTTGTACCAATTGAGAAGAAATCAACTTCCTTAGCAAATTGATCAGCAAGCATTGCTGCAGCTGGGATTTCAATCATGATACCTACTTCGATGTCGTCTGCAACGGCAACACCTTCAGCAACTAATTTAGCTTTTTCTTCTTCAAGAATACCTTTAGCAGTACGGAACTCAGTCAACAAAGCAACCATTGGGAACATAATACGCAATTTACCGTGAACAGATGCACGAAGCAAGGCACGTAATTGAGTACGGAACATTTGGTTACCAGTTTCAGAGATAGAAATACGTAATGCACGGTAACCCAAGAATGGATTCATTTCTTTAGGAAGGTCAAAGTAAGGAAGTTCTTTATCCCCACCGATGTCCATTGTACGAACAACAACAGGTTTACCATTCATACCTTCAAGAACTGCTTTATATGCTTCATATTGGTCTTCTTCAGTTGGGAAGTCTTGAGAATCCATATACAAGAATTCTGTACGATAAAGACCAACTGCTTCTGCACCATTATCGTTAACACCTTCAACGTCTTTAGGTGTACCGATGTTTGCTGCTAACTCGAAGTGTTTTCCATCAGCAGTAACTGTTTGAGCATCTTTAAGTTGAGCCCATTCTGCCTTTTGTTTAGCGTAAGCTTCACCAGCCGCCTTAAACTCAGCAATTTGTTCTTCAGTTGGATTAATAACAACTTCACCAGTAATACCTGAAACCGCTAAAATGTCACCATCTTTAACAAGTTCAGTTATGTTGTTTGTTCCAAGAACTGCTGCGATTTCAAGTGTACGAGCCATAATTGCAGAGTGACTAGTACGTCCACCGATATTAGTAACAAAAGCTTTTACAAATTTTTTGTTCAACTGAGCTGTATCAGATGGAGTCAAGTCATGAGCAACAACGATTGATTCTTCATCGATTGTTGCTGGATTTGGCAATTTCTTACCAAGCAAGTTTGCAAGCACACGTTTAGTAACGTCACGAATATCCGCTGCACGTTCTTGCATGTATGGGTTATCTTCCATACCTTCAAAGATCGCGATAAACATGTTAGTTACTTCTGTCAAAGCAGCTTCGGCATTGACTTGTTTAGCACGGATAGTTTCTTTGATTTGACCAGTCATTTCTGGGTCAGCAAGGACCATCAAATGAGCATCAAAAACGGCTGCGGCCTCTTCACCAAGGCTTTCAACTGCTTTTTCACGGATAACAGAAAGCTCGTCTTGCGACGCCGCTAGAGCAGCATCTAGACGAGCCTCTTCTGCACTTGTATCTTCAACTGTAACAGTTTCAAATGACAAGTCCGGTTGAACAAGCAGATATGCCTTAGCAACTGCAACACCATCAGATGCCGCGATTCCTTTAAGCATTTCTGTCATATTTTTATGCCAATCCTTCTTTTGTCATTGTTTCTGCGATTGCTGAGATTGCATCATCAGCGTCAGCACCTTCTGCAGAAATAGTTACGTCAGCACCTTGACCAACACCAAGACTCATAACACCCATGATAGATTTAAGGTTAACTGCTTTACCTTTATAGTCAAGAGTGATATCTGAAGCAAATTTACTTGCTGTTTGAACAAGCAAAGTAGCTGGACGTGCGTGAATACCAGTTTCTGCAACAATGTGGAAATCTTTAGAAGCCATAATGGACTCTCCTTCTTAATTTGGAATATTTGAGTTATCAATGATAACCCTTACAATTTAGAATTATAACATAGCTGTTTGATATTATCAAGGTTAAAACGCACTTTCTACAAGTTTTTCAAAAGACTGTCTCTCATTTTACTGCTCATTTTCATTTTTTAAAACATAAGCAAATACTAGTCTTTAGTTATTTACAACATTTTCAGAAAATGTCTTTCATAGTGTTTTCAACCATTAATTTTCATTTTTGAGCAAAAACAATCACATAATTGAAAGAATTTGATTACTAAAAGCACTCGTTGAATATTCTTGTTTCCCAAATGCTAAGTCAGCTGTAAAGATATCATCTTTAAATGTCTCCTCAATAGCACTTTTAATCAGTTGAGCTGCTTCAGACCAACCGATATATTCTAGAAGCATGCAGCCAGATAATAGAACTGAGCAAGGATTAGCCTTATCTTGATTCGCAATATCCGGAGCTGTTCCATGTGTTGCTTCAAAAATTGCATGACCTGTTTGATAGTTAATATTGGCTCCAGGGGAGATTCCGATACCACCAACCTGAGCAGCTAGTGCATCACTGGCATAATCACCATTCAAGTTGGTTAATGCAACAACATCAAATTTTTCTGGATTCAAAAGAATCTGTTGTAAAAAGTTATCCGCGATTATATCGTTAATCTCTAAACGACCATCCATCAATTCTTCTTTATAGTCTTCCTGAGCCACTTCATAACCCCATTTACGGAAGCCACCTTCTGTGAATTTTTGAATATTCCCTTTATGAACCAATGTCACTTTCTTTAGATTGTTTTTGAGAGCATAGTCGATAGCCGAGCGAATGAGTCGTTTACTTCCTTCTATTGAAATTGGCTTGATTCCGATACTACTTGATTCTGGGAAGCGAATTTTACTAACATTCATCTCTGTCTGGAGAAACTCAATCACGCGCTTGACATCTGTCGTTCCTGCTTCCCATTCAATTCCCGCATAAATATCCTCAGTATTCTCACGGAAGATAGTAATATTTGTTTTTTCAGGTTCTTTAAGTGGACTTGCTACTCCGTCAAAGTAACGAACAGGTCTAACACAAGCGTAGAGATCAAGTTCTTGACGTAAAGCTACATTTAAAGAACGAATACCACCACCTACTGGCGTCTCAAGCGGTCCCTTAATAGCTACTAAACTTTCTCGAATAGCCTCCAAGGTTTCTTTCGGCAACCACTCGCCTGTTTTGTCATAAGCCTTCTTACCGGCTAGAAGCTCTTGCCACTCAATATGACGATTTCCTTCATAGGCTACTTCTACTGCTTTATCAAAGATTGCTTGGGCATTCTTCCAGATATCATGTCCAACACCATCCCCTTCAATAAAAGGGATAATTGGATGATCAGAAACTTGAAGCTGTCCATTTTTCATTACGATTTTTTCTGCCATATAGCTTTCCTCCCTAGCGTTTTTCTAAAGGAATATACGTCATATTTTCTTGTCCGATGTACTGCGAGCGTGGACGAATCAATTTGTTATTTTTTTGTTGCTCTTGAATATGAGCAATCCAGCCGGCAACCCGACTCATAGCAAAGATGAGTGTAAAGATATCACTATCAATTCCTAGAGTATGATATACAGTGGCTGAATAGAAGTCCACATTGGGAATTAATCCCTTCTTTTCTTTCATGAACTCTTCAATTTCTTGAGACATATTAAAGAATTCTTCATTCTCAGTACCCTCTGTCAACTTTTTAGCCATATCTCTTAAGAAAATTTCACGAGGATCCTGTTTCTTGTATACACGGTGTCCAAATCCCATAACTTTCTCTTTAGAGTCAAGCTTTTCCTGCAAGTAAGCATTAACATCACCGGATTCACGGATTTCTTTAAGCATATCAAAGACGCGTTCATTAGCTCCACCATGCAGGGGACCTTTTAGAGCACCAATAGCTGTTGTAACACAAGAATAGATATCTGTCAGAGTCGAGGCACAAACACGCGCTGCAAAAGTTGAAGCATTCAACTCATGGTCAGCATGTAGAATTAAGGCCTTATTCATAGCCTCAACTTCAATTTCAGAAGGTTCAACACCATTCAGCATGTAGAGAAAATTAGCCGCAAAGCCTAAATCCTTCCGTGGTTTAAGGGGCATTTTACCAGTACGTAAGCGTGCAAAAGTCGTAATAATTGTAGGCAATTTAGCCATCAATTCAATACTTTGCTGATAAATTGCCTCCATGGATCTTTCCTCAGCATCCACATTGTAAACTCCAAGAAGGGAGACTGTTGAACGTAAAACACTCATTGGGTGCAAATGTGGCCGAGATTGGATAAGAATGCATTGCTCTACAGCATCAGAAATATCATAGTTCTTACGCAACTCAGCTTCAAAATACTTGAGTTCCATTTGCGTAGGAAGATGCCCATTCCACAAGAGATAAATCACTTCCTCAAAAGACGCTTTATTATCCATAAACTCAGAAATATCATATCCTGAATACGATAAATGATCATCAATGATAGATGAAATCCTAGTATTACAGGCAATCATATCCTTAAGTCCATTAATTTCAACTGTTGTCATATTAGGCTCCCTTCAATTTTTTTCTTACAACCATTGGCAAGATACCACCATTTTTATAGTAGCGAATATCAGCATCAGCATCAAAACGAACCAGTACTTTGAAAGTTTTGGTTTGTTCAGGTGTTGAAGCTGTAACAGTGATAACATCATGAACACCTGGATTTTCTGAAAGGTCAAAGCTAAAGGTCTCATGTCCTGTCAATCCAAGACTTTCAGCATTTTCTCCTTCCATAAATTGTACCGGCAAAATTCCCATCATGACTAGATTTGAACGGTGAATACGCTCAAAACTCTCAGCAAGCACTACTTTTACACCAAGGAGATTTGCCCCTTTGGCTGCCCAGTCACGACTTGAGCCCATCCCATAATCTTTACCAGCAATTACAAGCGTATCTCGATTAGCTTCTTTATATTTCATAGCAGCATCATATATAGGAAGAATGTCACCATCATATTTAGTATATCCACCAATTTTTCCTTCTGCCAACTCATTCTTGATACGAATATTAGCAAAAGTTCCTCGCATCATGACTTCATGGTTTCCACGACGACTACCATAAGAATTAAATTCTTGGTAATCTACACCATTTTCAGACAAATAGACTGCCGCAGGACTATTTCTAGCAATATTACCAGCTGGAGAAATATGGTCTGTTGTAACCGTATCTCCAAATTTAGCCAATACCTTCAAATTATTCAATGGTTTGATGGTCAAATCATCTCCTAAAGCATCAAAGTAAGGTGGGTTTTGAATATAGGTAGACTTCTGATTCCATTTATAATTTTGTCTATGTTCAGTTGGAATCGCATTCCACTTCTCACTGTCAGAGAAGACACTAGCATATTCGTCTCGGAAAAGTTGACGGGTTACGTATTTATCAACATAAGCTTCAATTTCATCACGTGATGGCATAATATCTTCTAGATAGACAGCTTGCCCATTGTCATCAAAACCTAAAGGCTCCGTTGTCAAATCAATATTAGTATTACCAGCCAAAGCATAGGCAACAACCAATGGTGGGCTAGCCAAGAAATTTGCTTTAACAAGTGGATTAATACGCCCTTCAAAGTTACGATTTCCTGACAAAACGGCACTCGCTAGTAAGTCCTTGTCTACAATAGCTTTAGCTACCTCAGGACGTAAATCTCCCGAGTTACCAATACACGTCGTACAACCGTAACCTACCAAATTGAAGCCAAGCTTATCTAAGTAGCTTTGCAAGCCTGAAGCTTTGAGATAACCTGTAACGACTTTAGATCCAGGCGCCAAAGAGGTCTTGACTGTTGGAGAGACTTCGAGTCCCTTCTCAACAGCTTTTTTGGCTAAAAGACCGGCTGCCATAAGGACGTAAGGATTTGAGGTATTGGTACATGATGTAATCGCTGCTATGGCCACATGACCTGTTTGAATTGTTTCTGAATGATCCTCAAAATCAACTTTTGCAGTTTTTTCTAACTCTTCATTATCCAAACCAAAGCCACGCACACCTGCTTCTCGTACCACTGCATCCTGAAATTCTTGCTTAGCATCGGATAAGAGAATCAAATCCTGTGGACGTTTAGGACCTGAGATTGAAGGTTTAATGGTTGACAAATCAATTTCAACAATCTTAGTATACTTGACTTCTTTACTTGGGTCATAAAAAAGATGATTGGCTTTTGTGTAGGCTTCGGTGACCTGGATATGTTCCTCATCACGGTTAGTTAAACGCATGTAGTTAAGGGTTTCGTCATCAATAGGAAAATAACCACAAGTTGCCCCATATTCTGGTGCCATATTAGCCACTGTAGCACGATCAGCTAGAGATAGGTTCTTTAAGCCAGAACCAAAATACTCTACAAATTTACCAACAACATTTTCAGAACGAAGTACCTGAGTAACCTTGAGAGCCAAGTCTGTTGCCGTAGCAATTTTAGGCAGTTCACCTGTTAAATGTACACCAATAACCTCTGGAATAGGGAAATAGGAAGCTTCGCCTAGCATAGCTGCCTCAGCTTCAATTCCACCGACACCCCAACCCAGAACACCAATACCATTAATCATAGTTGTATGACTATCTGTACCAAACATAGAGTCAGGATATAGTAGCCCATTTTTTTCAATAATGACATCACTCAGAAATTCAATATTAACCTGGTGAATAATACCGGTAGCTGGTGGAACCGCACGGTAATTTTCAAAAGACTGTTCGGCCCATTTAAGAAATTCGTAGCGCTCATTGTTACGTTTAAATTCTAGATTGATATTATCTTCAAGCGCTGTATCACATCCATATGAATCAACTTGAACAGAGTGGTCAATAACCAAATCTACTGGAATCTCTGGATTAATAAGTTCTGCTTTACCACCATTAGACACTATAGCATCCCGCATTGAGGCCAAGTCAACGACAACAGGAACCCCTGTGAAATCTTGTAAAATGACGCGACTTGGTTTAAATGGTACTTCAGAAATTGTTGGAAAATTCGGAAATTTTATTAGATCAGAAATGTGAGATTCCTTGACATCAGCACCATCTTTTTTTCGGAGTAGACTTTCAAGTAGTATTCGAATGCTATAAGGTAGTTCTCCGACCTTGACATCATAAGATTTTGCTGCTTTTTCGAGATCATAAAAAGAGAATGTCTTACCATTTACAGTTAGATTTGAACAGTATTCTTGCATACTTGAACCTCCATTAGTTAAAAAATTTCCTTTATTCTACACTGTTTTTTTGAAAAAACAAATAGAATCGGCATTTTGATGTCATGTTTTATTACATATTCAGTCAGTTGTTGGAATTTTAGCAATTTCTATAAACAAATTTGATTTAATTTAAGAAACTAAAAAAAGCCTTTAAAACACAAGATATAGGGTTGTGTTTCAATACTAAACACAAAATATTGTATTCCCTTAAGATATTTAGCTTGATTTTTCCCAATATTTTGGGTATTCTATTAAAGTCGAAAAAGTGACTCCTAGTCACTTAAAATCTTTAAAAAAGGAGTATTTGCAATGGCAAAGATTACATTGTTTTCTAAAAACAACTGCATGCAGTGCAAAATGACTAAAAAATTCTTGGAAAAGGAAGGTGCTGATTTCGAAGAAATCAACATTGATGAACAGCCAGAAAAAATCGATTACGTAAAAAGCCTCGGTTTCACTGCTGCTCCAGTTATTGAAGCCGGTGATATCGTCTTTTCAGGTTTTCAACCGGCTAAACTTAAAGAAATCCTTTAATTATCAAGTTTTTATATAGAAAGGAACTTGTTTGCTTAGTTTAATATGTTAACCTTGATCTACCTTTAAACTAAGCCTGGTATCTGTATTATGTCTTTAAAAAATCTTGGCGATGTTTCTTACTTCCGCCTCAACAATGAAATTAACCGTCCTGTAAACGGTCAAATTCCTTTGCATAAGGATAAAGAAGCGCTTCGTGCCTTCTTCCTTGAAAACGTTAAGCCAAATTCAATGGCATTCAACAACATCACAGATAAAATTAATTATTTGATTGAGAACGATTATATCGAGTCTGAATTCATCGGTAAATACGAACCTGCTTTCATCGAAAAATTGTCTGCAGACATTCATACTCAAAAATTCCACTTTCAATCTTTCATGGCAGCCTACAAGTTCTACCAACAATATGCCCTCAAAACAAACGATGGTGAGTCTTACCTTGAAAGTATTGAAGATCGTGTTCTTTTCAATGCGCTTTACTTTGCTGATGGTGATGAAAACCTTGCTAGTGACCTTGCTAACGAAATGATTCACCAACGTTACCAACCTGCTACTCCTTCATTTCTAAATGCTGGACGTAGCCGTCGTGGTGAACTCGTGTCATGTTTCCTTATTCAAGTAACGGACGACATGAATTCTATCGGTCGTTCTATCAACTCGGCCCTCCAGCTATCACGTATTGGTGGTGGGGTAGGTATTAGCCTATCTAACCTACGTGAAGCTGGTGCTCCTATCAAAGGATATGCTGGTGCTGCTTCTGGAGTTGTCCCAGTTATGAAGCTTTTTGAAGACAGTTTCTCTTACTCAAACCAACTTGGTCAACGCCAAGGTGCTGGTGTTGTTTACCTGGATGTTTTCCACCCAGATATCCTTGCCTTCCTTTCAACTAAGAAAGAGAATGCTGATGAGAAGGTGCGTGTTAAGACACTGTCACTTGGTGTTACAGTTCCAGATAAATTCTACGAGTTGGCACGTAATAATGAAGATATGTATCTCTTCAGCCCTTACTCAGTCGAAAAAGAGTATGGTAAACCATATAACTACATTGATATTACAGCTATGTATGATGAGTTGGTTGCCAATCCCAATATTACAAAAACCAAGATTAATGCACGTGAGCTAGAAACTGAAATTTCTAAACTCCAACAAGAATCAGGTTATCCATATATTGTCAATGTTGATACAGCCAATCGACACAACCCAATTGATGGTAAGATTGTCATGTCCAACCTTTGTTCTGAAATTCTCCAAGTTCAAACACCAAGTGAACTTAACGATGCACAAGAGTTTGTCAAACTCGGTACAGATATTTCATGTAACCTTGGATCTACTAATATCCTGAACATGATGACTTCACCTGACTTTGGTCGTTCCATTAAGGCTATGACACGTGCGCTTACTTTTGTTACAGACAGCTCAAGTATTGATGCTGTTCCATCAATCAAAAATGGGAACCAACAAGCTCATACCTTTGGTTTGGGAGCTATGGGGCTTCACTCTTACCTTGCTAAACACCATATCGAGTATGGTAGCCCTGAATCTGTTGAATTCACTAATATCTACTTCATGCTTATGAACTACTGGACTTTAGTTGAATCTAACAATATTGCCCGTGAACGTCAAGAAACCTTTGTCGGCTTTGAGAATTCAAAATATGCTGACGGTTCTTACTTTGATAAATACGTTACAGGCCAATACGTTCCTAAATCTGACCGTATCAAAGAACTTTTCGAAGGCCACTTCATCCCACAAGCCAAAGATTGGGAAGAACTACGTGAACTCGTTAAGAAAGATGGTCTCTACCATCAAAACCGTTTGGCTGTTGCGCCAAATGGCTCAATCTCTTACATTAACGACTGTTCTGCTTCTATTCATCCAATCACACAACGTATTGAAGAACGTCAAGAGAAGAAAATCGGAAAAATTTACTACCCAGCCAACAGCCTTTCAACAGACACTATTCCTTTCTACACTTCAGCCTACGACATGGACATGCGTAAAGTTATCGACGTCTATGCCGCTGCGACTGAACACGTTGATCAAGGTTTGTCATTAACTCTATTCTTGCGTAGTGAGTTGCCTAAAGAAATTTACGAATGGAAAACAGAAAATAAACAAACTACTCGTGACCTTTCTATCCTTCGTAACTACGCCTTTAACAAAGGAATTAAATCAATCTACTACATCCGTACTTACACAGATGACGGTGAAGAAGTTGGCTCTAACCAGTGTGAAAGCTGTGTCATCTAAGATAGTGATTTGAGACTAGCAACTTCACTACTCTTATTTATAAAATGCATAAAAAGGTCGGTTCTCCGACTTTTTTAATAGATAAACTCAAAAAACTATATCATGATTTTTAATTATGATAAAATAGAAATGATATCAATAAAGAAAGAGGTTTCTAATGGAAACTTACTATAAAGCCATTAACTGGAATGAAATCGAAGATGCGATTGATAAATCTACCTGGGAAAAATTAACTGAACAATTTTGGTTAGATACTCGTATCCCCCTTTCAAATGACCTTGATGACTGGCGTAAACTTTCAGCTAAAGAAAAAGATTTAGTTGGAAAAGTTTTCGGCGGTTTGACCTTGCTAGATACCATGCAATCTCAAACGGGTGTTGAAGCCATTCGAGCAGACGTTCGTACACCTCATGAAGAAGCTGTCTTGAACAACATTCAGTTTATGGAATCTGTTCACGCAAAATCTTACTCTTCTATTTTCTCAACTTTGAATACTAAATCAGAAATTGAGGAAATTTTTGAGTGGACAAATAGCAACAAGTACTTGCAAACTAAAGCAAAAATCATTAATGATATCTATGAAAACGGAACGCCGCTTCAGAAAAAAGTTGCTTCAACTTATCTTGAAACCTTCCTTTTCTATTCAGGCTTCTTCACTCCACTCTATTATCTTGGTAATAACAAGCTAGCTAACGTCGCTGAAATTATTAAACTCATTATCCGTGACGAATCTGTTCACGGTACCTATATTGGCTATAAGTTCCAACTAGGATTCAACGAATTACCTGAAGAAGAGCAAGAGAGTTTCCGTGAATGGATGTATGATCTCCTCTATCAATTGTATGAAAATGAAGAACTCTACACTAAATCTCTTTATGACGGTGTTGGCTGGACTGAAGAAGTAATGACATTCCTTCGCTATAACGCCAATAAGGCATTGATGAATTTAGGACAAGATCCTCTTTTCCCAGATTCTGCTAACGATGTTAACCCAATCGTTATGAATGGTATTTCTACAGGAACATCAAACCACGATTTCTTCTCTCAAGTCGGTAATGGTTACCTTCTAGGTACTGTTGAAGCCATGCAAGACGATGATTATAACTACGGACTAAAATAAAAACTAGCTCGGGGCACTGCACCAATAAAATGAGACACAAGAAAACACTCCTGTTGAATTCTGGTAAGCTAGAAACAGGAGTGTTTTGTTATAGTCAAAAAAGTATATTCAGTAGAAACTAAGCTAGCTTGTATCAAAATGAAGAAGGTGTACTGACCCCAAAAAGTTAGACAATTAATTTAAGCAAAGGATTTGGTTCTGTATTGCACAGGACTAAGTCCTTTTAGTTTTACCTCAATGCGTTTGTTGTTGTAGTAATCAATATAGTCTACAATAACTTGTTCCAATTGCTCAAGCGACTTAAACGTCTTCTCATAACCATAAAACATCTTAGACTTCAGAATGCAAAAGAAAGCCTTCATCAGACGTTGCACTTTCTTATGATTTACTACGAAGCCACGATTTCTCAATGCGAGAGTGATGCGACGATAACCATAATTTCCCTTGTGTTCAGTAAAAATAGCTTGAATTTCAGCTTTGATAGTTTGATTATTATCCGTTTGATCCAGCTGTTTTAAGTGGTAATAATAGGTCGAACGAGCAAGCTTAACAATCTTTAGAAGACTCTATAAAGCAAACTCTGTTACCAATCCTCGAACAATTTCCGTTTTTCTCTTTGCTCTTTCTCGTCCCTCAATCGGAGTTCTCTCAACCTTTTTAGAACAGCGTTGTTCTCCGCTCTCAAGTACTCATTTTCTGCTTGAAATTGCTCTAGCTCTGTCATCTCTTCAGATTTCTTCTTTGGCTTACGTCCCATTTTAGGCGGTCTCCCTCTTCTTTTCTCAACAATAGTATACCCATTTTCTTGTATTGTGCTATCCAATTGTTAAGCAAGCCTTGATTTGAAAGGCCATAGTCCAGACAAACACTTTATTGAGAGCAACCTTCAAGCAGAACCTTATCAATCATTTCTCGTTATAATTTAGGAGAATAGTAACAATTCTTACCTTTCTTGACAATTTCTATTCCGTAACGTTCGACCAATCTCATCATATACCTTAATCTAGAAGCATCCACACCAAATCTTTTTGAAAGTTGGTTGAAGGTTTGACCTTGCTTTCTCAATTCATGTATTTGAACTCTATCTTCGTACGTTAATTTCATAATAAAAACACCCCAAGTTAGATTTTTT
>NZ_GL831112.1:738699-742290 GCF_000188295.1 Streptococcus vestibularis ATCC 49124 | reverse complement strand
GATTTTTTTGTCTAACTTTTGGGGTGCAGTTCACAAATCCCATGGGATTTGTGCAGTCTTTTCCATCATATGAAAATCGTTCTAAGAATATTCTTTCATTCGATATCTATCACTTATCATCTTCTTTTGAGAAATTAGCGACTGCTTTTAGATGATTAATCTTCTTTTCTTCGACCTACATATAGGCTCAATAGAATACCGCTACCTAGAAGAACAAAGATATAATCAGATTGGCTTCCAGTTTCAGGTAATTTGTCCCCATGGTTTTCTTTAACTGTAGTTGGTACTTCTGGGTTAGCATTTACTGGACTTGCTGGTTGAGCCGATGTTGGCACTACAGGTTGTTCTGGAACCACTGGTACTGGTTGGACCGGTACTTCTGGTGTCGGAACAACTGGAGTTGGTTGTACTGGCACTTCTGGCGTCGGTACATTTGGTGTTGGTTGTACTGGTACTGTTGGAATATCTAATTCTGGTACTTCAGTAACTTCAGGCATACCTGGTACTCCACCGTTAAATTCTGGCAATTCATGAACTTCTGGCATTCCTGGCACACCACCGTTGAATTCTGGCAATTCATGAACTGGTGGTTCTGGCATTGCAAATGTTGGTCCTTCTGGCACATTTGGTGTTGGAGGAACTGGTTTGTCATTTGATGGTGTTACTGGTTTGTCTTGGCATCCACATTTACCATCTTTGCCGTCTTTGCCGTCGCGACCATCACGACCATCTTTGCCGTCTTTAACAACTGTTTTTGTCACAGTTCCGTCAGAATTGATGATTGTGATTGTATGACTACCATCTCCATTATCTTCAACAGAAACTTTTGGTGATTTTCCATCTTTGCCGTCTTTGATAACCATATCAGTTTTACTTCCGTCTGGATTTGTGATTGTAACTGTGTGAGTTCCATCATTATTATTTTTAACTGTTACAGTTGGTGAAACGCCATCTTTACCGTCTTTAATAATAGATTTATATTCACGACCATCAGAATCTACGATTGTTAATGTGTGAGTTCCATCTCCATTATCAACGATATTAGCTTTTGGTGATTTACCGTCAAGGATTGTAGTATTAGTTTCTTTACCGTCTGCTCCTGTAACTTTAATAGTGTGTGAACCATTGTTGTTATCGATCACTTCAAGTTTTGGTGATTTACCATCACGTACTGTTGTAGTTGTAGTAGTTCCATCAGAGTTAACAATTGTAACTGTGTGAGTTCCATCTCCATTGTCTACTACTTTAGCAGTTGGTGATTTACCATCACGAACTGTGGTTTCAGAAACAGTTCCATTTCCATTTTCTACACGAATAGTGTAAGTACCATCATGGTTGTCAGTAACAGTCGCTACTGGTGATTTACCATCTTTAATGATTGTTTCAGTAGTTGTTCCATCACCATTTAGAACTGAAATCTTATGAGTTCCATTTTGTTCGTCAGTTATAGTCACTTTTGGTGATTTACCATCACGTACTGTTGTTTCAGTTGTCACACCTTCTGGATTTGTAATAACGATTGTATGACTTCCGTCCCCATTGTCACGAACAGATGCGGTTGGAGTACGTCCGTCAACACCGTCACGTCCATTTTTCACAACGAATTCATTCTTAGTTCCATCTGGGTTAGTGATTGTTACAGTGTGGCTTCCATCTGGGTTTTCAGTAGTTGTTGCTGTTGCAGCTTTACCGTCTTTACCATCTTTGATGATAGCGTTGGTAACATTGCCGTCTCCATCTGTAACTTTAACAGTATGAGTTCCATCGTTGTTATCAGTTACTTCAACTTTAGGAGTCTTACCATCTTTACCGTTTTTAACAACAGTTTCTTTAGATGTTCCATCTGGATTTGTTACAGTAATTGTGTGACTTCCATCTGGGTTTTCTGTTGTAGTGATAGTTGCAGTTTTACCGTCTTTACCATCTTTAACTTTCGTTGTAGATTCTGAACCATCAGGGTTTCTAACAGTAATAGAGTGTGTTCCATCTCCGTTGTCAGTTACATTTACAACTGGTGATTTACCATCTGCTCCATTAGCCCCGTTTTCACCTTTTTCACCTTTGTCGCCTTTTTCACCTTTATCGCCTTTTTCACCAGCTACTCCTTGAGGTCCACGAATATTTCCGATTTTGTTCCAAGAACCATTTTCTTTCTTGTAAACATCACCTGTGTTAGCATCGATGTAAGTATCACCATCTTTACCATCTTTAGCAGTTGGTGCAGTAACTCCACTTAATAATTCGGCACCGTTACGGCCATCTGTACCAGAAGCTCCATCTGCACCATTACGTCCATTTGTACCATTCAAGATATCACTTGTACCAATTAATTCATCCACACCTGGATCGTATTTACCGTTACCATTGTTATCATAGTATGCTGTAATACGAGTACCATCTACTGGTTGTGATGCTGTTGAATCTGAAGATGCTGGTTGAGCTGGTGGAGTTACTTCATCTGGATTATCTCCTACACTTCTTGCTCTTCTTGCACTTCTTGATGTTCCAGAAGGTTGTGAATTAGAAGTTGATCCAGCGCCTCTTCTAACTGCTTCCACCAATGCATTTAAGTCAATAGTTGGTGTACGGCCATCTTTACCATTCTTACCATCTTTTACAGTGAAGGTTACTGGATCTTTACCTGGTGTTGTGATAGTTACAACAGTGCTTTGGCCATCTTGTCCACGTTGAGTAGTGATTGTAGGAGTTTGTCCATCCTGACCGGTTGCACCAGTTTCTCCCTTAGCACCATCTTGAACAAAGACTGTAGTTGGTTGTGAACCATCATGGTTATCCACCGTGATTTCTACACCTTTATGACCTTCTTCATCCTTACGAACAGCTGTTACTGTTGGAGAGACACCGTCCACTCCATCTTTAATAACTGCAAGAGGTTTTTCAGGGTTCAATGGTTGACCTGGATGTGCTGGATCTTCTTGGTAAACTTTAGTTTCTTTACCATCTTTAACAGTAATTAATGATTTACCATCACGTCCGTCCGCACCTTTAGCACCATCTTTAATCATTTCTGATCCTAGAAGCTCATCAGTTCCTGGATTATATTTACCATCTCCATTTTCATCTGTATAGAATGTCACAATTGTGTGTGATGGATTTCCGTTTTGTCCTTCGACACGAAGCAAATCAACTTTTGGAGTTTTACCGTTTAGACCATTTTCTCCGTTCTTAACATTTACTGTAACTGGATCTTTACCTGGAACAGTGAATGTAATGTCGGTACTATGACCATCTTTACCTGGAGTTACAGTTACTTCTGGAGTCTTACCATCTTCTCCACGTTCACCTTTGTCACCCTTAGGTCCCTTGATGTTGCCTTCTTTTTCCCAGTTGCCGTTATTCTTAACGAAAACGTCACCAGTTTCTGTGTTAACGTATTTATCGCCGTCTTTACCTTCTGTAGTTGGATCAACTTTGCCGTTCAATACGTCTTTACCGTCGCGTCCATCACGTCCGTCACGACCTGCTGCTCCATCACGTCCGTCGCGTCCCGCTGGTCCTGGTACACCTTCACGTCCGTCGCGTCCTTGAAGACCTTGAGCACCCTGGTCACCCTTAGGTCCCTTGATGTTA
>NZ_GL831112.1:695016-737622 GCF_000188295.1 Streptococcus vestibularis ATCC 49124 | reverse complement strand
GTGGCCCTTGTGGTCCTGCAACTCCGGCTTCACCTTTTAGACCTTGAGGTCCACGAATGTTACCAATCTTATCCCAAGTTCCGTTTTCTTTCTTATAAACATCACCTGTAGTTGCATCGATATAAGTGTCGCCATCTTTACCATCATCTGCTGTTGGTGCTTTAGGTCCACTTAATAATTCAGCACCATTACGTCCATCTGCTCCGGCTGCTCCGGCTGCACCATTGGCACCGTCTGTACCATTTAAAATATCAGCTGAACTAATTGGTTCGTCAACTCCTGGATCATATTTACCATTTCCATTGTTATCGAAGTAAGCTGTAATACGAGTTCCAATTACTTTTGGTTTTTCAGTTGGAGCTGGGGTATCTGATAATGATCTTCTTACTCTTCCGCTTCTTTGATTATTCAGTCTTACTGCTGCCTCTGCTAAAGCATTTAAATCAATATTTGGTGTACGTCCATCTTTTCCGTCTTTTACATTAACGGTTACAGGTTCTTCACCAGGAATAGTAAATGTAATATCAGTACTACGGCCGTCTGCTCCACGAGCAGTTGTGATTTTTGGAGTTTTTCCGTCACGTCCCGCTGCCCCTGTTTCACCACGGTCTCCACGTTCACCTTTTTCACCTTGCGCTCCAGTGAGACCGCGTTCGCCTTGGTCTCCTTTTTCACCTTTGGCACCATCTGCAATGACAACTTCTTTTAATTTCTTATCAGAAGCATCTAATTCGTTGTTTCCATTTTTATCGTAATAGAAGATAACAGTTGTTGTTTTATCAGCTTCATTTCGTTGAGTCGCAACTAATGGACTTGCACCATCGAAACCATCTCTTACAACAGTACTTGTAACATTACCTCTACCGTCGTTAATAGTGATAGTGTGAGTACCATCTTCTTTATTATCCCTAACGGTTACGGTTGGAGTTACACCGTCACGTCCTGCAGATCCTTGCGCTCCAGTGAGACCGCGTTCGCCTCGGTCTCCTTTTTCACCTTTAGCTCCAGTTAAACCGCGTTCACCTTGGTCTCCTTTTTCACCTTTAGCTCCAGTGAGACCACGTTCGCCTCGGTCTCCTTTTTCACCTTTAGCTCCAGTGAGACCACGTTCGCCTTGGTCTCCTTTTTCACCTTTGGCTCCATCTTTAATAGCAATTTTTTGAACAAGTTCGTCTACACCTTCAGTATAAACACCGTTTCCATCGTTATCAAGATAGAAAGTGAGGTTATTTGTATCACCGACTTTATTTTGATCGACACGTGGTTTTACTGTATCGATTAGCTCTTTAGCCACACCAATTTGCATAATACGTGGCTTAGCTTCTTTAGTAACAGAATTACTAATTGGTAATCCTAAAAGTGTTTCGTTACCAAATCGATGTACTTTATAGGTAATTTGACGTTGTCCTTTTTCACCTTCTCGAACTAATCTAGTTTGACCTTCTAGTAACTTACTAGTTGGAAGATAGACAGTTTGGAAGTCAATGTCTTCTGAAACAGTCTTGTTATTAGTACCACCATAAGGGTTTGCATCCAAGTATAGTGGGTTTGCTCTATAATAATAGTTGGAGTTGCTGTATGGGTCATTGCTAGTAGCGGCACTACCACCACCTTGGTCCACGTTAAAAGTAACTGGTTTCAAACGAACAGATAAGTCACCATTTGGATTAATGATAGGCAAACTAAATCTGATTGTTTGTTTTTCACTCGTTGATGTAGCAGAAGTCATACTGTATCCTGAGTGCGATACGAAGTTGCCACCCTGACTAACAGGTCTTGTTTGTTCTCTCAACCTTGGAGTCGTGATGGTTGCATTTGAAGGATTTCCAAATCCATCCCCTTTATCCAAGATAAAGTTATTATTAACAAATTCACCTGGACCAGAATAGTCGATTGTGAAATTCAATTTATTACCTTGACGTACTGTTGTTACATCGTAATGAATGGAATTACCACCACGTGAGTTCCCGTAGCCACGGAAACTATAACTACGACCACCTTGACTAATATCTGTAAATGCAACTGTATTTCCAGAACCTGAAACAATTGGGTTTGCTGGATTGCTAGACGCTCTAAAGCCACTGTGTCCCTTATCTAAGTCTTCCTTACGAATTGCTGGATTTTGACGAGCATCAGAAAGGCTCAATCCTGGTTTCAAGATTTCATTAGTTGCTTCTACTTTAGCAGTTGTGCTAGTTGGCAAAACAGCACTATCAACAGCTGAGCGATCAGACGTTGTTGCAGCTGGCTTAGACTCTTCTTTCGCTTCAACTACATCAGCTTTCTTCCCTACAGGCGTTTCTAATACAGTTCCTTTGTCAGAGTTAGAACGAGACTCTAGACCAATATTAGCTGATTTATCTTTTGCTTCTTCAACTTTTTCTGCTGGTTTAGTAGCTTCTTCAGTTTTAACTGGAGTCGTTTCTACTGGATGAGCAACAGTTGGAGCTGTGTAAGTTGTTTCTTTTTTAGGGGTAGAGACTTCTGCTAGTTTAGTAGCTTCTTCAGTTTTAGCTGGAGTCGTTTCTACCGGATGAGCAACAGTTGGAGCTGCGTAGGTTGTTTCTTTTTTAGGGGTAGAGACTTCTGCTGGTTTAGTAGCTTCTTCTACCTTATCAACAGAAACAATGTTAGTTACTTCTGGATTTTGTTCCTCCGCTTGTACTGCTTGCGCATTAGCAGCAGTTCCCAAGACTAAGGCTGTCCCAAGCAAGACACTAGCCGCACCAAAGTGATACTTACGAATAGAGTATCGTTGATGCATGCTATACCAGTCAAATGATTTCTTATGTGAATGTTTCATTTTGAACTCCTAAATAATATTTTACAATTCCCAATCTACAACCATTTGATATAAAAATCAATATTTTCTGAATAATTGATATATTCTGTTTTTGCACCTAAGAGTCACTTATATTATTCTAAATTCTCTGACTACTAACGACAATTTTCTTATTCTAATTTTATTGTACTTTTTGGACAAGAATGTGATAGAATAAATTAAGGAGGAGACTATCTACATGCGTAACCTTTTATCCACAAAAGTTCAACGACAATTACGTTTAATGGAAACTTTAATTCAAAATCGTAATTGGATGAAATTACATGAACTTGCCGAAAAATTAGAATGTACAGAACGAATCTTAAAAAGTGATTTAAATGAACTACGTCTTGCCTTTCCAGATATTGACATCCAATTTTCTGCTAACGGAATCATGATAGATTTAGCACTTAACACTAGTGTAGAAGATGTATATCAATATTTTCTTGCACATTCTCAATCTTTTCAATTACTAGAGTATCTGTTTTTCAATGAGGGCCTACCTATTTATCGAACAATAGAAAATCTTCATTCTAGTAATGCTAATCTCTATCGATTAGGTCGAAATATTACAAAAACTCTATCATCTCAGTTTCAAATAGAATTATCTTTTACTCCATCCGAGATACGTGGGAATGAGATTGATATTCGCTATTTTTTTGCCCAATATTTTTCTGAGCGCTATTATTTCCTAGACTGGCCTTTTCCTGACCTTCCTGAAGAAGATTTAACAGAGTTTGCTGACTTCTTCTATAAAATCACGAATTACCCAATGACATTTTCAATTTATAGAATGTACAAATTGATGCTGGCTATCAGTATCCACCGCATCAAAAATGGTCATTTTATCGACTTACCAAATCATTTCTATGATGAATACTATCCTATTTTGGAAAGTATTCCAAACTTTGAGGAGATACTTGTCCATTTCTCTGAGAAATTGGGGTTGGAAATCACTCCAGATATAATCGCACAAATTTTTATATCCTTTATTCAAAACAATCTTTTCTTAGATCCTCAAGAATTCTTCAACTCTTTAGAAGAGAACAGTGAAGCAAGATACTCTTACCAATTACTTAGTCAAATATTAGAACGCCTATCAAAACAATATAAGATTACTTTTACCAACCACGATGAGCTGATTTGGCATTTGCACAACACTGCTTTATTTGAAAGACAGGAAATCTTTTCTACCCCAATCTTATTTGAACAAAAAGCATTGACGATTCAAAAATTCGAAGTTTACTTCCCAGACTTTATGGAAAGTGCGCGTCAAGAACTGGCTCAATACCGTCAAGCAATTGGACAGCATGACCATCCTGAACAGTTGGAACACTTGATGTACACCATCTTAACCCATGCTGAACACCTCTCTACTCAGCTGTTAGAAAATCGACCACCTATCAAGGTTTTGATTATCAGTAACTTTGACCATGCTATATCCCTTACCTTTGTTGATATGCTCTCCTATTACTGTAATAACCGCTTCACCTTCGATATTTGGGATGAATTAGAAACAAGTCCTGAGATTTTAAATCAGACAGATTACGATGTCATCGTGTCTAATTTCTATATTCCAGATATCACCAAGAAGTTTATTTGCCAAAACTATCTGTCAATCATGGATTTGGTCAATCATCTTAATACTTTATCAAATGAGATCCATTTATCCAATACTTTATAAGCTAGAAAAAAGTCAGCATGATGTGCTGACTTTTTCTCTTATCTGATTTATATACTTCCTTAACAAAAACCAATTCCTGTAACTTTTGTAGTGGATAAAACTCTATAGATTTTATGGAGCCTAAAAGTCCCATAAAATCTATAATGAGAAGAGACACAACAACTCATTAGAAAGAATCATATGAAAGAATTACACTTGATCACAAAACCACTCGATATTTAAGACTCTAATATCCAGATTCTAGACATCATCAATAAGGATACACACAAGAAGATCATCGCTTAACTGGACTATAATGCCCCATCTTGTCCTGATTGCGAAAGCCAAATGAAGAAATAGGATTTTCAAAAACCGTCTAAGATTCCTTACCTTGAGATGACTGGTACTCCTACCAGAATTCTTCTGAAAAAAGCGTCGTTTTAAGTGCTACTATTGTTCGAAAATGATGGTCGCCGAGACATCTTTCGTCAAGAAAAATCACCAAATTCCTCGTATCATCAATCAAAATATTGCTCAAAAGTTAATTGAAAAGACTTCTATGACCGATATTGCACATCTGCTTTCCATTTCAACGTCAACTGTCATTTGTCATTCGTAAGCTCAATGACTTCCGTTTTAAGCATGATTTTTCTCGTCTTCCAGAGACCATCCGAAATCACTTTCTTAAATATGATAGAGTAGTCCGATGTCGAGTGAAAATCATGACTATGGATATGTTTAGCTCTTACTATGACTTGGCTAAACAGCTTTTTCCATATGCTAAAATTGTACTTGATTGCTTTCACCCTTCGTTATTATATTTCTAAACTCATGCTGAAACAGTTCAGTGAACAGTTTTACTCCAACACCTTAGATCTTAGCCGTGTTATGAGTCATATGCGTGTTCAAATCATAAATCAATTTGAGCGAGAACCTCATGGATACAAGACAATCAAACGTTATTGAAAGCTCATTCAACAAGATTGTTGTAAACTCAGCGCTAAGCGATTTTATCGTCCTACTTTTCGTATGCACTTGACGAATAAAGAAATTCTAGACAAGCTTTTGAGTTTTTATGCCCCTATCTAGATATTAGCTTTTCGTCACCCACTACAGTCAACAAAGAGCTAAAAAATAGGAAAAGCCATCCAAATGGACAGCTCTTTCACTATTTAGAAAGACCAGTAAAGAAATCTACAATAGCTTGCCAGATTTTTGAGAAAATATTTTTGCTATTCTCAACTGCTTTGTTGGCATTAAAGTTTAGGTTGATTCCAGAGAAGGTATTACCAGCTTTCGAAACGATAGAATCTTTAAGTGAACTCAAGGTTGACTTAAAGTTAGCACTATCAATGATTGAAGACTTAGATAAATTCATAGCAAAATTCACCAGAAGGTTAATTTGTGTACCAGAAAGATCCAAGTTGTAGTTATTGATGGTTTGCTGAACAATCGTTTTAGCTTGGTCTTCAGTCAACTTATCCCCCTTATTAGCAACTGCTGACTTAATATCAGTCATAGCTACATTAAGCTTATCCGCATCATAGTTACTCTTACCTGAATTTTCCTCATTGATTTGGGAAAGGGTTTTAAGCTCCTCCTGAGCAAGCTCTTTGCTTTCATCTGAGACTTTAGCTCCATTCTGCTCTAGAGAATAATAAATACCAGCCAAGGCGCTTTCCCCAGTTACTGGAATAGGTGCTGCTACTGTAATCTTAGCATGTTCGATACCAAGTGTCGTGGCAGCATTACGGTACATATCTGGAGTGATTTTAGTGATATTTTGTGGTGTCACAATCTCTACACTCAAGGTTTCCTTAGCACCTAGCTTAGCAATCTTTACTGAAGAATATAGCTGAAGACTAGAATCGTCAGCAACATTCATGATATTCGCATAAGCAGATGTCGTAAGTGTCTTAACATTGGTATCCTTACTACTATCATACCCTAACAAATTCAAGGTTTCATTACGTTGCTCTTCCGACAATGAGTAACCCATCACATAGTCTGGTTGAACATAAGATTCATCAATAACCTTTTGGACTTGCGATGACGTTGCTGCTTGCGCAACCGAAGTGAAGGCTGTTACTGAAGCCAATAAAGCCATCCCAGTAACAAGAAGTTTTTTCAATTTCATGTGTGTTTCCTTTCGAAAATAGAATATTATTCCATAATCTCCTAAAGGACGACTGGTATGAGACCAACCGTAAATTTATTATACCATGACTTAAAAAATTAAGGTCAAAAAAACTACTCGTGCAACTCCAAGGGAAGACCATCCGGATCAGCAAAGAAAGTCATCTTTTCACCGGTAAAAGTGTCCTTACGAATAGGTTGGCAGGAAATACCCTTTTCTTCTAAACTCTTGACAACCTCTTCAATATTAGCCACTTTAAAAGCTAAATGACGTAATCCACATGCCTCAGGATAAGACAGACGTTTTGGTGGCTCCACATAGGCTAGATCACTAGTCTTATTTCCAAAGATTTCCAGTTCTATATCACCACAACGTAGATCTAATTTATAATCATGACGTTCCGGACGATAATTTTCACGTATAATTTCAAAACCTAGTTTATTAACATAAAAATCTCGAGATGAATCATAATCAGAAACAATGATAGCGACATGGTGTATTGTTTTCAAAAACATTTTTTCCCTCCATAGAAAAAGGCCTTATGGCCTTTTCTTAACTTTGAAATTGATTGTATGACTTATTGAAGGCTTCAATAATATCTGAACTTGCCTTGTCAAAATCTACCTGTGATTTCAATTCACCTTTGACGATTGTACGCTGAGTTGCTTCAGCATCCGTACATGTTACAAGGGTAATTTCAGACTTGCCAGGTGTATCATCAACTACTGCTACTTCAGTTGGTTGGACAACCTTCACCTCACTAATAACATAAGTATAGACCTTATTTTTATCCGTAAGATAAATCTTCATGCCATTTTTTGCTCTATCTAATGGTGAGAAGAGCATATCCGAAGCCCCAGCGATACCAAAGACGTGGTGACTAGCTAGTGAATAGTTGTTTTTTCCCCCCATGACTTGATTTTCCTTCATAGTTCCAGCACCGTAGGTAAGCTCTGTATTACCAAGTCCTTTGAAAATAGGGAGATTAATACCAACCTCAGGGATAGCAATACCACCAACTACTGGAAGTTCTTGAGCATTCATTTGTGCCTGCAAGACAGACTCAGTGCTAATTGATTTAACGGTATCAAAGTCAAAGCTCGTCTTAGCTTCCTTGTTTTTCTCAATAGTCTTCTTAGAAACCTTACTTACTTGATATTTATTAGTATTCCAAGCAATTACAGTGTTTCGAATCGATTTATTGAAAATTAAAGCTAAACCAACAACCAAGAGAACAACAATCAAGATCCAACGAAGGACCTCAAGCCACTTACGATGCTTTTTAGGCGTCTTATTTTTGTTATCTTTTCTCATTAGTTATCACCACTTTCTTGGTCTTCAGTAACTTGATCAACTTCTTCAGGTTCAACCAAAGCAAAGGTGACAATACGAGCAGTATCATCTAAACGCATGACCTTAACCCCTTGAGTTGCACGACCAGTTTGAGAGATATTAGCAACTGCGGTACGGATAATAACACCCGTATCAGTTATGACCATAATATCCTCATCACCAGAAACTGTTACAATACCTGCTAGGTTACCATTTTTATCAGTGATATTAGCTGTCTTAATACCTTTACCACCACGCCCCTTAGTTGGATATTCAGTAGCTGAGGTACGCTTACCGTAACCTTTTTCAGTGACAATCAAGACTTCTTGGTCTTCAGTAATAGCTGCTGCACCAACAACTTGGTCACCGTCACGAAGGGTTACCCCTTTAACACCAGCGGCCATACGACTCATACTGCGAATAGTATCCTCTTTGAAACGCACACTGTAACCAAATTTAGTACCAATAATAATTTCTTCATTACCAGTAGTCAAGAAGACATTGATTAGCTCGTCACCTTCTCTAAGTTTCAAGGCAATCAATCCATTTTGACGGATATTTTTGAATTCTGCTTCCTTAGTTCGTTTCACTAAACCTTGGCGAGTTACAAAGACAAGGTGATTGTTATCTGACCCTTCATCACTCTTAGCATTAATCACTGTTTGAATTGACTCACCTTCATCCAACTTCAAGAGATTGACAATTGGTAACCCCTTAGCTGTACGGCCATACTCAGGAATTTCATAACCCTTGAGACGGTATACACGCCCTTTGTTGGTCATAAAGTAAAGGTGATCATGAGTGCTTGTTGAAACGATATCACGAACAAAGTCGTCATCGTTCACACCTGTCCCTTGAACTCCACGTCCTCCACGTTTCTGAGAACGAAATTCGTCTTGAGCCAATCGTTTGATATATCCCTTGCTAGAAAGAGTGATAACGACATCTTCTTCTTCGATTAGATCTTCATCTTCAAGTGAGACAACTTCACCGACCATCAATTCTGTACGACGGGCATCTGCGAATTTACGCTTACTTTCATCCAACTCTTCCTTGATGATAGCAATGACACGTTCTGGTTTTGCCAAAATATCAGCCAAATCAGCAATCAAGGCAAGGAGATCATTGTATTCATTTTGAATCTTATCACGTTCCAAACCGGTCAAACGACGCAAACGCATATCAAGAATGGCCTGACTTTGACGTTCAGTGAGTTCAAAGCGAGCCATCAACTCGGCTTGAGCCTCTGCATCAGTTTGACTGTTACGAATAATCGTAATCACTTCATCCAGATGATCAAGCGCAATTAACAAGCCTTCTAAAATATGGGCACGTGCTTCAGCCTTATCCTTATCAAACTGTGTACGACGGACCACAACCTCTTGTTGGTGAGCAATATAGTCAGCCAAAATTTGACGCAAGGAAAGGATTTTGGGCACACCCTTTTCAATGGCCAACATATTGAAGCTGAAGTTTGTCTGAAGTTGAGTTAATTTGAACAAATTGTTCAAGATTACGTTGGCAGATGCATCACGACGCACTTCGATGATAAAACGTACCCCCTCACGAGAAGACTCGTCACGAACTGCTGTAATCCCCTCAATACGTTTTTCCTGGGCCAAACGAACGATGTGTTCATGGACCTTAGTCTTATTGACCATATAAGGAAACTCAGTGACTACAATGCGCTCACGACCTGATTTTGTTGTTTCAATTTCGGTACGCGAACGAAGAACAATAGAGCCTTTACCAGTTTCATAAGCACGGTGAATACCAGATTTCCCCATGACCAAACCACCAGTTGGAAAGTCTGGACCAGGAAGAACTTCCATCAATTCACGGGTTGTGACTTCAGGATTGTCCATCATCAGTTTAACGGCATCTATAGTTTCAGCCAAATTGTGTGGTGGAATGTTGGTCGCCATACCAACCGCAATCCCTGTAGCACCATTAACAAGAAGATTTGGAATACGTGATGGAAGAACAATTGGCTCACGTTCAGAACCATCGTAGTTATCTTGAAAATCTACGGTATTCTTATTGAGATCACGGAGCATCTCCAGGGCGATTTTAGACATACGAGCCTCAGTGTAACGCTGAGCGGCTGCACCATCACCATCCATAGAACCAAAGTTTCCGTGGCCGTCAACCAACATGTAACGGTAACTCCACCATTGAGCCATACGAACCATGGCTTCATAGATAGATGAGTCACCGTGTGGGTGATATTTACCCATAACATCCCCGGTAATACGAGCAGATTTTTTATGAGGCTTATCAGGTGTCACCCCAAGCTCATTCATTCCATAAAGAATACGACGTTGTACCGGTTTTAAACCGTCACGAACATCTGGGAGTGCACGAGATACGATAACACTCATGGCATAATCGATAAAACTCGTTTTCATCTCAGACGTCAAATTAACGTCAATTAAATTATTATCTTGCACTCTAAAAATGCCTCTTTTCTTTCATTCAAATCATTCTAAATTCTCATAAAAGAGAATGGAAATTTTCTATAATATTATACCATAAAATGCTTTATATTTCAGTTCCATAAAACGCTTTCATTTGATAATTCCTTAATATTTCGTGACATCCATCACTTAAAATGGTAGAATAAGCAGTGTATGGGGTAACCCAATAAAAAATTAAGGAGATGTTTAGACCATGACTGCAACTAAACAACACAAAAAAGTCATCCTTGTTGGTGACGGTGCCGTAGGTTCATCTTACGCTTTCGCACTTGTAAACCAAGGTATCGCTCAAGAACTAGGTATCATCGAAATCCCACAATTGTTTGAAAAAGCTGTTGGTGATGCGCTTGACCTTAGCCACGCACTTGCTTTCACTTCACCTAAAAAAATCTACGCAGCTAAATATGAAGACTGTGCGGATGCTGACCTTGTAGTTATCACTGCTGGTGCTCCACAAAAACCAGGTGAAACTCGTCTTGATCTTGTTGGTAAAAACCTTGCTATCAACAAATCTATCGTTACTCAAGTTGTTGAATCAGGCTTCAAAGGAATCTTCCTTGTGGCAGCTAACCCAGTTGACGTATTGACTTACTCAACATGGAAATTCTCAGGATTCCCTAAAGAACGCGTTATCGGTTCAGGTACTTCACTTGACTCAGCTCGTTTCCGTCAAGCACTTGCTGAAAAACTTGATGTCGATGCTCGTTCAGTTCACGCTTACATCATGGGTGAACACGGTGACTCAGAGTTTGCGGTTTGGTCACACGCTAACATCGCCGGTGTCAACCTTGAAGAGTTCCTTAAAGACAAAGAAAACGTTCAAGAAGCTGAATTGGTTGAATTGTTCGAAGGTGTTCGTGATGCAGCTTACACAATTATCAACAAAAAAGGTGCTACATACTACGGTATCGCAGTAGCCCTTGCTCGTATCACTAAAGCTATCCTTGACGATGAAAATGCAGTACTTCCATTGTCTGTATTCCAAGAAGGTCAATATGGTGTAAGCAACGTCTTTATCGGTCAACCTGCTATCGTAGGTGCACACGGTATCGTACGTCCAGTAAACATCCCATTGAACGATGCGGAACAACAAAAGATGAAAGCTTCTGCTGATGAATTGCAAGCTATCATTGATGAAGCATGGAAAAACCCTGAATTCCAAGAAGCTTCAAAAAACTAATCTTACTTTAGTTAAATAAAAGCCTCCAGTTGGAGGTTTTTTAGTATTTTAAAAAGAAAAACAGCTAATTCAAATGAATTAGCTGTTTAATATTATTCAGCTGAGATAGCTGCTTTAGCAATATAGCTAAGTGGTTGGTTAAAGTGTGGCAAGAAGAACAAATCAAGCAATTGTAGACGATCAATTGTTACTCCTTCTTGAATTGCCAATGAGAACATGTGGATTCCCATTGAGATATCCATGTGTGAAACCATTTGAGCACCCAAAACTTTACGAGTATCTTTATCATAAACAATCTTGATAGTTACATCGTCATTTTCATCTTCCATGAAGGCAGCTTTTTGAAGATCTGTTGATTCTACTACTGCTGGATTGAAACCAAAACGTTTTGCTTTCTCTTCAGTCAAACCAGTAGAAACCATGTTCAAACCATAGATAGAGATACCATTTGATCCTTGAACACCATTTGATTCTACATCACCACCACCGGCATTGTGTCCACCTACAATACCTGAACGAACAGCATTTGAAGCCAAGGCAATGTAGTTGACATCGTCAAGAGCATTGTCATAAACCGTAGCACAATCACCAACAGCGTAAACGTCCTTAACTGATGTTTCTTGTTTCTTATTAACAAGGTAAGCACCATTTCGGAATGTTTCCAATTTACCAGCTCCAAGGGCTGTATTAGGACGGAAACCAACGGCAAGAACAACCATATCTACATCGTAAGCATTTTTATCTGTTACGATGCGTTCTACCTTAGTTTCACCTTCTACTGCTTTAACAGTTTCGCCAAAGGCCAATTGGATACCATGGTCTTCCATATTTTTAGCCATACGGTCTGTAAAATCGCGGTCATAGTATCCTGCCAAACATGTGTCAACAACATCAATAAGGATAACTTCTTTACCATGACGTTGGAAAGCTTCAGCCAATTCAACACCAATGTAACCTGCACCAACGACTGCTACACGTTTGATGTCTTGTGACTTATCGTTCAGCTTATCAATAACTTCTTGAGCGTTTTGGAAAAGTTTAACGAATTGAAGGTTTTCAAGAGTCGCTTCGAAAGTACGACTCCCTTCTTTAATCTCAGCACCATCGATTGGAGGTAAGATTGGCTGTGAACCAGTAGCTAAAATCAATTTGTCATATGATTCAACATGCTCTTTACCATCAACAAGAGCTGTAACAGTTTTACCGTCAAAGTCAATAGACTCAACTGGTGAGTTCATATAAACTTTTGCACCCTTGCTTTCGAGGCCTTCTTTGTTGGCATAGAAAAGTCCATCAGAACCTGAGATTTGATTACCAATCCAAAGAGCCATACCACAACCCAAGAATGAAATGTTAGAGTTTTGATCGAAAACAACTACTTCATTTTGGTCTCCGTAATTATCAAGAATAGTATTAATACTAAAAGTACCAGCATGGTTAGCACCAACAACTACGATTTTTGACATAAGTTTATCCAACTTTCTTTTGATAATAGTTTACTATATCATTTTACCACAATTGGAAAACGGTTACACATTTTATGCTCAAACTTTGTTACTTTTTGAACAAAATAAGACATTTTGATTTAAAATCATCATTTTATTAGCTCAATTCATATTAACTAGTGTGCTATGTTAAATATTCTTATCACTAACTGACCCTAGAGTCTCTATCATTAAACTATTATCAAATCCTAATGACTACTACTTGGCTCTTTGGCCACTCAAAAAAAGAGTGAGTGACACTTAAACTCATTGAGAAGATGTCAACACTCTTTTTGATTATACTAACTCATTAAAATCCCAAACGTCTGTCCAACCTTCATAAAATTCAGGTTCGTGACATACCATTAGGACACTACCTTTAAATGCCTGAAGGGCACGCTTCAATTCGTCCTTTGCGTCAACATCCAAGTGATTGGTGGGCTCGTCAAGAACAAGGACATTATTTTCACGATTCATAAGGAGACAGAAACGAACTTTAGCCTGCTCTCCTCCTGACAAGACCTGAATTTGACTTTCAATATGTTTAGAGGTTAATCCGCATTTGGCTAGAGCTGCACGAACCTCAGCTTGATTTAGAGCTGGGAAAGCGTCCCAAACCGCTTCAAGAGGCGTCTGACGTGAGCCTTCTGCTTCTTGCTCAAAATAACCTAGATCAATAAAATCACCTGTTTCAACTTCTCCTTCGAGTGGTTGAATAATACCAAGCAGGCTCTTAAGCAAAGTGGTCTTACCAATACCATTAGCACCGACAATAGCTACCTTTTGATTACGTTCGAATGTAAGATTCAATGGAGCCTTGGTCAACGGACGGTCGTAACCAATAACAAGATCTTTGGTTTGGAAAATAAAGCGTCCAGGTGTACGACTTTCCTTGAAATGGAATTCTGGTTTTGGCTTCTCTGCCTGCAACTCGATAATTTCCATCTTATCCAATTTCTTCTGACGAGACATGGCCATATTTCGAGTAGCAACACGCGCCTTGTTACGGTTAACAAAATCTTGAAGGTCTGCAATTTCCTTTTGCTGACGTTCATAGGCTGCTTCCAATTGAGCTTTCTTCATTGCATAGACAGATTGGAAATTGTCATAATCACCTGCATAGCGAACCAAATCTTGATTTTCAACATGGTAGACAATGTTAATCACATCGTTTAAGAATGGAATATCATGCGAAATGAGAACAAAAGCATTCTCATACTCTTGGAGATAGCGTTTAAGCCAGGCGATGTGTTCAGCGTCCAAATAGTTTGTTGGCTCATCGAGGAGCAAGATATCTGGTTTTTCAAGCAATAACTTAGCCAAGAGAATCTTGGTACGTTGACCACCTGAAAGATCTGTTACATCAGTGTCCATACCAAAATCCATAACACCTAGTGCACGGGCAACCTCATCAATCTTAGCATCTAGTGTATAGAAATCACGCGTTTCCAAACGATCCTGAAGCTCACCTACTTCTTCCATCAGAGCATCAACGTCGGCTCCTTCGTCAGCCATAGACATGTAAATCTCGTTGATGCGTTCTTCAGTTTTAAAGAGCTCATCAAAAGCCGTACGAAGGACATCACGTACGGTCATACCCTTTTCAAGGACAGCATGCTGATCCAAATAACCCGCTGTCACATACTTAGACCACTCTACCTTACCTTCATCTGGCTGCAATTTCCCAGTAACGATAGACATGAAGGTTGATTTCCCTTCACCGTTAGCACCGACAAGACCGATATGCTCACCTTTGAGCAAACGGAATGAGACATTTTCAAAAATAGCACGGTCACCAAATCCGTGACTAAGATTTTTGACTTCTAAAATAGACATAGCATATCTGGGCTAAAACAGTCTTCAGCCCTTTCCTTTCTTGACATTAACTCTACTATTTTACCATTTTTTAGTTTAAATTTGGACCTATGCTTCTGAAAAATTAAAAAGAGTTATCAGGACCAACCTGCTAACTCTTTAGTTTCTCTGTAAAATACGTTTAAAGACAGGATATAGGAGAGGAACAGCAATAATTGTAACAACTGATGTCCCAAAAGTACCACCAATCTTAACCAATGAAGCCAACATTGCAGCTTTTAAAGGTAGAGATGCAACAGCAGTGTTTATAATCGTATATTTGACAAAATTAAGAATGATTTTCGTCACTGCAGCTATCACCCCAGCGATAATGACGTTAGTCATTTTGTCATTTGATTTTAGAAGCTTTTCAAAAACAAGATAGAGAACATAACAGACAATCAAAGATTCTAAAATAGTAATCCAGACTTCAGCGGCATAACCATTGAAAATATCAAATAACCCTAACCCTACTGTTGCGACTAGCGCACCTTTTCTAGCACCGAAAATCAAAACAGCAATTACCACTAGAGCATTTCCCAGATGGACAAATTGAGGTCCAAAAGGAATACGAATAAACTGTACACTCACAATAATTAAAGCTGCATACAAACTCAATTCAACTAATTCACGTGTTTTATCACTTTTCATTTTTCTCCTCCAATAGGGCATTAAAACCACTGAATAAATAACCGATATGGGGCTCATAGCAAAGACCATATTTTAAAGGACGACCATCAGACAGTGTTGACGAAAGAACCCTATTCATGACATCCAAGGCTAAATCACAAACCTTTAGTAAATCAAGATCATAAAAGTAACCTGATGATATGATTGCCGTTAGTAAATCGCCGCTTCCATAAAAATGATAGCGATAACGTTTTTGCATGCGATAAATCGTTCGATTGGTCTCTTTATCAAAATAAGCCAACCCAATTTTATCTGTCTCAAATGAGATACCTGTCAAAATAACTTTTCGAGGGCCAATCTTGCTTAAATCTCTCAGAAGCTTCTCAACAGTGAGTTTATCATAGGAACCTGCTTCAAGATATGGAGTATCCGTCAACAAAGCAGCTTCTGTCAGATTGGGAATGATGACATCTGCCTGTTGACAGAAAGCCTTCATAGCTTCTACATAGTTTCTATCAAAACCTTGATAGAGACGACCATTGTCACCCATAATAGGGTCAACAAATAGAGCTATCTGTTTACCTCGAGCCAATTGGCCCACACGCTTTAGTGCTTCTTCTGACTTAAAATAACCACTCACAAGGCCATCTACTATAAAATGCAAGTGCTCCCACTGCTTACAAAATCCCTTTAGATCATCCGTAAGATCCCGTACATAGATATTTTCAAACTCCCCTGTATGCGAAGATAAAAGGACTGTTGGTAGGGGAAGAACTTCAGTTTGACAAGCTGACATGATAGGGAGGCTACTAGTTAAAGCAACCTTACCTAGACCAACCAGGTCATTGGCAACAATTACTTTGGTCATCTATTTTCCTTCCCAGGTCTTTTTAAACTGTTTAACAAAACCTGTGTGGAAATAAATGTAGTAGGCCACTCCTAAACCAAGAATAGCAGCTACAATGTCAAAAGGAATCTTCATAATAGCATAGGCAGGCGTTCCATAGATAAAGGCTCTTCCTAAGCCATATCCGACTAAGTCAATAATAGCCCCAATTAAGAGACCTAAAGCTGCCCTAGACTTACTCAATTTTCCTAAGCATCCTCCAACAATGAGTGCAATAGCAAGAACTTGAAGGCTGTGTGTTACTAGGGTTACCCACATAGGAAGGGGGTAGAAAAGAAAATCTCCAATAAAGGAACCTACTCCGGCAATAATAACTGCTTCTGTAGGTGGGAAAATTAAACCAACTAGGAAAATAATAATCCCGTTAAAATAGAAATGACCTCCTGGCACAGGAATAGATAAGAGACTCGAGCTCAAAATAATGACAAGTGCCATGAAAAATGCAGAAATGGTTAAACGTTTTGCAGACATACCTAAAACTCCTTAGTCAATAAATATAGTATAAGTTTATGAAAATTCTGACGATTAAACAAGATAGTATTTCCGATACTGTCTGGGTACAGATTTTAGACAATAAAAAAACACCACACATTCATGTGGTGATAAGACTTATTGAGCTTTTTTATCAAAGTATTTGACAGGTGCCCTTTCAAGATTTTGTAGTGAAAGCTTAGCAGTCGCGTTAGCCTCAGTACCGTAATCAGAAAAATCAATGCTAATTTCATGATCAAAATCTACAACGGCATAGTCAACAACGATTTCTTTAACTTCCTTAGGAGCAATCTTGGTCTTATTAGCAATCTTGTCTCTGTCATCATCTTTAGAGAAGACCATTGTCGCAACCTTCAATTCTTCCTTCTCCTGTTTAACATCGAGAACCACCTTCATCAAAAGAGTGTAGGCATTCATGGTTTCTTTACTTGAGTTGCTAAGTTTATAGTGAACACGTACAGCTTTCTGACCTTCTGGTGATTCGATTTTAGTTGCAGAAAGAACTTGTACACTAGCATCTTGTCCCACAAATTGCATTTTGTTTTTATCATATGTCCAAGTAGACTCTTTATCCGGCGTACAGGCTGACAAACCAATAATGGTTAAGCAGGCAAGAGCGATAAGTCCTAAGACTTTCTTAAATGTCATTCTTACAATCTCCTTAAACTTGTTTAAAATAGGAATTTAGTATTTCCTAATAACCTTTTTATTATGTCAAAATCTAATAATCTTGTCAAATATCTCCAGACATCTTGCTCTCAGAGAACAAATAGGGTAGAATAAGAAAAAATCTGTAAGGGGTCAGTTATGAGCATTTATCAAGAAATTGTTGAGACTATCACCAAAGATATCCAAAATGGTAAATTAGAGAAAGGAAGTAAATTACCATCTATTCGTCAGCTTAGCCAAACTTATGGTTGCAGTAAAGATACTGCTCAAAGAGCACTCTTGGAACTCAAGTATCAAAACTATATTTATGCCGTCCCCCAAAGTGGCTATTATGTTCTCGAGGGCGCCTCTAAATCCAATGATAAGGTTCTACTCAACCTTAATGACTATAATCAATTAGCCTACGAGGATTTTCGTCTTTGCTTAGATGAAAGTTTAGCAGGCCACCAAGACTACCTCTTCAACTATTATCATGAGCAAGCTGGACTAAAAGAACTGGTTGAAGCATTAAAAAATCGCCTTGCATCTGACGACATTTATGTCAATTCAAATCAAATTGTCATTACTTCAGGAAGCCAACAGGCCCTCTATATCCTATCACAGATGGATTTCGGTAATGGTGCTCACAAAATTCTTTTGGAACAACCTACCTACCACCGTATGAACCAACTAGTCAATCGTCAGAATCTAGCCTACGAAACCATCAATCGCAATTTTGATGGTCTGGACTTCACACTATTAGAGGAGTACTTTAAGTCTGGTCAGTTTAAGTTTTTCTATACCATTAGTCGTTACTCTAATCCTCTTGGATTGAGCTACACTGCTAGTGAAAAAGAAAAGCTTGCCCAACTTGCCAAACAGTATAATGTCTATATCGTCGAGGACGACTATATGGGTGACTTTAGCGATAGTAAAAATCTACCAATTCACTACTACGATACCCAAAATCAGACCATCTATATCAAATCATTTTCCATGGCACTTTTCCCTGGGTTACGTTTGGGGAGTGTTGTCTTACCACCAAATCTCAGAGCGACCTTTTTGGCTCACAAAGGGCTTATCGACTACGATACCAACCTCATTATGCAGAAGGCCCTCTCAGTCTACCTAGATAATGGCATGTTCCAAAAAAATATAAAAAAATTGCGTGATCTTTTTCAAGAAACCATGGCTAAAAGTCACGAAACTATCGAGCAAGCTAAGGTTTCCATTCCCTATCAGATTTCTCCTAGACACATTACCTGGAAGCTTCCAAAAGGGGTCTCATTAGAGAATTTCAAAGCTCAGAAACAAATTCGCTTTTTAGAAACATCCTTTATAAGACCGAGTTCTGAGACTTATATGCAAATAGGACATGGAAAAGAACTGAAGACTTTTTTAAAACTTTTGAAAATGACAGACTAAAAACTCAGACACACAAAAAAGCCATCAAAGCAATGGCTTTTTATTATTTAGTCTGTTCAAAGCGTAGGTGTACGATTACTTTGTCACCATAACCGTTACGCTCCAAATCTCGTTGCAAACGGTATGAAATATAATGTTCAGCAATATTGATAAAACCAGCTTCCATAAGACGATTTTCAACCAATGACTGAATCATGTTAATGGTTGGGCGTTCCACTTGGGCGTCTTGAAGATCAAGCACTACTTTACGAGTCACTTGAGCTAGGTTTTGGCGCCAAGCATCATCAATAACATACACAGTCTGGGCTGCTTTTAAGATGGCTTGGTAGATTTTATCAGGATCAAATTCAGCAACTTGACCATTACGTTTAATAATTTGCATGGCTACCCTCTTTTCAAGTTTTTTCTTTTATTATGCAAAGAATTTACATATTTGTCAAGTGCAAGTCACCGAAAGAGCTATTCGGACTGGTTATTCCCAGAATTTAGCAATGTAAAGTGGTTTGCCATGTCTATCAAAGGATAGAGTTGAGGGATAGGACATTGACTGATTATGTCGAATATAATTAACAATTCTTTTATCGCCGTTTATCAGGTGAATGTCATAAGTCTGCCCGTCAAAACTTTCAAAGTGAGCATTAATCCTAGCACTACTCGTTTTAGACCCAACATGACTAATATCTATTTGTTCAACTTTGCCATCAATGCTTTTAGCTATAGGTCCTCCATAATCCTTGTAAATAGTGACGGTAGCCAAAACATCATCAACCAAAACATAGGTCATTCCGAAAATAAACAGATAGACTATTGGGATAACAATGAAAGATAATTTACTTTTGCGAAACGTTTCTTTATGCCAAGCCCAAATATCCTGAGGTGACATGATTAAAAACTTCTTAACATACTGATGAACGAGTAACCTATAGACTAACACTAAAAATGTTAATTGCCCTAAGGGATAAGCAAAACTGGGTAAGCCATCAATAAGTACATTGACTTTATCAGATTCAAAAGTGTAATGTCCCCACACCCCGTTAAAGAACTCTAAAAACAAATTATCTCCTCTATGTAATATCGTCTAATAACTTAAAAATCCATCTTCTCAGATGGATTTTCTAACTATTAACGTACTTCTGCTTTAACTTTTTCAGTGAGAGCTTTAGTAATTTTTTCCATGTATTTGGCAACTTCTTCGTCTGTGAGGTTGTCATTTGGATTTTGGAAGGTAAGGCTATAAGCCATTGATTTCATACCTGCACCAAGTTTTTCACCTGCGTAAACATCGAAGAGTTTAACGGCAACCAAGCGTTTGACTCCTGCAAAGTAGATAGCATCCAGAACTTCTTGATGAGTGATTTCTGCCTTGAGAAGAAGGGCGATATCACGTGATACTGCAGGGAATTTTGTGATTTCAACAAATGGTTGATCTGGTTGCAAGGCGTCTTCGACAGCACTAAGGTTAATTTCAGCCACATAAGTCTCAGGAATGCCATAGTTTTTGGCAGTTTGTGGGTGAACTTGACCAAGGAATCCAATAGTTTGACCATCAAGTACAATAGCAGCTGTACGACCTGGGTGCATACTTGCGAGGTCTTTTGTCGCTACATAGTCAACTGAAACTTCAAGCTTATCAAAGAGTGCTTCAACAATACCTTTGGCATAGAAGAAATCAACTGGCGTTGCTTTAGTTTGGAAATCTTTTTCAGCGACAAGACCAGAAATAGCGAAGGCAAAGGTATTGATTTCATTTGGCAATTCCTCTTTTGGATTACCCTTTTGTTCAAAGACCTTACCGATTTCGTAAATAGCAACGTTACTATTCTTACGGTTAACATTGTAAGCAACAGTATCAAGCATGCCAGAAACCATATTCTGACGGAGAGCTGAACGGTCAACAGTCATTGGCCACATCAACTCAGTCAAATTACTTGGTGTCACAGCAAATTCAACAGCTTTTTCAGGTGTTGTCAAAGCATATGAGATGATTTCAGTCAATCCAGCACCTTCAGCAATGGTACGAACCTTACGGCGAAGTACTTGTGTTTCAGTCAATTCACCGGCTGTCCCTGCTGCTTCTGGAAGTGTCGTAGGCAATTTTTCATAGCCGTAGATACGTGCAATTTCCTCAACCAAGTCTGCTTGGATACTGATATCCCAACGACGACGTGGTACAGATACTGTGAATTTATCGGCATCACCTGTCAATCCAAAACCAAGTTTTGCAAAGACATCTTCAATATCTGCAAAAGTCAATGCTGTACCAAGGCGAACATTCACATAGTCAAGACTTGTAGAAACTTGGACTGGTTCTGTGTCGACTGAACCTGCTTGAACACGGCCTGCAAGAACAGTACCATTTGCCAATTCTTGCAACATAGCTGCTGCAAAATCAAGCGCTTCAAGGACAGTATCGTTATTGATACCTTTTTCAAAACGTGATGATGATTCTGAACGAAGGTTAAGACGGCTGCTCGTCTTACGAACAGATTTGCCATCAAAAACAGCAGCTTCAAGAACAACGTTTTTAGAATTGTTGTCAATTTCAGTTGAAGCGCCACCCATAACACCTGCTAGGGCAACTGGTTTGTCAGCAACTGTAATAACAATATCTTCAGTAGTCAATTCACGTTCTTCACCATCGAGAGTCACCAATTTTTCCCCCTCACGGGCATCACGGGCAACGATTCGTGAATCTTCAAATTTGTCCAAATCAAAGGCGTGCATTGGTTGTCCAAAGTAAAGAAGAACATAGTTTGTCACATCTACCACATTGTTGATTGGACGGATACCAGCATTCATAAGAAGGTTTTGTAACCATTGTGGACTTGGTTGAACCGTGACATTCTCAACCACACGACTAGCATAAGTAGCCACTTTATCACTTTCAATAGCTACTGAAATCTTATCAGAGGCTGGTTTGCTGTCTTCAGTAACTGGTTTTTCTGGGAAATGAACAGATTTACCATAGATTGCAGCAACTTCATGAGCCACACCACGCATAGAAAGGGCATCGGCACGGTTAGGTGTGATTGACAATTCGATAATTTCGTCATCAAGGTCGAGATATGGGAAAATGCTATCTCCAGGAACAGCATCTTCAGGCAAAATTTGGATTCCATCTGCAAATTCCTTAGGAATAATGTTATCTGGAAGTCCAAGTTCTGCCAAAGAACAGATCATACCGAGAGATTCCATGCCTCGAATCTTCCCTTTTTAATTTTGTAATTGTCCGCAATGCGTGCACCAGGAATGGCAACAATGACCTTGATTCCAGCAGTGACATTTGGAGCGCCACATACAATTTGACGTGGACCTTCAGCATCTCCTGTATCTACTTGACACAAGTGCAAGTGTGTTTCAGGTACGTCTTCACATGTCAAGACATGACCAACAACCAATTTAGACAAGCCTTCAGAAGGTGTCTCAACACCTTCCACTTCAATACCTGTCGTCGACATTTTTTCAGCGAGTTCAGCAGTGGTAACATCCACATCAACCAACTCTTTTAACCATTTATAACTAACTAGCATAATAATGATACCAAGCCCGTTAATAGCTCTCAGCAAAAATAGGAAAGGCAACGTTGGTGCAACGCACCTATGTGACTTTATCTTTTTTGCCCAGAGCTTAGGGCGGGTTCAAATCCTTTCTGTAATTTAGGAATATGTATAGCTGATATAAGAGGAAGACGAACTGACACGTTTAATCGCCTTATAAACTCCTCTCTATCAACTTAATAATAGGTTTATAATTTCAATTTTAGTAACCAATCACAGTCCACTTTACCATCACCAACTGGAAAATCGTGTTCTGAAAATTTTTCAAAGCCATATTTATCGTAAAATATCTGTGCTTTGAAATTTCTTTCCCAAACACCCAACCAGGCCCAATCACAACCTAGATCACGGGCTTCCTGCAATGCAAATTCAAAGAGTTGCTTACCCAAACCCATGCCTTGGAAGGCCTGACTAATATATATACGTTGAATTTCAAAGGCATTGTCCAAATGCTGCTCTGTTTGAGCAGAACCAACATTGGTCTTTAGAAAACCTGCCTTTTCACCATCAACGAGAATGAAAAAGTATCGCGATTCTTCATGAATGATTTCATCCAAGAGAACTTCTTCAGAAAGTGTGGTGTCGAAGTAACCTTGCAACTGAGCCTCGGTATTATCATGAGCAAAAGTCTCTCTAAAGGTATCTTCGGAGATAACTTTTAATTCTGCTACTTCTTCCGGAAGAACCTTACGAATAACGACTGACATGACAACCTCCTAAACCTTATTTAAACTGTTCTGAGAAACGAACATCCCCTTGATAGAAACCACGGATGTCGTTAATACCATAACGAAGCATGGCAATACGTTCTTGACCAAGACCAAAGGCGAAACCTGAATATTCTTCAGAATCAACACCTGACATCTCAAGCACTTGTGGGTGAACCATACCAGCACCAAGGATTTCAATCCAACCTGTCTTTTTACATACGTTACATCCTTTACCTCCACACTTGAAGCATGACACGTCAACCTCAACGGAAGGTTCAGTGAATGGGAAGTAAGAAGGACGCAAACGGATTTGACGTTCTGCACCAAACATTTTTTGAATAATCATCTCAAGCGTTCCCTTAAGATCACCCATTGAGATGTTTTTACCAACGACCAAACCTTCGATTTGGTGGAACTGGTGGCTGTGAGTCGCATCATCGGTATCACGACGGAAAACACGTCCTGGTGAGATCATCTTAAGTGGACCTTTAGAAAAATCGTGTTTATCAAGTGTACGAGCTTGAACAGGACTTGTGTGAGTACGAAGCAAAATTTCTTCCGTAATATAGAAAGTATCTTGCATGTCACGCGCTGGGTGATCCTTAGGCAAGTTCATACGTTCAAAGTTATAGTAATCAGTCTCAACTTCAAAACCATCAACGATTTGGAAGCCCATCCCCAAGAAAATGTCTTCGATTTCTTCAGCTGTTTGGCTAAGAATATGACGGTTACCAAGTTTAACTTGGCGTCCTGGAAGAGTTACGTCAAGACTTTCAGAGTCAAGTTGTGCTTGAATTTTAGCAGCTTCGACAATTTTAGTGGCTTCGTCAAAAGCTTCAGTCAAAACGTCACGAACTTCGTTGACCATTTTACCAACTTTAGGGCGTTCTTCATTAGGAAGGTCCTTAAGTCCCTTCAAAAGGTCCGTCAAAGAGCCCTTTTTACCTAAAACTGCAACACGCAATTCTTGTAATTCCTTAGAGTGTTCACCGCGCATTTCAGCCAGTTTAGCCTGCATTGAGGTTTTCAACTCTTGCAATTGTGTTTGTAAATCCATGAGATTCCTTTCTGATGTGACAATTTCGAATCGCAAACAAAAAACCACATGCCAGAACTCCAACCCGGAGCGTTGACACGCGGTACCATCCGTTTTTTATCTGGTTTCCCAGACCTTGATTCGTCAGCCGTCTTCATGAGTGAATTCGCCAAACTTCCCTTGAGGAGGCTTCCAGTCCATGGCCCCCAATCCCTGTCAATTTCCATAAGGTTACTAGTCTCTACGACTTCTATTTAATTACCACCATTCTATCAAAAATTAGTTGTGCTTTCAAGTGCCTACAGTTACGTCAATTCAATAAGGTATTTTTGAAACTATTCTTTTTGGAGAAATCATTCAAGTAATGGTCAATGCCCGTATCAAATAGGCCTAGTCTCAAACTGAAAAAGATGAGCAGTAAAATAGACGCGGCAACCTTATTTTTTTCTGAAAGTCATTTCAATTTTTTCGAGACTATAAAAAAATAGTGATAAAGCTATCAACTATCTTTCATGAACATATAATCTATTTTTAGTCAAAATCGAGGTCTTTTAGTTTAACTGAAACAATTTTTGAGACACCTGATTCCTGCATGGTCACCCCATAAATAGAGTCTGCTGCTGACATGGTTCCCTTACGGTGGGTAACCACAATAAATTGACTAGACTTGTCAAAACGATTAAGGTAGTCCCCGAAGCGTTTAACATTAGCTTCATCCAAAGCCGCTTCTACTTCGTCAAGGATTACAAAAGGTATAGTCTTAACACGAATGATGGCAAAGAGAAGAGCCAAAGCTGACAAGGCCTTTTCACCGCCTGACATAAGGTTAAGTGATTGAATTTTCTTACCTGGTGGCTGCACAGAAATTTCTACCCCAGCCTCTAGGAGATTGTCTGAGGTCAAAATCAAGTCGGCAGAACCTCCACCAAACATCTGGGTAAAGGTCTGTTTAAAGCTTTCTCGGATAGCCTCAAAAGTTGCTTTAAAGCGTGATTTCACTTCATCATCCATGTCATTTATGGTATTCAGAAGGAGACTCTTAGCTTCGAGCAAATCATCCTTTTGTCCGTTCAAGAAATCAAGACGTTGCTTAACCTCTTCAAATTGAGCAATAGCGTCCACATTGACAGGACCCAGAGCCTTAATCGAACGCTCAAGACCTTGCAGATTCTGGCGAGTTTGGTCGACATTGTCAAGAGGACAAGCCTGACCTTTGGCGACTTCAAGTGTCATCTGGTAATCTTCAGCTAACTGAGTCGCAAACTTACGAAGCGATTGACTAATCTGACTTTCACGCTCTTCCAGGCGAGTCTGCTGACGAATCAAGTCCTCATTACGATTACCTGCTTTAGCCAAACGCTCCTCCAAATCTTCCAACTGACCTTCGTAATCTTGCAGCTGAATCTTGGCACGGACAAGAGCTTGTTCCAAATCGTCCTTACGTTGGACAGCTTCTTTATGCTGTGCTTGCAAATGCGGAAGGCGATCAGTTTGGTCATCATTGACCTGGTTATTAAGGAGCGCTTGAAGATTATCCGATTCCTTCATTAACTCAGACAAGTCGGCTTGAAGACGATTACTTTCTGTCTTAGCAAAACGCAATTCTGCTTGCAAATCACGTTCCTTCAACTGAAGTTCAGATTGCTTGTCTAAGAGAACCTGTTTTTGTTGGCCAAGAGCGTCTTTGTCTTCCTTAATAGCCTCAATACGGTCATTAATGGCCTCACGCTTGGATGCAATTTGTGCTAACTCTGCTTTAAATTGTTCAGCCTTATCTTGAAGATTTGCTCCATCAGTTCCCTGAGAATCCTGTTTGAAACTATCCACTAGGGTTCGATTTTTCTCCACCTCTGACAGGGCTTGTTGGTGTTCTAAATCTAGTTTTTGCTCCTGAAGACGAGCATTTTCACCATCTACTTTAAGATCATCTAGCTCTTTCTGTAGAGCCTTACGTTTGGTCTTAAGGGCTTCAACTTTGGCTTCACTATCACTTAATTGGACCTTGATCTGGTTAATTTCAGCAGTCAATGCATCCAGTTCAGGCTTGATAAAGAGATTATTATTTTGTTTGTTGGTACCACCAGCAAAGGCACCACCGGGACGGATCTCAGACCCATCAAGAGTAACCATACGTACTTGAAAACGAACAGCTCGAGCAGCCTTATTAGCATTGTCAATGGTATCAAAGATTGCCGTAACCCCTAGGAGGTTTTGTAAAATATTAGATAAGCGTTCTTCATAGGTAACCAAATCGGAAGCCATACCAATAAAGCCTGGTGCATTGGCAAGACTTTGAGCAAATTGTCCATTAAGTTGACGTGGTTTAATAGTGGTCAACGGCAAGAAAGTCGCACGACCTTGACGATTACGTTTCAAGTAGTCAATTGAACGCTTAGCAGCCCCTTCGTCCTCAACAATAATATTTTGCCCGCTAGCTCCCATAGCAATTTCAAGAGCTGTCTGATAACGCGTATCAAAGGTCAAGTGTTCACTGACAGCACCAATAATTCCCTGAATGGACTGGGCATTTTGAAGGACAGCCTTAACCCCTGCATAGAAATTAGAATGATTTTTTTGAATAGATTCAAGACTTTGACGACGGGCATCTTTACTTTTAAGGTGATCCATGAGGTCAAACATCTGCTTTTGAGCCTCTTGATAGTCCTTATCAATAGCTTGATAAACCTGAGCCTTTTCTTTGTAACTAGCTAAAAGACTTTGAAGACTCTCTTTGGCTACTTGATAAACTTTTTGGGTTTCGCTAGCCACTTCCTGAGCGGAGAGCAAATCGGCTTGAGCTTGTTTAAATTCTTCAGCTTGTGCCTCAAGCGCTTGTGTCTGACTGTCCATGTCGTGGGTGACCTGAGTCAAACTATTGGAAACCTTGGCTTCCTCCTGCATCAGACCAACATAATCCTCACGTAAACGTTCAATAAGCGTATCTGGATCATCAGTAAATTGCTCCAAATCTTTTTGAATGGCAGTCAGCTCCTGAGCAATAGTATTCAATTCAGCATCCAATTTAACTTTACGTTGGTTAACCTTATCAAGTGATGCCTGAGCTTCTGCTTTCAAACTCTCTAACTCACTGAGACGAGATGCTGTCTCTTCTTTTTTCTCTGAACGCTGCTGACTCTCCATGGTATAAAGATCGATTTGACGCTCAAAGTCACTAATAAGACGTGTGACATCCACCAAGGTTTGCTGGTCAGAAGAAATTTGTTCTGAAATTTGATGGCGTTTTTGCTTGAGTTCTTGATTTTCAGTCTCTAGATGATGACGTTCCTCATAATAGCTGGTTAATTTTTCCTTGACCTCTGCCAAATCCTCTTGGGTCTGACTCAACTCAGACTTACCAATTTCAATATCGTGGACCAAAAGATTAAGCTGAGTCTGTCTACGCTCTTCATCTAATTCCAAATAACGTTTGGCAGTCGCAGCTTGCTTTTCAAGGGGTTTAACCTGACCGTCCAGCTCGTAGATGATATCTTCCAAACGATCAAGGTTATCTTGGGTTTGATTAAGCTTACTTTCCGTTTCTTTCTTACGTGTCTTATATTTGAGAACCCCTGCTGCTTCTTCGAAAATAGCGCGGCGTTCTTCAGGTTTGGCATTAAAAATAGCCTCAACACGACCTTGGGAAATAATGGAAAAAGAATCACGCCCTAAACCTGTATCCATGAAAAGGTCATGAATATCACGCAGACGAACCTTACGACCCTCAATCAAGTAATCATTGTCACCGTTTCGATAAATGTGACGCTCCACACGAATGGTTTCACCAGCACCCGCGATAAAGCCGTCACTGTTATCAAGAGTGACTGCCACTTCCGCATAGTTGAGAGCCTTACGAACCTCTGTCCCCGCAAAAATAACGTCAGGCATCTTGCCCCCACGCAAACTCTTGGCAGAGGATTCACCCAGTGCCCAGCGTAGACTCTCTGTAATATTTGATTTTCCCGATCCATTTGGACCTACAACGGCTGTTACTCCCTTGTCAAAGACGACTTGCGTCTTGTCCGCAAAGGATTTAAAGCCCTGCATTTCAATTGATTTCAAATACATGCTTAATTTCCTAGTTGTTCAAGGGCAGCCTTAGCCGCTGCCTGTTCAGCTAATTTCTTAGATTTTCCAAGACCTGTGCTGAGTTCTTTACCATCAACAGCTACCTGCATAGTAAATTCTTTGGCATGAGCTGGTCCAGACTCGTCAATAACGGTATAAGTAATATCAACCGTACCATTAACCTGAAGACGCTCTTGAAGGGCCGTCTTATAGTCTGTTACTCGGTCAAAGTTTCCCTTTTCAACCTGAGGAATCATGACCTGATTCAAAAATTTCTCAACAGCAGGCAAACCTTGATCCAGATAAAGGGCTCCAAGGAAGGCCTCCCAGAGGTCACCAAGAATAGTGGCACGTTCACGGCCTCCAGATTTTTCTTCACCTTTACCAAGACGAATATACTGCTCGAAACCACAAGCCTTCGAAAATCCGGCTAAGCTCTCTTCACGAACGATAGTGCTACGCATCTTAGACATTTCCCCCTCTGGCTTGTTAGGGTAGCGTTTGTAAAGATAAACAGAAATGACTAGTTGCAGAGCCGCGTCTCCTAAAAATTCCAAACGTTCATTATGTGAAATGTTTAGGAGGCGGTGCTCATTGGCATATGAGGTATGTGTAAATGCAGTTTCTAAGAGATCCTTTTGGTTAAAAACAATACCAAAGTCCTGCTCAAGTTTTTGTTCAAGTTGATTCATAAAACTTCCTTTCTATTTAAACACACTAATTACAATTATATCAAAAAAAGCAGATTTTCATGATGGAAAACTGCTTTTAGAGCCTATATTTGCTGATTTAGTGACAATTAAACTATTGCACTAAAAAAGCCTAGCATTATACTCAACTTCATTTTCTTAATAATCTGGACGAACGACACCTGTAACTGTCTCACGTGTTGCTTCAACATCTTCTTCAAGGACAACCTTGATGATACGTTTAGCTTCTTCTGAAGTACATGCAACTAATGGCAAACGAAGTGGTCCAACTTCGAAACCAAGATGGTTTAGAACAGCCTTGACAGGTGCAGGACTTGGTACTGAGAAGAGAGCGTTAACTTTAGGAATGAATTTACGTTGGATAGCTGCTGCTGTTTTGAGGTCACTATTTTCAATAGCTTCAAGCATGGCATGCATCTCATCACCATTTGTATGAGAGGCTACTGAGATAACACCATTAGCTCCAAGGTTCATTGCGTGGAAGGCATCCCCATCTTCACCGGTATAAACCAAGAAATCTTCTGGTTTATGTTCGATAAGGTAGGCCATGTTGGCAAGACTGGTACATTCTTTAACTCCAATGATATTTGGATGTTCAGCCAACCGAAGCATGGTATCAGGAGCCATTTCAACAACCACACGACCCGGGATGTTGTAGATGATAATTGGCAAATCAGAAGCATCTGCAATAGCTTTGAAGTGTTGGTACATACCTTCTTGTGATGGCTTGTTGTAGTAAGGCACGATAGCAAGACCAGCTGCAAAACCACCAAATTTGGCAACTTCTTTAGCAAACTCGATAGAGTCGCGTGTATCATTGGTACCGACACCTGCAATCAATGGTACACGTCCATTAACAATTTTCTGAACAGCCGCAAAGAGTTCCAACTCCTCATCGTGAGTAAGTGTTGGACTTTCAGCCGTTGTTCCCGCCAAAAGAAGAGCTTCTGTATGGTGAGCCAAAAGATGCTCAATCAATTCTGGAAGGGCATCATAATTGATTGAGCCATCTTCGTGGAAAGGTGTAATAAGGGCTGTAATCAGTTTGACATCTCTTAATTGATCAATTGACATAATATTCTCCTTCAACCGTTTTCTAATCCTTTCTATTTTACCATAATTTTGACCAGACAGACAGATAAGTTGACAATTTTCTGAAAACGTGAGGACTGATTGTTTCAAATTGATGGCTAATAAACAAAAAAACAGAGAGAAGTCTCTCTGCTTTATAGGATCCAGCTTGATTATAGTATTTGAATACAACACTAAATCCTTACTGTTTTCTGAATCATAACGCAGTGCTTGATTGGAACTACTCATATCTGCAACATTCGTACTTCCTAATCCACTGTGCTGGGGTGAAACTACGAAATCAAACTCTTCGAGTTACTGATTTCTGCTTTGCTTCCTATTTCAATTCAAATTTCAATTCTGAAGTTGGGCGAACCAATCCACGTTCGTGGAGTGTTTCTGCGATTTGGACTGAGTTCCAAGCGGCACCTTTAAGAAGGTTATCTGAAACAACCCACATGTGGATACCTTTTTCAGCATCCAAGTCTTTACGGATACGTCCGACGAATGTATCACGTGAACCTACAGCATTAACAGCTTGTGGGTAGACTTGGTTAGCAACGTCGTCTTCAAGGACTGCACCTGGGAATTCTGCAATAGCAGCTTTCACTTCGTCAATTGGTGCCACTTCTTTTGTTTCAATGTAGACTGACTCTGAGTGAGCTGACAAAACTGGAATACGCACACATGTTGCTGATACAGCAATGCTATCGTCTTCCATGATTTTCTTAGTTTCGTTTGTCATCTTCATTTCTTCGTAAGTGTAGTCATTTTCAGTGAAGACGTCGATTTGAGCCAAGGCGTTGAATGCGATTGGGAAGTGTTTCTTATCACCACCACATGGCAAGATTTCAGCTTTAACATCACGTGGATTAACGCCGTCATTCAAAACTTCTTTCAACTCACGTTGTGTTTCAAGAATTGCTCCCATACCAGCACCTGATACAGCTTGGTAAGTTGACACGATAATACGGTCCAAGCCCCATTTTTGACGAACGGGCTCAAGGGCAACCATCATTTGGATAGTTGAACAGTTAGGACAAGCGATAATACCATTGTGAGCATCAAGCGCATGTGCATTGACCTCAGGTACAACCAATGGCACATCTGGATTTTGACGGAAGTAAGATGTGTTATCAACGACTACTGCACCGGCTTTAACAGCGTATGGTGCATATTTAGCAGAGGTAGATCCACCAGCTGAGAAAAGTGCAATGTCTACACCTTCAAAAGCGTCCTCTGTAGTTTCTTCGATGGTCACATCTTGACCTTTAAATTGCAAGACTTTCCCTGCAGAACGTGCAGACGCAAGGTAGCGAATCTTATCGATTGGAAGTGTTGATTCTTCCAACATTTTGATCATTTGAGCACCAACGGCACCTGTAGCACCGACAACAGCAACTGTGTATCCCATAGTAAAACCTCTTTCGGAATTTTCTATCAATTTAGTTTAGTGAATCTATTATACTACGTTTAAGTCCAGTTGAAAAGGGTAAAAAAGCCAAGAATAAAGAAAAATCCCCTACCAAACGGCAAGGGATAAGAGGCATCTTTCGATGAGAGTAGCAGGTTCACACAACTACTCAAGGTCCGCTCCTGCGTTACAATCTAATGTAGACCTCCTCAGCGCAAAAGGCTCTAAAGAGCCAATCGACTCATCGCATACTCCTATTTTAGCATAATAGATCACAGAGTCAAGCTCTTGATTTTTATAAATACTTACTTGCCTCACGAATGCTAAGAGATGCCATTTGACTAGCATGTTGATTAATAAAAGCTCGAACCCAATCAGGATTTACCTTTGAGTAATTGCGCAAACTCCAACCGATAGCCTTGTTAATGAAAAACTCAGTCTGTCCAAAGTTATTACAGATAACCTCAGCTAAGAGGTTTATATCAGTCAGTTCTTTACGCATAAGCTGGTGGTCGATGGCAATACGTCTCAACCAAAAATCCTCATCCAGACTCCATTGACGCATGATATTCTTGGTTTCTGGGTAGTAAAAAGTAATCTCCCCGATGATACGGTCCAATTGATCTATACTGTCCCACCATGATTTGGTTTGAGCCAATTTCTTCAGCTTTGGAAAATCTTCAGGTCTAAGCTCCTTCTTCTTTTTATCCAGATAATCCATAGCAATATATTGAAACTCACGGTAAGGTTGCTGCCAACACTCTTCCACAAAAGTCCAATCAATTGGATCCTTTATGAAAGGCTTAAAAAACTCTCTTTCAATCTTTTTGAGAATTGGTTTTTGAACGCCAAGAAAGCTGAATTTATTTTTCATATAAGCTTCCATAGCTGGGACTTTTGCTGGATCAGCCTGGTCTTCTAACAGTTTCAAAAGAATTTTTGCATCCATATGAACACTCCTATATTACATCAAAGGTCCAATCAGAGAAAAGAGATAGCCGCCTAGACGATGAGCCATAGGTATTTTAGACAAACTTTCCAGAGTGACTTCCTCTGAGAGTGCCTGGGTTTTCTCAAAATCTTGTTCAATGTTAAGGACTTCCAGATTTTTATAGAGATAGACCCCATCTTCAAAATTTTGATAGAGACTCCGGTAATCAGTATTAATGGTACCTACCACAGCTTGTTTGGCGTCAGAAACATAAACTTTAGCATGGATAAAGCCTGGGGTATAACGGAAAATACGGACGCCAGCATCCAAGAGCACTTTAAAATAGGTAGTCGCAATATCAAAGGCATACTGCTTATCTGGAATCCCTGGCATAATGATACGAACATCTACACCTCGTCTAGCCGCAAAGGTCATAGATCGAACCAATTCATCATCCAAAATCAGATACGGTGTCATGATATAGACATAATCGGTAGATGTATTCAGAAGATGTAAATAAACATTTTCTGCAACCTTGTGGTAGGTCAAAGGTGAATTGGCATAAGGGAGAACCAAACCCTGACTCTTACTTTTTTGAGGTTTTTCTTGTAGATAGTGCTCCATATCTGTCTTGTCTTCTACTCCAGTCACCGTCCACATGGTCAAAAAGAGAGCTTTTAGCGTTTGAACTGCTGAACCATCTAGGCGAAGGGCTGTATCCTTCCAATGACCAAAGCGTTCTCGTTTATTGACATACTCATCAGCGATATTTACACCACCAGTATAAGCAACTTGACCATCAATCACAGTAATCTTCCGATGGTCTCGGTAATTGTAATAGGTTGATAGGATGGGCTTGACTGGTGAGAAGGCTTGAGCTTTAATACCAACCTTGTGTAGTCGCTCAATATAATCGTAGGACAAGGTAGTCATCTCATTCATCCCATCAAACATGACACGAACGTCCAGACCTGCCTTGGCCTTCTCCTCTAAAATTGTTAAAATCTCGCCCCACATGATTCCTTCGTCAATGATGAAATATTCCATGAAGATATAACTCTCCGCCTTTTTCAAATCCTCCAACAAGGCTGGAAGCATGTCATCTCCAAGTGGAAAATAGGTAACCTCTGTGTTTCTGTAGATAGGAAACTGTGCTGGACTATGCTCCAAAAAATAAGCTAATTTCTGTAATTGGCGATCACTTTGGGATAAATAATCAGCAACTTCTGGATTGGTGCTTAAATGGTCGGATGCCTGCACTGTAGCATCCTCAAGCCGTTTCTTCAAGCGTCTGACACCCAAATCAGCCAGTGAAAAGTAAAGCAGAGCCGTCCCAAAAATTGGAAAGAGGGCAATGATAATCATCCAGGACAGTTTGGAACGAGAATCCATGGAACGATTGAGCAAGTAAAAGAAGGTAAAGACACTCAACAAGTGTTCCCATAAGATAATGGATGGGAAATGCTCTTGTAGGCTGAGATATGAAAAGACAAGAAAGGCCAATTCCAGTAAGAAGAACAGGAGGATGGGAACCTTTCGGTTAAGTAGAATTTTGCCCCATCTGGAGGGCTTTTGGGGTAACAGTCTAGCACTTTGTTCTTGAGTCATATAGGCTCCTTTCGTGTAGGGGAGACCATTACAACTTTCCGGTCTCCTTCAGTAATTTTATTAGTATCGTTTTAGCCTATGAAAAAGGCAGGAATAATTAGCTATTGCAATTTAGAATTGGCGTGGTTTCTACTGTATTTTCCTGACAGGGCCATCTATGGTCTTTTGCATCCAGACGATATCATGCCATTTGTTAAACTTATAGCCAATCTTTGGGAAATGAGCCACTTGAACATAGCCCCGCTTTTCATGCATGGAAATGCTCGCTTCGTTCGGAACAGCGATACAAGCCAGAAAGCGTAAGTAGCCTCGTGCTTGCAACTCCTCTTCTAAGGCCGTATAAAGGGCCGATCCAATCCCTTGTCCACGCGCCTCTTTGGCTACATAAATAGACAATTCAGTGGTCCAATCATAGGCTGTACGAGCATAATAGGTTGAGGCATAAGCATAGCCTAGCACTTGGCCATTCTCTTCCGCTACTAAATAGGGGTATTTTTCAAGCGTCTTGCAAATGCGTTTTTCAAACTCTTGAACACTGGGAACCTCATATTCAAAGGTAAAAGCTGTCTTCTCGACATAGGGTGTATAGATGGCCTGGATAGCTTGTGCATCTGACAAGCTGGCTGGACGAATGGTTAACATCATTTTCTCCTTCGACTTCATTATCTTTATTTTAAACTATAAAAAAAGAGGGCTCAACCCTCTTATAACAAGTCTTGTCACTACATCAATGGCGCAACTAATCTGGTCAATAAGCCCAAGCACTTCTGGTGAAATGGTCGATTTTTAACATCAGTCATGCTGACTCGATGACACTTGGCCATTGTCGCTTGGAAATCTTCCTCAATACCAACCACTGATGACGTCCTGTAAAGATAGGTCGCACACTCAAAGTGGTGATAAAGACTGCGGTAATCCAAATTAATCGTTCCGACAACAGCCCTACTATTGTCACTCACAAATACCTTTGCATGAACAAATCCAGGAGTGTACTCATAGATTTTTACGCCGGATGCCAAAAGTGTTGGGTAGTAAGTCTTAGCGAGGTAGTAAGCTGACTTTTTATCAGGAATACCAGGCATGATGATACTGACGTCTACCCCACGCTCGGCCGCAAATTTCAAAGCATGTAGTAACTCACCATCTAAAATAAGATAAGGCGTCATGATGTGAACAAAATCACGCGCATGGTTAAGGATGTCAATATAGACATTCTCACCAACTTTATCCTTGTCCAATGGAATATCTCCATAAGGAACAACAAAGCCAGGGGTATCAAAGACCTTATGTTCAACCATATACGGCGTAACATCTAAGGTTTCGTTAGAATAGGTCCACATCTGAAGAAAGAGAACTAAAAAGTATCAACCGCTGGGCCCTCCAGCATCAAGGCAGTATCTTTCCAATGACCGAAACGCTCAATCTTGTTGATATACTCGTCAGCTAAATTAACCCCGCCTGTGAAAGCAACCTTACCATCAATCAGCAAGATTTTTCTATGGTCACGGTAATTGTAATAGGTTGACAGGAAAGGGGTTACCGAGGCAAAAACTCGAGATTGAATGCCAATTTTTTCCAATCGTTTCTTATAGTCAAAACTCAAAGTTGAAAATTCATTCATACCGTCATACAGGACTCGAACTTCCACCCCTTCTTGAACCTTTTGTTTCAAGATTGCTAGGATTTCACCCCACATTTCACCTTCACCAATGATGAAATATTCCAAGAAAATGTACTTCTCTGCTTTAAGGAGCTGTTTCTTCATTTCCTCAAACTTGGCTTCACCACTTGGGAAATAGGTCGTCTTCGTGTGACGATAAACTGGAAAGGAAGCGTTCACATTTTCAAGATATTGGACCAAATTATAGTTGCTGGTGTGACGCTGTTTAAGCTCTTCGAGGGCCTGATTATCTTGTTTCAGAATACCAGAACTGCGGTCAATATTGCTCTGAATAGCACGCTTCATCCCTGTGTAACCTATATCAAGTTTCGTATAAGCCAAGAGCAAGGTTCCGATAATTGGAAAAGGCAAGACTATCAGGAGCCAAGTATTGACGGCTGTTGATTCCATATCACTTTGAAAGAGATAAATAATGGCCAGAATACGAAGGACTACTTCTGTAACTTGCAGGTGTATCCTATATTGATGCAACCAGAGGTAAGACATGGCCACAACAACAAGCTGCAGTAAGATGGTCAAGAAGATAATCGTAGCACGACTAAAGATTCCACGAAGAAAGCCGCGACGACTCTTATCATAAAGACGTTCAATTTTAGCTTCGTTTTTGATAGCATGACTCCTTTCCCTTTTTAATTAATCTTATTATAACCAAATTTGTAAAATTAAGCAAGACAGAAAAAGCCATCTAGGCTAGTCTCAGATAAACACCACATTTATCTGAAAGGAACTAACATATAGGACGAAATGGATTACCGAAACAAATGGATTTTACGAATGTTTCTCAAAATTATGAGGCTGGGACAAAAGTCCTAGCCTCTCAATTTGTCTTTGGATTGTCGAGAAAGACGCAGTGGTTGAGTGGGCTCTACTACGCTGATTTCATCAGCTTTTACAGCCCTACTCAACTGTGCGGAGGTGGGACGACGAAATCGAATTCTAACGAATTACCGATTTCTGTCCCACTCTCAAGAAATAGAATTCCTAGGAAATCATTGAATTATCAATCACCCTACCAAGTTTTTCTGAGTTACTTGAAAAGTCTAACTTAATTTGACAATTTAGGTCCCAATTTGTAAAATTAAGCTAGACAGAAAAAGCCATCTATGTTAGGCTCAGATAAACACCACATTTGTCTGAAAGGAACTAAGATAAATGACCTATACTCATCTTACCACAAACGAGCTTGTAACGATAGAGGCTTACTATCAAGAAAACATAATAAAAATTTAATATAAAAAGTGTCTAAAATACATATTTAGACACTTTTTGTATGCTATAATTTTCATTAACACTATAACAAAGGAGAACCAAATGAAACGTTTAAATACTCTATTTCATATTATAAAAGTTACAGGTTTTAATCAATTTTTGATAAGTTTTGTAAGTTTTATTTTTATTTCAGGAGGAATACTTTTATTAGTTGAACCTCAAATAAGTAATTACTGGGATGGACTATGGTATGCTTTTGTCACATCAACAACAGTAGGTTACGGAGATATACTAGCTACTACTCTAATCGGACGTATTACTAGCGTCTTTTTAACTGTATATGGACTTATTTTTTTTGGATGCTTATCAGCCGTAATTGTCAATTACTACAGCAAATTAAATACATCTAATAATAAAACTGACTAACATATTTCTTAGTAACTGTAAAAAATAATTCTTTCTCTGCCAATTCCAAACGGCTACAATTTCCTGACCTCGCGATACTTCTTGACTATCCTCTCCAGTCTGAACAAGATTACCATCTTCGACATCATCTAAGTCTAATTCTTTCTTGATAGTCTTGAAGAGTTTTCCAAATCCAATCTGTCGTTTCCGATAAAGTCCCTCAAACAAATCACCCGTTATCCGTTCCTTCGTCTCTTCAGGCAAGACAATCACTTGTTTGTCATTCTCTTTCTCGACATCAAATGGATTTTACTAATATTTCTCAAAATTATGAGGCTGGGACAAAAGTCCTAGCCTCTTTATTGTTTTTGGATTGTCGAGCAAGACGCAGTGGTTGAGTGGGCTCTACTACGCTGATTTCATCAGCTTTTACTGCCCTACTCAACTGTGCGGAGGTGGGACGACGAAATCGAATTCTAACGAATTACCGATTTCTGTCCCACTCTCAAGAAATAGAATTCCTAGGAAATCATTGAATTATCAATCTCCCTACCAAGTTTTTCTGAGTTACTTGAAAAGTCTAACTTAATTTGACAATTTAGGTAACAAAAAATGAACTTAATTCATTACGTTTCTTTAATTGTTATCATTTAATTTATCTAACAGAGCCTCTGCTACTTTTTCTGGAATGCCAAGGGCATGGATATCCTCAACAGTAGCTTTTTGGATAGCTGTCATAGACTTGAAGTATTTGAGGAGTTTTTGTTTGCGCTTAGGTCCTAACCCCTCCACGCCATCAAGTTTAGAACTGAAACTATTCTTACTACGGACTTGACGATGGAAGGTGATGGCAAAGCGGTGTACTTCATCCTGAATACGGTGAAGGAGGAAAAATTCCTCGGATTGACGTGGCAAATCAATGACTCGCAAAGGATCTCCAAAAAGCAATTCATTGGTTTGGTGCTTGTCATTTTTCTGAAGACCTGCAACTGGGATAGATAGATTGAGTTCCTTGCGAAGCACATCCTTGGCTACATTGACCTGACCTTGACCACCATCCATGATAATGAGGTCTGGTGGCGTTAGACCATCACGTTTGACACGACTATAGCGACGACGAATGACCTCACGCATACTGGCATAATCGTCAGGACCTTCAACAGTCTTAATCTTGTATTTGCGGTACTCTTTTTTATTAGGTTTACCATTTTCAAAGACAACCATGGCAGAGACAGGGCTAGTTCCCATGATATTAGAGTTATCGAAAGACTCGATACGGACCGGTGTCGGAATCCCCATGAGTTTGCCTAGATTTTCAATAGCTCCTTGGGTCTTAGCCAAGTCTTTTTCGAGGAGATCAAATTTTTGGGTCAAACTGACGCGGGCATTTTTCGTCGCCAAGTTTACCAACTGCCTCTTCTCTCCACGCTGAGGCTTGAAGACCTTAACCCCGTCTCCAACCAGAGCTTCGACAGACTCTTGATCAATGTCACCTGGAATAAAAATCTCCTTAGGTTTGAGATGACGACTATCCAGGTAAAATTGCCCCATATAGGTTAGAAAGTCTTCCTCAGCATCATTATAGTAAGGGAACATATTGACATCACGCTGAATGAGTTTCCCTTGGCGAACAAAGAAAACCTGAACACACATCCAACCCTTGTCCACGTAGTAACCGAAGATATCTCGGTCCTGCATGTCCTGACGGATAACCCTTTGCTTGGTCCTAAGCGTCGACACTGCCTCAATCAGATCTCGATACTCCGCTGCACGCTCAAACTCCATCTGATCAGACATGTCCGTCATCTTGGCCTTGAGCTGATTAACGATTTTATCATCATGCCCATTTAGGAAATTCTTGACATCCTCAACCAAACCTTGCCAATAGTCCTCGGTGGTGTGACAGATGGTGTGGGCATTACATTGGCCAATATGGTAATAGAAACAGACCTTGTTGGCGGGATTTTTACATTTCTTAAAGGGAAAAATACGGTCCAAAAGCTTCTTGATTTCATTGGCTGCCCCAGAGTCTGGGTAAGGGCCAAAATAGAGACCGCCATCCTTCTTAACCTGGCGAGTAATCAAGAGCCTTGGATAGATTTCCTTAGTAATCTTGATAAAAGGGTAAGACTTGTCATCCTTGAGGCGGATGTTGAATTTAGGCATATTTTCTTGGATAAGATTAATTTCCAAAAGCAAGGCCTCGATATTAGACTCGGTTACGATAAATTCAAAGTCTGCAATCTCAGATACCAAAAGCTCCGTCTTGGTATCATGACTTCCACGAAAATAGCTACGCACACGATTTTTTAGATTTTTAGCCTTACCGACATAGATAATATTGCCGAATTTGTCCTTGTGGAGATAGCACCCCGGGTTGTTTGGGAGCAATTCCAACTTATGTTTAATCAGATCATTCATGCTTTCATTGTAGCAAAAAAAGAGCTAAAAAGCTCTTCGGAATCATGGCTATCATAGCTTTACTTGGACAAAATCTTCAGGATTTCCTCATAACTTTTGACTTGATAGGTTGGAACAGCTGGAGTCTCATTGACTAGGTTACTTGGATTGAACCAAACACTATCAATACCCGCATTATTACCACCCTGGATATCAGCAGTTAGACTATCACCAATCATGAGAGCTGAGCTTGGGTGAAAATCATGAACCTGATTGGCAATTTTATCAAAAAAGTCTGTAGACGGTTTGTGGGCACCCACCTCATCAGAGATGAAAACATCGTCAAAGAAAGGTAAAATACTCGAAGCCTGCAGGCGGCCACGTTGGATAAAACTAACACCATTAGTCGCTGCATAAATATTGTAGCCACGGTCTTTGACATCCGCTAAAAAAGCATGAGCCTGAGGAAGTTCCTGCCCCTGTTGACTCAAGAAATGTTGGTAGCGCCCAGCTAAGTGACTACCATCTACTTCTTTTCCAAAGTGCTCAAAGAGACGTGAAAAGCGCGTGCGAAGCAATTCAGGTTTTGTAATCAAACCATGGTTGAGGTCCTCCCACATGGAACGGTTCATGGGAATATAGTGGTCTTTATAAGCCTTGATCTCTTGTGAAGCTACACCAGCCTCTTCAAGCAAGTAGTTTAAAGCCATATCTTCAGCACGGTCAAAATCTAGGAGGGTGTGGTCAAGATCGAAAAGTAAATGGGTGTAGGTCATGACGGATCCTTTCTGACAGTTAAAACATCAGTGTTTATTTTATCATAATCTAGCTCTATATAAACAAAGAAACACAAAAGGACGACCCATAGACCGTCCTCTCTGATTTATGAAAAATAAGTATTGCTTACTTAATAGAACACTATTATATCTATTGAACCTTAAAGAAAGCTTAAAATAAGTTATTTTTTATGGTTTCAATAGATTTTTACTTAAACAGCGAATCTCTCTAATTCGTGGTATACTGAAAATACAAGATTAATCAAACGAGGCGTGTTATGAAAAATTTAAAATTTCAATCCGTTTTTGATATTATCGGTCCTGTCATGGTAGGACCTTCCTCTAGTCATACTGCAGGAGCTGTTCGTATCGGAAAAATTGTTTCGGCCATCTTTGGTGATATACCCACTGAAGTAGAATTTCAACTTTTTAATTCCTTTGCAAAAACCTACCGAGGTCATGGAACAGATGTGGCTCTTGTAGCTGGTATTTTAGGTATGGAAACAGATGACCCTGATATTCCGCGTGCACTTGATATTGCACACGAAAAAGGCATTAAGGTCTATTGGAAAATCAACAAAGATAGCAATGCACCGCATCCTAACACTACTCGTATTACACTAAAAAATGCTACAAAAACTATCTCTGCCACTGGTGTTTCCATCGGTGGAGGGAATATCCAAGTAACTGAGCTCAATGGTTTTGCGGTCAATCTCAAGATGAATACACCGACTCTCATCATTGTCCACCAAGATGTTCCTGGAATGATTGCCCTTGTCACAGATATTTTGTCGCGTTATGGTATCAATATCGCTCAAATGACTGTTACTCGGGAAAATGCCGGTGAAAAGGCCATTATGATTATCGAAATTGACTCTCACCAGTGTGATGAAGCCGTTACTGATATCGCAAGAATTCCAAATTTGCATAACGTGAACTTTTTCAGTTAAGAGGAGATTTCCATGTTTTACACTATTGAAGAATTGGTTCAACAAGCTGACCGAGATTACCAAGGTAATATCGCCGAGCTCATGATCGCTACAGAGACAGAGCTAACTGGACGGGAACGTCATGAAATCCTTGCTCTCATGACTCGAAATCTAGAAGTGATGAAAGAGTCTGTTCAGGCTGGTTTGTCCCCTGAGAAATCACCAACTGGCTTAACCGGGGGAGACGCTGCTAAACTGGATGCCTATATCAAAAAAGGAAATACCTTGGCTGATTCTGCTGTTTTGGGTGCTGCTAGAAATGCCATGGCTGTTAATGAATCTAATGCCAAGATGGGATTGGTTTGTGCCACACCAACTGCTGGATCTGCTGGCTGCCTACCTGCTGTTCTTACAACTGCTATCCAAAAACTGGGCTTAACCGAATCACAACAATTGGATTTTCTCTTTACTGCTGGTGCATTTGGTCTAGTCATCGCAAATAATGCCTCGATTTCTGGCGCCGAGGGAGGCTGCCAAGCCGAAGTTGGTTCCGCCTCTGCTATGGCTGCAGCCGCTATTACAATGGCTGCTGGTGGAACACCCTTCCAAGCTAGCCAAGCCATTTGCTTTGTACTAAAAAATATGTTGGGACTCATTTGTGACCCCGTAGCTGGATTAGTCGAAGTCCCTTGTGTCAAACGTAATGCTATGGGAGCAAGTTTTGCCCTAGTCGCTGCCGATATGGCTTTGGCAGGTATCACATCTGCCATTCCAGTCGACCAGGTCGTTGACGCGATGTATCAGGTCGGTTCAGCCATGCCAACTGCATTCCGTGAAACTGCTGAAGGTGGCTTAGCAGCAACTCCGAAAGGAAAAGCACTCGCAAAAAAAATCTTTGGTTGATTTTTTAGAATAAATCATAACCACCCGTCTAACAGGTGGTTTGATCAAGAGCTATAAGCCCATAATACCAGCCAGTACCTAAAGACGCTGGCTTTCACTTTGTTCAAGCCTTATTGCTTTTGACTCGTCACAAGCCCCTCAAAGAGGCATT
>NZ_GL831112.1:690622-693402 GCF_000188295.1 Streptococcus vestibularis ATCC 49124 | reverse complement strand
CATCAACTTTAAGAAGCGTGTCTTCATCACTCTGAACATACATAAAAAGAGGACCTATCAGGTCCTCTCTAGATGTTAGCTTTTCGTCACCCACTACAGTTGACAAAGAGCCTCTAGATGTTAGCTTTTCGTCACCCACTACAGTTGACAAAGAGCCGCTTTTCGTCACCCACTACAGTTGACAAAGAGCCGATTTAAACTAGATCGTTTATTATTTACAATTTACACTTCTTTATTTGTATTTTTACGGTGTTTTCCGATATATAGGATACCAAATAAAGACATTATTGCCATACCCACAGTAGTGAGAATTGAAGATTCGTCACCAGTTGATGGCAATTTATTTGCATCTTTAGCCACACGTGAGCCAACAGATGTTTCGCCAGCATTTACAGAACCAGTGTTAGGAAGTTCTTTCTTATCTTCTGCTTTCACAGCTGTAGTATCAGAATTTTCACGCGGTGAATTTCCAGGTGTTCCAACTTTAGCTGGGATTGGGAAATCAGGAGCTGTTTTTTCAGGTCTTGATGGCGCTGGATTTTCTTTATTTGATTCAGGTAATTTACCTTCATTTAATTTTGATAAATCAAACTCAGGTTTTTCTTCAGTAGTAGCTGCTTCAGCAGCATTCACGCCTCCGTTGAACTCTGGAACTTCGTTAACAGCAGCTTCTAATCTAGTTACAGCATCTTGTAATCCATCTTGGATAGATTGTTCAGCATTATTTTTCTTAGCTGTTTCAAAAGCAGCTTTAGCTTTTTCTAAAGTTTCTTTTTGTTTATCTAATGCAGCATTTTTTTCTTCTACTGCTTTAGCTTTTTCAGTAGCATCAGCTTTATCTTTATCAGCTACTTTAGTTAATTTTTCAATTTTTTCAGCTATATCATCAGCAATATCTTGAAGTTTTTTAACGATTGGTTTAGAAGCTTCTTTGTTGTAAGCAGCGTCTAATTTTTCTTTATCAGCAGCTGGAAGCTCAGATAGATCTTTACCTTCTTGTTTTGTAGCACCGATTTCGTCAGCTTGAGGATCTTGATCTTTATTAGCTTCAGAAGTCGCATTTTGATTTTCTAATTCTTTAAGAACATCTCCTGCAGTTAAGTCTCCTTTTTCAACTGCAGCTAAAATATCTTCTTTACCTAATACTTTTTTAGCTTCTTCTTTATTTGTAATATTAGCATCAGCATCGATATCTTTTTCAAATTGATCTAATGCATCTTTAAGAGCAGTTCTAGTTTCAGATTCTTCTTTTTTAAGTTCTTCAACTTTTGCTTTAGCTTTGTCTGCTTCTGCTTTGGCTTTAGTCAATTCAGCTTCTGCGTCAGCTTTAGCTTTATCGGCTTCATCTTTTTTAGTTTGAGCAGCTTTTACATCTTCAGCTTCTTTAGTAGCTTTAGCTGTAGCTTCTTCAACTTTTTTAGCTTCTTCAGCAACTTTTTTCTCTAATTCAGCAACCTTAGCATCCGCTTCTGCTTTGGCTTCAGCAGCTTTTTCAGCTTCTGTTTTTTCTGCTGGTTTAGCTGGTTCTTCTTCTTTTGGCTTAGCTGGTTCGCTAGCTTCTTTTTCTTTAGCAGCTTTTACTTCTTCTAGAGTTTTGTTGTACTCATCAGTAAGTTTGTTAAGTTCTTCAGCGTAAGCTTGAGTATCAGAAGCAGCTTTATCGAATGCATCTTGTGCAGCATCTTTAGCTTTTTCGATAGCTTTAACAGCTTTATCTAATGAAGCAACGATTTCAGCATCAGAACCATTATCTTGAGCTGATTTTAATGCTTCTTTGGCTTCTTTTAATGTATCTTCTTGTTTTTTAAGAGCTTCCGCTTTTTTATCTTCTTCAGCTTTTAATGCATCAGCATCTTCTTTAAGCGCATCAACATTTTCACCTAAATCATCAGCTTTATCTTGAAGTTTTTCTGATGCTGGACGAGCAGCATCTGCTTTTTCAGCTTTTTCGATTCCAGCTTTAACGTCTTCTGGAAGTTGATCTTTAGATTTAGCTTCAGCTGGAGTTGTTGATGTATTACCAGCAGTATTACTGTCGTTTTCTAATTCTTTAAGAATATCACCAGCTTTTAAATCACCAGATTCAATAGCTTTTAATAATCCTTCTTTGTCAACTAATTCTTTAGCAGCTTTTTTAGCAGCTTCTTTATTAGTAATTTTTGGATCATTTGCGATTGATTCTTCTAATTGATCTAAAGCTTTTGATAGAGCATCTTTAGAATCAGCTTCTTCTTTCTTAGCATCTTCTTCTTTTTTAGCTTCTTCTTTAGCTTTAGCGTCAGCTTCAGCAGCTTGTTCTTTAGCAGCAGCTAATTCATCGTCAGCAGTTTTTTTAGCTTTTTCAGCTTCAGTTTTTGCGACTTCAGCATCAGCAGCTTCTTTTGTCTCAGCTTCTAGTTTAGTGTTTGCTTCGTTAGCTGCAGTAGTAGTTGTGTCTACTTTTGCTTGAGCTTCAGTAACTTTTTCTTCTTTAGCTTTAGCGTCAGCTTCAGCTTCTTTAATCTCTGGACTTGTCACTTCTGATTTAGAAGTGTCAGTAGCTCCAGTTTCGGCAGGCTGAGTAGCTGCTGGTCGAGCTGGAGTAGTAGCAGTATTAGTTGCTGTATTAGTAGAATCATCAGCTTTTACAACTGACGGTTGAGATGCAGCAAGCGCAGCACCTAAAACAGCTACACTAGCCAAGCTTGTTAAAATGATTTTCTTTCTATTCATTTTAAAATCCCTTTCATAAAATCATATTCGGGTTCATTATAACGCTTTCTAAAAAGATAATCAAGTAA
>NZ_GL831112.1:658471-690384 GCF_000188295.1 Streptococcus vestibularis ATCC 49124 | reverse complement strand
GGGGGCTAGTACCTAATAGTTATTTTATTTATACAATTATATACTTATGTTAATTTTCAAATACACCTCTCATAGCAGAAAAAGAAAGCCCGTTTTATAAGCTTTCTTTTCATTATTTACATTTTCGATGGTAAATTTTACACTTTTAAACCCACTCACCGTTGGCATTTACTGTATAACCATTGATTGTAGTGCTTACTGCAAGGGCTCCTGAACTATAAGCATAGTACCATTTACCATCTACTTGGAACCAACAGGTCTTCATAGCGCCTGAATTATCAAGATAATACCAACTACCACCTTGTTTCAACCAACCAGTTTTCATTCCATCTTCTTTAGAGAAATAATGTTTCTCATCAACAGTAATATCACCCGTTAGACGAACACCTTCTTTGACATAGTAAGTTTTATCATCGATTTTAACAAAACCAGTTTTCTTCTCACCATCTTCTACAAAATAATAAGTCTTATCAGCAACTTTTACAAAGCCTAACTTTTTAACACCATCTTTTTCATCTATAGCTTTGTCTTAATCTTGATCTTTTTTCTTTAATCCAAGAAACGCACCTAAGGTAAACATTATTCCGGCAACTAATGACGTGAATACTTCGCTAACTGTCCCGGTTTTTGGTAGTCTATCAGTATTATTAGTATCCGACTTACTATCAATGTTAGTATGTTTATTAGCTATGTTCTCTTGTTCATTAAGATAAACTTCCTTCTTATTTTCAAAGTTTTTATCAGGAACTGTAGCTGTAACATCCTTAGTTGAATCAGATTTGTGTGAATGATTTTCTCTTTGTAAATCCTCTTTTCTGTGACTTTCATCTAATTGATTATGATTTGCTTGCACCTTATCTTTCTTTTTGGATACATCAAAAGTAGGTTTATTTTCCTCCTCCTTTTTCTCCTCTATTTTCTTGAATACAGGTTTTATAAGAGTATCTTTTGATACATTAATAACATAGCCAGCGTCTTTTTTCCCTTCGAAACCAGCAATTTCCCAGCCATCAAATTGATATCCTTTTTCTAATTCACCCTTATAGACAGGTAAAATGAAATCTTCTTCCGACACTATCGTTGAACTCATTTCTTTTCCATTTTGAATGGTCACAGTTACCGTATGAGGTTTTAGTTCGCTCACCTCTCCCGTATCTTTGTTTAAAATGAATTCTTTTACGGTTGTATTTCTTGCAAAATCTTTTACAACAATCTTAATGTTTAGTGTCTTATCTGTTAGTTGTTTAATATCATCAAATGATTTATATTCTTTTCCATTTACATAAATATGTTTGTCTTGAATCTCACCATCGAATCCATTATTTCTTTTATCATTGATATTAAAGACTACAGATTTTCCGTCAGCATATTCAATACTAGTATTTCCCTTAGGATCAATGTTTACTTCTGGTTTAACATTATCATATAAAAATTGATAGTGTACTCCAACCGCTTTCGCATTCAAATCGCTATAGCCAGTTTGAAGATAAACATTTCCATCCATATCTGTTACCTTATCTGGGAATCCGTTTGCTTTATAGTCTTTCATTCCCCAGTCCATGATGTCACCGTCTTTAACATTAAGCTTAATGTTAAAATCTCTAGTGTTATCAGTGTGTAAATCTCCGTAGATTAAATAATTATCTACAACCGATTCATTAACTCTCAACTCCCAGTTAAAACCACCCTTATCAGAAATCTTACCCCTTAAATAAAATTCTGGATTTCGTACATAAATTTTATTAGATTTAGATGGATTAAAGTAGTTCTTGTCCATTGAAAGATTTACTGGTTTGATATCAATAAATAACATAGAGCCATCTTCTTTTATAGCTTCTACGTTGGACTTATCCTCCCCATGATACTCTTTATCATCTTTACCAAATAATACCAGTTTAGAAGAATCTGTTACAAGATTTCCATCTTTATCGATTGCCTCCCCTTTATCATTCATTTTAAAGGTAAACACTTGATATTTTACAATGTTAAAGCCATCCAAAGCCGACATTAATACTGATTGAGTACTTCTTCCATCTTCAACATTTCTACTATCAGCATAAATTATTTTTTCTGATAGGACTCTTAGATTAGGATTGGCCTTTTGTATTTTTGCTATATCTTCCTGGCTATAAACTCCATTTCCTTCTAACATATCCGTTTTTCCAGGATTATAGGTAGTCACTTTTAGTGCATAGCCTTTTCTTAGAATGATGTTATCCTTTAACAGATATTGTTGTTTTTCTGAATCAGAATAGATTTTACCAGATTCCATTTCCGTTAAATTGTTTGGTTTGTTCTTTGAAAGATCACCTTCTCCTAATTCTATTACATTCCCATAACTTGATGCATAGGGATATTCTGTTTTAGTTTCCTTATTTTTTTCAGGCATTCTAATTTTAGTTTCAGCTTTTATCTGATCATCATCTTTAACAAAGAATCTCATATCTCCTGCAAAAGCTAATCCATCCACACTATCATTAATATTAGCGTATAAATCAAATGTCATCGTTTTTGAGTGGGAATCATACTTAGTCGTTTTGATTTCTATAGATTTATAGTTATTGCCGTAATATACCTTGGCATTTTTAGAAACATTACTTATCTTTCCAAGAATTTCAAAGTGTCCATCTTTAGACGGGCTTAGAACACCATAAATTTTTGATTTGATTTCGTCAAGTTTTTCAGTTTCATATTGTAAGGCACTACCATCGTCATAAGCAATGATATTTCCCTTATCATCGTATTTATAATCGTATTCCTCTGTTCTCTTACCAGTTTCACTTGTAAAGTCATCAACTTCTCTAAATTTCTTTTTAATGAGATTTTTTAAGTCTTTACTTTCAAAATCTCTAATTGTTGAAATGGATTTATTGATAGTCAAGCTAGATTTTTCTTCGATAGACTCTTCATTTTCATGATGATGTTCTACCTCAGTTGTCTCTTTGTTTAGGCTATCATCTTTAACATTTTTTAAATTCTTAAATTTAGATTCAGGAATTTCTCCAAGTTTTTGGTATTTAGATGAATCTTGATCCGGATCTACTAGATAATAGGAAATCATCCCCTTTTCATCAGCATGATCAGCAAATTTAATTCTATGAATCTTTGTGAAATTGCTAGATCCATCTAATGCAATGACTTCAATGATTTTTCCTCTTAAATCTCCTGCACCATTAATTTCATAAATGGTATTTCCGTCTTTGTCAAGTTTTCTATTTCTTCCTTGACCCTCACCTGCATAAGTTACTTCAAGATTTTTCTCAACATCTCCATCTTCATTAACAAGAGCAGCTCCTGCATACCAAACTTCGTTTGCAATCTCGTCAAATTTTTCAGGATGTTCTTTTTGATCTCTCGCAAATAGGGTTTCATTCTTGTATTGATCTTTTACCTTGTGATAAGTATCCTTTGTAATCAACTTAATTTTTTCAGGATTTGAAAAATCAACAGAAACAATTTTAGGAGCTGTGTTATCAATTTTTACAGGAATATAGGAAACCTGCCATGGGTAATCTTTAGTTAATCTATATTTAAATTTATAGAAATATTGACCTTCTGCAATCGGTTCAAATTGTCCTCTTATCTTAGTAGCAGGATCTTTGATATCCTTGCTTTCTGGGGCATTTTCTTCTCTACCTCTAGGATTATAAATGAGTCCATCCCATTTCAGGTCGCCCCAAACTTTTAGCTTAGAAGATTGGATTCCCTTAGCATCATTTCTCTTAGAGTTTAAAATTCCTTTAATGAAGTGTTCTCTCGAAATGACTTTTAAGTCTTTTTGATTTTCTCCCTCTTTATTTGTATTTACTATTGAAATCAATCCTTCTTCTGCACTTCTTAATACAAGTGGAGAAGGTGTTAATCCTCTCTCAAGTTGAGCATCTTGATGATTTCCATTTGAATCTAAAGGATAAATGTTAGCAATCTTAGAACCACTTGATGATGGTGCATTGATTCCTTCGTTATTGAAAGCAAATAATTCTGGATTTTGATCTAGGGATGTTGTATTTTTATCTTTTCTATTTTGTATAACTCCAGCTGGATTAAATTTATCTATACCATGTTCTCCACCAATCCCCTTATTTAAGGTTCCTGGAATTTTCGGTTTGCCATCATCATCATAACCTTCCATTGTTTTTGATCTTGAACCTTCTTCCCAGGCCCATTTATCAAGGATTGGTTCGTGGTTCCAATTCCCAGCAAATCCCATTAGAGGCATCGATAAAGAAGGTTGGAAGTTTATTTTCTTCCCGTTGGAGTTCAGAGCTTCCATTTCTTCCACTGACTCAAAATGAATAAATGATTCTACAAATTTATTTTTGTTTTTAGCCTCCCCAACATTTATAACCGCATTTAAATCAAAGCTAGAATTTGGGCCTATAGTGAAAGTGTCATGCTCAAATGTAATATTTGCTCCTTTGATTTTTTCTGGGTGGATTTCTGGAACAATTTGCTTCCCATCTGGAGATTTTTCATCTTTGTATGTTTCATCCAGTTTGAGTCTGTCAGTGAGAGCATCTGTAGTTATAGCAGATGCTGAAACTTTAAAGGTTAAAGGCCTGTTTGATGTATTGTGAAGCTTAATTGTAAAATATTTTTTATCTCCTTTTATTTCTTTAAGAGAAATAGAACCATAAGAGTTTACCAAACCTTTAGAATCCGTGTTTTTAAAAGTAGCTACGACTTCATTTCTCAAAGCATTGGCAACATTAATTAGCCCTGCTCCCTGTTGTCTAGGTGATGCAAAGTATTGACTTTTTTCTTTCCAAGAAGTTGCATCCATCATAGGGCGTGCAGTATTTTGTAGGGCTATTTTTGTAAGACTTGTAAGATCTATTTTGTCATCTCCCTTAAGATTTTTCAACACAGGTCTTTCAAGCATTTCTTTTAATTTTGGTCTAATCAAAACAGTAGAAGCTGCCACGATTGGAGTTGCCATACTAGTCCCTGACATATAACCATAAGTTGATTTCCCATTAATGACATTGAGAGTGGATTTAATATTTTTACCGGGTGCTGAAACATCCGGTTTTAAAAGTAAATCTATTCTTGGCCCCCAAGATGTGGACCCTGCTGGAACGATGATCTCTTCTTTATACAGTTCTTTGTCTGTGTCAGGTGCAAACTTAAAGTCAATCTCTTTTTCGTCACCTACATTCGGTTTATTAGAATTATAGCTTGCCATATCAATTGGATAGTATTGCTCCAATTTATCTTTAAAATCTTCTTTATTATTCCTTTTAACCTCAGTTTTTTTGGCAGGGTTAATCATGTTCCATAACTTTACACCATCATCTCCTGAAATTGAAAAAACTTGACTAGTAGTTCCTTCATCCTCCTCATATCCCATAGCTGGAAGCTCTGTCCAATTATCTCTATTGTAGTAATTGACAGTATTTACAACCATAATGGCGCGTGCGCCCTTATCCGTTGCTCTTTTAAAAGCATCTTTTAAATCCTTGGTATAAATTCGATCCATTACTGCAATTTTGCCCTTAAGATCCAATCCTATCAAATCTTTGTCTTGACCTTTGCCTATATATACAAAGTTTAATTTACTAGGAGCTTTTGAACCGTCTTCATTTGTTGTGATTTTATTCTTATCGAAAAAGGCCCCTATATTTCTGTATTTAAAATTTTCTCCACCTATGTTGACTTTATCAAACTCAACTGTCTGATTTTTAGCAGATGCGACCGCTATCGCATCTTCATGTGCTGCAGTTCGTGTTACATTTCCAGTGTCGGTCATTTTCAGATTATTATTTGCCACTAAATCCCATGAAGAACTTGAAGCAGAAGTCGCATAGTTACCCGTAGCTACAACCATTGGAATGCCTGCTTTTCTTAATGCTCTAATAGCTTGCCAATATTTCTCACCTACAAGACCTGTTCCTGTAAAGCCAGATGATATCGAAACAACATCGACATTGTGTTTGATCGAATCTTCAATAGCATGAAACATTGTTTCATCTCCTGCGAAGCCAGATCCTGCGTCAGAGTACATTTTATAAGAGAAAATCTGTGCATTAGGAGCAATTCCATCTATTCCGTTAAAGTTTTTAATATCTTTTTCAGTATCATTTCCCGCAAGAATCCCTGCAATATGCATCCCATGTGGATCAAAAAAATCGCTTCCATCATCAGCTTTTTCTACAGTAATTTTACCACCATTATAATAATTGAAAGCATGAGGAATTTTATCACTCAACCAGAAATTTTTATCAGTACCTTTTAAGTCTTCTTTTTTAAATCTCATTGAGCTTTTAGCGTCATCATCAATCCTCATGGCCTTATGCCTATAATCCGTTCCCGTATCGATATTTGAAATGACCATACCTCTACCATCAAAGTTTTTCCCAAATGGTGCATTGATAGATTTTAGGTAATCGATTGCCTCTTCAACTCCAATTTCTTTTCTAGCATGATTCATCATAGGTTGGACTTTTTGTGACCTTTCAACCGATGAAATACCTTCTATTAGTTTAATTTTGTCCAGAGTATCTTTGGTTGTTTCAATAGCGCTACCGTTAAAAATTCTATCATAAGTATATAAAACTTTTGTATTCTTAAGATTTGATAGTTCCTTGATTGCTTTTTCTCCAGATTCTTTATCTTTAAATTCAGCAATATAGACAAGTTTATCCTCTTTTTGGGGACTTTCTGGGTCTTTACTTGCAGACAAGTCCGCTTTATCTCCTTGGGATTGATTGGAATTTTCTTCTTTGATTTTTGCTTCTTCATTGCTAGTGTTATTGTCTATCACAGGATTTTTACTAACAACTTCTTTTTCCTCAATAATTGTTGTTTTCTTTTCTTCAGTATCCTTTGAAGTTTCTATAACATTATGAATATCTTCAAGTTTTTCTTTGTTTTCGTTTTGGTTACCTATTACTGTTTCTTTATCAGATATTTTTAAAGAATCTTCAGAACTAGGTGTATCTGCTAGGATTACCTCATTAGGAACATATGCTGCTAAAATAACTGCAGCTGTGGTTAATGACAATACTGTACTTTTTTTCATTTTAATTCCTTACATATTTATTTAACTTCCAATAGATAGTAAACTTTAACTTTGCTAGCATTTGTTATAAAAAGTTTTACTAATACTCTTCGAAGATCGCTTCAAACCGCGTCAACGTCATCTTAGCGTATGTATGGTTACTGACTTCGTCAGTTCTATCTACAACCTCAAAGCAGTGCTTTGAGCAACCTGCGGATAGTTTTCTAGTTTGCTCTTTGATTTTCATCGAGTATAAGTATTATCTAGGAAATAGAGTAGTACATTTATATATAATTGTTAGCTCTCCAGAAAAATAGTATATCATTTAAAAAATTTAAGTCAAGAAAAATTAATATACGTTAATTTATTTTTTAATAAGAATTAAAAACATAGAGTCAAAAACTTTCGTAGTTAGCTGGGGTACATTATCAGAACATTCACACCATCAAAAATAGTAGCAATCAACTTAAAGCACTAGCAACATCACAAAGTCAAACATCATTAATGAAATATCAGCGCTATTAAACAATATAAAAAACCGCTAAGAATAAGACTTAACGGTTATCTTCTACATATCTATTTTTTCAAATCCTCAGTCGTTTATCTACCTATAACCTAGGCTTTACGAGTGCCTTGCTCTACCAACTGAGCTAAATCGGCGATCACACTTACGGTATAACACTCTGAGAATAAATGTCAAGGAATTTTCATCTCTACTAGAAAAAGCCTGTCCTGAGACAAGGCTTTGAGTTTCTTCATCTTAGGACCCAGCACTTTCATAAGAATCCAAGCCCCTATCCCAGAGTTTAAGGGAAATAACAAAGAAAACAAGGGAAATCAACATCAAACCTCCGATGTTAAAGATTACATCCTTGTCCTGCAAGAAATAGCTAGCAGGATAATAGGCCGTAAATGCAAAAGGCACGATAAAGCTAATCAACCATCGAAGAAGCGAATTGTAAATGGAAATCGGATACTTGGCAAAGTCATTGAACATATAGAAGATGTAAATCATTGCTCCTGACTGCTTGGTCCAAAAAGCGATGCTGGCTGTCGCGATTTTCAAGGAAGTATAAATCAAGGTCGCAAAAGGAATACAGACTAGAAAAAGTAGAAATTTGGGAAGCGTCCAAGCAATGCTTGATACTGTTGTTCCCAATAGAATGCAACCGACTAAAAGTTCGCCCAAAGCATCAATCTGAAAGGTCTCAACTAGGATGTGAAAGAGAGGATTGATAGGACGAGTTAGGTACTTGTCAAACTCCCCTTTTCGGACTAGTCGTTGACCTAAAGCCCAAAGATTATCAAAAAAGAGATGGTCCAGTCCCTTGGGAATCAAGGAAAATCCATAGATAAAGGCAATCTCTTGAAAAGTCCAGCCTTCTAGAGATGGAATATGTTGAAAGATGACATTGAGAAACAGGAGGTTCAAGCCTTGAGTCAGAAAGACTCCTAGGACACCAACCACAAAATCGACCTTGTACTCCATGATTTGCTTGATGTATTGTCTGATAAAAATCAGATGCATGCGTTGATATTTTTTCATACTATCCTCCTTGAATGGTGATAAATGACTGGACTCGTTTCCAAATCAACTGAGACAAGCCCACCATAACTATAAGCCAGAAGAACTGGAGTAAAAGCGCTTGAAAAATCTGACTGGCATCGTATTTCCCAACAATGATCATGACCGGAGTATAAATCAAGGATGAAAAAGGCAGGAAGGACAGAATATCTGAAACAACCTTTGGAAAGAAAGCCAAGGGAATCAAACTTCCAGACATAAAAGCCACCAAGGAATTCTTGAGGAGATTTGATCCCCAAAGATTTTTAAATACAAAGGCTGAAAAACCAAAACAGATATTAAAGAAAAAGTTAATCAGGTAGGCGAGTGTTAAGCTAAAGAGGTAAAGGACAGTTAAGCCTATCACTTCTACAATACCTTGCCCAGATAAGATTTTCATCAAAACAATGACACTTAAAAATGGAAGGCCAACAGAGATAAAAATCAACCACTTGGAACCAAGCTCAGTAAAGAGGTAAGAAGCCGCAAAATGCACTGGTCGCAACAATCGCATGATAATAGAGCCATCCTTGACCTCCTCCCCAATCATAAAGGACGAATCTGATCTTGTCAAAAGATTAGTCACAAAACTCATGATGATGTAGAGGGTAATATCTGCCATACTGAAGCCCTGAATCAAGGACTCCTGCGAGGAATCAAAGACAGCCTTCCAGAGATAAAAGGCCACAAAAGCCCCCATAACATCCCCAATCCGATAAAGAATAAAGTTGACTCGGTAGGTGATCAACTCCTGAACACCTGCATTGATAAAGGGTTTATAACGTCTCCACAATTTGACCATCTTAGAGCTCCTTTCGATAGAAGCGACGGATAATATCCTCGATATCCGTATCTACCATCTTCAAATCGCGAATTTCAAAATCAGACAGGGTTTGCTTGATAATGTCAGCTGACTGGTAGCGTGAACTATCGAATTCAATATTGAGGCTATTTCCTTGTCTATCAACGGTCATATCAGGCAGGCCTTCATAGTGAGAAACAAGATGACTTTGACCTGGCACCAGTTCAAAAGAAAGAGTCTTCATCTTGCCAAAGGTTTCCTTGAGCTGTCTCACCGTTCCATCAAAAATCTCCTGCCCCTTATCAATCATAAAAATCCGATCACACAGTTGCTCAATGTCGCTCAGATCGTGAGTGGTCAAGAGAATGGTTGTTTCTTCCTCCTGATTGATCTGGGTAATGGCTCGACGAATGTTATCCTTGACCGAAACGTCCAAACCAATAGTCGGTTCATCCAAAAAGAGAACCTTGGGATTGTGAAGCAAGGAAGCCGCAATATCCGCCCGCATCCGTTGACCTAGTGAAAGAGTTCGAACGGGGTCCTTGATAAAGTCCTTCAAATCCAAGACTTCATTCAAAAAGTCCATGCGCTTATGGAAGAGCGAGTCTGGAACATCGTAAATTTCTTTTAAAACCGTGTAGGTCTCTTGCAATGCCAAATCCCACCATAGCTGGGTACGTTGTCCGAAGACCACTCCTATATCCTTGACATAATCTTGGCGATTGTCCTGGGGAATCTTGCCGTTAATCCGACAAAAACCAGATGTTGGTTTCAAAATTCCTGTCAGCATTTTGATGGTTGTCGACTTCCCAGCACCATTTGCTCCAATGAAACCTAAAATCTGCCCCTTAGGAACCTCAAAGGTCAAATCCTTGACCGCTTCAAAGGTCTGCTTTTCAGGATAAATAAAGGAGCGTAACGCCCCCTTCAAGCCCGGTTCCTTAACAGTCTTCACAAAATTTTTCTGAAGATGCCTCACTTCTATCATTGCCATATCTATCTCCCTATCGTAAAAAAATCAACAAATCTTGTCATCTAAACACAAAAAGCCGATTTCTCATCTCCTAAAATCTGCCATCTTTCTCACACCAGAAGGCCTCAGTATGACTCTATTATAAAACAGTTAAAAAAGGAAACCAAGTATTATTCTCACAAAAGAGAAAATAGTTTTGATATTTTAAGAAAACAAAAAAATACTGTCTATAAAGACAGACTCAGAATGTATGATCTAAAGCATTTATAGGAAAACATACTTGGCGGTATCTAGCACTGAAGGATTGGTGTATATAACAAGTCTGGATTAGAGGTGGCTTTGGAACTCTTCCAATTCTCCTCACCCTAGCCAATCTTTTTCTTTGGCAATGCGGACTGCTTCTGTTCTATTACCTGCATTAAGTTTGGTCAGGATGGCTGTCATGTAATTTCGGACGGTTCCATTTGAGAGAAAGAGGCTTTCAGCAATTTCTTGGTTGGTTGAACCTTGAGCTACCATGGCCAAGACTTCTTGTTCACGTTGGCTGAGTGGATTATTATCAAAGGCGACACCTTCAACAAGCTCTGGTGAGTACTCCTTATGACCTACTAGGACGGTATGGATGGTCGCCATGAGGTCACTGATGGAACGCTCTTTGAGCACATAGGCATCCACCTGGGCTGCAAGGGCTCGTTTAAAATAGCCTTTTCGTTTGAAGGTGGTCACAATAACGACCTTCGTTTCTCTTTGGTTGGCACGGATCCACTCTAGGACATCAAGGCCTGTCTTAACTGGCATTTCAATGTCTAAAATGGCTACGTCGACTTCTTCTTTTTCCAAGAGAGCAATGGCTTCTTGACCATCACTAGCCGCATGGACTTCTTCGACATCGTCTTCCAACATGAGGAGCTGGCAGAGGGCATCCCTCAACATTGACTGGTCTTCGGCAACTAATAATTTCATGCTTTTCCTCCCTCTTTCATATACACACGAATAATAGTTGGATGCGATTGTGACAGAATTTCCAAGTCTCCATCTACCAAATTGAGGCGCTCTCTGATACTGTGTAGTTCTTGGCCCGTGACTTCCTTAAACCCACAACCATCATCCTCAAACTCAAGGATAATACCATGATCACGTCTTAGACGAATCTGACAGCTTTCAGCCTGGCTATGTTTGATGACATTATTGGCCAGTTCACGAAGCACCATGGACAAGGTAGACTGACTAACGGGTGACAGGCTGTCTAAGTCAAGGCTACTATCCACAGTCAAGACAATATCAGATAGGTCAAAGAGTCGTTCGAGTTCCAGTAGCTCCTCTGCCACCGTTCGGTACTTGAGCTTATTGACAATCTCACGCACCTCGTACATGGAGTCTCGGCTAATCTGGTTCAATTCTTCCAGATTCTTTCTAGCAGCTTCATACTGCTCCTTGTCCATCTGTTTTAGAGCCAACTCGGTTTTAAGACTCATCATGGCAAAGGTATGCCCTAAGGTATCGTGCAAATCACGACCAATACGATTGCGTTCATTTTCAGCTGACAGGATATTAATGGTACGATTCTGCTCCGCGAGGGCTTCTTCCATCTTTCTCTCCTGACGCATACGGTTTTGAAAATAGTACATTCCCAAAGAAAAGAGAGGAATCGCCATAGACATGAGGCGGGTACTCAAATCGTCTGTCAATAGGAAGAATGATGACGTCAAAATCAAGAGTGTCACTAGAAAGGATAAGAAACGGTAAGAAGATATGCTATCCTCAAATCGCCAAACAAGTAGATTAACGTTGAAAAAAACAAACCATATCATGCCACCTTGGAAGCAAATGGACATAAAGATAATGTAAGCTAGAGTATAAAACCACAGGAAGGGAATCCACTTACTATAAGCTTTTTTCAAATACACCATCAGGAGATAAGCTATGGTAAACAGTCCAGTCAAAACTATGGTCCAAACTGGAAAATACCCACCAACAACTCCTAAGATCGGGAAGACTAGGAAAATCAGACTAACAAAATAAGCAAAATCATTTTTCTGGTATGTTCTAAACATGGTCACTTTCTCTGTACGATTTGATAAAAAGGGCTAAGCCTGTAGCTATTGTAGCATAGACCAAGATAAAAATGAGTGATTTCCATGAAAATTCCCATTTTTTTGCGAAATTGACTACCAACTGATTGATATGGTAGATGGGTGTCCACTCGGAAATGTGCTGAACCCATTTTGGAAACATGGTAACTGGCATCCAAGAACCACCGATAATAGCAAGTCCAAGAAAAACGATATTTCCGACAATTGCCATGATTTGTTGAGACTTAATTTGGGCAAGGAGTAAGCCAAAAGATAGGAAGACTAGGCTTGACAAGAGTAAAAGAGCCCCTGAACCGAGCCAATGTGATAATGGCATCTCAACATCACGCACAAAAGCTCCCACACAGAAAGTCACTAGGATAGCAACCATAAAGTTCATAAGAACTCGGAAAATCTTAGAGAGGTAATAGGATTGAATACTGATTTTTGAATGTTCGATGTAGGTCAGCCAGTGCTCGGTTTGGTCCTCTCTAAGCATGTAGGGGAAGGTAAAGAAACCAAAGCTGGACATAGAGAATCCTGTCATGGTCAACATATAGGAGAAGATAAAAGCTTTTTGTGACGTTGGGTCAGGACTCATTTCCATACCTGAATACAAGAGGAAGAATCCGACAGGCATTCCGATGGACATGATGAAGACGGGCCAACTGCGCCATGTTTTTATCCATTCGATTTTAAGTAGTGCTTTCATGACTTGTCCTCCCTTGTGCTATCAAATAAGCTATCTAAAAGTGTCTTGTTTTGAATTTCAATGTCAGAAATGCGACAGCCGTGAGCTTGTAAACTACTCCATACACTTTCAATATCTTTAGTCATAAAGGTTACAACATCACGTTTTTCAGTCACATCATAAATGGCTGCCAGTTTGTCAAGACTTGGCACAAAGCGACTTGGTAAGGTGACTTGTTTTTCCTTTTCTTCGCTACGCATGGCATGTGGCGTAGTATCTCTGATAAGTTTCCCTTGATGAAGGACCAAGATACGGTCAGCCGTGTGCTCTACTTCTTCGATATAGTGGGACGAATAAAGAATGGTCACACCTGACTTTTTCAAATCATTGATGATTTCCCAAAAACGTTGGCGTGTCGTAGTGTCCATCCCTGCTGTCGGTTCATCTAAAAAGAGAATGTCAGGCTTGCCAATAAGACAGAGAACAAAGGCAAGAAGACGTTTTTGTCCTCCTGAGAGTTTGTCCGCAAACTGCTGATACTGGTCGCCTTTGAATTGTAAGAGTGCTTGTATCTCTTCTTTAGATAAGCCATTTTCAGAAATATCTTGGAAAAAAGCAATCAGTTCCTTGACTTTTAATTGCGAGGGGATGGTATTTTCTTGGAGAAGGACCGCAATTTGATCTTGTGCTTTCCCCTTTTTACCCTTGATAAAGACTTGACCGCTACTGGCTTTCTTATCCCCAAGAATACAGGACATTAAGGTCGTTTTACCAGCACCATTTGGCCCAATTAAAGCAAGACAGTCGCCTTTTCCCACCTCAAAGCTAATATGGTCTAAAATCGTTTTTCCTTTGATTTTTTTGACAAGATTTGTGACTTGAAGGATTGCTTCACTCATGTTTGTGATTTCCTTTCTTTTGGTAGAAGGCTAGAAAAACATAACAGCCTGCAACTGAGACGCCCATAACACTGTAGAGAATATCACTGCTGCCATGAAGTAAGACATAGGCAAAGAGGATGGTCCAAATTGCTGCTAGAAGCATAATGCTTAGTATTTTCAATAATTTCATACTGGGCCTCCTAGTTTTTCAATTCTTTAATGACAAGGTCGATAAAACTTTTAGCCATAGTGATGAGAATGTAGGCTGAGATAGACAAGCCAATAATCATGCCCAAATTTGAGAAGATAACTTCAAAATTGCCTCTTTCAAAGATGTCAGTAAACATGCTAAGTCCAGCAAAGACAGTTCCGATGACAGCGTAGATAAGGTAAGATGTTTTGATTTTCATGAGATGACCTCTTTCGTTTTTTATTATTTCTAAGTTATGACTAAAGTATATCTTTTTGGTCATTCTCTTTTTAGCACCAGATGTCATGACATGATATGACATTTGTCATGTGACGTAAAAAAAGCCAACCCAAGGTCAGCTTTTCATTTATCTTAATGACTATTTTTTGAATGGTTCTTCCACCATGATGAAAGGATAGAACCTGAGATATTGTGCCAAATACTGAAGATAGTTGATGGGATGGCAGCTTGTGGCACGAAATATTTCATGGCAAGGGTTGCTCCAAGACTTGAGTCTTGCATCCCCACTTCGAAAGTAATGGCTTTTTGTTGAGGCTCCTCCAAGCCAAGGAGTTTTGAAAATCCAAAACCAAGCGCATAACCACAAAGGTTATGAAGCATAACAACTGGGATAACAAGGGCTGTCGCTGCTGTGAAAATGTTGGCATGGTTGGCAGAAACAACTGCTCCAACAATCAAGAGGATGGCGGCTTGTGAAATCAAAGGCATAATCTTGATGATGGCATCGATTTTCTTACCAAAGATTGAGTGAACGAGTACACCCAAGATAATAGGGACAACCACGATACGCAAGGTACTTAGGAAGAGGCTTTGGGCAGGGACACTCACGTACTGACCAGCCAGGAATGACAAGAGGGTTGGAATCATGAGTGGTGCCAAAAGAGTTGAGAGGGTTTCAATAGAGACATCCAAGGCAACATCCCCACCTGAAAGGAAGGCCATGACACTCGATGAAGTCCCACTTGGACAAGACCCAACAAGGATAACACCTGCTGCTGTCGCACCTTTCAGATGGAAAATCATACAAAGCAACCAAGCCAAACCAGGCATGATGACATAGTGAGCTACAGTCCCTAGAACAACTGGAATTGGACGCTTAGCAATACGCTTGAAATCCTCAGTGGTCAAAGTAAGCCCCATACCAAAGAGAATCAAACCAAGCAAGTAGGCCGTATTGGGAATGACCCAACTACTAGTTGCAGGAAGGGCGTAGTTAAAGGCCGCCCAGAGGATAACAGCTACAGTAAACCATTTGCTGAGCCATTTACTAAAAGATACAAGTGAGTCCATAGTGAAACCTTCTTTCTATTTTCACGATATAGTATAGCACTTTCATTTTGAATTTCAAGATGTGTTTGGAATTTTCTGAAATTTATTTCAAAAAATAAACCCTCGCACTTGAATCACGAGAGTTTAGAGATTTCTACAAACTTTAAACCTTGTCTTTCGACTTCTCTTCAAACTGCTGAGCCCGTTCTTCTCCCCACCACAGTGGCAACAATTCACCCAAAGTAATGGTTTGACGTGTTTCGTAGTCAACCATGAACTCTAAATTACGATTGTCAGTATGCAGTTCCATTAAAAATTCGCGACAAGCTCCACAAGGCATGCCAGACGGTCCACCATGAGGTGGCTGGTCACGAAAGGCGATAATACGCTTGACCTTAGTCTGACCAGTTTCTTGATACATATTGAAAAGGGCAGCCCTTTCGGCACATAGATGGAAAACACCACACGTCCCTTCCATACAAAAGCCTGTGAAAATTTGCCCATCTTCAGCCTCAACGGCAGCCACAACGTGCCTAGCATAGACAAAGTCTGAGACTTCCTGTGGCTGATACAAGGCTTGGGCTCGTTCATACATCTTCTTCCAAATATCCATTATTTCTCCTTTAACCTCGATTACTTTCTCTATGAGACTTGATAAAGAGTGCAAGCCCTGTTGCTACTACAGTATAAGCCAAAATAAACAAAAGTGATTTCCATGAAAATGTTCCGTCCTTTGCAAAATTAACGACCAACTCATTGACATGATAGACAGGCGTCCACTCAGAAATGCTCTGAACCCACTTTGGAAACATGGAAATAGGCATCCATGAACCACCCACAATAGCCAAGCCAAGGTAGGTGATATTTGCAACCACAGACATAATTTGTTGGGATTTAATCTGAGCGATAAGCAAGCCAAAAGCCAAAAAGACCAAGCTTGATAGAAGTAAGAGGGCACCTGAACCTAGCCAACCTGACAAAGGCAACTCAACATCTCGAACAAAGGCTCCCACACAAAAAGTCACAATGATAGCCACCATAAAATTCAGCAAAACACGAAAGATCTTAGATAGATAATAAGACGAAATGCTGATTTTAGAATGCTCGATATAGGTTAACCAGTGCTCCGTTTGGTCCTCTTGCAACATATAGGGAAAGGTAAACAAACCAAAACTAGACATGGAAAAGCCAGTAATGGTTAACATATAGTTTCTTAGAGACTCTTTCTGTAACTCTGAGTCAGACTTGAAACAATACTTGAATAGAGGAGATAAAGAGTGACGGGGATCCCGATTCCCATGATAGAGACTGGCCAGCTACGTCATGGTTTTATCCATTCTATTTTTAATAATGCTTTCATGACTTGTCCTCCCTAAATTCTGTCCTTAAGTTTTTCCACAAAGAGGTAGGCCGCTGGACAGAAAAGCGTATTTTTGATAGTCAAATGATTAATCTGATAGATTTTCTTACGATTCGTGTGAGGAAAAGCTGCACAAGCCTTGGGGCGGACGTCATAGATATCACAGAGATTATCAGGTCCCAAAAATGGACAAGGCATAGACTTGAAGACCTTATCACCATCCTCATCTACCTGTAAGTACATCTCCTCAAAGGCAGGTAACTTCATACGAAAATGCTTTGCAATACGAGTGATGTCCTGCTCTGTGAAATCTGGTCCTAGCGTCTTACAGCAATTTGCACACTGGGTACAATCAATTTCTTGAAATACTTCATTATGCACCTCCTGAACAATCTTATCTAAATTTTTAGGGGCCTTCTTCTTGAGTTGGGCTAGAAACTTACGGTGCTCCCCCTGCTTTTGACGTGCCAACTCCTCGTAACGTTTGACATCAATAGTCTGCGACATGTGTTTTCTCCGATGATTTATAATTCTTTCATCTATTATAGCATAAAAGAAATAGAGCCTAGCATGAACTAGACTCTATGTAAGTTACATTGATACGATTCTACGATAAGAACGCGACGTTAGGGCGAAAACCAAGACATAGGCTAGGAAGAAAACGCCACAAACAATAATAGTGACCACTAACATAAGATCTGGATTGAGAACCCCAATAAGACGTATAATCAAACTGAGCATATGATAGGCAAAGGCCAAGTGAATAAAGGCAAAAATCAGAGGGAGGAAAAAGACGGTAAGAACTTGTTTACGAATGGTTTTCTTGACTTGTTGATCGTCCAAACCAATCTTTTGAAGAATAACAAAGCGCTCACGATCCTCATAACCTTCAGAAATCTGTTTATAGTAAATCACAAGAACTGTACCAATCATGAAGATGATAGATAGGAAAATACCGATAAATAATGTTCCGCTAACAAAGCCATTTAGTGCCCCTTCTACATCATATCGGCTATTAGTAATGAGGTTAAACCAAGGGACACCAGTAGTTTGTCCATCTAACTGTTGCGTTTCTTTATCCGCGAGTTTGTCTAACAAATCTGAATTTTTCTTGGCATCATGTGCAGGGTCTTTGACGTTAACACCAATATAGGTAGTCTGAGTGGTTGCTGTTCCTTTGATACTTTCTTTAAAATTATCCGTATCAGGAACGACAAGGTAGCTATAATCAGAAGATATAACTGAAAAGTTATTGGGTACTTTACCTTTAATAAAGTCATTAAGGCTATTCTGAATCTGGTAGTTTTGACCATTGATAGAGACACTCTTTTGATCTTTCAATGTTTTATTTTTAGTAAATAAGCCAACTTGATTTGAAGTCAGATTGAGGTCTTTACCTGTTAATTGTTTATAAGTAGCTTGTGAGAAGACAATAAAAATTGACTTTGGTAGAACTTTTCTTTCATTCTTAGAAAAGATGGTTAACTTGTTTTTTTCTTGTTTTTTGATACCAAAGTAGATGTAAGTTACTTCCGTTTTTCTATTGACCTGATTTCCCGACTGTGATAAGAAATCATCCATAACCTTCTGTGTACTTGTTACATCCACATTCGTTCCGGTAACTGAGTAATCATGTGGAGCAGCACTGGCCAGATAGTCTTTTTTTCCAGCATAGATATTTGTAGCACCTACAAGCGTCACGAGAACCATACTTGAGAGGATAGCAATGGTCGCCAGCCCAACTGCATTTTTCTTCATTCGAAAGACAAGGTTGGAAATGGAAATCATATTATTAGGCTTGTAATAGTAGCTTTTCTTCTTTTTCAAAAGTTGCAGAACTACTGTTGTCCCGGCATTGAAAAGAAGATAAGTCCCTAAAATGACCAGTAAAACAGCTAGGAAAAAACTGATAATAGCTGTTACTGGATTCTTAACAGAGAGAGCAAGATAGTAACCGCATCCCATAGTCCCAAGTCCTAAAAGAGTTTGAACAACTAGGAAACGTCCTTTTTTTTCACCCTTAAGGCCATCTTTCGTTAATTGTAAAGGATTAAGCCGTAGTAATCGGAAACCATTTACCAAAACCAACAAACTAAAAATACAAGCAAAGATGACAAGAACAATAGGAATAGTCATTACTTGAAAGGTTGAAACCAAACCTGTACTTTCTCCGATAATTCTTTGAAGAAAAGCATAAATGAGTTTATCGAATAGCGCCCCTACACCTATACCTAGAAGCAAAGTTACAACCCCCATAATCATCGTTTCTTTTAATATCATGCTAAAGAGGTGACGCTTCTCCAAGCCTAGCACACTATAGAGACCAAGCTCCTTTGAACGATTTTTCATAACAAAGCTATTGGCATAAAGAACAATAATCCCAGAAGAGAGGGCGACAATTACAAGTCCCATACCCAAAACCGCCTTGATAGAATCTGCCCCAGGTAAGTCACCCAGATGCGGATTAAGCAGTAAAGATGTAAAAATATAGGTAATAGCAATAACCAGAATAGTTGCCAATGTATACGGATAATAAAGCTTACGATTTTTGATGAGATTGGATAAAGCCAGTCTATTGGTTAGACGAAACATATTAGTTCACCTCACTTGCCATTGTAGTTAGTGTATCGGAAATTTCTTGGAACATTTGATGTTCAGACTTATCCCCTTTAAAGATTTGATTATAAAGAATACCATCCTTAATAAACAAAACACGCTGAGCACGACTGGCGGCCGATGTTGAGTGAGTTACCATAAGGATGGTCTGACCGCTGGCATTAATAGTATCAAAGACATCCAATAAGGCCGCTGAAGATTTTGAATCCAAGGCGCCTGTTGGCTCATCTGCTAAGAGGATTTCTGGTTTAGTGATGATTGCACGCGCAACTGCAACCCTTTGCTTTTGCCCACCTGAAATTTCATAAGGGTACTTCTCTAGCAAGGGATGGATTCCCAATTGACGACTGACTGCTTCTACTTGCGTCATCATTTGCTTAAGTGGACGTCGAGAAAGGACCAAAGGTAGCAAGATATTATCTTTAACAGATAGGGTATCCAAAAGGTTAAAATCCTGGAAAACAAATCCTAATTTTTCACGACGGAAACTGGAAGCATCCTTATTTTTAATGGTTGCTGTGTCCATGCCATTAAGGTAGACACGCCCTGCCGTTGGTTTATCAAGCATGGCAAGAATGTTGAGCAGGGTTGATTTTCCTGAGCCAGACTCACCCATAATAGCAACATACTCACCCTTTTCAACCGTAAAATGGATATCTTTAAGGGCCTCAACCTGATTTCCTTTGAAACGTGTTTTATAAATTTTTTTAACATGTTGAACATCTAGTAATGTCATAATAAGCTCCTTTATTTAGTAGATTTTGGAGAGATTTTAGGAATCTCTTACTTAACTTCTGATACCATTTTATAGAAAAAGCAGGGGCAAAACCATAACCCTTGCTTTCATTTGTGGTCATATTTCTTACACTTTTGTAAGTTATCAATCAATGGCTAACTTCTGCTTTTGAAAATGAATGGAAACTGTGGTTCCTTGACCTACTTGGGAGCTAATACTAATATCATGTCCAAGCTGATCAGCAATTTTCTTTGAAAGATAGAGACCTAACCCAGACGACTGCTGAGTCAATCGGCCATTGTAACCTGAAAAGCCACGCTCAAAAACCCTTAAAATATCACTATCCTTAATACCAATCCCAGAATCCTTAAGATAAAGCGTATTATCTTTGAAGTAAACTTCAATACCGCCATTCTTTGTATATTTCAAACTGTTTGACAAGACCTGCTCAATGATGACTAAGAGCCATTTTTCATCTGAAATAACCTTAACATCCAAGTCATCTAGGTTAATAGTCAACCCTTTTTGAATAAAGAAAAGACTATACTTTCTAACAACTTCTTTAACTAATTGTTCTAATGCAACCTGTTTCAACTGCAAATCATCATGAAAGTTTTCTAAACGTAAATACTGCAAAACCAAATGAGTGTAGGCATCGATCTTGAAGATTTCTTGCTCTAAGAGAGATCTAGTATTCCTATCTGTGACATCCTGAACCAACAATTGACTAGCCGCTATTGGCGTCTTGATTTGATGAACCCAAAGAGTGTAGTAGTCCATCAAATCTGTATAGCGCTTACATCCCTCCTCAGTCTGATTCTTCTGATTCTCCCTTGCATTTTCCAAGGTCTGGGCTAAGTAAAATTCCAAGGGACTTAAGGGAGTAATTTCCTCATATAGATATGCTAGCTTATAAGACTGATAGGATCTAAACAAGTCCCAAGCCACCATAATGATGGTCACAAAAGTCAGGATTGTCAGGGAATAATAAAGAACATCTGCTGCCTCTTCAAATAAAAAGGCAAACAAAAGCAAGATGATTCCGTTAAAGATAACCAAGAGATAGAAAGGCAGACGAGACCTAATATAGTATTTGATAAATTGACACTTACCCATCATGACGCAACCCGTAGCCGACACCTTTCTTGGTTTCTATAAATTCCTTCAAACCGACTGCCTCTAACTTCTTACGTAAACGTGCCACATTTACAGAGAGTGTATTATCATCAATAAAGAAGTCACTATTCCAAAGCTCCTTCATGAGGTCTTCACGACTAACAATATTACCAGAACGCTCGAAGAGAACTTGTAAAATCTGAAACTCATTTTTAGTCAAAGAAACGACCTCTCCCTGATAAACCAAATCCATGGCTTTGAGGTTCAATATCACACCTCTATATTCCAGGAGGCTCTGATCCTTACCGAACTCATAAGAACGACGTAAAAGCCCTTGAATTTTCGCTAGGAGAACATTTTGGTCAAATGGTTTAGTCACAAAGTCGTCTCCACCCATATTGATTGCCATAACGATATCCATGGCTTGATCTCTAGAGGACAAGAACATAATAGGCACCTTGGAGACCTTACGAATTTCCTGACACCAGTGATAACCGTTAAATAGAGGTAAACCAATATCCATAAGAACCAAGTGGGGTTCTTCTTTTACAAAAATTGATAATACTTCCATGAAATCCTCAACAAGAACAACTTCGTAACCCCACTGTTCTAGTATTTTTTTGACTTGTTGACGGATAACCTCATCGTCCTCAACTAATAAAATCTTATGCATAACTCAACCTCTTTCATTTCTCACTATTATAACAAAAATGACATAAGAATCGCCCTTTCTCAGCAAATATTACGATAATGTTAGATTGGATTTTCCAATTTTTTAAAGGGTGCGTTTTCATAGAAAAATTCTTTGAGTCTTCAAAGAAAATATAGTATTATAATAGTGTTGATGTTGGTTTATCATCAACCATCGAAAGCTTCATCGAATAATGAGAACATTACTTATTTATGTCACGAATGGGCGTGACGTTTCTACAAGGTGCCGTAACACCTAACAATGAGTAAGCTAATTTAGTCATAGAGAGATTTCAATGTCTTTTTGTGATTTTAAAGGCTTGCTTTGCAGGCCTTTTTTCTATTATTCGATTGTTTTGGTTTATTTCAGAGTCTCAATAGATTCTGAAATAAATCAACACACAGCATTGTTATTAAATTTATAGGAGGTAATATGAAATTACTGGAAGACCGCATTCTCAAAGATGGGAATGTCCTTGGGGAAAATATCCTCAAAGTTGACTCTTTCCTTACTCACCAAGTGGACTTTGAGCTCATACGTGAGATTGGAAAGGTCTTTGCTGAAAAGTTCAAGGATACTGGCATCACCAAGGTGGTGACTATCGAGGCATCTGGTATTGCACCAGCCCTCTATGCAGCTGAGGCTTTGGATGTCCCTATGATCTTTGCTAAGAAGGCTAAAAATATCACCATGAATGAAGGGATCCTCACTGCTGAGGTTTACTCCTTCACTAAACAGGTGACTAGTACTGTCTCTATCGCAAGCAAGTTCCTCACTCCTGAAGATAAGGTTCTCATCGTTGATGACTTCTTGGCTAACGGTCAAGCTGCCAAAGGCTTGATTCAAATCATCGAAGAAGCTGGTGCACACGTCGAAGCGGTTGGTATCGTTATTGAGAAATCTTTCCAAGATGGTCGTGCTCTTTTGGAAGAAGCTGGTTACCCAGTCGTTTCACTTGCTCGTTTGGATCGTTTTGAAAATGGTCAGGTCGTATTTAAGGAGGCGGACATCTAATGCAAAATAAAGAGAAACATTCGCAGGCGGCGGTCCTAGGACTGCAACACCTACTTGCCATGTACTCGGGATCAATCCTAGTGCCAATCATGATTGCTGGAGCCTTAGGGTATTCAGCTCATGAATTAACCTACTTGATTTCCACTGACATTTTCATGTGTGGTGTAGCAACCTTCCTCCAACTTCAACTTAATAAATACTTCGGTATCGGTCTTCCAGTTGTTCTTGGGGTTGCTTTCCAGTCAGTGGCACCACTTATTATGATTGGTGAGAAACACGGTAGCGGTGCTATGTTTGGTGCCCTTATCGTTTCAGGGATTTATGTTATCCTCATTTCTGGCGTCTTCTCAAAAGTAGCCAATCTCTTCCCTTCTATCGTTACAGGATCAGTCATCACAACTATCGGTTTGACCCTCATCCCTGTCGCTATCGGAAATATGGGGAACAACGTTGATAAACCAACTGGTCAAAGCCTCTTCCTTGCAGCTATCACCGTTCTTATCATCCTTTTGGTTAATATTTTCACTAAAGGATTTATCAAATCCATCTCAATCTTGATTGGTTTGATTGTCGGTACTGCTATCGCAGCAAGCATGGGCTTGGTTGACTTCTCACCAGTGGCTGCGGCACCTATTGTCCACGTGCCAACACCATTCTACTTCGGAATGCCTAAGTTTGAGTTGTCATCAATCATCATGATGTGTATTATCGCTACAGTGTCTATGGTTGAATCAACTGGAGTTTACTTGGCCCTCTCTGATATTACCAAAGAACCACTCGATAGCACTCGCCTTCGTAACGGTTACCGCGCTGAAGGTTTGGCTGTTCTCCTTGGTGGACTCTTCAACACCTTCCCATACACTGGTTTTTCACAAAACGTTGGTCTTGTGAAATTATCAGGTATCAAGACTCGCTTGCCAATTTACTATGCCGCTGGTTTCCTTGTTCTTCTTGGACTCCTTCCTAAGTTTGGTGCCTTAGCGCAAATCATCCCAAGCCCAGTCCTTGGTGGTGCTATGCTTGTTATGTTCGGTTTTGTTTCTATCCAAGGGATGCAAATCTTGGCTCGTGTTGATTTCGCCAACAACGAACACAACTTCTTGATTGCTGCGGTATCAATCGCTGCAGGGGTTGGTCTTAACAATAGCAATCTCTTCAACAGCCTACCAACTGCTTTCCAAATGTTCTTCTCAAACGGTATCGTGGTCGCAAGCTTGCTTGCCATCTTCCTCAATGCCATTTTGAACCATAACAAAAAAGAAAAATAAAAACGAATAAACTCCCCTTATAGATTGTACTGATCCATAAGGGGAGTTTTTATTATAGTCTTAACGAACTGATGGTAGCAAGATCTTTGATAACAATAGCGGTATCAAATCTCACCTCAAATAGAATCAGCGATTCTCCTGCGTAATCTATTGTCTTTTTATAATCTGGAACCTTTGCAATGAAATGTGCTGCCATATCAAATATAGTTTTCGAACTTCTTTTTGCGAGACCTTTGGCTTTGACATGCTGGTTTCCAGTGTGGGGAATAGTGGTAAAGGCAATCGAAGGATTTTCTTCTATTTCCTTGACCTTGTCATTATCTTTAAAGGACGAAAAATAAAGAATGTTTTCACTAGGGTCGAAATAGAAATTAACGATTCTTACATTAGGAATGTTACTTACAGAAGTTGCCAAGGCCATTTCTGTTTGTTCTGCCATTATTCTCAAAAATGCTGTTTTCGTGTTCATTTTCAAAGCCTCATTTCCTTAGATTAATTATATCTGAAAGCCTATAAAATGTCAGTAGAGAAAATGAAAGCAAAGTGTTTCTTTAAGATTAAAACAGATTGAAAGCAAGTCATATCTATAGTACAATGAAAATATAAATGTTTGAAAAATTAATTTAGAAAGGAAAACAGAATGCACGAAACACATTCTCTCCGTGAGCGATTCCTTGTTTTCTTCAAGATTTTTGTGCCCATACTGATTTATCAGTTTGCCAACTTCTCGGCAGCCTTTGTGGACACTACCATGACTGGTCAATACGATACCCTACACTTGGCGGGGGTAGCCATGGCAACGAGTTTATGGAGTCCTTTTTTCACCTTTTTAACAGGTATCGTCTCTGCCCTAGTTCCTATTATCGGACACCATCTAGGGGCAGGTCGCAAGGACCGAGTGGCACCTGATTTTTATCAATTTCTTTATATGGCTTTGGGCCTATCACTGATTCTCTTTGCCCTCGTTTTTCTGGGGGCTCCCTTAGTTTTGAGCCACTTAGGTTTGGAACCTGTTGTCAGAAAGGTGGCCCTTGGTTACCTACGCTTTTTGAGTCTTGGGATTATTCCCCTTCTGCTCTTTAGCGTGGCTCGATCCTTCCTTGATTCACTTGGCCTCACGCGCCTCTCCATGTATCTCATGCTTTTACTTCTACCACTAAATGGTTTCTTCAATTTCCTCCTCATCTATGGCATTGCTGGTTTACCAGAGTTAGGGGGAGCTGGAGCTGGGCTTGGAACTTCATTGGCTTACTGGGCCCTTCTCCTTATTTCCATCGCGGTTATCAGAAAGCATAAAAAGATTAAGCCCTACCACATTGAAAAGGTTCAACCCCTTGATAAAGCAGCTCTGCTTGGCGCCCTTAAACTAGGTCTCCCTATTGGTGGAACGGTCTTTGCGGAAGTCACCATCTTCTCAGGTGTTGGTCTGGTTATGTCTAAGTATCCGTCACTAGTGATTGCTAGTCACCAGGCGGCCATGAATTTCTCAAATCTCATGTATGCCTTTCCTCTCAGCATTTCCAGTGCCATGGCTATCATTATTTCCTACGAATTTGGGGCCAGACGCATGGATGCCGTCAAGAGCTACAGCAAACTAGGTCGCCTGACAGCCTTAGGATTCTCTATCTTTACCTTGATTTTCCTCTACTTCTTGCGTTATGATTTGGCTGAACTTTATGGACATGAGCCTGATTTTTTGAGAATGACGGCCATTTTCATGACCTATAGCCTCTTCTTCCAAGTGGCGGATGTCTTTGCGGCTCCCCTTCAAGGAATCCTGCGTGGCTATAAAGATACCAAGGTACCTTTTTATCTCGGTGTCCTAACCTACTGGGGCATCACCCTCCCAGTTGGCTTCCTGCTTGAAAAAGTCACTGGACTTGGTCCCTATAGTTACTGGATTGGCCTGATTGCCAGCCTTATCGTCAGTGGTCTCTGTTACCAATGGCGCTTAAATAAGATCGTTAAACGTTACGAATCACATCCTTGATATACCTGAAGCAGTCTCATCAGACTGCTTTTACTCTGCTCAAATCTTGAAAAAAAAGAAAAAAGCCTCTTGCATATTGAAAACAGATAAACTGTTATCAATACACAAAAAACTTCTTTTTATGAGTGATACTTTAAATTCAGATTTTCCTGACCTATTACCAAACTGGATTCATTAATGAAAGCATAATGTTTAATATTGAAAAAGGTCGCTTCTTTATCCTGAATGGTTAGGTCACATATTATGTTAGTTTTAAAAGGCTTTCATCTTATATACATCTTCTTTTGTCACATAAAAAGAGGTTGGGACCAAGGGTCACCAACCTCTCTTTTAGCTTTTACTAATTCCTTCAGAATACCTAATCAGTCCACTTGATCAAGCAAGTAAGCATAGCCCTCTTTTTCCATATCAGCTTTAGGCACAAATCGCGTTGCTACACCATTGATACAGTAGCGTAGACCTCCCTTGTCACTTGGCCCATCTGGAAAGACATGCCCTAGATGGGAGTCGCCCACACGACTACGAACTTCGATGCGGTCCATATTGTGAGAATGGTCTTCCTTGTAATTGGCTACCTCGGGGCTTATAGGGCGAGAGAAACTTGGCCAGCCACAAGCTGAATCAAACTTGTCCTTGGATGAAAAGAGAGGCTCACCGGTCACTACATCAACATAAATACCTGGTTCAAACTGATTCCAAAGTGGACTCGTAAAGGCCCGTTCTGTTCCATTCTCCTGAGTCACAGCGTAGGCTTCTGGACTCAAACTTTCCTTAAGCTCCTCCCGATTCGGCTTGTGATAAGTACTGGCATCAATGACAGGATTAGCTGCCTGATTGACATTGATATGACAGTAGCCATTCGGATTTTTCTTGAGATAATTTTGATGGTAATCCTCAGCAGGAATAAAGTGCTCCAGGGGCAACAATTCAACCGCCAAAGGCTGACCGTATTGCTCAGTCATTTCTTGGAAAACTTGCTTGATAGTCGATAAATCATTTGCATCCGTGTAGTAAACACCCGTACGGTACTGAGTTCCCACATCATTGCCCTGTTTGTTTTTACTCATAGGATTGATGATACGGAAGAAATGAAGCAGAATCTCTCGCAATGACACCTTGCTAGCATCATAGGTCACCTGAACCGTTTCAGCGTGGCCCGTCTGACCGATAAGCTCATAGCTAGTCGTCTCACTACGGCCATTAGCATAACCCGAAACCGCATCAAGCACACCAGGCACACGAGAGAAATACTCTTCCACACCCCAGAAACAACCACCTGCAAGATAGATCATATGAATATTTAGATTTGACATTTTTAACACTCCCTTCAATAGATAATTATATCTCCACGCCTTAAGTGTAACGCTTTTGAGAAGATTTCGCACTTATAGTGACTTGGGGACACAAAAAATCCCACCACATTGTGATAGGATTTTATTTTTATTCCATTTCGAAGCTTTCGCTCTTAATCTTATCTGGTAAGACAAGAGATAGGAGGATGAGTAAGATGGCTGGAATCAACCATGGCAGTGATGCTCCTGATAATGGAAGGAAGTTAATAATGGCATTAAGTCCTGCAAGTTTGAACTGGCTGCCAATTACACTAAGCAAAGCGATCAGTGTCACTACACCAACTGTAATTTGCATACCAGGTTTAGACAAGGCCACAAACTTATTAGCAATCACAATCATAACAATTGTGATTGTAATTGGGTAAAGAATCAACAGTACTGGTACTGAGAAAGCAATGATATTATTAAGTCCCAAATTGGCAATCGCAAATCCAATAAGAGTGAAGACAATAGCATAGGTTTTGTATGAGACTTGTGGGAAGGCCTTATTAAAGAACTCACCGGTCGCCACAATCAATCCTGCTGTTGTCGTAAAGCACGTCACTGTTACCATAACTGCTAGGAAAATCTGTGACATGGGACCAAAGATAGCCTGTGTTGCACTCGATAGAACTGCTGCTCCAAGGTTAGCACCTTCTCCCAAAGTTGATGTATCAAGTGGGAAATGATTACCCAAGAATGCTAGACCTAAGTATAAACCTGAGAACATCAATCCAACCAGAATACCTACAACCCAAATGGTTGAGATGTACTCTTTTTTAGATTTAAAGCCTAATTGATTGAGGGTTACTACTGCCACCACACTAAAGGCTACCGAAGCCAAGGCATCTAAGGTATTGTACCCTTCCAAGAAACCATTACCAAAGGCTGTGGCTTTGTAAGCTTCTGTTGCTGTATGTGTGCTATGACCACCATATTTAAAGGCACCAGCTACAATCAAAATAACGATTAATAGAGCAAAGATAGGTGTCAGGATTCGACCAATACTATCTAAAATCTTAGAAGGATTCATTGCAATCCATAAAGCCAAGGCAAAATAAATGGCTGTGAAGGCAAGTAACCATAGACTAGTATGACTATTACCAAGCATTGGTGCAATACCAATTGAAAAAGCTGTCGCTGCTGTCCTTGGAATGGCAAAGAAGGGTCCAATAGACAAGTAAAGCACTGCCAAGTATAACAAGGCAAACTTAGGTGAGATTTTTTGAGAAATCTCGTGAATATACCCCTTCGGATTTAAAGTCCCAATAATAAGTGTTAGAATTGCAATTCCAACACCAGATAGGACAAAACCGGCAATAGCTGGCCAGAAATGACCTCCAGATTCAAAGCCTAGCTGAGGTGGGAAGGTTAAGTTTCCCGCTCCGAAGAACATACCAAACAGCAAAAGGGCTGTAAGGCCTCCTTTTTTTAACATAAGTTACTCCAATCTAAAACAAACAAGACATCATCTCAAAAAAGATAACTTGTTTATTACTATTTTAGTCAACTTACTTAGTATGACATGATTAGTTTGGAACTTCAAGCTATTGAAACGTATTAGGAAAGGTTTTTAAAATTTCAAATTTTCTGTATCATTATACGAAAAAACTAGACAAGATTCTTATCATTCTTATCTCGTCTAGTTTAAATACTTAAATTATGGGTGACTAACAATCAGTTCAAGTTCTCCCTTAATTTGCCATGCTTGAACATCGCTAGGTATAATGAAGTGACTTCCTTTGGCAATGTCGTAATCTTCCCCGTCTACTTTAAGGCTTCCTTGACCGTCAAGTACACTAAACAAACTGTAATCAGCAGTCTTTTCAAAATCAGCTTTACCTGAGATTTCCCACTTATAAACGGCAAAGAAATCACTAGCGACTAAAAGCGTTGATTTGAGATCATCTACTTTTGTTGTGACTGGGCGACTATTGGCAGGTTCTCCAATAGTAAGCACATCAATCGATTTTTCTAGATGGAGCTCACGCAAGTTCCCTTGGTCATCCTTACGGTCAAAATCATATACACGGTAGGTCGTATCACTAGATTGTTGGGTTTCAAGAACCATGATTCCTGCACCAATAGCATGCATGGTACCGCTTGGAACATAGAAGAAATCTCCTGCTTTAACTGGAACTTTTGTCAAGAGATTTTCCCAATCCTTACTTTCAATTTGTTGGCGCAATTCTTCTTTTGATTTAGCATTGTGACCATAAATGATTTCTGCACCTGGTTCAGCAGCAATGATATACCAGCATTCTGTTTTACCAAGCTCACCTTCATGTTCAAGTCCATAAGCATCATCTGGATGGACCTGAACCGAAAGCCAATCATTGGCATCCAAAATCTTAGTTAAAAGTGGAAAGACAGGTTCCTTGCGATTGCCAAACAACTCACGATGCTCTGCATAGAGAACATCCAAAGTTTGACCGGCATAACGACCATTCTCAATAGTAGAAACACCATTTGGGTGTGCGGAAATAGCCCAGTACTCCCCAACATGGTCGCTTGGTATGTCATAGCCAAAGACATCACGTAAATGCGTACCACCCCAGATTTTTTCTTGCATAACAGATAGTAAAAACAATGGTTCAGACATAATATTCTCCTTATTCTAGGAACAGAGCCTCAGAGTCTCTGGAAAATTTTAGAAAAATGACTATCAGTGATAGATTCGTAGATGGATAAATTCCACATATGTCTTTAAATCACATGAAAGTCACTAGTCCTTTTATTTACCAAAATTTTAGGCAAGTTCTTATGATTGTTTACCTCAATTATAAGCATAATTTGTGAAAAATTCAACAAAGTCTTAAAGAAATCATAATATTTTGGCTTAATGTCTTTAAGTTATCCCATAATCTAATTTACTTTTAAAGTCTAGCTCACTCCCTCATTTTCTGGATGAACTTATTGAAATTAAAGGCTTTTTATCCTATAATACTAGTGATACTGTGAAAGGAAACTTATCAATGAAATTCTACTCCTATGACTATGTGCTAAGTCAGATTAGCCAACAAAACTGGGTTATGGTTGCCATTGCTGCAGGACTTATTTTAGTGACTGGCGTATTTGCTTTTAAGGCCTTCAAAGAACGCCATAATACTAAGTTTCGTGAACTCTCTATCATTTCTATTTTAACCTTAGTTGCTGTGGTTCTAATTGCTATCAGTAATTTCCAAACTAATCAGACCAATGATAACCAGTTCCGAGCATCTCTTCATTTTATTGAAGTCATCTCGAAACAGTTAGACGTCAAGAAAGAAAATGTCTATGTCAATACTTCTGCAGCCACTGATGGAGCTATCGTAAAAGTTAAAGACAACTACTACCGTGCCATTGCAAGTTCGGATCCTGATAGCTACTTGCTAGAACAAATAAAACTTTACAAGTCTGATGTTGAACTCGTGGAGGTTAAAAAATGACATCTTTTTATCTTACTGTTGCAATTAAACTAGCTTTGGGGCTTATTTCACTCGTCTTTGTTATCAATTTAACAGGTAAAGGAAACCTAGCACCTAGCTCAGCTACTGACCAAGTACAGAACTTTGTTCTTGGTGCAATCCTCGGTGGTACAATTTATAGTAGTACCGTTTCAATCCTCCAATATATCGTGATTTTGATTATTTGGACGATTTTGATTTTACTTCTAAAATGGCTAATTACCAATATTCTCTTTATCAAACATTTGATTGACGGTAAACCAACTGTCATCATCAAACATGGTCAACTAGATCCTGAAGCTTGTCGCTCTAAAGGACTTTCAGCCTCTGATGTCGCTTTAAAATTACGTTCCCAAGGAATTTTTCAACTTAAAGAGGTTAAACGTGCAGTTATTGAACAGAACGGCCAATTGATTGTGGTTCGTGTAGGTGATGAAAATCCTAAATACCCAATTGTCACAGATGGTGTCGTTCAATTAGAAATTCTTGACAGTATCGGAAAATCCGAAGCATGGTTAAATGACGAACTTACTAAAATGGGATATGACAACATTTCAGATATCTTCATCGCTGAATACGATAAAGGAAACATTAATGTCGTGACTTATTAAACAAATCACTTGCATTACCGTTTAATATTGTCTACAATGGTCTCATCATAAAAAGGAGGTTCTACTATGGGAATCGAAGATAAATTGAATCAAGCTAAAGGCGCTCTTAAAGAGGGGACTGGTAAACTGACTGGCGATAAAAAGACTGAAATCGAAGGTGCGGTTGAAAAAGTTGTATCTAAAGCAAAAGATAGCCTCGAAGACATTAAAGGTAGCGTTGAAGGTGCGGTTGAAGGCCTTAAAAATAGCTTTAAAAAATAAGTTAAAAAAC
>NZ_GL831112.1:643449-658133 GCF_000188295.1 Streptococcus vestibularis ATCC 49124 | reverse complement strand
TAAAAAACTGTATCTGTTCATCAGATACTTTTTTTATGCTTTAAATGATAGAGCTAAAAAAAGACAGTCCTGGAATACAGAAACTGTCAAATGATTTTTAAAGCACTTAAACTATCTTTTGCTTAAAATAAACATGTCAAAGTCGTGATAAGTCCAAAAACAATACCAGGAGCATTGGCTGCTGCAAGTGGTAAATCACGTTCTTTCTTGAAAAGACCATAATAAACCCAAAGGCTACAGTTAATAGCTGCAACGAGGGGTTGGATAAAGTTTCCTTTATGACCTGCCAAGTTGTCCATGATTTGTGGGATATAAGAAACATACATCAATACTGACATACATGTTGCTACCCAACCGACGATTTTCATTTGTTTGTCATTCATAGCCAAACTCCTTTATTAAAAATGCGAACGTATATTCTTATAATATCAAAGTAATTGTATCCTAAAAAACTAATGATTACAAGCTTTTTCAAAACTTATATTTATTTTTATTCATCCTCATATAATCATGAAATGATATAGAAAAAGAACAGTAGTTTACTCCGGAAAGACAGATAACTACTGTTCTTTTTATCTTATTTTGAGACTTTCCTTGACCTTTTAATGCAAACGATGTTGTCATGAGTACAGCCCCTAACGCGCCTAGTCCCAAGCTACTCACCTCGCCGGTATTGGGTAGGCTTGATTTACTTGTTTGGTTCGTTTGTGAACTTTTATCAGACTGGCTAGCCTTAGAGTTTGTATTTTATTTTTGAGCAAGATTAGTTTGTAAAACTGATCTACCCAAGATTAAGCTAGCTACTAGGACTGCCCCCGCTTTTTCCCATTTTGATGATTTCTTAATGGCATACCATTCCTGTGTTTATTTGGTATGTTTGTATGTCATCTGTTAAACCTCCTACTTACTTTTGTGATGACTCTATTAAACACAATAAACCTAAGATAAGACTTAAAGAGAAGTTAACCTTCCCTTAAAGTAAAAAAGCCCCAAGATATTGGGAGCTTTTGATCTCTAGGATAGACCACTCTAAATCCTTCTATAATGACTAGACTGACCTGACTAAAATTCAGTCCATCCCTATGCAACCATTTGCTAAAGAAGTTTTCATGAATATTTTGCCAGTAAGCTAGGCTTCGATCTTCTTCACCTTCTTTGTAAGCATGGTCAACGCTGACTTGTTTAAAAGGAAGAACCACAACTTTAGTTGTTTCAATAATACAAACGGTATTTTACTTGAGCAATGGGACCTAGCTAACCGCATATAAGGCAAAAGGTGAGCTAGTTACTGTCTTTTGTACCACCAAAACCAAATTGCGAGATAGTCTATCTCTACTCCAAATATCAAAAAATGGTAGACCAAAAGGGCTCTACCATTTTCATCTTAATACTTAGAATGTTTGTAACCGTAAAAGGCATAAATAGCCGAACCAACTAGCACTGCTATGCCAAAGGCTAACCAGGTTTGCCAACTGTACTGACTCATAAATGATAGACATACAATAATCGAAAGGATTGGTAAGACTGGAACAAATGGAACCTTAAATTCACCCTTTTGTGGCAAGCCCTTGTCTTTACGAAGAATGATAAGAGCAATAGCCAAGAGGACCAAATAAGCCAAGGTCGCAATGTTAACCAAGGATGCCATATTGGCCAAGGAGAAAACACCTGCTGAGATGGCTGAAAGGATACCAGTCAAAAGTGTCGCATGATGTGGAACCTTATGGGTCTTTGAAACCTTTTGGAAAGTTTGTGGAAGAAATCCATCACGCGCCAAGCTATAAACCATGCGACTAAGGGCATAGGCCATGGAAATACATACGGTAATCAAGGTCATAATGGCAACTACCGATACATAATTGGCTGCCCATGGCACACCAATGTAACGAAGGGCATAAGCTACGGCATCGTCGACATTTAACTTCGTATAGTGGACAACTCCCGTCAAGACTAATGAAACAACTGCATAAAGTGAAGCGACGATAATCAAAGCGAGAACAATACCTCGAGGAACATTCTTTTGCGGTTCCTTAATCTCATCTACTGTCATAGAGATGGATTCAAATCCAAGAAAACCAAAGAACATGAGAGAAGCACCTGCTATAATCCCCGTCTTACCACCATAAATTTGACCAAAGCCAAATGGTGCAAAGTTAGCCCAGTTGTCTGGATTCAGATGGAAAAGACCAACCAGGATGAAAACCGCCAAGGCAGAGAACTTAAGCACCACTAGGAGTGAGTTCAAACGAAGAACTTGTTTAGAATCCATGAGGAGGAGAGACGTTACAAGCACCAAAACCAAGACTGGCAATAGGTCAATATAGGTCCCCTGACTCGGATTAAAAGGGCCACTGATAGCCTTGGGGAGCTGTAGACCAAAGCTCGCCAAGAGCCCCTTGAGGTAGGCTCCCCAACCAGATGCAACACTAGAAACGGCGTTCATGAAAACGATCATTGTAAGCCATCCGCCCATCCAAGCAGGGTACTCACCCCAAGAAGCATAGAGATAACCATAAACGCCACCGGCGGATGGATAGCGTGAGGCAAACTCAGCAAAGAAAATAGCCGACATACCCACACAAACGGCTGAAATCAAAACCGAAATAATCAGGGCTGGACCTGCCAAGGTTGATGCTGCGGTACCAGTAATGGTAAAGATACCGGTTCCGACCATGGCACCAATCCCCAAGAGGACGACATCCCTAAGGGTCAGATGCCGTTTCATCTCGGTTTGAGCCAAACCAACATCTTTTTTACGAAAAATACTCATTTTTATACTCCATTTTCTGAGAAATACCGCACTATTATACCATACTACAGGACAAAAATAGAGCTATTTCTGTGTTTTTATACCTCTATTAATAAAAAGCATATTCAAGATTAAGATTTCGTAACAAGTATTTTCTAACGTGTGGCCTATATCTATCAAAAACCGACTGCTCAAAACTTTGCTTTAGTCGTCCATTATTTTGCAGTTTTAGTAAATTGGGATCATTTAAATTAGAAAACACTATGAAACTGAACAGGGTTTCAAATCTCAAGTTCTAGCTTTCATTTATCATTTATCTACTAACTGGTCTTAGGATAGAAAAATAACAAGATTTTTCAATCCTGCTACTTTTTTGTCTTATCATTTTGATAATGTTTAGTCATAGTACAGCCAATCGTCCAACTGACTGCCCGAGTTAAAGTAATTACTTGTCACCAAAAACTTTGAAGCGACCCTCTGTTTGGATGTCTTTATCCCCTGCTGGTGCAACAATTTGACCAAATGGCGCTTGAGCACGGAGTTTCCAGTTAGCTGGAATGTCGTATTTTTCAGCCAATTGGGCATCAACAAGTGGATTGTAGTGTTGTACGTTCATGCCGATATTCTTCTCAGCCAAAGCCAACCACGTCGCATAAAGGGCGATTCCATGACCTTGCTCTGACCAAATTGGGAAGTTTTCAGCGTAAAGTGGGAATTGCTCTTGAAGGCCTTTCACCACATCTTGATCTTCATAGAAGAGGATTGTTCCCTTAGCTTGGGCAAAACCTTTCAAACGTTCTTTTGTTCCCTCGAAGGCTTCTGCAGGTGTCACTTTTTCAAGCTCTGAATAAGCAATCTCATTCCAGAAGGCATCTGATTCTTCATCCAGCAAGATCACCACACGTGATGTTTGTGAGTTGAAAGCTGTTGGTGTGTTAAGAACCGCTCGTTGGATAGTATCAATCAATTCTTGATTTGAAAGTTCCACATCTTTTCCCAATGCATAGATAGAACGGCGTTTTGTTTGTAAGTCTGTAAAGTAGGTCATAGGTATTCCCTCTTTCTTTGTGATATATGTTAATTGTTAAAATTGTTAAGTTTATTTGTAATAAGTTTGATTACAATAATCATTATAGACCTTTCAAATGTAATGTCAATAGTTACGACTCAGGAATCACTAATTATTAATATTTTTTCTCACTCGTGTCAAAATACCATCATTATCCTCGAAGATTAACGCATTAGAAGATAACCATTTGACCTCTGCTCCACGATTCTTAGCACGTTCTGCTATGGTAATCAAGTCTTCCTTGTTTGCTACTTCAAGGACGTAGTGAGCAAGACTAGGCATATCTTCTTCACGTTTGACTAAGTTCTTGCCACCCCATTCATTGACAGCCAAGTGGTGATGGTAATCACCTGAAGCAATCCAACTAGCACTTGAAATGGTAAACTTATCTGCCAGCTCCAAAACATCCTGATAGAAAGCCGTTGCTAGCTGACTATCTTTGACCAATAAATGAATATGCCCCATGCGAGTATCCTTAGCTATCACAAAAGGCTCAACCTTGCGCCCCATCTCGTAAATTTCTTGAGCTGATAGTGCTTCTGTGACACCAACGATGCGACCATCCTCACGAATATCCCATTCAGCAACAGTTTTATCTCTGTAGAGCTCAATACCATTGCCTTCGAGGTCTTCCAAATAAAGAGCTTCACTATAACCGTGGTCAGCGGCACCAACAAAAGGATAGTCTAGCTCAGCAATATGTTTGAAAACATCTGCCGAATCCTCGCGAGATGGCAACATAATTGCCATATGGTAGAGACCATAACTGGACTTGACCGCTTCCTCACGATTGGTTTCAATCAAGTGAACTAGCGGCTTGTTTCCAGCACCCAAAATAATTTCTGTTGCAGTTTGAGATAGGATTTCAAGTCCTATAACCTGTGTATAAAATGCTGTCTGACGTGCCAAGTCCTTCACATTGAGTACCGCTTCTGCGAGGTAAATCTTACTATTGTAGTCGTATGTCATATGATTTTCTCCTGTGTTGTAATCATTCCTATGACATTATTATACTCAGTTTAATTGTAATATCGAACATTACAACTTGGAATTAAAAAGAAACCGAAAAACTTTCGATTTCTTATAGTTTAAAATCTAAAAATCAAGCTCCAACTTCTTTCCAGTTAGCCTTAGCATCCTTTAAAATACCAGCCAAAGTTTTCTTTTCGAGTTCTTTTTCCATTGCCATTTGAACGTCTACTAGGCTCTGATCCAAAATCCCATGGATATTACGTCCTACTGGACACGCTGGATTAGGATTGTCATGAAAACTAAAGAGTTTGCCACTTGGACCGATGCTATCCACCGCACGATAAACCTGTAAAAGGTTAATCTCCTCTGGTGTCTTGGCTAATGTGGCTCCTCCACTTCCCCTTTGAACTGAAATCAAGTCTGCTTTCTTCAGTTGCGACAAGGTTTTACGGATAATAACTGGATTGACCCCCACACTCCCTGCCATTAAATCACTGGTTAGCTTAGTTTCATTTCCCTTATTTTGTGCTATAAGGGTCAAAATATGGACAGCAATGGTAAAGCGACTTGGAATTTGCATATTTGGGACCTCTCATTCTTCTTTGCTATTTTACTTAATTATAACAAAAAGAACGTTGTAAAACAAGGAGTTACAACGATTCAAAAAGTTAGTCTTACACTAAAAAATAGAGCCATCGTAAACTCTATCCTTTTGTATTTGATAATAAGTAACTAGACTAATAATAGATAGTATTCTATCCTATTGAGGCTCTAGTTTGGTCTTTTGTTTCTTACGGACCCCCTGCCCCTCAATATGCTGTTTGACCAGATCCACAACTTCATCATTGGTTGGCAAGTCCGAGTGCTGAGCATCTTCACCTGTAACAGTGATTTCAGTATAACTTTTTGCCTGATTCTGATAGATATATTTCCCAGCAGACACACTAGCATCAGGAACCAGCTCATCCGAATCATAGGTAATGGTTCCAGCTACCGAATAGACATGCAGGGTAGACGGAATATTCTCCTTGGCAGCTATAAAGTCTGCTAGCATGACTGATTTATTTTTGATATTGGTTTCAGTGAAATTATAGGGCGTTCCGATAGTCATCAAAGAATTTATCTTGACATCGTAGTCGCTAAGATAATTTTCAATAAAAGCCGTATAAATCAGACCACCATTGGAATGGGCCAACCCTTTAAAATTATTGAAATTGTATTTATTCTGCAAGGCTTCAAAGGCCTGATTCATCATCTTAGCTTGTTTCTTGATATTACTATAGCCATCTTTGTTATTTTCAAATCCTATAACAATGACTGGTTCGTTGTCCTTAGCTTTGATTTTACCCTCAAAGGTGATACGCCCATTATTCCAAACCTTAACCTTGAGGAGGCTATGCTTGACACCACGACGGTCTTGATTAAGCTTACGTACTAGGCCATCAAATCTATTTTCCGTAGCGGAGCTCCCTGGAATCATGATAATGGGAGATAATTTTGAATTATAGAAAGTCTCTATTTCCTTGACATTTTTCCTAGTCCAACTATAGGATGGGACGGCTAGCCCAATAAGAAAGAGAGCAACAAGGATAAAGACCAACTTAGTTTTTTTATTTAGTTTCAAGGCTTTCTCCTTCCTCTTTTAGACCGTGTTGTACCTTATTAGACAAACGCACAAATGGTATAAAGATAAGAATGTCAACTGCAAAACAGAGGAGACTAATTGCTAGAGCTCGTAAACTACCCCCAGTTCCGATAAAGGCGAAAAGAAGACTTGGTGTACCATCTGGAACTGGATAAACCGCAGCTGGCATAAGATGAATAGCCAAGGCCACCGCAGCAATACCCATATTGATCATAGGTGCCAATAGGAAAGGAACCAGATAAACTAAATTAAGCAAGACTGGTATCCCCACCATAAATGGAGCCCCATTATTAAAGAGACTAGGAAAGACACTTAGAAGACTCACCTTCTTATCCTTGTAACTGGTTGATGCTAAAAGCAGAGCCACCAAGAGGGCTAGCCCTGAGCCAATGCCAGCAACCAAGCCATAACTATGATAAAGATTTGTTAGTGTGTAAAGGTGGGGAAGCCCAGTCGTCGTATGATGGGAAACAGCATAGGTCAGATTTTCCAAGGCAAAACTATCCTCGGCAATAGAATTTAGGGCAAAAGCCTGACTATTACCAATCCAAGCAAAAAAAGTGTTCAAAAGTCCCATCATAAAGGTTAAGAACAAATGATTATCAGTTACAGTAAAGGTAGAGGTAACCTGCCTAATCGTCTGAAAAATATTAGCCTGCTCTCCAATCACAAAGAGAATGTTAAGTCCAATAGCTAAAATGAGTGATAAAAAAATAGGACGGACAGTCTTTGGTTGATAAATATAGTTCTTGTCCACAATCTGATCATCACTAGCTCTTGAAAAGCGAAAAATCTGGCCAACCAGATAGCCAACAAAGATAGCCAACATAATGTTGATTGAAGCCGGTAAATTGATGCGAGTCAAAACACCATCGTTTAGCGGTGACAGCAACAGCTCCTGCGATCCTATAATTAAGCTAACCAAAAGGGATGTCACACCAGCTGTACCAGTACTTCTACCATAGTGACCAGCTGTGTATTTTCCTGCAAAGTAGGTTGATAAGGGCCCAGCTAAGCCACCAAGAAAGTTGGAAAGATTAATGAGCACCTGACCAGTTATCTTAAAGGCCGGTAACCAGTCAGAAACTAAAAACAGCTGATTGACATAGCCAAGCTCTGAAAATACCGATAGTGAAATCACCCGAATAATTCCTGAAAATAGGAAAAAGGGAAAGAGCGAAACCAAGGTTTTCTGCGTAATTTGGACGAAGCCTCGCTCACGAAACCAGAGAAACCTCTGGACCAAATAGTTTGTCATAAAAGACTCCTAGTAAAAGGCAAAATAAACTTTACATTCAACGTTTTTCTTCATTATAACACAAAGAGAGATGCCTTACCTTAATCCTGGGTTACAGCACACACTATCAGACTTTAATCCCCGTCATTTTTATGATTTCTTGAAAAATTTAAGAAACATTTGAGAATTTCTTGATGTTTATTTGATGACTTTATACTACAATAAAGATGAAAAGAAAGCAGTATCAAACAAGCGAAAGGAGGCTTATCATGAAAAAGGTACTTGAGGTCAGACATCTGACTAAACGTTACGGCCAACACCTAGCACTCGACAATGTAAACCTGACCTTAGAAAAGGGTGAGGTCTATGGCCTTATCGGAAGAAACGGGGCAGGTAAGACAACACTGATTAAAGTCATCACAAAACTCATCCGCCCTAGCCAAGGAAGTGTTTCCCTCTTCCACTCTACCTCCAAATCAGAGTGGACTCACGCACTGAAACGTGTTGGTTCTGTGATTGAAACACCAGTTGCCCTGAATCATCTCAATGCACGTCAAAACCTACGTTACTACTGCAAGATTCATCACGTTCCAAATCCTGACAATGTCATTGATGAAATCCTTGATACAGTTGGACTTGGACACACTGGTAAGAAAAAATTTCGTAGTTTCTCACTGGGTATGAAGCAACGTCTAGGTATCGCTATTGCACTGATTGCAAAACCAGACCTACTTATTTTAGATGAACCGATTAATGGTCTCGACCCAGTTGCTATCAAAGAATTCCGCCAAATGATTAAAAAATTGAGCGAAGAGCAAGGTATGACAGTTCTCATCTCTAGCCATATCTTGTCTGAACTCTATCAAGTTTCAACCCGCTTTGGCATTATTGATCACGGTCAAATCATCCGTGAAATCACTAAGGACGAATTCGAACATCTCAGCGAAGACTATATCGTTCTTAAAACTAACCAATTAGCCCTGGCTAGTCGCATTCTCCAAGACCAACTCCATCAACACTTCAAAGTGGTTAACGGCAACAATGAAATTCATATTTTTGACAAATCCCATGTTATAAAGGCAATTGTCAAAGAGCTGGTTAAACAAGAAGTTGAGATCGATGAAATTTACTACAAACGTCAAGACTTAGAAAACTACTTCACACAACTAGTAGATTCAGAAAGGAGGTAGGGCCATGTTACACACTATTCACGCCGATTTCTATCGACTCTTTCGTTCTAAAGGATTTTGGATTTCTGAAATTATCCTAGCCCTAAACATTATTTCTGGTGTCCTATTGGGAGGCACAGGTCATGTAGGCGTAGAAACTGGGGCAAAACAAGCCGTTAAAAGCGCCTCTTCGTGGACTGGTGTCGGATCACTGATTAATTACTCTAGTAGTATCTCCATGACAGTCCTCTTCACTTTAATTGTGGTCTCTATCATTTTAGGTGTTGATTTAGCACAAAAATTGTACAAGAATAATCTCACCTCCGGCATTTCACGGAGCGGATTCTTCTTCGCCAAGGCAACCGTCATTGTAGCTATCACTTTAGGACAACTCCTCTTGTCTTACGGCCTTGCCTTTGTTCTAGGTACTCTTTGCCACGGTCTTGGAACTGTACCTGATCACTTTGTTAGAAACTTTGCATTAACTTTCCTTCTCCAATTCTTGTGTAATCTAGCTTGGGTAAGTCTGACCACGGTTGCCCTCTACCTCACACATTCTATCGTGACAACCTTTGTGACTTACACCCTTGGTTTAGTAGCTTTAACCGTACCAGCAGCAATCTTCCCTAAAGTAGAAATTTTGAAATACTTGTCACTCAACTTTAATTACGGCATGACTGCAGATAAAACTATCATTCAAAATACTGCAATCGTGGCAGTAGGATTTATCCTAGCATTCACAGCTTTGGGCTTGATTACTTTTGAAAAACAAGATTTATGAGAACAAAAATAACATCGTGCACACGCTCGATGTTATTTTGATTTCTTGTTATCATTCGTTGATTTTCACAAATGCTTTATTTGAGTTTCCAAATCCAGCATCAACTTTTAATTTCAAATTAGTATCAGAGATTGTATCTGGATTCAAATCAAAAACAACATTACCAGTCACTTCATTTTCTGGATTAACACTGGTAAAGAAAAGATTTGCATCATCATTTGCATAGATTCCTGCTGTTGAATCAGTTTTATACTCTGTTTTATCTTTAACTAGCTTAAAGTCAGAATCAGATACTGTAATAGCCTTAGTACCGTTATTTTTTACAGTTACGTTTAGAATAAGATATGAACCTTTTGCATTCATACCAAATTCGCCACCTACATTTTACACGACTTCTTTAGTATGAATTGTGTATTCTACATCTGCAATTTTAAAAGTTTCTGACATCTTATAAGTAGGAATGTCCTTACTTTTTTATTTTTCTTATTTTTAAATCCAAAAATAACATTGCTATATTGATAATCATTATCAGTTTTTGCAGAAGCACTTGTTTGGTTCATTAGAGAAATAACAACTGCACCGACTAAGAACCCAGATAGAACGATAAATTCTAAAAATTTTACTTTTTTCATTAATTATTACCTCCGTACATTAATTATATCAGATAAATTAAAGGATTTATAGTAAAAATTAAATTATTTTTATATTGCAATTCTCTAATTTTTATTTTTCCCTCAAAGTTACAAAAAGATTATAAAAAACATAAACTTTATGTTTTCATAATCTCACTGTTAAATAAAACCATTCATTCTCATAGGACAAATGCAACTCACCCTCTAAGACTTGGACTAAGTGTTCGGTGATATAAAGTCCAAGTCCAGAGGAATCCTCGGTGTCTGACAGGTTTTCAGAATAAAAGCGGGTCGTTAGTCGGTCTAGATGCTGTATCGGCTGTTGTACCATATTACTAACTGACAAATAAATGCCATCGTCCTTTTTCTGCAATGTCAGATGAGCTTGATTCTTACCATGTTTTAGAACGTTACTGATAATATTCTGAAATAGACGTTCAAAAATATCTGGATCCATTTCGCATTGGATATCAGGGGTTACTTGAATATCTAGTGTAATCCCTGTCTCTTGAAACATGTCATAGTAAGGCAGGATAGACCTAACCACAAGTTGAGAAAAGTCCACATCTTGAAATTGTGGTTGGATGGCCCCCTCTGTTAATCGTCGATATTCCAACAAGGCTTCCAAACGCTTTGAAACAGTCAATAGATTTTTAGAAATCTTCTCCATAGCCATATCATCTTCCCTACTACTTCGAAGACTTTGCTGAGCATAGCCGCTCGCTACTGTTAGTGGTGTTCGTATATCATGGGCAATATTACTGATAGCCATATCCATGGTTTTCTTTTCTTGGAGAGCGACAAGCTTAGTCTTTTCAATTTGGGTAAAAAGAGACTCAATCCGATTCGTTAGGGTAACCAATGATTTAGGCTGGTTTTTCAAAGTAATTCGTCGATGACTTTCTTCAACTAGCTTTTCTTCAATCTGCTTTGAGAGAGATTTTACAGCCAAATAGTAACGAACTAGACAGGTAGTTGCTCCTAGAAGAAGTCCTATCAATACAATAAGCAGTCCTTCCATCAGTCTTCTCCTTTAAGTCGCACACCTAAGCCCCAAATCGTTTCGATATACTCCGTACCCGCATCCACTTGGGCTAGTTTCTTACGTAGATTACTCAACTGTGCATTCAATGTATTATCACATGATAGATAAGGGGCTTCCCAAACCGTCTCATAAAGGTCATCTTTAGTAAAAATTTTCTTTGGATTTTGAAGGAGTGTGTGGAAAATTTGAAACTCTTTCTTACCCAAACGAATGACTTTTCCCTGACAGGAGACTTCAAAACTGTCTGAGTTTATCGTGATATTTTTGACTTGATAGATGTTATCAGGCCTATCACTTCCCTTGCTGTGTTCACGTAGTTGAACCGAGACACGCGCATAAACTTCTTCAAGATCAAAGGGCTTAACGATATAATCATTTGCACCATCAAGTAAGTACTGGCTAATCAAGTGCTTGTCACCCAAGGCTGTCAGCATAATAACAGGAACAGAGCTTCTTTGCCTGATAAACTTAAGCACTTCTTCGCCACCTTTACCCGGTAACATGATATCTAGGAGAACCAAATCAATCTCTTGACTTTGAAACACAAGCTCTCCTTCGGTCCCAGAGTAGGCTTGGATAATATCATGTTCTTCAGAAAACAAGTTAAAAAGAATATTCTGGATATCCTCATTGTCCTCAATCTGTAAAATACGTGCCATGTCTTAATCCTCCAATGATACTACCAATTGTATACGCTCACTTTCTCTTTCATCTTAACAAAAAGCCAAATTAATGACAAGGTGAATTATGAGTTATTGATAGCATAAAAGGAAAAATAAAAACCGTAAGCCTTCGCTTCCGAGACTGACGGTCAATTATTTATTAAGCAAAAGTCGTCACATCAGAAGCATTCAAACGAACAGACTCGAAACCTTCTTCATTGGACTTACCAAGAGCAATGAGCAAAACTGGTACATGACGGTCTTCATCAAGTCCAAAGGCTTTGGCGAGACCTTCTTTTTTATAGCCACCAATGGCATTAGTATCGTAACCATAAGAACGAGCGACCAACATCAACTGCATGGCAGCCAGACTAGCATCAATATGAACAATTTCATTCATCACTTCACGTGGAGCATTGTCATACATTGGTACAATGCTTGATAGTTGCTTCTCCTTGACCTCTTCAGGCATTTTTCCTTGTGCAACGGCCTTACCATAGATTTCTTCAGCTCTTTCTTGGCTCTTCAAATCGGCAAAAATAAGGACCATGGCTGATGACGTTTCATTTTGCACCCCATTGAAGCTAACGAAAGGTGTCAATTTTTCCTTGCCCTCTTCGCTATCAACGACGACAAAGCGCCAAGGTTGCATGTTGACTGATGATGGTGCTGTAACAGTCTTATCTAGGATTTCCAACAGTTCTTCTCGCGGAATCTTAACAGATGGATCAAAGTTACGAATGGAACGACGGTTATAAACGATATCTGAAAAATCATTACTTACTACAGGCATCTTATGTCTCCTTTTTAACATTAGACGAAATTAATATAATCAAAATTATAACACAAGACATTTTTTATCAAAAATAATTGCTACAAAAGTGCTTAAAGATTGGTTTTCTTGAGTCCCAGACGTTTCACTTCTGATGAATAGTAAACCATAATCGTAATCAAGCTAATCGTGATTAGCCAGATTGACTTAATATGAATAAAATGCATCAGAAGAGCTGATACAACTGCACCAACCACAAAACTAACTACGACAAAGCCATAATTGACCGCCTGGCGACGATATTCTTTCTGAACTCCGCTCCCCTCAATAACATAGTAAAGTGCCGTCAGCATCCTTCGATAATTGCCTGAAGTCATAAAAATCACAAAGGGATGATTTTCAATCTGACTGCCGGTAAAAGTCTTCATCATGATACCTGCAGAAAAAGCAATAATCGGAAGCTCTAATAGAGCATTCGGCGTCAAGAATGGTAAAATGGCAGTCATTACGCAAAGAGGAAGTAAACCATAAACACGCCAGTAGGCATTCTTACGATGATCTTTAAACCACATGCCAAAAAGAAAACCTAAGGAAAAGAAAAGGATGGAAAAGCATCGCAACATGTTATGGTACATGTTACTACTACGCCAGTCAGCAACTAACAGGAGAATATTCCCTGTCTGAGTGGCAACCAAACTATGGTAATACATATGACAAAAGACATCCAAAGCTCCCCCTGAAAAACTGAGTAAATTTGCCATCATACGTGTGTTCTGAGGCAAAAGATTTCGAGACTCCATTACATAACTCCCATCTATAAATAAAAAAATGACAGTTTCAATAGCAAATCAAAAGAGACAAGCAAAAAACAACCCTCACGAGTTGCTTGCAATTCTATTAAAAATTAACTGTGTCGGGGTCATCCTGAGTTTTAATGCCTTGAATCTTATCCAAGACTGCCATGTCGTCCTCTGACAAATCAAAGTCAAATATATCCAAGTTGGCTTCGATATTTTTTGGTGTCACTGACTTAGGTAGTGGCAAGAAACCTTTTTGAAGGCTCCAACGTAGGGCAACTTGAGCAACTGATTTTCCGTTACGTTCAGCCACTGCTTCAACGTCTTCATTTCCAAAAATGCTACCAGTACCTAGTGGACTGTAGGCTTCAAGAAGAATGTCACGCTCTTGGCAATAGGCAACTAAATCTTCTTGGGCACAACCCGGAGCCAAAAGAATTTGATTGACATGTGGCACAATTTCAGCCGTTTCAAGGAGAGCATCAAGGTGATGTTGCATAAAGTTAGACACACCGATAGCACGCACCTTACCTTCTTTGTAGGCTTCTTCCATTGCCTTCCAAGCACCTGCATTGCCAGCCTTCCAAGCATCATTCTCACGAAGAGCCTTTGGATTTGGCCAGTGGATGAGCAAAAGATCCAAATAATCCACACCTAATCTTTCGAGTGACTCGACGATAGAGGCCTTAGCCAATTCGTAATCGTGCTTGTCATTCCAAAGTTTTGTAGTTAAGAAAATATCCTCACGCGCCACATCACTATCAGCAATCGCCTTACCTACAGAAACCTCGTTACCGTAGATTTGTGCTGTATCAATATGTGTGTAACCAGCCTTAAGTGCGAAACTAACGCTGTTATAAGCTTCTTCCCCTTCTGGAATTTGCCAAGTCCCAAAACCGATTTTAGGAATCGTAACGCCATTTGAAAGTGTATATGTTTCCATCCTGTTCTCCTTTTCAATTTGTAACAGAATTATCTTAAAAGATATAAGATAAAAATGCAAAGATTCACTACGATGTGTAGAGAAAAACTCCAAGTGGTAGTTTGTGACCAGATGGAGCTTCTATTCCTTATGATTACCCTCTATCATCGTACCCTTTTGGATGGCTAGAATGCCATGCCCAAGCACTTGCGATGATTTTTTCGATGTTATC
>NZ_GL831112.1:637473-643399 GCF_000188295.1 Streptococcus vestibularis ATCC 49124 | reverse complement strand
ATGGTCCTCACCGATAGAACCGTCAGGCTTAGCCCCCGCTACATTAAAGTAACGAAGAGGGACATACTTGATGCCGTAAGCTTGGTCTGACCACTTCATAATAGTTTCCATCATCAACTTACTTTCACCATATGGGTTGATAGGATTTTGCGGTGTTGTTTCAAGAATTGGAATTTCTTCTGGGATACCGTAAGTTGCAGCTGTTGATGAAAAGACAATGTATTTAACATCACATTCGTTCATGACTTCAAGCAACTTCACCATACCAGCAGTGTTATTGTCGAAATACTTAAGTGGCTTTTCCATAGACTCAGCCACAAGTGAGTAGGCCGCAAAGTGAATAACGGCATCGACATCAGGATTTTCCTTAAAGACCTTACGCATAAAGTCCTGATCTGCTAAATCTCCCTCGTAGAATACAGCGTCTGGATGAACTGCCGCACGGTGACCAGTCACCAAGTTATCCACAACAACGACTTTTTCTTGCCCCGCTTCAACCAAACGGTCCACCATGTGAGAACCGATGTAACCAGCCCCACCTAAAACTAATATTGCCATAAAATTTACCTTTTTCTTATTTTTCTATTATTATAACATAATTCTAGCCCATGGGACTAACGTGATTTAAGTAAGGGAAAAGAAGAGAAAAATGGTCGCCAACAGTTAGTTAACAACCATTATTCTTTCTATTTCACTTTCACACAAATAGCATCCCAGGCTTGGAGTTTGCCTTGATCTGTAATTGGCTCTAATTCGGTATTTGAGATGACGACTTCTTCGACATCAAAATTATAATCAAAAATTTGTTCTTGGTCTGATAGATTAACTGCAATTAGATAGCTGCTATCTTTGGTTTTTCGAATATAAGCAAATACTTTGTCAGTTGTCTCCAAGAGTTCAAAGTCAGCATCGACCAACCAATCTTGAGTTTTACGAAGCTCTACGAGCTTTTGATATGTATAGAAAATTGATTCTGGATTGGCAAGGGCTGATTCAACATTTATGTCCTTATAGTTTGGATTAACAGATAACCAAGTCTTATCCGATATGCTAAATCCAGCATTTTTAGACGTATCCCATTGCATTGGTGTTCGAGCATTGTCACGACCCACCTGACGGATTTGGTCCATGATAACTTCTATCGATGCCCCTTTTTCGAGAGCTTCTTTGGCATAGTTGAGAGATTCAATGTCATTCAATTCTTCCAAAGTTTTAAAAGGATAATTGGTCATGCCGATTTCTTCACCTTGATAAATGTAAGGTGTTCCTCTCATCAGATGAAGGAGGATAGCCAAGGCCTTGGCTGACTTCTCACGATAGACACCAGTATCTCCCCACATTGAGAGAACACGAGGCAGGTCATGGTTGTTCCAAAATAGTGAGTTCCACCCTTGTCCCAACTCTAACTCCGTTTGCCATTTATTAAACATAGCCTTAAGTGCTGAAACATCCAACTCCTTCTCATACTCCCATTTAGGGCTATCTGGCTTATGCTGAAGTCCAATATGTTCAAACTGGAAAACCATGGAAAGTTCTTGATTATCTGGATTTGAATACTGTTTAGCAATTTCAGGTGTTGCTCCCCAGGTTTCACCAACTGTTAGAAGGTCGTGCTTTCCAAAGCTTGCCTGGTTCATCTCCTTGATATAATCATGAAGTTTTGGACCATTTGTATCAATCAGTTGATCTGGAATCTTACCAATCATATCAATCACATCCATGCGGAAACCACCGATTCCCTTATCAATCCAGAAATTCATCATATCATAAACTTTCTGGCGCAACTGTGGATTTTCCCAATTGAGATCTGGCTGTTTTTTACTAAAGAAATGCAGATAATATTGGCCTGATGTCTCATCATATTCCCAAGCGGATCCACCAAAGATAGATACTAACTCATTAGGTTTGTCTCGCCAGATGTAGAAATCTCGTTCAAGACTTTCTGGATTTTCACGCGCCTCGATAAACCATGCGTGCTCATCAGACGTATGGTTCACCACCAAATCCATGATAATTCGGATATCACGCTTTTTGGCTTCCACCAAAAGTTCATCCATGTCACTCATGTCTCCAAAAATATCTGCAATAGCCTCATAGTTAGCGATATCATAGCCATTGTCATCCATCGGACTGTCATAGACAGGCGAAAGCCATAGGGCTGTGATTCCGAGCTTTTGCAAGTAGTCTAACTTACTGGTAATCCCTTTGAGATCACCGATACCATCACCGTTTTTGTCCATAAAAGATTTAGGGTAAATTTGATAAATCGTAGCTTTATGCCACCAATTTTTTTGCATGATTCTACTCCTAGTATTTATTATCATCCTGAGTCTGACAGTTCTATTTTACGTTTTTCCAGAATTTATGCAAGCGTTCTCTTTCATTGTTTAAAACATTGCAATGACCTATACTCCAGATTTCTTAAACTTTTGGTAATGTTGAGAAATAATAGAATTGAAATGTAAGGTTAGCATTTACTAATCTTAATACAAAAAATGACAGTTAATGCCTTAACCGTCACTTTTTACTTTTTGGGCAAGACCATAACAAAGCGCCTCCCCGTAGGACTTTCCTCAAATCTATAGCTAAGTTCCTCATGTTCTAGAAGGTATTTGACCACAAAAAGTCCTAATCCTCCTTCTTTCTTAGATTGAGCTTTAGTTGAAGTATTTTCTTTAGATACAATTGTATTTTCAATGACAAAATCAGATCCTCCATTTTCTAAACCTATTCGAACCACTCCCCCCTCATCAGAATGCTTGACAGCATTACTGATAATATTTGAGAGAACTAGTTTCAAAATAGCTAAATTCATGAAAATACTAGTTGCCGGAAGATAATTGTCAATTGATAGGGAGCGAGTCTCAACCAACACTTGATTTTGAGTGAGTATGCGATTTACCACATCATCTAACTGAATCCACTCCTTATCATCACCTAATTCTTGAACAGAAGATAGGGACAAGATTTCCAGGACGATCTGGTTCATCTCATCGACGATATCGAGGGAAACCGATAGATAGCGGTCTCGATCCTTGTAGCGACCAATATTATCTCGCATATTTTCTAGGATAATTTTCAAGCTAGCTAGAGGCGTCTTGAGTTCATGCGAAGCTCCTCTTAGAAATTCGACCTTTATCTGCTCCAACTTCAGATTTTCCTGTTTCTGCTGCTCTAGATTGTCGATCACTTCTAAAAGGTGGTGATAGAGGTCGTTGATGTGTTGCTTGAGGACGCCGATCTCATCCTGCGAGTCAATGGGGAGACTGGCTGTCCGATCCAGGCGCTTCATCCGCTTGGTCATCCGCTTGATTTCAAGAATTGGAGCAGAAATCATGCGGGCATAGAGATAGGAGGCAATCAACGACAGAACAAAAGAAGCAAGGAGTGTATAGGGAAGAAAGCCCAGACTGATATCTCGCGCTTCCTTTTGCGAATCGACAGTCGCTAAAAATTGCAAGGTTAAGTCTTGTCCTTCTTTAGTCTGAATTTTTCGCTCTTCGATGACCAGGGAATTATTCTGGCTAGATGGATTGAGGAGGAGGTCATCCTTGACTTCTAATGAATTTTGTTTTCCTTGCCCTTAATATAGACCTTGATATCATTAGTCTTAGAATAGAGGGCAATAACCGTCTCAATGGTCCCCACTTCCTGACCTTGAAAACTGTCAGCCAAGACTTGCGATTTCTTCAAAATCGTCTGACGTTGCGACTCGATATAGGTCGATGGAAAAATAAAGTAGACGGATGCGTGTAACAGGATAACTAAGCCACTAAAGAGGGCGAAGGTTATCAGAAAGATCTTTACAAAGATACTCCGTTTGGTCATGGTCTCTCCAATTTATAGCCGACATTGCGTACCGTAACGATACAGTCCAGCTCTAGTTTTTTTCGCAGTTCCTTGATATAGACATCGATCACCCGGTCAAAAGGTATCTCCTCAGTCTCCTTCCAGACGGCATCAAGGATCTGAGATCGGGTCCGTGCCTTGCCTTCATGCTGGAGCAAGTATTCCAAGATTTCCAACTCCTTGGCGTTCATGGAAATAGCTTGCCCAGCTAGGCTGGCGGTATAACTCTCAAAATCCACCCGCACATCTCCATATGTGAAAACCCGGGAAGGTTGGAGCTTTTTAAAAATAGCTTCGATACGGACTCTCAATAGAGACAAGGAGAAGGGCTTTTCCAGATAGCCATCTGCCAACTCTCCAAAGGCTGTCAACTTATAGTCCTCGTCATGAAAGGCCGTCAGCATCAAAACAGGGACCGAGCTAGTCTTTCGGATAGTCTTGAGGACTTCCAGACCATTGAGGATTGGGAGCTGGATATCCAGCAAGACAAGATCTGGCATCTCCCTGTAAAAGAGGTCCAGGGCCTCATGACCATCACCTGTTTCAAAGACCTCATGGCCACATTCCATGAGATAGTCGCTCATCCCTTCTCGAATCAAGACTTCATCTTCTACGATTAGTATCTTCATACATTATCCTTTTAATCTATATATGGTCTCTTTCTTCCATTATACCGTTTTTTATAGATGCAGCAAACTTATCATTCAACATCAACTAAGAGGTCTTTGGGTTTCTTGTGAAGAAGCCAGCGAGAAGAAATCAAGGATACCAAGCTTAAGATAAAGCCACCGACTAGAATGACTACCAAAAGTTGCTTAGGTTGGACTGTCATATGAATCTGAGTTAGAGTCTTACTGAAGCTTTCTGCCTCAGCCCCTCCACCAAGATTTGCAGCTAGAGATTCTTTGGTCATTTGCTTATTGATACCTTCTGTTACATTGGAAAGGACTGTATTACCAACTTTTTCGGCAAAGAAACTAGCTAAACCATATGACAAAAGAAAGGCTGGTAAGGCAATCATCAGCAATTCTATTAAAAATTGACCCGCAACCTGTGTCTTTTTAAGTCCCAAGGCCAAAAAGATACCAACTTCTCTACGACGAGCATTTAACCATAAAATTAACAGAAGGGTTAGCAATAAACTTGTAAAAATGAGACTTCCAATAAACATACGGTTTGCCACACGATACATCCCAAGAATAGATTTCTGTAAAGCAGGGTAGTTTGACGAGCTCTTAACAAGATCGTAGAGGGACCAGTTAATATTCAACTTTTTAATCTTTGCTATCAAGGAATCAAGATTTTGATCGCCTTTAGCAAAGAAAGTGGCATCCTCATAAGTAGCCGTTTCTACAGTATTACCATAGAGTTTTGCTACTGTGTCTAGATCAGTGATGAGGGTGTTTTCATACAACTCCTGAGCATAGGTAACGGCTGCTTTATTTTGACCAGAAAATAAACCTTTGATAGTCACTTCTACTGTTTCATCAGCCCTTTTTTCGTTATCAGCATCATAGAGATTAGATTTAAGCTTTACTTTATCTCCTACTTTAAGACCATTCTTTTTAGCTAAAGCTTCGTGCATTAAGATTTGATTATGATCCTTATCGGTTAGATGTTCTCCTTCAACTAGTTTATAAGCACCTGAAACAAATTTGTCTTCTTTTGATGAGTCATTGACTCCTGTCAACATCAAGGTAGACTTAAAATTTTTAGCACGTTCTGGCGACTGATTTTGTAGCGTTTGCTCTGTTTCGATAATCTCATGATCTAGTAAATCACCAATACCATTTATCCGTTTTATAGTCGAAACAATCCCTTTAGTCTCACTAATCTTTTTAATATCTTCTCCCTTAAGATTTCCAGCCCCTCGAGGAGTTCCAGAATTCGTGTTACGATTAATCTGCATTGAAAAACTATTGGTAATTGACCCTAGACTCTTGGATGCAGCTTCTTGGGTTGCACTTCGCATAGCAAGTCCTAACAAACTAAGAGTACTCATCAAAAGAATAATAATTAACAGTAATAGTGACTTTGACCATTTTCGTGTAATATATGCAAAAGCGTTTCGAAACAT
>NZ_GL831112.1:626343-637423 GCF_000188295.1 Streptococcus vestibularis ATCC 49124 | reverse complement strand
TGCAAAAGCGTTTCGAAACATAAGAGTCCTTTCTTTATTTTTTCTTTTCTATGAGTTGTTTCTTCTTCAACTCTAAAACCACATCAGATGCTTGAGCAACTTCCTTACTGTGCGTAACAACTACGACACATTTTTGGCGATCTAAGGCCATTCTTTTAAGGATAGCAATAATATCCTTCGCAGTTTCCTCGTCTAGATTTCCTGTCGGTTCATCTGCTAAGATAATTGGAGCCTCTGAAACCAAAGCCCGCGCAATAGCTACACGTTGTTGTTGTCCACCTGAAAGTTGTAGGACATTTCGATTAATTTGTTTTTCATCTAATCCCAATTCAGAAAGTATCTTCTTATCGGCATTTTTATTAACAAGTCGTACATTTTCTAAAGGTGTAAGATAATCAATGAGATTGTAATTTTGAAAAACAAGCGCAACATGGTGTCTACGATGATAACTAGAGCCTTTTTTCTTGATATTTTCTCCGTTAAACAAGACCTGCCCCTTCTTGGGATAATCAAGACCTGCCAAAAGGGAAAGTAAGGTCGATTTTCCCGCTCCAGATTGCCCAATAATACTATAAAATTTACCTTTCTCGAAACGATAATTCACCTTCGAGAGGATAGCTTCACTTTTATTTTGATAACTATACGTAACATCTTTGAGTTCTAACATAGTGTTCCTTTCTCCTTAACTCATATTAGATAAGATTTCTTTTGGAGTTTTGCGCCAAATGAGACCAGTTGTCACACCGAGCGATAACATTACCAAGACTAGAAGACTTAGATAAGATTGCCCTAAAGGTAGTCCCTGAGGAATTTGATCTAATAACCGAAGAGCCTGCTGCTGTCCTTGCTGTCCTATAAATTCTTGCAAAAACAGTCGACTTAGTAGCCGTCCAATAGCAAGGGCAGGTAGCAAAGACATAAGGGACACCAACAATATCTCCATAAGAAATTGAGCAAAAATGCGTCCCTTGCTCTTCCCAATTGCTAAAAGAATACCTATCTCATGATTTCGCTCACGCGTCCATAGTGCCATTAAAAATGATAGGATTCCTGCTCCTGTAACAATTAAACTAATCATCATCGTTCTGACGATTCCTTGTAGCGCTTGAGACGATTCCTTCAAGGAGTCAAAAGCCTTACGGTCCTCGTCTAAACGTAGACGGTTCCAATCAATATCTAAGTGTTCCACTTGTTTAATGACTTGATTGATTCTATCTGGATTCTTAATACCAAAGGATAATTTTGTCACTAACTTATCAGTCAAATCAAGCAGTTGGCTAGCATCGTCATAATGGAGGAAGATTTGATTTTCACTTAAATCTGAGGACATTCCAGTAAATGTCTCCTCTTTCTTGCCAGAAAAAATACCAACGATATCAAAGGTCATTTTCTTAGCTCCATTTTCAGTCACCTGAAAATTGGACAAGGTCAGCTTGTCTCCGACGCTTAGTTTATTTTTCCTAGCAAGCGATTCATGAATCATAATTTGCCCTTTAGCAGATATGTACTTCCCCTTAAGAAGTTGAAAAGCACCACTCCTAAAATCAACACTTTGGGCTGTTTCCTTAGTAAAAGTGGCTCCCAAGGCTTGATTATCCATATTATCAAGATCATCACGTTCCACCGTTTGTTTTCCTGTAACGACCTTCTTATCGATTAGTCGTACTGGGCTTATATATTCAGGTATCGTTGTCATCACATCAGATAGATGACTAATCTTTTCCCCCTCTTTCCAGGAAAATGCACTGCCTCTTTCTTTACTTACCAGAGCAAAACTTGCCCCACTTGACTTCCTGATTTGTGCCTCCATTCCTCCACCAACTTGCATAAGAGAGAAACAAAAATACAAGCAAGATAATATCAAAAATAAAATAAGAAAAAGGATAAAATTCCGCGTTTTTTTGCGGAAAATATAAGCAGTTGCCTGTTGTAAGAGAACCATCTTCCACCTCCATTTAAGACATTAGCCCTCAGCTATACCAAAGATAAATGAGGACTCTTTCATTTTTCTTATCCTAATTATAGACGACAAATATGAAACCTTTATGAAATTAAATACTCTAAAGTGATTGTTATCTAAAAATCTAACTGCTGAGATGATAACCCCAATTAAATAATAACTTTAAAGGACTATCATAAAAAATACGTTTCATGATTGACCTTCACCTCTTTTTCTCTAATAAATCGTCCTTCGCTAATAGCATTTACCTTCGGCATTTGATATAATTTTTCTCAGAGGTATTTTTATTTATGAAGAAACAAGCTTTTAGTTCTGAACAGTATTTGAATCTACAACGCGACCATATTTTGGAGCGTATTCACCAGTTTGACGGTAAGCTCTACTTGGAGTTTGGTGGAAAGATGTTGGAGGATTTCCACGCTGCCCGCGTCCTTCCCGGTTATGAACCTGACAATAAAATCAAGCTCCTTCAAGAGCTTAAAGAACAAGTCGAAGTGGTTATCGCCATCAATGCTAGCAATATCGAGCATTCTAAGGCTCGTGGTGACCTTGGCATTTCCTACGATCAAGAGGTCCTTCGTCTGATTGATAAATTCAACGAGCTCAATATCTATGTAGGTTCCGTTGTTATTACGCAGTATTCAGGTCAACCTGCGGCTGATGCCTTCCGTAACCAACTGGAAAAAAATGGTATCACATCTTACATCCACTACCCTATCAAGGGCTATCCAACGGATATGAACCATATCATTTCTCCTGAAGGTATGGGGAAAAACGACTATATCAAGACTAGCCGTAACCTTATCGTCGTTACTGCTCCTGGTCCTGGTTCTGGTAAATTGGCAACATGTATGTCTAACATGTACCACGACCAAATCAATGGTATCAAGTCAGGTTATGCTAAATTTGAAACCTTCCCAGTTTGGAATCTGCCGCTTCATCACCCAGTTAACTTAGCCTATGAAGCTGCCACTGCAGACCTTGATGATGTCAATATGATCGACCCATTCCACTTGGAAACTTATGGCAAAACTACAGTAAACTACAACCGTGACATCGAGATTTTCCCAGTCCTTAAACGTATGCTTGAACGTATTCTTGGTGAGTCACCTTACGCTTCACCTACAGATATGGGTGTTAACATGGTTGGTTTTGCCATTACAGATGATGAGGCTGCCAAAGAAGCTTCTAAACAAGAAATCATCCGTCGCTACTATCAAACTGTACTTGATTTCAAAAATGAACGTGTTCCTGAGACTGCTGTCAAGAAGATTGAGTTGCTAATGAACGATCTTGGTATCACTCCTGAAGATCGCCAAGTGGTCGTTGCAGCACGTGCTAAGGCTGAAGAAACAGGTGGTTCTGCTCTTGCCCTCGAATTGCCAAATGGCCAAATCGTCACTGGTAAAAATTCAGAACTCTTTGGTCCAACTGCGGCTGCTTTGATCAACGCTATCAAGACTTCTGCAGGTATTGATAAGGATACTAAACTTATCGAACCTGAAGTGGTTAAACCTATACAAGGTCTGAAAATTGACCATCTGGGTAGTCGTAATCCTCGTCTCCACTCCAACGAAATCCTCATTGCCTTGGCCATTACAGCTGCCAACAATGCGGATGCAGCGCGTGCCATGGAGGAACTTGGTAACCTTAAGGGTTCTGAAGCTCACTCAACAATCATCCTTACTGATGAAGATAAAAATGTTCTCCGTAAGCTTGGTATCAATGTCACATTCGATCCTTACTATCAATACGACAAATTGTACCGTAAGTGATAACTGACTATAAACATCAAAGACCTCAGTTTTAATAACTAGGGTCTTTTAAAAATGACTTTAGCTTGATAAAGAAAAAAGGGAAACTCTATCGAGTTCCCTTTTTGATAACTAATTTTTCGTCTCAACCCGTTCCTAATAAAAAGGGAGTGGCCTAGCATTATTATGAAAAAGTGAGTTAAAGGAATCAAACAGAGGGCTAAGCCACCCCCGATTCTAATCAGCCTACGATTTCTAACTTGAGAAAAGGTAAGCTAAAAAGCAAAACTATAGTAGATAGGACAGCAACAAGCGGGAGATAACGACCTCCAAAAAGGTAGAGAAGCAATGGAGCTATCGCTATCAAACGATTTAGAAAATTGCTAGTAACCCGAACGGTTTGTCCATCCTCCACAGTAATAGTATTGGACTTGTAACCCATTTTACCAACACTCAAACGAGCTTTTGATGACGGTAGGGAAACAGTTACTGCTTCCACACCAGAAACCGTCCCGACAAGACTAGTGTCTACTCGAATGGGACTCTTTCTAGCCACCTTACTAGCTTCTATTGTAATACTAGCCACTAATCATCTCCTCTTCCTATCTTCTACTTATAGTATACACTTTTAGAAACGCTTTCACAAGATAATCGACTATTAAATCAACGTTTCTTGACAATCATTGTGCCTTTTCAAAAAGTATTGGATACCTTGATTACTATATCACTATCAGCTTTTTTTCAAAAAATTAATTATTTTTGACAGGAAATCTATTATATGATAAATTGTAACAATGCCGTTTACAACTATTTAGTAATAATATAAATATATAGAAAGAAGGTTACATGAAATCATATAAAGGAATTCTCCTACTAACCGTAAGTGTTGTTCTGACGGTATACGCCTGGCTAGCAAGGGGCATGACAAACTTCGTCGCTCCTGGTCTAGCTTTAACAACCTTATCATGGACTTTTATGTTGGCAACACGATCACGAGTTTTAGAAAAAGTCTTTAACGGAATTGAGAGAATGTACACTGTCCACAAATTTCTTGCCATCTTATCAGTTGTTCTCCTTGTTTTCCACAACATCGGTATGGGGAGTCTATGGGGTTCCCGTCTGGCTGCTCGGTTAGGAAACCTTGGTATTTATACTTTCTTGGCTATTGTGGTTCTGGTCTTTCTTGGCAAAACTCTCAAATATGAAACTTGGCGTTGGCTTCATCGTTTGGTGTACTTAGCCTATATTTTTGGTCTCTCCCATGTCTACTTGATTTTGGGACAAGTATTGACTAAGCCAAGTCTCTTATCATTGGTAGTGGGGGGCTTCGCTATTCTTGGTTTAAGCTCAGGATTTTATATCATCTTCCTCTACCAAATTATTGGTTTTAAAAATCGTGGGAAAATTGTGGGCTTAAAACGTATTAACCATGACACAACAGAAATAGCTATTAGGCTAACACGTCCAATGGATTATCAATTTGGTCAATTTACCTTTATTAAGATACTTCAAGCTGGTTTTGAGAAGGCACCTCACCCTTTCTCTATCTCAGGTGGACATGGCAATATTATCTATTTTACCGTTAAGGCTTCAGGTGATCATACCAAACAAATCTACAAGAAGCTCAGAGTCGGAAACCCGGTAGCTATCGACCGTGCCTATGGTCACATGTTGCTAGATCAAGGTCGTGACAAACAAGTTTGGATTGCAGGTGGTATCGGCATCACCCCTTTCATTTCCTATATCCGTGAAAATCCTGTCCTTGATAGGAATGTCGACTTCTACTACGCCTATACAGGTGAGCAAAACGCTGTCTATCTGGAGAGGTTGGCTGCATATGCTGCAAAAAATAGAAATTTCAAGCTTCACACTATTAATAGTCAAGTGGATGGTTATCTGGACTTCACTGACTATCCTCTCACTGATGACACAACTGTCTTTATGTGTGGTCCAGTGAAAATGATGGAAGCATTTGCTAAAACCTTTACGGCAAACAATCCAAAGGCTGAGCTCGTTTATGAGGGCTTTAGTTTTAAATAAGTTAAAAAGACTCAGCAAAAACTGAGTCTTTTTGAGTGAGTCGGTAAGCTACTATTCTTCTTCTGGGTAGACCAATCCCCAGTCTTTGCGGAGTTGGGTCATGAGCTCCATGACATCTCGACTATAGTTGAGATAAAGATGATTTTCTTGACCCAAGACGGCTGCTTCCATGTCTAGGACCTCATACTGGAGGGCTTTGGCAGTTTCACCTACTTCGATGACTTCTTGTGAGCCATCTTCCGTATAGGTGATGACTGCCTTTTGCCCACGTGGATACTCGTAAATTTCGATATAACCCTTATCATAAGCAATGGTGCCACGTTTAGGTTGTTTGGCATGAAGACTTAGCGTCACCGTTGCCATTTCCCCTTCTGCATTGGTAAGGAGAATACCCGCTTGCTCATCAACACCAGTTGGAGCTAATTTAACCTGTGAAACCATCTCTGTCGGTTGCGACGTCATGAACCAACGTACAAAGGAAAGGGCATAGACACCGATATCAAGCAAAGCTCCACCAGCCAAGTTACGATTAAAAAAGCGGTTGGTCATGTCATATTCTTTATAAGAACCAAAGTTCATCTGGATAACTTTGAGAGGTCCTAGCTTACCACTTTCCACGATTTCAGAGAGTTTTCGATAGATAGGCATATGGAAAATGGTCATGGCTTCTGCCAGTTTGACATGGTTTTCTTCGGCGAGTTGGATAGCTTCTGCCAATTCCTCACTGTTTAAGGTGATAGATTTTTCACAGAGGACGTGTTTGCCCGCTGCGAGTGCCTTGCGAAGAAAATTGATATGCGTATTGTGAGGCGTTGAAATGTAGATAATATCCACTTCAGGGTCTTCAAAGACTTGATCAATCTCTTTATAAACCTTTTCGATTCCATATTTCTCAGCAAAGGCCACTCCCTTGTCATAGGTACGATTTGCAACGGAATAGAGTTTACCACCTAGGGCCTCTAAAGCCTGTGCCAACTCATTTGCGATAACACCAGTCCCAAGACTGGCCCACCTATACTTGATTTGATTTTCCATAGTGTAACTTTCTTTATTTTTGAATGGTTAATTCATTTACCTGAGATAAGATTTCAACCTCACTCGCTCCTGCTTGAAGAAGGGCTGAAGCCGTGTAGGCCCCCTCAATAAGGGGGACATGTTGAATGAGAATATCCTTTTCTGAAAATTCCTCAACCATCTCCAAATTCATGCGTGCACTGCCTAAATCGTAAAAGGCCAAGAGACGTTTAGCAGGCTGACTATCTACTGCTACTTGAACATGGTCAAAACTAGATCCCAGTCCACCATCTTCAAGACCGCCTGTAGCTGTCAAAGGAATATTTGGTGCAACTTCACGAATCAGACTCACCAATCCCTTGGCAATATCAGCGGAGTGGGATACAATCACAATTCCAAGTTCCGACATGTCCTAGCCCTCCGCTTCTAGCAAGGCTTTGAAGAGTAGCCCAGACGAATAAGAGCCTGGGTCAATGTGACCAATAGAACGCTCACCTACATAAGAGGCACGTCCCTTGGTAGCAACAACATCCTTCGTTGAAAGAACTGCTTGATCGATGACTTCATTCGTTAATTGATCTCGTTTAACTGCTTCAATAACTGGGCGCCAGACATCAATCATGGTTTTTTCGCCAACTTGAGCATGGCCTCGTTTTTCAATCATATCGGCACCTGCCTCAAGGACACCTGCTAAATCTTGACCAGCCTGCTCAGCCTTCATCATCCCCATAAAGGCAGAGCCATAGAGCGGACCAGAAGCCCCACCAACCTTGCTTATCAGAGCCATTGATACCGTCTTTAGAACATCTGCCGTACTTTGAGGGTCTGATGTGTTAATAGCTTCAACGGCTGCTGCCATACCACGCGCCAAGTTAGCCCCGTGATCACCATCTCCGATAGGACCATCTAACTCAGATAAGTGATCTTTTTCTGCTTCAACTTTTTGATTAAAGACTTGCATCCATTTTACTGCAACTATTTTATCCATAATATACCCGATTTCTAGTTTTTGTCATTCTTACCATGCGATAGTCTTAACAGGACTTTCTAGAGCCTCAAGCCAAGCGTCATCTTCAATCTTCATAAGAGTTAGTGAAAGACCTGCCATATCAATAGAAGTCATGTAGTTTCCTAGTTTTCTATAGATCACTTCTAGACCCGCGTCTCTAAGAAGACTTGCAACATCATTGGCAAAGACATATTGCTCCATGAGTGGCGTTGCCCCCATACCATTGATGAGAAGAGCATAGCGATCACCAGACTTAGCATCAAAGGATTCAAGAAGCTTACCAGTTAATTCTTCTGCTAACTGGCGAGATGGCTGCATAGACTCCTTACGATAGCCTGGCTCACCATGAATACCAATACCATATTCAATTTCATCCTCAGCTAGAACAAAACCAGGCTTACCAACCTCAGGAACCGTCGCACCGCTAAGGGCCAAACCAATGGTGTGAATATTAGGAACAATCTTGTCAGCCAAATCTTTGATTTCAGCCAGAGACTTACCTTCACGAGCCGCATGACCTAGGATTTTGTGAACAAAAATAGTACCAGCAACCCCGCGACGACCTTGTGTATAGAGGCTATTTTCCACAGCAATATCGTCGTCCACAACAACACTAGCAACCTCGATACCTTCCATCTCAGCCAATTCTTGAGCCATCTCGAAATTCATGATGTCGCCAGAGTAATTTTTAACAACCATGAAGACACCGGCTCCCTGGTCCGCTTCCTTGATTGCTTCCAAAATTTGATCAGGCGTTGGTGATGTGAATACTGCACCTGCGATGGCTGCCGAAAGCATACCATCACCTACAAAACCAGCATGAGCTGGCTCATGACCACTTCCACCACCAGAAATAAGACCTACCTGACCAGCAACCTGCTCATTTCTTGCAATGATATCAAAACCTTCAACTCTATGAACCAGATCATTGTGAACATAAGCCAAGCCATCTAACATCTCAGTAACAATATTTTCAGGTTTATTGATAATTTTTTTCATGGAATTTCCTCCTTTTCAAAGGGATCATCTATTTACACTTCAATGTACTTCCATCTCAAATCAATTTTCCCTTATAAATACAGGTTTTCAATCATTTTAGAAGAGGAAAAGCAACAATGTGTAAACGCATACAATTTATAATTCAATTGTAGCACTTGCCTCCAGCCGTGGCAAGTTAAAAAGGAAGACCGTCATTTTCCTAAAATATATTATTAAGTAGAAGAAAAATCTCATAAAAAGACTCACTTTAGTCACCAAAGTCATTGAAAAACGGCTTCTCAAAGCTTATAATGAAATGGCTACTAAAGCGATAAGGAGCGGTTACATGACTATCGATTTTCCAAATGAAACAGAGACGCAAAACGAAATGGATGCCATCCTTCAGGCAGGGCGAGTTCTTATGGAGAGCGGTGCCGAGATTTACCGTATCGAAGACACCATGGGTCATATGGCCAAGTCTCTTGGCATCAGAGACTTCTCCACTTACGTGGTCAATCGAGGAGTTATGATTTCCGGACTCAACCGCTCAGGTCTTAAGGAGTCTCGTGTTCTAGCTACCTCAGTCCCTTCTATTCATCTAGGAAAACTAGAGGAGGTTAACCGCCTGTCTCGTGAACTGGCAGAACAGCCAAATCAGCCCGTTTCTAGCATTTTCCAAAAGCTGAAAACCATTGAGCAGAAGACTTTCTATCGTCCTTTAGAGGATATTATAGCCTGTGTCATTGGTGCTGGGAGCTTCTCGCTAGCTCTTGGAAGTGGCTTGATTGATGGTACTGCTGCGGCTATATCGGGACTTTTTGTGGGGATTGGTATGCAGCTTTTTTCCCGTTTTATTCATACTAGTTTTTTGCAGATTATTCTCTCTAGTGCCATTGCCGCTCTATCAGCTAATATTCTCTATTATCTGGGTATCGGGCAACATCGTAGCGTTATCATCCTAGGAGCCCTGATGATTTTGATTCCTGGAGCCTACTTTGTTAATGCTATCCGTGAATTCACCCAGAACAACTATTATAGTGGTCTGGCCCTGATGCTGTCAGGGGTCTCCACTTGTCTGTCTATCTCTGTCGGTGTTCTTGCCATGATTTCCCTTCTCCCCTTTGCGGAACAATTATCAGGTATGTTCTCAACACCAACTACCTCATGGCAGGAGGTCTTGATTCAGACTGTCATGGCAGGACTAGGAACAGCAGCCTTCTCCGTGCTATACCGAGTACCTAAGAAATACTTTTTAGACCTTGGAACACTAGGTGCTGGCTCATGGCTCCTCTACCTCTTGATTTGGAATAATACCCACCACGAAGTTTTAGCCATCCTCTTTCCTGCCTTACTGGTCACTTTCACCTCACGTTTCTTGGCCCACTACCGTAGATGTCCAGCTACCGTCTTCCTAGCCTCAAGCATGTTCCCACTCATTCCAGGAATGAGCTTCTACCGTGCCATCTACTTCCTATTGATTGGAAATGCAGACCTAGGCCTCAACTTCCTACGAGCTTGTTTCCTAGCCTCATTTACCATCGCCATCGCAGTCAGTTTGACACAACAAATCCCTAGCCATTTTTTTGTACTAGGGAAGAAAAAATAAATTGTTGAAATCCATTGGTTTTGTATACCAGTGGATTTTTTGATACCTCAATTAAGTAATCAATAGCAAAAAACAGAATACAACTTAGTCGGTTCAATTCAGTTGATCTTTTTTGTCATTTTAATTATTAATCATCACAAACAGATAAATCATCTAAAAGACATGGCGATTGATGACAATCCTCTTGCTAGATTAATGTTGCGTTCTGATTCATCTTGGAATTCTGCGAGAGTCTTACTCAACTCACTCACTCCATAACTTAATGAAATTCCTTTAGGAAGATTCTCGACTGCTAGAACTTGAATAGCTCTGCGTAACTCTGCAAGAAGTTCACTACTATCCTTCTTTCCAACTTCAATTTCATTTTTAAACGTTACGAGTAACTTTCTCTCATTTTCAGTTGTTTCTGGATTTAAAATAAGATTATAGATATTGTTCATGATATCATCAATTTGGGTGTTATTGCTTTTTGTCATCTGGAACACTCCCTAAATAGGTCCTGCTTTTCTCAAGGTAAACATTTGATTTATACTATCATCAAATTCGGAAAGAAATGCTATCTTGGTAAGCACACCTATATTCTTTATTTGAAAAAGATTCTACGCTTATCATAGACTACTGTCAATACTATGCCGAAAAAAATCTAAATAGAAGCACAGTCAAAACCACCCGTGAGAACGGGTGGCTTGCTCTTCGACTGGAAGCCTCTGCTACCGGCC
>NZ_GL831112.1:612093-625100 GCF_000188295.1 Streptococcus vestibularis ATCC 49124 | reverse complement strand
CACTAAAATATAGTTTTTTAATTTCATTTCCTACCTCTTGGTTTTTCCATCTTATAGCCCAAACCCCAGACAGTTTTGATAGCAGGAATATTTGAATTTGTATACTTGGTCAACTCTTGCCTCAAAGCATGGATATGAACATTGAGTGTATTGGTATCATCCACATAGTCCTCTTGCCATACCTTCTCGTAAAGTTCCGTCTTTGAAAAGACTCTCTCAGGATTGCTGGCTAATACCCATAGAAGTTCAAAGGATTTCACTGTCAATTCCAAAGGTTGGTCCCCTATGCGAACCTCATGAGTCACATGGTTGATCACTAAGTCACCAAGCTCGATTCGCTCTGTCTCACCTCCACGGCTAAGGCGACGTAAGATATTATTCACTCTTAAAACCAATTCGCGTGGGCTAAACGGTTTGGCTATGAAATCATCTGCTCCCAAACTTAATCCATAAATCTTATCCTGCTCGCTTGTCTTAGCAGTTGTAAATAGGAAGGGTTGATCCGGAGCAATATATTGAACCTCACTGATAAAATCATAACCGTCCATATTGGGCATCATGATATCTGTGATGATGAGGTCAATAGATTTTTTTCTGAAAAGTTCTAATCCCTCCTTGCCATCATGGGCGACTAAAACATCGTATCCTGCCTGTAAAAGATAGCGGTTTTGAATATCTAGAATATCTATCTCATCATCAACCAGCAAAATTGTCTTTTTCATCTGACGCTCCTCTGATAAAAACAGTGTTATACTTGCCTTAGTATAACACTATTTCTTCTAATATTTAAATGATTTGAATATTAATCTTCTCGTTTGGTTGTCAAACCTAAAAGTCCAACAAGGCCTGCCAAGGCTAGACCAAAGATACCAAGGCCAGCTGTAGCCGTTTGAGCTTCCCCAGTATTTGGTAGCATAGGTTGCCCATCATTTTTCCTAGTCTTAGCCATGGAATTATCTGTGGAATCAGCCGTTCTCATCTCTGAAATATGGGCTTCTTTCGTCATATCTTTCATTTTGTTCATTGAGTCTGACGTAGAAGAAGACATAGATATCTGATCTCCTTGAGGAGTTCTGGACATCATTTCTGATCCATGAAGTCGAATCGTTACTTGACGAGTAGCAACTAGATTGCTCAAGTCAGGTTTGCCATCTTTAGAACCATACACTTTGACAGTAGCTTGGTAAGTGTGAGTGCCATTGGCACGAAGTTGGTCTAGAAGGGCTTGTCCTTCTTTGCCTGTCGTGTTGCCATTCAAATCTACTTCGTAGAAATATTGGCCTTTAGCCAAGCCTTCAAGTGGCAATAGCGCTGGGTTATTCGCTGTTCCATTGTCAGACCATGGAGCTTTGTCTGAGGCCTTCAAGATAAGGCGAGTCAACATACCATCTCCACCAAAAGCTTCATATGGAATAACTTGGTTGACACCGGCCAAGAAAGGTCCAGGAACATTTGCTTTTTCAAGGTAGTTAGCTGGAACATCAATCATGTCTTTAATATTGTTAACAACAGACTCTTTAACCTGATTTGGTGTGGTTGAAGCATTCAAGTTAACAGTAAAATCCTTAGTCGCTACAAGATTTGTCAAATCAGCCTTGCCATCTTTAGCACCGTAAACTTTGATGGTAGCTTGATAGCTTTGAGTGCCATTTTGTTTCAACAAGTCTAACAAATCTTTATCAGATTTTCCTTGAGTGCCAGCCAAATCTACTTCATAGAAGTAGAGGCCTTTGCCCAATTTCTCTACTGGTGGAAGGGCAGGATTTTTAGCTGAACCGTTGTCTGACCATGGAGCCTTGTCTGAGGCCTTCAAGATAAGGCGAGTCAACATACCATCTCCAGCGAAGAATTCATAAGGAATAACTTGGTTGACACCGGCTGTGAATGGACCTGGGAAATTCGCTTTATCCAAGTAAGTAGCTGGAACATCTACTGTATCTTTGGTGTTGTCGGCTACACCTTTTTGCACTTCAGCTGGGGTAGTCAAACCATTCAAGTTGACATCCAAATCTTTTGTCGCTACTAGGTTAGTCAAATCAGCCTTGCCGTCTTTGGCACCGTAAACTTTGATGGTGGCTTTATAGCTTTGTGTACCATTTTGTTTTAAGAGGTCAAGTAGCTCTTTATCAGACTTACCTTGAGTGCCAGCCAAATCTACTTCATAGAAGTAGAGGCCTTTGCCCAATTTCTCTACTGGTGGAAGGGCAGGGTTTTTAGCTAAGCCATTGTCGGACCATGGAGCCTTGTCTGAAGACTTCAAGATAAGGCGAGTCAACATACCATCACCAGCGAAGAATTCATAAGGAATAACTTGGTTGACACCGGCTGTGAATGGACCTGGGAAGTTGGATTTGTCCAAGTATGTAGCTGGAACATCTACTGTATCTTTGGTGTTGTCAGCTACACCTTTTTGCACTTCAGCTGGAGTTGTTGCTGGTTGCGCTTCACTGACTTCACGGTCTTGCCCAGAAACTGTAGACGCAGGACTTTCCACAGGTTTAACTGCATCTTCTGTTTGTTTCTTAGAGTCAGGTTGTGCTTGCACTTCTTCTTTTGGTTCTACTACTTGATCTTTAGCATCGGTATCCGATTTTTCTGAAGAGTCTGTAGCATCCAAACTTGTTTTAGGTGTTGGAACAGACTGTTCTGAAGGAAGAGCTACATCGACTGCTTCTTTGAGAACCTCTACTGGTAAGTCGCTCTTTGCACTCTCGGAAGCAGCGTCTGGCACGACTTGAGCAGGGGTTGGATTGACGACGTCAGCACGTGCAGAACTTGGTTGATCGACTAGGACAAAAAAGCCACTGGCTACAACAACTGAAGCGACACCGACACTTAGACGGCGAATAGACCAACGAGTATATCTCTGATTTTGATTGAATTTCATAGGATTCTCCTTAGAGCTTTCTTTTTTTATGACTCTAGTATAATCTCCTAAATTTAAAAAGGATTAATAAAAAGTTGAAATTTTTCTTAAATCCCTCTTATAAAATACTTATATTGACTCAATGGTTATTGAAAAAAGAGTAGCCCTTCCTCTTCTACTCACTCAGCTCTGTTAGAGTATCCAAATGTTGGTTATTAATCACCACCATGATATAGGTGCTTGACCGTAAAAGGTCATCAGGACCGAATTGAACATCTAGAGGAGCATTTTCATAGTCACGAAATCCAAGTACATTGAGGTTGTATCGCCCACGTAAATCTAGCTGGCTAAGGCTTTTCCCCGACCAAGATTGGGGAATTCTCATCCCGACAATCGAAACATTCTTGTCCAGCTGAAAGACATCCACGCTGTATTATGGACAAAGATGCTACGCCCTATTTCACCCGCTAGTGTGATGTAACACGCCTTACCATTTTCCAAGATTATAGAATCCGCTCGGTTGCTGTTGGCCGTACCGATAACACGATAGAGTGCTTTTTTTAATTATAAGAGCAACAAATTTATAAGGATTTGGAAAAAATAAAAGGAAGTCGACCAACCACCAACTTCCTTTTTACCTATTTTTTATAATTTCTCCTCTATTTTAAGAAAACTTTAGGCTTTGCTTTATATACTATAACCATCCTAAAACTTTTCTTTTTCATAATCTCCTAAATCCAGGTATTAGGTCCTGGATTTTTTGTGTGAACAAAAATTATGAAATTTGAATCAAAGCTTTTCTTTTTTTGACTGACTAATCATCTCTAGAAAATAGGTATGGACCCTTGTATCACCTGTTAATTCTGGATGAAAAGAGGTGACAAGCATATGTTTTTCCTTGGCTGCCACGATTGCCCCATTGACTTGAGCTAAAATCTCAACTTCTGGGCCAATGGTTTCAATGATTGGTCCACGAATAAAGACCATGGGAATCTCACCAATTCCCTTAAAGTCAGCATTTGTGACAAAACTGCCCAGCTGACGACCATAGGCATTTCTGGCTACATTGATGTCCATGCTTGCTAAATGTTTTGTTTGGCCTCCCACTATGGTTTTGGCTAACAAAATCAGACCCGCACAAGTTCCAAATACAGGTAGTCCTGCATTAATTTTCGTCTTAATTGGCTCAAACAAATCTAAATCATGCAAAAGTTTCCCCATGACTGTCGACTCGCCTCCCGGTAGAATGAGCCCGTCTAAATCAGCATGAGTTTCCCAATCCTGTTGATTTCTGATTTGAACTGTTTCAACATCAAGTGCTTTCAAGACCTGCTCATGTTCCGCAAAAGCACCTTGTAATGCCAATATTCCGATTTTTGTCATCTATTTTCCTCGCTCTGCCATCAAGATTTCTATTTCATCCTTATTGATACCAACCATGGCTTCACCCAAATCTTCTGACACTTGCGCCAAAATATCCGGACGATCAAAGTTAGTTACTGCTTTGACAATGGCTTCCGCACGTTTTTTGGGATCTCCTGACTTGAAAATCCCTGAACCAACAAAGACACCTTCAGCACCCAACTGCATCATAAGCGCAGCATCGGCAGGCGTCGCTACACCACCAGCCGCAAAATTGACAACTGGCAATTTGCCATGTTCATGGACATAACGGACCAAGTCAATTGGTACCTGTAAGTCCTTGGCAGTAATGTAAAGCTCGTCTTCTCTGAGATTTTGAATACGGCAAATCTCTTGGTTCATAAGTCGCAAGTGGTGAACAGCTTGGACAATATCACCAGTCCCAGGCTCACCTTTGGTACGAATCATTGATGCCCCTTCAGAAATACGACGAAGAGCTTCACCAAGGTCCTTGGCCCCACAGACGAAAGGCACATCAAACTTGGTTTTATCCACATGAATAAGGTCATCAGCAGGCGTCAATACCTCACTCTCATCGATATAATCAATCTCAATAGCCTGCAAAATCTGTGCTTCCACAAAATGACCGATACGCACCTTGGCCATCACTGGAATACTGACAGCGGCCTGAATTTCCTTGATCATCTTAGGATCACTCATGCGTGATACACCACCCACAGCACGAATATCAGCTGGAATACGTTCCAAAGCCATAACTGCAGCTGCTCCAGCTGCTTCTGCAATACGTGCCTGCTCAGGGTTTTGAACGTCCATGATGACGCCCCCTTTAAGCATTTGTGCCAAATTTTTATTTAAGTCGTAACGATTTGTCATAGCGATCACCTCATATGTTTTTATGACCCTTATTTTACACAGGATAACTTTTGAAGAAAAGTGGCACTTTCACAAACTGTATGGGGACAATTCAGATCTCTATTGTCAGAATGAGCAGAATAATCACTAAATTAGAAGGTTTACTTCTATAGATTTTAATGATTTTTTAGTAACTGAATACTGGTGATGACAAATTATTTGGTGAGCATATTGTTTACTAAATGTTTAGTTAGCTAACAACAACTTTCTTTGTTAACCACAAAAATTCTTCTCCTACTTTAAGAAAACTTTAGGCTTTGCTTTATATACTATAACCATCCTAAAACTTTTCTTTTTCATAATCTCCTACATCCAGGGCACAAGTCCTGGATTTTTTGTGTGAACAAAAATTATGAAATTTGAATCATAGCTTTTCTTTTTTTGACTGACTAATCATCTCTAGAAAATAGGCATGAGCCCTTGTATCACCAGTCAATTCTGAATGAAATGAGGTGACAAGCATATGTTTTTCTTTAGCTGCCACGATAGCCACGTTGACTTGAGCTAAAATCTCAACTTCTGGGCCAATGGTTTCAATGATTGGTGCATGAATAAAGACTATAGGGCTATCACCAATTCCCTTTTCGAAGCACTCCATCCTATAATATAATTGTTTTTTTGCCTCTTATTACTGACTATCTTATTCGTAAAGAGCCTGCTTTTATTGAAAATGTCTCAACACTTCGAAATATTCACCCTATACAAGAAGGTTCTATTGAACTTCTAAACCTCTTACCGATAACTAAAGTCAAAAGTCCTAGGACGAAAAATTCCTCGTAGAAACCGTCAAGCAATCCGTAGACAATAGCCATAGGTTAGGTAAGAAAGCCAGAAACTTATTAAGCACGTCCATAGGGCTAGTAAAAGCTAAAACTTGAGGGCTAAAGTAATTATACTGACCTGACAGAGTGCTGACCATATCAGCGAAGAAATCCATGATCGTGAAAATAAAAGATACCCAAAAGAGAACATACCACTTTAGGCGTATAGGTAATTGTTTAAAGTCAAAATGACGTATCCAGAGATAAATAATCACTAAGACTAAGAGAATAACCTGTAAGTTCACTTGAGTAGGCTGCTCCTTCACTAGCCGTATTTGTCGCTGTCTCACTTATTGTTGTGTAAATGGTTGGCGATAGACTAGCCATATACATCTGGGGCGAACGGACAATAAACTGACCAAACATAATGATCGTAATAATACCGATATCAAACCACCTCAGATTCTTTAGAGGTTGTTCGGGACAAATTTTCTTGAGTAAGGACATTGATCTTTCCTTCTATCATCTTCATCGAAGACTGTTTTTCTTTAAGTCTATTATAGATAAAAAAACTTTAAATCTAACTAGAATTTTCAATAAAATTAGTATACTGTTAAAAAAGAAAAAGCAAGGGAAAGCATGTTTCCTTTGCTTCATTTTAATTATTAATCGTTCTTTTTGACAACGTTCACAAGTACAATAAGTTGGAGTACTGCTAAAACAAGTAAAACCCTAAATCCATTTTGACTCCCCTGAGCCGTTGCTTGTGCAAAGTCAATCTTATGATTGGTTTGACTTAAGGCAACGATGAGGGAAGCAAGTGTTGTCCCTACTGCTCCTGCAAATTGTTGGAGGGTATTAAAAATAGCATTGGCATCAGCCCGTTGGTCCAAGGGCAATTGCTTTTGTCCGTTAGTCATAACATTACCAAAAGCAACTCCAAGCCCCGTCATAAAAATCATGTAAAAGACAAGGATTAAAGTATTTGAAAGAGAAAGACCGAACACGCTAAATAGCAACTGAGCAAGTACGATAAGGATTGCTCCAATCAGAATTGGTTTACGTGCCCCCATCTTATCTAAAATAATTCCCGAGAATGGTGCAAATCCTGCACCAATCAATGCACCCGGAAGAATCATCAGGGCGGCAAGAGTAGTATTAGAGTGGTTAACCAACTGCACATAGTTTGGCAAGAGGAAACTCATCGCAAGGGATCCCAATTGAAAAGAAAAGAAAGCTATGATATGACCGGTCAGTTTACGATTTTTCAAAATCGAAAGATTGATAATGGGATTATCCAATTTAATTGAACGCCTAATCAAAATGCCAAGACCTAAGGTACCAATCAAAAGCCAACCTAAGACTGAGAAACTGAAGAAAGCATGATCAGCAATTCCATGAAGGCCTAAAATCAAGCCCAAGAAAAGAAAGATGATAGCCAGTAGACTGAGGATATCTAAAGATTCACGTTTAACCTCACTCTTTTGCTCAATGGAACGAAGCCCTGCTATCAGTGAAGCCAAGAGAATAGGAAACTGAACAAGGAAAATAGAACGCCAGCCAAAATGTGTCGTTAGAAGACCGCCGACGGTTGGGCCAATAGCTGGTGCAACCGCTGTAATCAGTGTACCAACCCCCATCATAAGACCAATCTTACGGCTAGGTATCCGCTCCAAAATGATATTAAACATGAGAGGAAGGGCAAAACCGACACCCAGACCTTGTACCAAGCGACCCAAGACTACAAAGCCAAAGTCAGGAGCTATAAAGTCGATAAGGACACCCAAGACCGACAGCAGATTGGCGATTAGGAAGATAGATTTCATCTTAAAGGAACGCTTGAGGTAGGCTGATAAGGGTACCACACAAGCAACGACTAATAGGTAGATGGTCGTGACCCACTGAACTGTTGATGTTGTTACTGAAAATTCCTTCATCAAAATTGGAAAGGTGATGTTCATAGCTGTTTCACCAGCCACTCCACAAAAGGAAAGGACCCCTGTCGCAAAGATGGCACACAGGATCTTGATGGAGATCTTTTCTTCTGACATAAGTATTTATTCCTCCTTGATAAACTTAAAGATTACGATAGTGTTGTAAAATTTTGAGAAAGATTTCTCTCTTTGGCTGAAAATTGCTGGACAAACTCTTCCTCTTCTGCCCTAAGATAGGCTTGACAGGCAGAAACAATCTTAACTGCCTTATCCGTTAGAGCAACTGCTTTTTGCCTAGCGTCTTTCAATGAGGTAAAGCGTTCGATAAGATCTTTTTTCTCCATCCGCTGTAAGAGAACTGTTGTTGTCGAACGCTGAATCTCAAATTCGTGCTCAATGTCACGTTGAAATACCTCATACTTAGCATGATTGGTTATAAAATCGATAATGGCCATCTGATTTCCAGTCAAATCATATTGTTTGGCAAACTGATCCAAGTGGCGCAACATATTGTTATTTGCTTGCTTCAACAAGCCTCCAAAATGGTCCAAAAAATAACTCCTTAACCATATTGTTAGCTAACTAGCGTTATGTAGTATAAGAGTTTTAGAAGGTAATGTCAATAACTTTTCAAAAAATTTCCACTCAACTTTCAATAGATTTCGAAAAAACTCAAGGACTTAAATCCTTGAGTTGCTTCACTTAATCTTTTTTGACAGGAATTTCCTTAATAATACGCGCTGGATTCCCACCTAGAACCACATTATCACCAAAGGACTTGGTAACGACTGCCCCTGCTCCAGCTACTACATTATTCCCCAATGTAACGCCTGGAAGAATGATCACACCTCCACCAGCCCAGAAATTATCGCCAATGGTAATCGGTGCCCCATATTCAATGCCTGAATTGCTCTCAGTTGGATCAAGCGGATGAAGAGGTGTTAAAAACTGACAATTGGGACCAATCATAGCATTGTCACCAATCGTGATAGGACAAATATCTAGCATAGTCAAATTCCAGTTAGAATAAAAATTTTCACCAATATGGATATTGACCCCATAATCGGTAACGAACTGAGGGTTCATAGCAACATTTTCCCCAGTAGAACCAAACCAAGATTTGACAATTTCAGCCCTCTTGAGACAGTTAGGTTCCGTATTAAAGGCCATTTGCTTTTCTCTAGATTTAGCTGCTAAAGCACGTAACTCAGGATCGCTAGGTTTATAAAACTCACCTGCAATCATTTTTTCATATTCTGTCGGCATGGCATTCTCCTCTTCTTGCTTCTTCTCCTATATTGTAGTATAGAAGTGATGTTACCACAAGCGAATGTGTGCTGTAAAAGTAAGTAAAGTCCTTTCATACTTTTATCATATTTAGTAATTTCCGTAGCCTTCAGACCGTTCATTAACAAAAAAACCAAGTTCTCTATGCAACTTGAGATTTTCTTTCTATCTGGGCATGCCTGAGTGTTTCAGGTCTTTTGATTATTTTCCTCATTTACCTTTGTTTGCTTTTTCCTCATCTTAATGTTAGTTATGCTATCAACAGATGAACCTGTGTCTCCATTCTTATCGAAATGGTTTTCCACCATATCTTCTTTTAAATCTAAGCTATTCAACTTCAATCAAGTTATAACAAAAAGTAGATTAGGACTTAGTTCCAATCTACTTTCATTCTAGATATTGAATGTTAACACCATAAATCTAACAAGTTTTCCAAATGTGTAACGGCATCTACAAAGTTATCCACAACGTAAGTTGCTACTTCTTTAACAGCCTTTGGAGCATGGGACATACAGTAAGAAATGTCTACCACCTCAACATTCCCAAATAAAAACACCTCATAGCTAGATTGTTATCCAACATAGAGGTGTTTTTTGTGCTTTTCTGAGTATTGTTATGTCTTTTGCAATACTAAACTACTAATAATCCTCACGTTCTTCATCTTTCTTACGTTTAGCAAGAAAAGCAAGACCTGTTGCAGTTGCCAAAGCACCAAATACCATTGATAATAATGAGTTTTCCTCACCTGTCTTAGGAAGAGCATGGCTACCACGTTTTTGTTTAGGATCCTTAACTTCAGAAGACGACTCTGATGCACTTGTTGATGCTGATCCTGAGTTCGACACTAACTGTGACTCGGAAATTGACTCACTTTCTGGGGATAATTCGGAATTTGATACAGATTGTAATTCTGAGATTGAGGCACTTTCTGAGGCAGACACAGAATTAGAAACTGATTGCGATTCTGAGATTGACTCACTTGTTGAAGTCGATTCTGAGTTAGACACTGATTGTGATTCAGAAATTGAGACACTTGTTGACGCTGATTCTGAAGCTGATGTGCTTGCTGACTCGGACGCGCTTGTTGAAGCGGATTCTGACGTGCTTATTGACGCTGAGTCTGAGTTTGATACTGATTGTGATTCTGAAATTGAGGCACTTTCTGACGCTGATTCTGAGTTTGACACTGATTGGGATGTAGATACAGAGGCACTTTCTGAGGCAGACACAGAATTAGAAACTGATTGCGATTCGGAGATTGAGGCACTTAATGAAGCGGATTCGGAGTTCGATACTGATTGTGACTCGGAATTTGATACACTTACTGAAGCCGATTCGGAGTTCGATACTGATTGTGATTTAAAAATTGACTCACTTGTTGAAGCGGATTCTGAATTTGATACTGATTGTGATTCGGAAATTGAGGCACTTTCTGACGCTGACTCGGAATTAGAAACTGATTGCGATTCTGAAATTGATTCACTTTCTGACGCTGACTCGGAATTTGATACTGATTGCGATTCTGAGATTGAGGCACTTAATGAAGCGGATTCGGAGTTCGATACTGATTGTGACTCGGAAATTGATACACTTACTGAAGCCGATTCTGAATTTGACAATGATTGTGACTCTGAAACTGACTCACTTTCTGACGCTGATTCTGAATTTGACAATGATTGTGACTCGGAAATTGATTCACTTACTGACGCTGAATCGGAATTTGATACTGATTGTGACTCGGAGATTGAGGCACTTACTGAAGCCGATTCTGAATTTGACAATGATTGTGACTCGGAAACTGAATCACTTTCTGACGCTGACTCGGAATTAGAAACTGATTGCGATTCTGAAATTGACTCACTCGTTGAAGCGGATTCTGAGTTTGACAATGATTGTGACTCGGAAACTGAATCACTTTCTGACGCTGATTCTGAAGCACTTACTGAAGCGGATTCTGAGTTCGATACTGATTGTGACTCGGAAACTGACTCACTTACAGAGGCTGATTCTGAGTTGGAAACAGACTGTGATGTAGATACAGAGGCACTTTCTGAGGCTGACTCAGAATTAGACAATGATTGTGACTCGGAAATTGAGGCACTTTCTGACGCTGATTCTGAGTTAGACACTGACTGTGACTCGGAAATTGAGGCACTTTCTGACGATGACTCGGAATTCGATACTGATTGCGATTCTGAGATTGAGGCACTTGTTGAAGCTGATTCGGAATTTGACAATGATTGTGACTCGGAAATTGACTCACTTGTTGAAGCTGACTCTGAGTTTGAAACAGACTGTGATTCAGAGATTGAGGCACTTTCTGACGCTGACTCGGAATTTGATACTGATTGTGAGTCTGAGATTGATTCACTTACTGAAGCGGATTCGGAGTTGGAAACAGACTGTGATGTAGATACAGACGCACTTGTTGAAGCGGATTCGGAGTTAGATACTGATTGTGATGTAGATACAGAGTCACTTTCTGAAGCGGATTCGGAATTTGATACTGATTGTGATTCTGAGATTGAGGCACTTGTTGACGCTGATTCTGATGCCGATGTGCTTACTGATTCTGAAGCACTTATTGACGCTGATTCTGAGTTCGATACTGATTGTGACTCTGAAACTGACTCACTTACAGAGGCGGATTCGGAATTTGACAATGATTGTGATGTAGATACAGAAGCACTTGTTGAAGCGGACTCTGAATTTGAAACAGACTGTGATTCAGAGATTAAGGCACTTTCTGACGCCGAATCGGAATTCGATACTGATTGTGACTCGGAAACTGAATCACTTTCTGACGCTGACTCGGAATTAGAAACTGATTGCGATTCGGAAATTGACTCACTCGTTGAAGCGGATTCTGAGTTTGACAATGATTGTGACTCGGAAACTGAATCACTTTCTGACGCTGATTCTGAAGCACTTACTGAAGCGGATTCGGAGTTCGATACTGATTGTGATTCGGAAATTGAGGCACTTAATGAATCGTAATCGGAGTTGGAAACAGACTGTGATGTAGATACAGAGGCACTTTCTGAGGCTGACTCAGAATTAGACAATGATTGTGACTCGGAATTTGAGGCACTTACAGACGCTGATTCTGACGCACTTGTTGACGCGGACTCTGATGCTGATGTGCTTGCTGAGTCTGACGCGCTTGTTGACGCGGACTCTGATGCTGATGTGCTTGCTGACTCGGACGCGCTTATTGACGCGGACTCTGATGCTGATGTGCTTGCTGACTCGGACGCGCTTATTGACGCTGATTCTGAATTTGATACTGATTGTGATTCTGAGATTGATTCACTTACTGAAGCGGATTCTGAGTTGGAAACAGACTGTGATGCAGATACAGAGGCACTTTCTGAGGCAGACACAGAATTAGAAACTGATTGTGATTCTGAGATTGACTCACTTACAGAGGCTGATTCTAAATTTGATACTGATTGCGATTCTGAGTTCGAGGCACTTACTGAAGCGGATTCTGAGTTCGATACTGATTGTGACTCTGAAACTGACTCACTTACAGAGGCTGATTCTGAATTTGATACTGATTGTGATTTAGAAATTGACTCACTTGTTGACGCTGATTCTGAAGCACTTGTGCTTGCTGATTCTGAAGCACTTGTTGATGCGGATTCAGAAGCTGACGTACTTGCTGACTCGGATGCCGATGTACTTGCTGACGCTGATTCTGAAGCACTTGTTGACGCTGACTCTGAAGCGGATGTGCTTGCTGATTCGGATGCCGATGTACTTTCTGACGCTGACTCGGAATTTGATACTGATTGTGATTCTGAGATTGAGGCACTTTCTGAAGCGGACTCACTTTGCGAAATACTAGTCTTCAAGTATGTA
>NZ_GL831112.1:589302-612043 GCF_000188295.1 Streptococcus vestibularis ATCC 49124 | reverse complement strand
ACTCACTTTGTGAAACGCTAGTCTTCAAGGACTCGCTCAAGGAACTTGAAACACTCTGTGATTTCTCAGCACTCAATGACGAACTTGTTGAGACTGACTCACTTTGTGAAACGCTAGTCTTCAAGGACTCGCTCAAGGAACTTGAAACACTCTGTGATTTCTCAGCACTCAATGACACACTTGTTGAGACTGACTCACTTTGTGAAACGCTAGTCTTCAAGGACTCACTCAAGGAACTTGAGACACTCGCTGATTTCACGGTACTCAATGACGCACTCGTTGAAACAGATTGACTTTGAGAAATACTAGTCTTCAAAGATGTACTCAAGGAACTTGAAACACTCTGTGATTTCACAGAACTCAAAGACGCACTCGTCGAAGCAGACTGCCTTGCTGACTCACTTTGACTTTGTGAAATCGATTCTTGCTTAGACTGACTGGTACTTTGCGAAACTGATTGACTGTAATCACTATCCGATAATCTCACCGCTACAACATTAGTAGTACTATCCTTATAAGTAATCGTTACCGTACCATTACTATTAACCGTATAAGACTTAATACGGTTTGCAACCTCTGGATTCAAAGCCGACACTGCCGCAATAATTTTGGTTTTATCCGAATCTGTCAAGGCAGTCAGACTTGTCACCTGAATAATGCTAGTTGGGGCCACTCCTGGTGTACGATCTGCTAAGCGTCCCTGAGTAATACGAATCTCACCCAAGCCATTTGGACGATTCATATTTGACGCATTGTCAATAGCAGCAACATTACGTTGCCATGTATTTCGAAAGGAATGATAAAGATCATCCTTCAAATGAATGGTCGTTGTAAGGGTTGCTGGATTATCAGTCGTTGCTGTAATATCACCCGTAATAGGTGCAATATTCCCTGTTCCATACTGACTGCCACCAAAGAAATTCCCGTTTAAGGCATTGTCATTTAAGTCAGCTCTTGCAACGACTTTCAATTCTTTGAGCTTGCCACTGTCATCTGTAGCCGTAAAGGTCAATACAGCGTCATCGCCTGCATAGATAGTATAGTTTTTCCCACCACCTTCAAGAGGTGTTGACTTAGGTTCCACACCATCGACAGTCAACTTAGCTGTCACTTCAGGACGTGTTCCATCCGTTACAGCCACGGAATTGCTGGCATCTGAATACACCGCATAATCACCATACATAATACGAGCTTTGGCTGTTACACTACCTGTTTGTAACTTAACTGTCGGTGTCACAACCGCCTGACCTGAAGCATCTGCCACTGCTGTTCCCACTTCGTCGTCATTATTGTATAGAACAACTGTAGAACCTGGCTCGGCTCCCGTCACCGTCACAGGTGTCTGTGTATATGCCTTATCCAATAATCTCGTTTCAACAGTTGGTGCTGCTAGTCGCTTCACTGGAGCAGTTACATCATTAGTGGTGTTATCTTTATAAGTAATTGTTACCACACCAGACGCTGATACAGAGTACTCCTTGAAGTCCTTCGAAGTTGCAATATTCGGATTAGAAGCCTTAAAAGCCTCCCAAACTTGATCTTTCTCAGCCTGAGCTAGATTACTTGTGTCATTAACAAACGTTCCCGTTGTCACAGCCGTAATCGGATTACGAATGCCATCATTTTGCGGTAAAACCTGAATACGTAATGTACGCGTCACTGATTGCCTAGCTGTATTGGTCACTACAAAAGAAAGATTATAAATTTTCCCAGGTGTCACTACTTCAGTAGCCCCAACAGTTCCAAAGATATTAAAAGCCACAGCACTATTTTTTAGTGCCGACGTCTGAGGTACGATGATGCCATTCACCCGATCACTACCAGAAGCGTAGCCTATGCTTTTAATATTATTTCGTGTAGGAATCGTTTCAACAACATTATAAGCCTGGTTAATGCTGTCCGAATTATACACTGAAATCAAAGCATTGTTAGCCGGACCTAATTTATACTGGGGTGCACGGAGATTGCTATTAGCATCAATACTAGAACCATTACGAGGATCACGCTGACCAGATGTCGCACGAAGCACCGCATTAGCAAGACTATTTCTAGCCTGACGAGCCTGAGCAATCGTAGGCGTCACATCACTGTCACGATCAGCTAGACTAACACGAATGGCATCCAGCGCTTTATCTCCCTTGAGAATAGCAGCATCCGTATTTGGCAAATCAACAGCTTGAGCTTTATAGGTATAAATGTCTAAGGCTAAATCTTTGAGATGCTTTTCTTGTTCTAAGCGCTCAGCATCAGCCACAACCGACGCGGCAAGCATACCAGTCGCAGCTTCAGACAGCTGACGATTACTCAAAACTTCAGACGTCAAGGACGCGTTTAACAAAGCAGACTCCGAGCTCACAAGATTCACGCCATCTTTAGAATCACTACTATCACTATTGCTAACTGACTGAACAGATTCGCTAGAGCTATTCTTCAAAGAGCCGCTCAACATGCTCTCAGATAAACTACGAGAAGAAGAATCCGTCTGACTTGCTGACTCCGACTTAGAGACTAAAGAATCTGACAAGGAGGCAGAAAACGAAAGACTCAGTGACAAGGATGTCGATTTTGAAGTCAATTCAGAAACTGACATCGATTGACTACGTGATAAGGACTCATTCAAAGAAGCCTCCGAATTCTGACTTGACACAGTTTCAGATAACTCTTGACTATTTACCTGACTCTCTTGAGCGCTAATTACGGACCCAATATTCCCTAGAACAACTGAATCAGATGTAGCTAAGAGATCAGCCCTAGCTCCTGCTTCACTTTCCAAAATTGGCTGATTAGTCACTTCATCCGCATGAGTCACTTGAGTCGCAACAGTCCCACCTAGTACGGCCCCCGTTGCAAGCACACCCTTTAGCAGTGTCTGACCTGAAAAAGCATGTTCATTCACCTCCACCTGTTGAGTGTTAAGAGACGGAGTATCTACACCCCCTCTAAGCACCTTAAAAAGACCAAAATTCGACATCGCTGAACGAAGCCAGTACTTTCCTGACTTAACCAGTTTAAAACGTGTCACACGCTCAGTTTCACGATATTGACCTTCATTCCTTCTAAAAAACATATCTTCTCCATTAATTCTTTGAATAAAACACTCCATTAAATTTTATCATAAAATTAAGCAAAAAATCTCATTTCGAGATTACTTTCAATCAACTTATAAATCCTTTCTCCCCTCAAAAACACTACAATAATCGAAAATCCAACATATATTAAAACTATTTGATATTTTTGGGTTAAAGTATAAAAAAATCCCTACCAATTAGGAAAACATTTCAATCGATAAGGGGATTTAATTGTCTTAGTTAGAAGATAATGAGTCACTTATGAAATCTTAGAAGTCTTCACTTTTTCTTCATCTTTCTTACGTTTGGTAAGAAAGGCCAGACCTGTAATTCCGCTTTTGATAAATTATCACACAATTACAATCAATTATTTAAGGGAAATTCTTTACATCTGTTAGTCTATTAGCTGGTATTTTTTAAGATTGTTCCTAATGAGACGAATCTTCCTTAAATCCTTTAGTACAAATTAAAAATAATTTGAGTAGTTTTCGAAAAGTCAAGATATATACTCAGAATAGTAGCAAAAAAAGGATTACTTCTGATAATCCTTTAAATACTAACTTAATGCCATGATAGCATCAATAAATAGTTTCTTTGTGAAATAACCACGACTAATGAGGTAGGCAGTATACTTGGCGTTAGCTACCATCTGTGCATACTGCTCCTTGGTACATTCTTGAACGCAACGATCTGCTTCTTCCAGACTTGAAACGACGAATCCTAGACCATGTTCTTTGATATAGTCTGCATTTGAGAGATAGTTAGGCACTACGACTGGTAGACCTGCCGCCAAGTAGGTAGAAAGTTTATAAGAAATATTCAACTTATAGTAGTCGGGTTCGTCCTCTGGTCTTTCCGAATTCCCCCAGACCAGACCAAATCCTCCCTTAGATAGTTCTAGCAAAAGCTCATGTTTATTTCGCCAGCCTTCGAGGTGGACTTTGGAATAATCCTTATCCTCTTGTTTGTCCGCATAAACATGTAGAGGGGTTGTTTGTTTCCAGTCTAGAACGTGTGGAAAGCGTGTTGGATTCCCAGCAAAAATCATCTTCTTTTGGAAGCTAGGTTGATGTAAGTCTAGGCTATGAGGCAAATCCCAAAGTTTTTGGATGATAATCTTCTCAACTGTTAGCCCTTCCTCAATTAGTCGATCACGCATCTTTTCAGATGGAACAACGATGACATCACAGAGATTGTACATGTCAATATAAGAAGACATGAGATAGTAGTTACTATCAAACATGAGAGGTGGGACATCATGGATAAACATAACGGTCTTAGCATTAACAGCCTTGAACTTACTAAGCAATCGGCTATCCCATTCACTACCATTCCATGATGGTGACTGGAAGAAAACGATATCTCCAACACTCACTCCTGCTACAACCCCATCAAGACGAGCATTCAATTCTCCAGCTGGCTCTTGGCTGCTATCATAGAAGTAAATCCCCAGTTCATTAGCACCTAGGTCTTTGACAATCTTCATGGTATCATTTTGGGCAATCAAGGCCACACTACGTGAGGACTGGCCAAATAAATTTGTAAAATGTACGCGCATGACATACTTCTTTCTGTTATATGGTATAAAATCCTCTACTTATAAGAGACAATCATAAAAATAAGTAGGAGAACAAAGAGGGCTAAGCTAATAGCCAAGGTCAACATTTTTCGAATCGGTTGGCTAGCCCAATAACTAGGTTTACCGATATTACTCGTAGCATCCGTTGAAAAAATCTGTGTCTGACGTGGTTGGATGGTCACTAGGACGATAAGGAAAACCGAAAGAATCACTGCTAGAACCATAAATACTAACATCATAGAACTACCTCAACAAACCAATGAGGGTGAAGATTAAACCGATGATGATAACAAGTCCGAGCATGATTGAAAAGCTCTTGTTGATCTTCTCTCCTCTAGTTTCTTTTTCCTTTATGATAGGCTTTTGCCTGAGTTCTTCCATACGACCTTCAACGTCACCGTAGAACAAATCTTTTTTAGACATGATTTCCTCCTAAAAGTGATTGTAAGCGGTCGACCAACTCAGAAGCAGGCAGAGTATTGGCTTGAGCTTTTTGAGCTTGCATGGCTTCTTGCATGGCTTGATTGTTGCCCAGAACCTGCTTAATTTTAGCAACCATAGCTGGATAGTCCTGACTGGCATAGATATGCTCTGGTGCTGTATAAACACGTCCATGAGCTGTTTCTGAAAAGGCCAAAATCAACAACTGATGTTCGAAGGCTGTTCGTATCGCCTTGTACAATTCATTATAATGGTTGATATCCAAGTAGAGGTCAGACTCTTGATAGAGCTTGTCCAACTGCTTGTGACTAGCGTTTGGATGGAGCACAACGTTTGAATAACGCATCATTGAGAGCAATCTTGGTGACATCTCAGTGACTGCCGCAATCTGGAAGGTCACATCAGGGAGTGACTCAACCAAGGCTTCTAAACGCTCAATTTGGTCTGAATTGGTTGCGATAAAAGCATTACGAGGTTTACCATAATTTTCCTTGAAGTCATAGGCATAGCCAAGAGACAAAATCTTATGATGTTTATCCTCTGGCGCCAAGGTCAAAGCTTTTTCATAAGTGGCCTTATCAGGAATGATGATAGCATTGGCTCTGGCTGAATTATCCTCCAAGATACCATTCATGTTACCTGGAAGGACATCACCTAGCGGCTCTTGCCAAACAAGGACATCAGTGGCACCTTTATTTTCCATAGTCCATGAGACGATGAAAGGTGTCGCCAAGCTATTAAAGATAATGTGATCGATTTCACCAAAGACCTGAGCTAGAAAGGCTTTGATAAATTCGGTTCGGTTGGTGAAACGACGAAGGGCTTGTCCTGGTAGGGTCAAGAGAATATCACTGGTGAGATGATTTTCCAAGATACGTTCGTCGCCTTCTTTGGTTTGGTAGCTGGTAAAGAGTGGCTGACCGTTCTCATCATGAGTGGTTTTGGCAAAGCAGAATCCGTATTTGTTGTAGTGGTCTACTTGGCGAATCTTTCCTGACTTGTCTAACCATTCGACACTTTTAACGATACGAGCCTTGCTACCTTCAGGGTAGGTGATGCGGGCACGTTCTTCGGTGAGATTAGACACACGCGCCATCTGATTGTTCCCTGAAATTTCCCAAAAGGCTGGCACAGGAACTTGGTTGAAAAAGCGTGGTTTGCCAATTTCCTCTACTGCTTCCACATAATAGGTGAAAGGAGAAAGAGCTCCTTGAGGGAGGAATCCATCTGGATTGATGACAACTGTTGTAGCATCGTAGCCTGCTGCCTGAAGAGAGTAAGCCAAATCCTTACTGGCTTGATTATAGTAATCACATAAGAATATCATGAGCGTACCTCCTCAAGTAACTGTTTCCAAGCTGCCTTGACTTGACTAGTCAAGAAACCTTTGGCAAAGTCATAAGATTTTTGGCGCATGGCCTCGATATTACCTTCTTCGTAGAGACGAACAATGGCATCCTTATAGGACTTGGTGATAACATCCACGACATGATTTTCAGCAACGGGGAGGAGATAACCGTTAACTCCATCTTGGATAAAGGTTTGATTTCCGTAAGGCACATCAAATCCAATCATCGGAAGTCCCGAACCAACCGCTTCCATGAGAGTGAGTCCAAAACCTTCGCTGGTTGAAGCTGTCAGATAGACCTCGTACTGGCTATAAATGTCGGTCAAATCAGCATGTCCCATGAGACGAATGTATTCTCCTGCTTGCCCTTCGACAATAATCTCACGCAACTTGGCATCCATACTACCACTACCGTAGATATCAAAAGTGATATCTGGCAGAGTCTTATGAACCTCGATAACCGCACGAACCAACCAGTCAATGTGTTTTTCCTGAGCCAATCGTGAGGCCGTAATCATTGAGAACGGCTTACGTGTCTTGTTCTGTCCGACTAATTTAGTCAAGCTTCCCACTGGAATGGTGTAGATTTTGGGATCATGGTTGGTATAGTGACGGAACTGTTCCTGCAGAATTTCCCTCTGACGATCTGTCGCCACGATAAAGAAATCAACCTTATCCGCATTGGTAAATTGGTACTCGTAATAGTTATTCCAGAGAATATAGTTGTCATCAGTTTGATTGACACTAAAGTGCTCAGCGTGAACAACGACACCTAGGCGAGCAGCCTGCGCTTCTTCAAAGACCAACTGACCAATACCTGTTTCACGGTCCAAGATGACCACATCATCCTTAGTTAGGGCCAGACGTTTGAAGAAATAGCGAAGGAATTCTTGCTTACCATAGAGAACCTGATCTGGGAAACGATAGATATCTTGATTATTGTCTCCTACAATCATGTCATAGGCTGTAGATCCATCTTCGTTATAAAAACGGCGTTGGTAAACCTTGGCTTGATTGTCCTTAGGCGCAGAATACTCACTGCAATAACGAGTGTAGGAGTAAAAATCCTTGCGCAAGAGCTTGTCATTGACAAAATAGCTGACGGTTTCCACCGCGCCTTCATCAGTGGCACGAAGGTTACATGCTACTACCATATCATCCTGTGGATAATGGTAACGAATGAGGCGACCAGCTACTTCCTTACGCTCAGGATCGGTAGGTAAGATGGCTTCGATTTCTGCTAGACTAATGGTCGATGGTGCAATCTTAACATCTGTAAAATAGCTATGGAGCCAGATGATTTCATCGTCTGAAAAATCAATCTTGCTAGTCATATGCTCGATATTATCCCCAAGGATGAGGTCCATAAAAACAAATTTTGCTTCTTGCCCCATTTCCTTGAAAATCTTAGCACGATAGGCCTGAGCATATTCGACACCACTGCTGGCCCACCCTATGCCTAAATTAATGTTATATACTGTCATAATTTCCTTATTTTATGGGAAATGGCTGATGATATCTCCTTTTTTAGTGACTTGCACCTGACTAAGGAGAAGATTACGAACCATATCCTTTCTGATTTGACGTTTCATGGCTTCGAAGCCCTTGTATGCCTCTTGGTAATATTCGACAATAGGGTTCTTTTGACTGAGTTGCTGGCTACCGATAGCCATTTGGAGTTGTTGCAGATAGTCTACCTGCTCTACCCAGTTGTCATCCACAGCCTTAAGCATGGATAGACGTTGGAAATACTCGTTAAGTTCCTTGGTTTTCAACTCCTGCTTTTTAGTATCAAGTTCACGATAGGCAAACTGATAGATGAGTTCCAAGACTTGCTCACGATTGTTGAGGTCTAAATCCTTAGGAATTTCATTGATTCGGAAGCTGATATTACGCAAGATGAAATGGTAAAGATTTTCCGCTTTTGAGAAATCTTCCTCAGTCATAGCTTGGTCGATGAAATCGTCAAGAACCTCGTCGATAACAGTGTCCAAACCTTGATTGTAGTAAATGAGACGGTCACGTTGAGCATAAATCATCTCACGTTGGATGTTCATACTTTCTGCAAATTCAAGCGTCTGACGACGTGAGGTACGATCAGAACTTTCACTAGCTTCTTGGGCTTTTTCAACCAATTTACGATACTTGCGACCTGTCAGTTCCTTAGGCTCAATGTGATCATTAATAGCATATTCTTTGTAGATACGGTGAACCCACGATGGACCGTATTTCTTAATCACGTCATCTTCAAGTGAGACGAAGAATTTAGACATACCAGGATCACCCTGACGTCCAGAACGGCCACGGATTTGCAAATCAATACGCTGACTTTCCATACGTTCGGTACCGATAACGACTAATCCACCCAGTTCAGCCACCCCCTTACCGAGCTTGATATCTGTTCCACGTCCAGCCATTGAAGTCGCAACTGTCACGGCACCCATTTGTCCAGACTCGGCGATCATCTCTGCCTCACGTGGTGCATTGTTGGCATTCAAGAGATTATGAGCAATTCCTTCACGCAAAAGCAGAGAAGAATAAAGCTCTGACATTTCCACTGAACTTACAAAAATCAAGATTGGATTGCCTTTTCCATGATAATGCTTAACATACTCTAAAGAAGCGAAGATTTTCTCTGGTAGGGTCTCATAAATCTTATCAGGGTAGTCGATACGTTGTTTCTTACGGTTGGTCGGGATTTGAATGACCTTCATACCGTAGGTGTCTAGAAATTCTTTTTCTGCCACCTTACCAGTCCCTGTCATCCCTGAAATTTTCTGGAATTTTTTAAAAAGACTTTGGTAGGTGATTGAAGCCATGGCTCTGGTTTCTTGTGACAAGGCCACTAATTCTTTGGCTTCGATAGCTTGGTGGAGTCCCCCTTGGAGCTTAGTCAATTCTAAAAGACGACCTGTTGACTTGTCAAGAAGCACTACTTCTGGCCCTTTCTTACCATCACGAATGATATAGTCCTTGTCCTTTTTATAGAGCAAGTGAGCACGAAGTGAAAAGAGCAAATGACGGGCAAAGGTGCTATTTACTTCATCGTAGAGGTTACCGATACCAAGATAGTTTTCAGCAGCCTTGGCACCCTTAGTGGTCAACCAAACTTCACCTTTTTCTTCTTTGAAGATATAATCCTCACCCTCGACCAAGGTGGTCATGAGGGTATCCATCATTCCATAATAGTTGGACTGAACACGAGGTGCACCAGAGATAATCAAGGGCGTCTGCGCACTATCCAGTAGAACAGAATCCACCTCATCGACAATGGCATAGTTAAAGGGACGCATGTATTTACCGTCTTGGTTAGAAGCAAGGTTATCAATCAAATAGTCAAAACCTAGACTGGCATTTGTCGTGTAAACGATGTCCGATTGATAGATGGCACGCTTTTCTGCTGGATCCATCTCATTACTACCTTCCACACAGGGAACACCAATCGTCAACCCTAAGAACTCATAGACCTGACCCATTTCCTCAGCGTCACGAATAGCCAAGTATTCATTAATCGTAACGAGAATAGCGCCTTCACCTGACAAAGCATTAAGGTAGACTGGCATGGTTGCCGTCAAAGTCTTCCCCTCACCCGTATTCATCTCAGCAATATGGCCCTGGTGCATGACAATGCCTCCCATGACCTGAACATCATAAGGGAACATGCCTAGCACGCGCTTATCAGCTTCACGAACAACCGCAAAGGCTTCTGGCAGGAGGTCGTCCAAGCTTTCTCCTTGAGCCAAACGCTCCTTAAATTCTTGCGTTTTATTTTTTAACTCAAGATTGGTCAAACCTGCCATTTCATCAGCTCGTCCGTTAATCTCCTTGAGTATTTCCTTAACAGAGAGAATAGGATTCAGTTGTTTAAACATTTTCTTCTCCTGTTTCTTCCAGTTTTAAGCTGTAGAAATCCAGCTCTTTGACCCCAGCACTCAATAGAGAAATACGATAGGTATAAGCCTCATGAGGATAAACAAAGGTCATTTGGGTACTTTTTTCAATTAGCTGCTTAATTTCATTGTCATAACGGTCCAAAAAGCTGACTTTCAAAAATACTGAACCTGTTGGTACAGCTTCGAGATTAGCCGTCAAGTCATAGCTATGCCCCTTTTTCAAAAGTGGGAGGGCAGGCTGGGTACGACCAGCTTGATAGTTTTGGATGGCCATCCAAGACTGGATTTCCGTTCCTGATGGCACCAAAGGATTGTAAAATTGCACAGAACCATCTTGGCGCTTAACAATTTTTGAGCCATACATGTAGGCTTTGTGGTTTAAGCCCCACAAGATTTCTGATTTCTTATTTCTGAACATTCTTACTCCTTCCTTCCAAAATCATTTTCTAAAATCATACGGTAAAAATTGACAAACCAAGTTGTCGCCGTATATGAATCGTCGTTGTGTCGACCTGATGTTCCCTTACTGAGAATCTTAGCCCCTGAGTAATAGAGGGACTTGGTAATATCCTCATAGGCCGTTGGATCCATATCCTCGTCTTTCATGTAAGAAAGACCAAAGGTCGTGTTTGCAAAATCTGCTTTTTCAAACTTATTCCAGAACTTCTGATTAAGGGCCTCAACACCCTCATTATCCAAACGTCCTGTCTGCAAATGTAAGACATCAATGCCTGTTGGAAAGACCTCTGGCGCCAAGAGTCTGGCACGATTACCGATAGTACCGACATTAGCTAGAGGTTTAGACATGATAATCGCATGAGGCTCAAAGTCCGCACCATAGTACATAGATGGGAAGGTTCCCATGGACATTCCAGAGAGAATGAGTTGACTATTGTCAAAACCTAGGTAGGCCAAGTAATGTTGGATAGTGTCCTTGATACTATTTTCAAGCTCTTCAGTCCCAATGTAAAATGCTCCACCCTGGAGGCGAGGATCTGAAAAGAGCAAAAAGGGAGTTCCCATAGCCTTCATCATCCCGAAACCTTCGAAACCTTCGGCAGGACGGAAACCTGAGAAGTAAACAGACAAAGGTGGCTTGAAATCCCCAGGATAAAAGAAATAGTTGATTTCTTGATGCTTTCTGTCGTGGAGAATACCACCTCCAAGTACAAACTTTCCAAATTGAAAACGCGTCAAACGTTGGTGGAGCCCACCAATAGTAATCTGACCTCTGCCCTTCATTTCAAGACTAGCTGACAAAAGGAAAATCCTGTCCTCATCAAGAACAATGGCTTCTTTGCGCATTTCTTCTTCTGAAATGATGTAGGTCTTGAAAATGCCTGCTACCGAACCTTCTGGCAGAAGATTGAGAATCAAGCGACACTCACAGGTATCTTCTTTTTCAAACTCCAACCAAAGCTCAATTGGGTTTTCCTTGCTGGCTCTGACATTATAGGTCCAGTCCAAGACAGGAGTAAATTCTTGACCGTAGTCGCCGTTTAAAATGACATTTTCATAACCATGGTAGGTCACTTCACCACTAAAATTGGGGTTAACTTGGGTAGTGAATGGAAACATCTTATCCCCGTATTGCCCTGAAAAGAGTGCTTTTGAAAGGGTGAAGAGCAGCTGTCCTTGATTTGAAAAATCAGTTGGAACAGCGCAGACTTCCTTGATAAACTGAGCAAGTCTCTCATCTGTCACTTCAATCGTTTGATCAAAGAAAATAGTGTGAGGAATCAAATACTCTTTAATAACCATCAATTCCTCAAGCCCCTCCAGACTGTCCACAATAACCGCTGTGAAAGCCTTGATTTCGTCTTCTTCGATGGTTTCTTGCAAGGTCTCAAGCTGACCAAGATTGCAATAGTACCATTTCATATTTTCAGGAATTTCCTGATTTTCTGACCAGTTAGAAGATCCAACTTGTAATATTTTCAGGCGATTATTCTTGGTCATCCTGCTTCTCCTTCAACCAATTCTCCCATTTTTGTACCAAACGGTCTCCCGTGTTTTCCTTAATCTTCTCAATCGAGTAGATAAGAGAACGGTTCCAGTTGTTCAATTGTCCCAAATAGTAGTAAGCCGCTTTTTCAAAATCAGACAAGTGCTTCAAGATATAACCATTCTCTTGATGGGTTACATACTCAGACGCCACACGGTTAATTTGTGGAATACCGGCACTAATTCCAGCAATCTGTGTATAACGATTAGGCTCCTTACTCAAGTCGACAATAAGGCGTGTAAATTGAAGTGACTTGATTAGAGCAGTCTCGTCTCTCAGGTCTTGGAAAGAAAATCGACTGATGATTTCCTTATTTTCCTCCAATTTATTTTCTGCACCACTACTTTCGACAACCTCTTCAAAAGCTTCTGGACTCAAACGTTCTTCAATCATTTTTTCCACTTGATTTTGCAGGCTACCAAGTTGCTCTGGATTGGCATTAAATGCTCCAAACTCAACCTTTGTCTTTGGATACTTAGCCACGAAAGCTAAAACCTGATAAATCGCCTCTAAATCCAACTGATCGAAGTCAAGCTGATAAAAGATTTTTGACTCTTTGACACGTTGACTGGTTCCCAAAGCCAAACGGGTATCGAAGGAAGCCATGTGCTTGAGCTTCTTAGCCTCTTTCGGATAGACAACCTGAAGTTGCTCCACGTAATCGTAACGATCCGCAATCATCAAGTCCACCTGTGGAAGAAAGGCCGCATAAGCATTAACTTTATCTTCCTGATTACGTTCTGCGAACCAGGTCAAAATCTTTGTATTTTCTGTTGGCAAGTGTTCAAAGAGTTGTTTGTTGTGACGCAGGTCAGACGCAATAACAAAACGGTCTGATACTTCAACCTCTTCAGCTAAGAATTTATTCAAAAATTCCCAGATAACTTCTGAAAGATCACCATAATAACTCTTTTCGAAACGGCCATCCGTACGAGGGTTGGCTACAATTCCACGTCCATCAAAGAAATGACAAAGCTGCCAGACTCCCTTGGCGTTGAGGTAGTTTCGGTAGATTGGTTGTCCCTCTTCATAATAAAGGCTACTCGAAATAAAGCCGCGGTCATCGTAAACATCTTCACGAATGATTTGATCATCCTTAAAGTAGCGAATCATGCCAATAAAACCCTCTGATCCAAATTCAACCTCGGCATAACGCTGGTGTTGGCATTGAACCACAATTGCAAATGGTGTGTAGACAAATGTAGACCCTTCTGGCCATTCCAAGTCTGTCACCTGAAGGTTTCGCATCTCTTCATCAGTAATACCTTGAATCAAATCAAAAATAGCTGTGTATCCAACTTCTAAGACATCATGACGATGTAAGAAATAACGCAAATGCGGTTGATAGGCTAAAAGTAAAAGTTGAGGTGCTAGATCTTCATCTTGAAAAATGCGAACTTGGTGCAAGCTATCATCAAATTCTATTTTTTGACGGATACGGTACCAAGGATCAATAGCAGTCTTCCAAAATTCATCCGTCTGTCCATACCAAGCTGGAATAAAATAATACATGAGTGCTCCTCCACTGCCTTCTCATCACAATACTTGAAATTGAGGGGCAGACCGATCACGCATCACCAGCCTGCCTCTCAGCCCCACGAAGGGTGAGATATTATACATTTTCAAAAAGCGGGGTGTAGGAAGTGTTAAGCTTCAAAGCCTTCATTTCCTCGTTAACATTGTAAATCATACCGCTAAAAATCAAGAAAGTACCAGGAATCATACTCAGTTGCAGGTAATCTGGATTGACCAAGATAATCAGCATTGGAGTACCTGCCATAAAAAGCATGTAAAGGGCACCAATGAAACCAAATCTAAGCACCAAATGGTTGATATAGTCACTGGTTTCTTGGCCTGGATAAACACCGTAGATGTACTCACCTGACTTGCGCATACGTTCTGAGATTTGCTCGCCAGAGACATTAACAAAGGCAAAGGCTAACCCTAGAACGAATAGCATGATCAGATAAACAACCAACCAAAGAGGTTGACCGACCGTCAAGGACTTGGTAGCCTCACTAGCCCACTTATTCTCAGGATGCATAAACTGAATCAGCATAAAGACATACTGTGGAATGCTGACCAGGGACATGGCATACATGAAAGGCATCCCCCCGGCTGGATTCAACATAATATCCAAGTAAGAGTACTGTTTAAATCGGTTATGAATATTGATTTTATTGATTGGGATACGATATCTAGCCCTCTGCACAATCCCTGAAACATAGAGGAAAATCAAACTGAATAGAATCAGAGGAAGTAAGACATCCCAACCGATACCTAACTTTTCAATACTATCCATGATTTGATAAGGCAGATTGGCCATCATACTTGCCATCAAGATGACAATGGAGCCTCCAATCCCAAAGAGGGAGTTGAGGTCTGATAGCCAAACCAAGAAAAAGGTCCCAGAAATCAATAAAATGGTATTCATGAAAACGGCGAGACCGCCATTAACCCCAGAAACGATAGGTAGGTTTAAGGACACTGCCAGAGATTGGACCAGGGCAATTGCTAGGGTCAAGTACATTCTTCTACGTTCCTGAATCTCGACGGGAAGATTTTTTAAGCCCATTTTCTTAGAAAAAGAAAACATCTGCCAGAGAATCATTGCTGACATCCAGGGTGACAAGCCTACTGAAAAAAGAGACACAGAGCTGAGGTTTCCACCCATCATGGCACTAGAAAAACCCAAGGAACCCATGGCTCCCCCAAAGATAGTTGCATTTTTCAAATCCACAAACGGTAGAACCAAGCGATTTCCTAAACAATAAATAAAGAGGAAAAAGACGGTCCATAACACACGTTTGGTGATTATCGATTGACCAATTTTTTTCACTGTTACTCCTACTTCCTGCCCTATAGACAGACTAATATTTTTCGTTAGAAATGAGACATAAACTAAATTTCAGACCACTTATCCAAATAAAGGATTATAGGCTCTTCTTACGCATCTGGCGGATGGTCTCAGCCATCTCTTTCCAACGATCTCTTGAGTAGGTCTGTTGGTTATGCTTGGTCGACTTGAGGTCCTCAAATCCTAAAATTGGTTTATTTTCAAACCTAAAGGCATCAAGAATTTCCACTACTTTTCTGCCTGGATTGATATCCAAAAGCAGGTCACTAGTACGCACCAATTCCAAATCTAGCCCATTTAAACCTGCAATGTCTGAGTAAACCGTCACATTTGGATAGGTAATCAATTGGGCCAATTTGTCTGACACATGCTGGCGTGAGGCAATTTTAAATTGTACCTTAGGAAGAGCCGAGATTAGATCCGTCAAATGAGGGATTTCTGAAATGTTGGTGTAAACTAAACATGTAAATGGACGACCCTTAGGATAAACCATGTCCTCTGAAAGTGGCAATAAGGAAGCATTTCCAGCTACTTCAGACCAATCCATTTGGGCATAAAACCACCAGACCTCCCGATAAGCTTGGCAAGCCAAAGGTAACCAGGGCTTACGGTGTGAATCATAGTGTAGAACCTTAGGATAGTCTTGACCATTTGGCAAATGGTAACCAGCTAGACTGGACTTGGTCACAGCATAGTTGTTGTCAAAAGACAAAGCCAACCAGTTGTTACGAAAAACCATATTAAGAATTGACTGCTCCGCAAATGGTACCTTATCATGCCATTCGCTAGTCATGTCAATAAGGTGACATCTCATATTGAACTGCTTCCAATAAGCCATATCAATCACCATGAAGCTAGCATCAAACATCTTCTGACGATTCTGAACTTGAATGGCATAGTCACGTACAGCAGCCAAAGGACGGCCTTGCAAATCAAGGGTAAAGAGATCTTCTAGAGAACCAGTAACCACCATATCACTATCCAAATAAAGAGCTCTCTCCTCAGATACAAAGTCCGTCACAAAATAGCGTAGATAGCTAGCATAGTTACCATTGGTCTTGTATTGCTTGATGTGACTACTATCTACACGACAGTTGATCACTTCACTGCCAAAAGCAGCTAGATGACGGTTGAGCCCCCTAAACCACTCTTGAGAGAAATCATCGTTAATCAAGTAAAAACGAATGTTGCGATGATGGAAAACGATAGATTTTATGGTTGTAAGCACTTGGTCAACATAGGCATAGTTAGCTGCTAGGACAATAGCATGCTTTTTAGTCTCATAACGTTGAGGAGCCAAGCTCAAAACTTGGAATTTTTCCTGAATTGAGCGATAGGCTTCAGAATCTGTGAGACCTTGTTCTTCCACATTTTTCAAGCAGGCCTCTAGCATCTGACGATAGGTAACCATGTATTTTTCCAGAGGGAAACCATGGCTAGCAACAATAGCCAAGCGTTCCTCCATGGCATAAACCAAAGTCATCATCCAATCTTGCATCCAAGTCGCCGGTGGCATCTCTGGACTCTCACGGTAAACATAAAGTCCCTTATTGAGATAAACCGTACGGTCACTCATGAGATAGGCCTTAAGGTTGAAAAAGCCATCTTCTCCTGCATGCTCTTTTGGGAAAAGTAAGTCATTAAACAAGGAACGTTTGTAGAGTTTTCCAGTGGCTGAGATCAGAGCAATATTGATGTTATTGCTTTCTTCAAAGAGTCCATCAATAATCTGAGCGGGTGAATAGACCTGTTCGTAATAATCTTCATCCTTGATATAAACATAAAAGAGATCTTCCGATTCCTTATAAACACTGTAATTAGCTACTGCGATATCTGCCTTGTGAACTTGAAGTGCCTTATAAAGCTCCTCTAGATAGGTTGACTCTACCCAATCCTCAGCGTCCACATAGGTTACGTAAGCTCCCTTAGCCTGACGAATACCAATATGGCGAGCATCTGAAAGCCCTCCATTATTCTTTTTAAAATAGAGGATACGAGAATCCCTAGCGGCATAACTACGGCAAATGTCATCACTATTGTCTATTGAGCCATAATTGATAAGGATGATTTCAATATTTTGATAGGTCTGACCCAAGACACTGTCTAGACAGGTCTGGAGTTGATTTTCTACATTGTAAACGGGAATAATTACGGAAATTTTTTCTGTCATTTTTTCTTATTTTTTTCTAGCTAGTGCATTTTCCTGTCTCAAACTTTCATAAGATATCAAGACTGTAAACACATTCTATACACTTTTTCCTTGATTTTATAGAGACACAACTATACTAAATTATAACATAGCATCACTTAATTTTCTAATAAATTAACATTTTCAATAAGAGGACAAACTAATTTCCTTTTATTTTCAGAAAAAAACTGATAGTTAGGAAAATTGAGATATGTAGATAGAAGAAGAGATAACTCCGATGAGAAACTATTTCTTAGAACGATTAAAATGTTTTGACGAGAATTCTTAACACCTTAACTCATCTCACCCTTTATCCACAATCTTAATACGGCTACTGCCATCATGCGACTTGATGATGGCTAGTTGTTGGGCGATGCCTTCTTTCATGTCGTCCACGTGACTGATGACACCGACCATGCGGTTTTCACCGATTTGTTCCAGAACAGCGATGGCCTTGGTCAAGGCTTCCTTATCCAGTGATCCAAATCCTTCATCGATGAAGAGAGCTTCAATAACAGCCCCCTTGCTGGTATTTTGCACCACTTCTGAGAGAGATAGGGCAATAGCCAGTGCGGCGATAAAGGTTTCACCACCTGACAAGGATTTGACGGAACGCTCGCTACCTGTCAACTGATCATAGACGTTGATATCTAAACCAAAGTGATCACGCGCCCTACGTCCTTCCTCGCTCAAGACAAAGGAATAGCGATTATCCGTTAAGAGACCGATGTAGTTGGCATTGGCATAATCCAAGATTTGTTGGAAATACTGACGGATAACATAGACTTCCAGATTAAGACGACCAGTCAGAGCCGTATTTTCTCCCTTAACCACCTTGACCAAATCACTGAGCTCTTGGTGGACCTTGAAGGCATCTAGGTTGCTATCTTGAAGGGTTTTAGCCGCTTGGTAAGTAGCCGTTGCATCCTTAAGGCCCTTCTTCATGACAGAAACCTGAGCGAGCTGCTTGTCATAGTTTTCCTGACAAGCCTGTACTTCTTGCGCTAGACTATCTAGATCGGGTTGTTCTTTATTTTGGAGAAGCTCTTGTCCCTTACAAATCTGCGCCTGTAACTCTTGTTTGAGAGTTGCATAAGTCGTTAATTTGGCTTGAAGCATAGGAATAGCTTGATTATTTACTTCAAGAAGCCAGAGTTCGACCTGCTCTAAGTCATTGGTGAGGGCCCCTTCAGCCTTGATACTTTGCTCTAATTCAGCAGATAACCGCTTAACGTCTTGTTCTAACTTCTCTTTAGACTTAGTTATACTCTCAAGCTGCCCTTTGATTTCTCTAATATCGGCATGAAGTTGGTTATAGACCTCACCATTCTCCTTGACCTGCTTCTCATAAAGAGCCAATTCCTGCTTAGCATGTGCAATACGATTTTGATAAACCTCAACAGACTCAAGCTCCGGATGAGCTTCTTGTAAATCCCTTAGGCGTTCCTTAGATTGTTCCAGCACTGCCTTAGCCTCTTGATAGGTTTTAGCCGATTTTGTCAATTTTTCCTGAGCTTTACCTATCTCATCCTGATATCGGACACAATCGTCCTCTTCCTTATCAAAGCGTTTTTGTAACTTTTGATAATACTTCTTAACCTTCAGGAGTAGGGCTTGCCCACGGTCAGCTTCATAGTGCTCTGAAAAATCAAACTCAAACCGTCCCTTAACTTGCTCTTCTAATTCTTGATAGTGCTTTTCAAGAGTTACCTTGACTTTAGTCACTTGATCAAGCAAATCTTGACGTTTAGATTCAACTTCGCTCAAGGTAGCCTGACGATTTGACACAGTAGCGACTTGCTTTTCCTTTTGAACTTGAAGCTTCTCCACCTGATCCATGAGATTTTTCAAAGCCACTTCATCAGCTTGTGCTCCACCAACATTAGGGTGTTCCAGGGCACCACAAACCATACAAGGCTGTCCTTCTTCTAACTCTGCTTGCAGTTGGGCAATCATGAGTTGACGGCGTGAAGCCAAAGTCGTTCTTAGCTTCTCCTCCAATTCTTTGAGGCTTTCTTGAGCTTGGTCAATATCAAAAGATAGCGTTTGACGACGTTTTTCGGTCTTTATCAAATCCTCATTCAGACTCTCTATTTCATTTAGGTCTTGAGCCAGTTGATTCTCCACGCTGTAGCCCACAGACTGGAGGAGTTTTTCGGCCTCATGTAAGCTATCTAAACTAAGACGATTAACCTCCAAGTCTGACAAGGACTTGTTAAGAATCTCAATCTCTTTCCTAGCCTGCTGATAGGTTTCTTCCAACTGCTTGTAGTTAGTAGTTGAACCTTTGATTTTCTCCTGCTCTTGGGCAAGACTCTGAGCATAGATAATATCCTCTTTCCACGCTCCCAGTTTCTCTTCTTTTTGAAGAAAATCCTCAGATTGAACTGCGAGTTCCTCTTTTTGAGCCTTAACGTCCTCAAACGCCTGACGCCTTTCACTTAATACTTCTTGAGCAATTTCAAGATCCTGCTCTAATTGTATCAACTGTTTCTGATATTGCTTCAAGCTACTAATGGTTTCTTGTAATCCTTGAGCAAACTGTAATTCCTCCAGATGCACTTTTGCCTCTGCCTGTCCCTGAGCTCCCTCCTCAATTTCCAGACGGTAACGCTCCTTGGCTTGCTCCACTTCTTGGAAAATCTTTGCCAAATCTTGGGCAGTTTGCAAGCTCTTCTGCAGTTTTGCCAAATCCTCATGGGCATCCTTCAAGATGATTTTTTGCTTCGTAACATTTTCTTGACGCTGAATCAAAAACTCTTCAAGACGTGTCAATTTTTCAGAGGCTGGTGTTTGCTCCAAGACTGCTAATTCTTCCTCAGACCACACCTGACTGGCAAAATGACCATCTAGCTGAGCCTGACGCTTTTCCATATCCTTATTACTCTGACGAAAACGCTCTTCCAAGCTCTTTTGAAAATGGTCAAAAATACCCGTTCCAAAGATTTTCTTTAAAATTTGAGTCTTGGTCTTAGAATCTTCTTTCAAGAAACGGCTGAAATCATTTTGTGGAAGGAGAATAATCTGTTTGAACTGCTCAGCATTGAGCCCCAAAATCTGCTCAATCTGGTCACTCACTTCCTTGATCTTATCCCCAAGCTTTTCAATTTCCTGACCACCAATCTTATCCACAATGACTAGAGAAGCCGTCGCTTTTTGAATGGTCGTACCACCGCCCCGCTTGGCCCTCTCTTGCTGGAGAACTCGCTCAATGCGATAAAGGTGGTTGCCTTGTTGAAAATAGAAAGTCACCTTGGTCAAATCATCTTCTGGACCAGCGAAGGTTGACCGCATCTCCTCGACATTACGATCACCACTGGTCGTAGCAAACAAGGCAACAGTCATGGCATCAAAGAGTGTACTCTTACCAGCCCCTGTGTCCCCTCCAATCAAAAAGAGGGGAGCATGGTCAAACTGGGTGAAATTGATGAATTCCTTACGATAAGGTCCAAAATTGGTCAATTCTAACTGGACTGGCCTCATTGTCCACTCCTTCCAATCTCCTCAAAAATACTTTCCACAAGGGTAGTTTGTCTCTCAGACAAGACATCGCCCCCAGTCACTGTCTGGTAAAAATCAGAGACAATTTCCTGAGGCGACTGCATTTCCAAATCTTTTAAGTGCTGATCAACGGTCAGGTTTTCTTCCCTAACATCACCAAGACGGCTGAAAGTAATTTCTACAATGTCTATCCCATAAATTTCTTCCAAACGGGCACGCACATTGATGCCCTCCAATTCCTTACGATTGGACAATTGAATATCAAAGGCAAACCAAGCCTTTTGACAAGGTTGTTCCTTATAAAATTCGGGTGACATCAAGGTTTCAAAAGACGCCTGCAAGGCCAAAATCGGTCGTTTGACTTCTAGAGGATGGAAGGTCTGGGACAAGTTACCAGTCGCATCCAATTCAACAATATAGACACCCTTCTCTTCCTTTCGCTTGGCTTCTTTGATGTTAAATGCGACCGGACTGCCTGAATATTGCACGCGCTGAGTCGGACTGGCAAAGCGCGTATGGATATGCCCCAAGGCCACATAATCGAAAGCCTTGAAAAGGTCACTGGTCACATTGGTGAGCCCACCCACCGTATTACTGGTTTCAGACAACATCAATTCTCGAAGACCTTGACCATCGCTATCATCCTTCTTAGAAACTGCAAAATGCGTCACCAAGACATGAGCTTTGTCAGGATCAAAAGCTTTTTCCATATCCTCAAGAATGTAGGTCAAGGCATCACCAATCCCCTGAATTTCCTTTTCCTCATCATCCTTATAGTAAATACGAGCATCAATAGGATCGATAAAAGGCAGCAGGAAAATCTGGCAATTCTCCAACTCAATAGGCTCAAAAGCCTCCTCCAAACGTGTACTTAAATGAAGGCCCTGATGTTGAAAGAAGTCACGCCCAAAATGTAAACGTTCAGCCCCATCGTGATTACCACTGATCGCATAGACAGGAATCTGCTCCTCCAGTACCAAGCGGGCCAAGGTCTTATTAAAAAGCTTAATCGCATCCACAGGAGGCACCGCACGGTCATAGAGGTCCCCAGCAATGATAACCCCATCCACTTTTTCGCTAATAGCAAAATCCACAATTTGTTGAAAAGCCCACTCCTGCTCCTCCAACAAAGACCAGCCATTGAGGGTTCGTCCTACATGCCAATCTGACGTATGTAAAAACTTCATGACAACCTCCTCATTCATTTTGTCTTACTCTATTGTACCTTATCAAGCTAAATACTGCTTAAAAGTTTCACAGGCTTTGATAGTTTTCCCGTTTTTTAGCTGTAAAGACCAAAAAATCTCTCCCAAGCTATCCTGTACTGAACTCAAAAAGTTAGACAATTTATGTAAGCAAAGGATTTAGTTCTGTATTGCACAGGATTGAGTCCTTTTAGTTTTACCTTAATGCGTTTGTTGTAGTAATCAATATAGTCTAGACTACCCTGCATCAATTGGTTAAGTAATTTAAATACCTCTAACCAAGAAAATCAATATTATCTATTCTTTTAATTAACTTTTATAGATTCTAAGCATTATCATATAGGTTGGTACTAGTGCACATCTTGTATTTTAGGCAATAATATTTACTCACTTTTCGTTATTGTCAGTACCGATCCTTTTTAAATTTTTCACTATGAAAACCTAAAAACAATCCGAACCCTAAGGGCTCCTGACTTTACTTTATTCTAGTCCTTTTTATCCGTAGCTTGTTAGCTGACTTGGAACTAGGCATGTAGTATTTACTATTTCCCTACTTGAGATTTTTTATAAGTCACATGCACTATTCCATCTGAACGAATGGTATGATTCTTATTTATTTTAGAGAAACACCGGTAATAGCTAATTCCTATCTTAAA
>NZ_GL831112.1:582868-589252 GCF_000188295.1 Streptococcus vestibularis ATCC 49124 | reverse complement strand
TTGAAATATATTTATAATGTGTTGGAGTGCTAATCAGTACCGCTTGTAGATTTTTGGCAGATACTAACACACTAATGATTTAATCCCCTTTAAAACATGAAAAGAGAAGTCTCCAAAGCTTCTCTTTTATGTTTATCAAATAATGTACAACTAGATTCCTAACAACTACCTAATTTAGTGGTTCAATCATGAAGCTTAATTGATAGCTATCTGCTGAGCTAAGCAAGAATTCGTCATGAACTGGAGCACCCCATGAGTCGTCACCACCGACACCCATCTGAGCTGCAAGAACTTTAATCCAAGTAGCGTCAGATTGTTGCAATTCATATTGATGACGAGCATTTTCAATTTGTTCAGTACTGTTGCGCAAAGCACTGAATTCGAATGCTTTATTAAGTGCGGTGAATTTAAGACCATTATGGTTATCATCAGAAACTGTAAATTCACGAGTACCATAGTGATTACCAGATTCTTGTGGCATTAGATATGGAGCAAATGTCTTTTCAACAGAAGTTTCATATCGACCAAGATAGGCACCAGAAAGTTTATCAAGGTAGCTTTCTTCTGCACCGTATCCATAGTAGCTAAGGTTTGTAAATTGTGAGCCGATAGCAAATTCTAGACCAAATTCAGGGAAGTTTGGCAAACCTGCTTTACCATCATAGTTTGCAGTAACAAAGATTCTACCCTTGTAATCAACTTGATAAGTTACCTTAACTTCGACATCAGACAAGCCTGGCAAATCATGAACATAAGTCACTTTAACAGAGTCGTCTTCGATTTGAATTTGAGTATCTGTAACTTTACTATAGTTTCCAGCAACCTTCCAGCCTGCCATTTCGAATGGATATCCAGCACCACGATCGTTGTCAGTGTAAGCACGAGTAAAGTTAAGTTTAGGACCTTTCTCAATGAATTCAACACCATTATACTTAGCAGATACTAGAGTATTTTGTGAAAGCAAGATTGAGAAGTTTTGTCCTTGAATTCCGATGTTGAAGTCGCCTTCAACAACATTCAAAGGGGATTTAACTGGTGTTTCAGTGCTAATCTTTTCAGCAACATATTGACCACGAACAATTTCATAACCCTTTGGAGCCCATTCAGTTGCTTCCTTCTGAATACAAGCAACTTCGTAAATTCGTTCAGCATTTGAAGATCCAACTGCGAATTCAACTGGGAATGTTGCTTCTTCACCTGGTTTAACATCAAAGTGATATTCACTTTCACTAACTTTTCTACCATCTTCGTAAACTCTAGCTAGGAAAGTATATGCAGAAAGATCTTCAAAGACATTATCATTCTTGATAGTTACTGATTTTTCATCAACAGTAATCTTAATATTAGAGTAAAGATGTTTAACTGTTTGAAGTTTTGGAGTTAGGGTACGATCTGCGAAAACAATACCATTTCCACAAAATTCGTAGTCAGAAGGTCTATCATGCCAATCACCACCATATGATAAGAATTCGCTACCATTTGGAAGTGGTTTGTAAATAGCTTGGTCAATGAAGTCCCAAATAAATCCACCTTGGTATTCTGGATATTTCTCTAAGTCAGTGTAGAGTTTCAATCCACCACCAGAGTTACCCATTGTATGCATGTATTCACATGAAATATAAGGTTTTTGAGGATTGTTAGTGAGATATTCTTCAATATCAGCTGGTTTCGCATACATTCGACTTTCGATGTCTGTAATGTAATCAAATTCACGACACCATGTAACACCTTCATAGTGAACTGGACGAGTATTGTCAACACTACGGAAGTAATCAGCCATATCAGCAATGTCTTTACCGGCATATGATTCATTACCACAAGACCAAATGATAACACTAGCATGGTTCTTATCACGCTGGAACATGTTATCTGCCCGATCCAAACAAGCAGGCAACCATTCTGGTTCACTAGCTGGGATATTCCATGAAGGGTCACTTAGACCAAGTTTTTGCCATGTACCGTGTGTTTCAAGGTTGGCTTCATCGATAACATAAAGTCCATATTCATCACACAATTCATACCAACGTGTTTGGTTAGGATAGTGAGACGTACGAACAGCATTGATGTTATGTTGTTTCATCACTTTGATATCCCAAAGCATATCTTCTTCAGTGATACAACGTCCTGTTCTAGCGTTAAATTCGTGTCTGTTCACCCCTTTAAAGACAATTCTCTTACCATTCAAAAGCATGAGTTTATCTTTAATTTCAAAGTGTCTAAATCCAACTTTAACTGGAACGACTTCAACAACTTGCTCATCATCCAGAACATGAAGGGTCAAATTGTAAAGTTTAGGACTGTCAGCACTCCAAGGTTTGATTTGCAAATCTTCAAGACTTACAGATAGTTCACCGTCACCATTAACAGATTCATCACCTTCTGTAACGATACCTTCATGATGCGAAAGAACATATTTAATCTTCTTATCTTCATAATCACCAACAGTCTTCAAATCAATGTCCAATTGACCTATTTTTGTTTGGTAGTCATAATCTGCCTTAACAAAGAGATCCTGAACGTGGACTCTTGGAATAGCATACAAGTAGACATCTCTGAAAATACCGTACAGTCTCCAGAAGTCTTGGTCTTCCAACCAGCTTGCTGTAGAGTAACGATAAACAGCTACTGCCAACTTGTTATCACCTTCCACAAGGTAATCACTAATTTCAAATTCACTAGGTGTAAATGAGTCTTCACTGTATCCTACGAAGTTACCATTGACCCATACAAAGATGGAAGTGGCAACACCTTGGAATGAGATAAATACTTTTTTATCTTTTAAAGCCTCATTCAACGTAAAATGTTTGACATATGATGCAACTGCGTTTGATTCTTGAGGAACTTGAGGTGGACGAAGGAATTCTTTACCATCCCAAGGATATTGTGTGTTTACATATTGTGGAGAACCAAACCCTTGAAGCTCCAGGTGACCTGGTACATTAATGAAGTCCAAATCTGACTCATCAAATTCGGTTTTATAAAAGTCTTTTAAAACTTGATTTGTATTTTGAGCATAATGAATTTTCCATTTTCCATTAAGAGATTGTCTTAACTTCATCTCACCTTCAGAAAATTCTGCAAGTGATTCAAAATACTTGTGATCTGAGTGAGCACTAACTGTATTGACATTAACAATTGTTGGATCATTCAAATAGGTTTGAATTTTTTCAGTTGTTTTCATTCTTACTCTCCTTTTTTAAAAGTAACAACTTCAGACAAGGCTTTAACCTCTTCTCCAACTGTTTGTTCAAGGTGGAAAGCACTGAATTTTTCAGAATTAGTTACTGTAACAAGTACTGTATCATCAAGTCCATTTTGTTCAATAATTGGTGACCAAAACTCAAGAAGTTTTTGTCCAACTTCAACACGATCACCTTGTTCAACATAACTAATGAATCCTTCACCTTTAAGTTTAACTGTTCCAATACCAATGTGTACGAGAACAACAACACCATCATCACTTTCAATACCAATCGCATGACGAGTAGGTAGAATCTGACGAACTGTACCACTAATTGGGGCAAAAACCTTACCATCTGAAGGTTTGATTGCAAATCCTTTACCTAGGCTACCTGAAGCAAAGTGTTTATCACTAACGCTTGAAAGATCAACTAGTTTACCAGTTGTAGGATTTACAAGAGACACGATATTAGTACTAACTTCGTTTTCAGAAGTTGCTGCACTAAAGCGATGTTCTAATTCTTCAACAATTTCAGCGTGACGTGCTTCAGTCAAAGTGATTTTACGAGCAATGATGAAAGCTCCGATGAGCATAGCTGCAGCTGGGAAACCAAACATGCTAAGTTTAAAAATTGACTGTTGATGAGTTGTAATTGTTGATGCTGAGGCACCTGTTGTCATACCGGCAGCTACGGCAATTGTAGAAACAAGCCAGTTTGACATCGCACCACCAAGTTTATCAACAAGTGGACGAACTGACAAAGTAAGTGATTCATCACGGTGTCCCAATTTCCATTGACCATATTCTACTGAGTCAGAGATAATCATGAGGATAACAAGGAACACAAGAGGTTGTGGAATGAAGAAGAGTTCAGCTGCAGTCAAGATCATTGGAAGTGATGTTCCTGCAATACTAAAGATTCCGATACCACCGAGCATTACTGCAATACATCCATAGAACAAACGTTTACGGTTAAATTTACCAGCTAGGCTAGGGAAGAGTGAAACTGAAACCAAACCAACAACTGTATTCAATCCGTAAAGGATTGAGTATTTCCCTGAATCACCAAGGATAAATGTGAAATAATAAAGTTGAAGAGCATTAAGTGTATTAATACCAAGACCATAGAACCAATATCCAAGAGACAACCACATCAATTGGTCGTTTTTACCAAGAACTTTAAAGACTTGTTTAAGGCTAGTTTTTTCTTTGTTATCACGAAGTTTTGACTCAACTTCACGTGTACCAATACCAACAGCAATTGATGTAATCACACCAATGAGAGCAACGATAAATGCAAACCAGAACCATCCAGATTTATCTCCAGAGCCACTACTGTTCGTCATAGAGAAGAACAAAACGATTGGCATGATGGCAACACCGACAATATTGGCACCAATCGTAGAACCAATACGGGCAAAAGTTGCCATTTTTTCACGTTCGTGACTATCAAGAGACAAAGCAGGGATCATTGACCAGAAACCGATATCTTTAATCGAGTAGAAGACATCCATTATAAGGTAGATAATTCCAAAAAGTACAAGGTACAAGAAAGGATTTGTTTTATTCAAACCACCTAAATCGGTGAAGAGAAGCAACAAGGCGATAGAACTGATGATACCACCACCAACTACCCATGGTTTGAATTTACCATACTTAGTATGAGTGTTATCAATCATATTACCGATCAATGGATCGATAAATACTTCCAAGATACGCAAAATGGCGATAATGTTAGTGATTAATAGTACGTAGTGACTATTTTGCTTTGGATCACCTGTGTTAAACAAGTGAGTTGTCACAAACATGATAAAGTATGTTGACAACGTTGCATAGAAGACGTCGTTACCAAAAGCACCAGCTGTGTAGGATAGACGAGACTTCATCTGACCTTTAGATTTTCCCATTTCGAAAACCTCCTATCATTTGAATACGTTTACATTATATGGGAATTAGTTTATGCAGTCAATAATTTTAGTGTTTTTTACTAAACTTTTACTAATACATGATTATTTTGATGAATTAAAGTATTGGAAGCCAATTTCATAGTTTACACTATGACCTTTATCTAAGATAATATCTCCAAAACCTTTGTGATTAACGGCATCTGGAAGGGTTTGAGCTTCCATAGCAATAGCTTCACGCCCTTTTGCCATTTTGCCTTTATCTCTTGCAAAGTAAATATTATCTTCGATATCATCCATCGTAAAAATGACTAAACCATTTCTGTTTGAGAAGATTTCGATACCATCTCCGCTTTCTTTATCATGTAAAATAGCTACTTCTTTCACATGATCACAAGTTTCACCACCTACTACAAAAGCATCATCAAAACCTTGATTTTCTTCAATTCGAGGTAGTAAGTCAGTTGTCTTTCTGAAATCATAATTCGTTCCATCTACATTAATTTTTTGTCCAGTAGGAATTAACTCAGAATCCAACTCTAAACGATAGTCTGAATAGATTTGTAACTCATGACTTGATAAATCCTGTTTGTCGCTAAGATTAAAGTAAACATGGTTCGTCGGATTAAAGACTGTTGACTCTGTAACATCGAAGGCTTCAAAGAGTATTGTTAAGCGGTTATTATTGTTAAGTCTATAACTAATAGAGACTGTCACATCACCAGGAAAGCCATCTACACTTGAATAAAGTCTTCTAATAAATTTTGTCTCAACATATTCATCATTCAGGTTTGTGACATAGTTCCAATTTTGAACCTGCATTCCTTTTGGACCGCCATGTAAACAGTTTTCTCCCTCATTCTTAGGAAGGCTATAAAGAACCATATTATGAGTATACGAAGCTTTCCCAATTCTTCCAGCAACCCTACCAATGGACTGGCAGGCACATAAATTATTCTTATAGTAATCCTCGTAATCACTGAAACCAAGTACTATATTTTTAAGAGCACCAGTTTCCGTTGGAACCAAAAACTCCTGAAGTGTAGCACCTGTTGTGAGTGTGGAAATGACAACACCATTATTATTTTCCATTGAAATTTTACTGACATCGCCTGAATCAACTTTTCCAATAATTTCGCAGCTTATTTTCATATTATTTCCTCAAAAAACAAAGAGTACAACAATTATATATACTCTTTGACCCTTTGTTTATTATTTTAATTATCCTCGATCATCGTACCCTTTTGGATGGCTTAAATGCCATGCCCAGGCACTTTCAATGATTTTTTCGATATTGTC
>NZ_GL831112.1:494009-582818 GCF_000188295.1 Streptococcus vestibularis ATCC 49124 | reverse complement strand
GTGGTCCTCACCGATAGAACCGTCAGGCTTGGCCCCCGCGACATTAAAGTAACGAAGAGGAACATACTTGATGCCGTAGGCTTGGTCTGACCACTTCATGATGGTTTCCATCATAAGCTTGCTTTCACCGTAAGGATTGATTGGCTTTTGTGGTGTGATTTCAAGGATTGGTATTTCCTCAGGAATACCATAAGTTGCAGCTGTTGATGAAAAGACAATGTATTTAACATCACATTCGTTCATGACTTCAAGCAACTTCACCATACCAGCAGTGTTATTGTCGAAATACTTAAGTGGCTTTTCCATAGACTCAGCCACAAGTGAGTAGGCCGCAAAGTGAATAACGGCATCGACATCAGGATTTTCTTTGAAGACCTTTCTCATAAAATCTTGATCAGAAAGATCGCCTTGATAGAAAATAGCATCTGGATGTACGGCAGCACGGTGACCAGTCACCAAGTTATCCACGACAACGACTTTTTCTTGCCCCGCTTCAACCAAACGGTCCACCATGTGAGAACCGATATAACCAGCCCCACCTAATACTAAAATTGCCATTTCTTATCTCCTTTCTTCAGAAAAACAATTAATCAGCTAAATTTACAAAATCTACAAATGCTTTAAACTGATCCAAGCCTTCACTATTAGTCTTATAAACACCTGCATCTTCTAGTACACGAGCAAAGATATCTGCAACAGATTGTCGAACAACTTCTGTCACTTCCTCAGCCGTAACATTCGGATTTTGAGCTTTGAGTTCATCTGCCCATTCTTGGTGAATTGGAGCAACTTGGTTACCTTGACCTAATAGATAATCTTCAACATCTTTAAGTTCTGTTTTCAAACGAGGTGGAAGAATGGCTAATCCCATAACTTCAATCAAACCAATGTTTTCTTTCTTAATATGTTGAACATCTTTATGTGGGTGGTAGATACCGTCTGGATGTTCTTCAGAAGTTTGATTGTCACGAAGAACCAAATCCAATTCAAATTTACCGTCTTTTCTACGAGCAATTGGGGTAATGGTGTGGTGAGGTTGTCCATCAGACTCAGCCAAGACCCCAGCTTTTTCGTCTGAATAACCACGCCAGCAATTTAGGATTTTAGTTGCAAGATCGATAAGTCTTTCCTTGTCTTCACTTCTTAGACGAAGAACAGACATAGGCCAATTAACGATGCCAGCCTCAACATCAGAGTAACCATCAAAGCTAACTTTTTCTTTAATGCCTGCTACTTCCATTGGGAAGGTATGGCGACCACCTTGATAGTGTTCATGTGTAAGAATTGAACCACCTACAATTGGAAGATCGGCATTTGAACCTGCGAAGTAACCAGGGAATGCTTCAACAATTGTTAGGAGACGGCCAAACGTCAATGGACTGATGTGCATTGGTTCGTGCTTACCATAAAAGAAGATAGAATGTTCGTTAAAGTAGGCATAAGGCGAGTATTGGAAGCCCCAGTCATTTCCTTCCATTTGGAAACGAATAACACGGTGATTACTACGTGCTGGGTGATTAATGCGACCCAAATAACCTTCATTTTCCATACAAAGTTGACACTTAGGATAATCGGAAGCTACCGCATTCTTAGCAGCTGCAATAGCCTTAGGATCTTTTTCAGGTTTTGAAAGGTTAATCGTAATTTCCAAGTCACCGTATTTAGTTGGTGCTTTATAAGCAATATTTTGTGCAATGGCTTTGACTTTCACATAATCATTTCGTTTACTTTGTGCATAAAAGTCAGCAATTGCTTGCTCTGGGTTAGATTTATAAGTACCCCAGAAGTTACGATTGACAACGCTCGGTCTTGGTGTAATTAAGTCCATGAGTTGAGCACCGATGATATCTTGTTCTTCGTTAAGTTCACCTACAGAACCAGCTTTAACACCTGCTTGAAGCAACTGGTCTTTAAGGTCAATCAATTCAGAGCTATCTGTTTCAACATCAGCAACTCCTTCTCCAACCAAAGTAAAAACTTTGTTTGTCAAATAGATACGGTCCAATTCCTCATAATCACTATTTTCAATAACCAGAGTTACAAAAGTGTTTACTAAATTTTCAGCCATAATCTCTACTTCTTTCTCATTAATCAAGTACTCGTGAGCTGCCAGCTACTTCAGCGATATAGAAGCTTGGTGCATAACCAACGACTTCTTCATAACGTTGACCAACTGCTTTTTTAAAGTCTTCAACTTTGTCTTTATTTACAAGTGCAATGGCACATCCACCGAAACCAGCTCCTGTCATGCGGGCTCCTAATACTCCTTCTTGTTCCCAAGCTATGTGTGCCAAAGTATCAAGTTCAAGACCTGTAACTTCGTAATCATGTTCCAATGACACATGAGAAGCATTCATAAGGCGTCCAAAGCCTTCCAAATCTCCTGCTTCAAGAGCTTTACGAGCTTGAAGTGTACGTTGATTTTCAAGAACTGCATGGCGTGCACGTTTGATACGGTTTTCGTCTTTAATCAAGTAGCTGTATGCGTCAAATGTCCAGAGGTCTAATTCACCGAGAGTTTGGATATCCAATTTTTCTTGTAGTTCAGATACTGCTGTTTCACATTCAGCACGACGTTCATTGTATTTAGAATCAGCCAATTCACGACGTTTGTTAGTGTTCATGATGACTACGACATTATCCTTGAGGTCAAGGGGTACCAAGTCATACTCTAGAGTATTTGTGTCCAAGTAAATCGCACGTTGATCAGCTCCCATACCAATAGCGAATTGGTCCATGATACCAGAGTTAACGCCAATAAAGTCATTTTCCGTTTGTTTACCGATTTTAACCAAGTCAAGGCGTTCCAATTTAAGGTCAAATAGTTTTTCAGCAATAACACCAATCAATAATTCCAAAGATGATGATGATGACAAACCTGAGCCGTTTGGAATGTTACCATAAATGTAAATATCCATACCTGAATCAATCGTATGCCCAGCTTCTTGCAAGAAATGAAGAACACCTTTTGGATAGTTTGTCCAGTTGTGTTCTTTTTCAAAACGAAGATTTTCAAGTGGCACTTCGATGATTCCCTTCTCTTCAAAGTTACCTGAGAAGAAACGCAAAACTTTGTCATCACGTTTGCGGGCCGCTCCGTAAGTACCTAAGGTAATAGCTGCTGGAAACACATGACCACCGTTGTAGTCAGTATGCTCACCAATCAAATTAATACGACCTGGTGAAAAGAAAGTATGATCTGCTTCTACACCAAAAACTTCTTTAAACTTTTCTCTTAACTGTGACGTCTTCATAGGATGTACCTCGCTTATTCTTTTATTTACACTGGAATTGTAATCCCTTTCACATGAAAAATCAATATTTTTACTATTTTTTTAGTAAAATATAGGTAAAAAAGAAAAGTTATGTTATACTGAAATATGAGGAGGCTACTATGGCTACATTAACAGATATCGCAAACTTAGCGGGTGTATCTATTTCAACTGTTTCACGTGTTCTTAATAAAGATGAAACTCTTTCCGTAACAGAGGATACTAGACATCGTATATTAACTATCGCTGATGAAATCGGATATACTAAACACAAAACAATTAATAATTCAAAAAAAGAAAAGTATCAAGTGGCAATTATTCAATGGGTTAGTGAAGAACACGAGTTAGATGACATCTACTATTATAATATTAGACTTGGTATTGAAAAAAGAGCCTATGAACTAGACTACGAGATGCTTCGCTTTTTCAACGACATTCCTTCAAGTCTAGGAGAGGAGGTCGTTGGTGTACTCTGTATCGGAAAATTTAGTCGTGAACAAATTGCGAAACTAGAAAGACTAAAAAAGACTCTGGTCTTTGTTGATAGTGATACTCTTAATCAAGGACATCCATGTGTTACTACTGATTTTGAAAACTCCGTACAATCGGCACTCTGTTATCTTAAAGAACAAGGTTGTAATAATATAGGCCTACTCATTGGGCAAGAAAAAACAACGGATGCAACTGAAATCATCTCTGATCCTCGTTTACGTTCTTATCGGAACTACTGTATGGAAAAGGGAATCTATGACCCTCTTTTTATTCTGACTGGTGACTTCACTGTCCAATCTGGCTATGAACTTCTTGCTTCTAAGATTAAGAGTGGAGCTACTTTACCTGATGCTTACTTTGCGGCTAGTGATAGTCTAGCTATTGGTGCACTCAGAGCACTTCAGGAAAATGGTATCAAGGTCCCTGACGACATTCAAATTATCTCTTTTAACGATACAACTCTAGCTAAACAAGTGTATCCTCCACTTTCTAGTGTCACTGTCTATACAGAAGAAATGGGACGAACAGCTATGGATATTCTCAATAAACAATTCTTAGCACCTCGAAAAATACCAACACTTACTAAACTAGGAACAAAATTAACATTAAGAAACAGTACAAAATAGGTAAATCATATCTTCACTATTTTCTACGATTTTGAGATCATAATTACAATATTCAGATAAATGATACCTTTTACTCCAATGTCTAGTTTTTTAGAGATAAAGATTTGAACCATAAACCTGAATAGGAAAATAACATACATAAATTGATTTAAACTAGAGATTTTCATAGAATAACAAACACTAATGAAATTCTCTATTTTTGAACTAAAGTTCAGTGTAAAAAGCGTACGCAAAACCACCACCTTACTGTACTGACCCCCAAAAATTAGACAATTAATTTAAGCAAAGGATTTAGTTCTGTATTGCACAGGATTGAGTCCTTTTAGTTTTATCTTAATTCATTTGTTGTAGTAATCAATATAGTCTACAATAACTTGTTCCAATTGCTCAAGCGACTTAAACGTCTTCTCATAACCATAAAACATCTCAGACTTCAGAATGCCAAAGAAGGATTCCATCATGCCATTGTCTGAACTATTTCCCTTACGTGACATAGACGGTTGGATTCCTTTCCCTTCTAAAAAATGATGATAGAAATCGTGTTGATATTGCCATCCCTGGTCACTATGGATAAAGATTATAAGCAATAAGTTCACTATTGAAACCATCTAAAACGAGTGATAAATAGAATTTTTGGCTACTTGCTGGAATGTTAAATTCTGTCAAATCTGTATAGCGCTTTTCCATTGTTTTAGATGCTTCGAACTGGCGTTGAATGAGATTCTCTACTTTCTTATCAACCTCTCCTTGATATGAAGAATACTTGCGTCTACGACGAATTAGAGCGGTTAGACCAAGAACTCTCATCAGACGTTAGACCTTCTTATGGTTCACTACAAAACCACAATTCCTCAATTCATATATTTGACTTTTATCTTCATAACTCAATTTCATAATAAAAGCACCCCAAAAGTTAGATCTTTTCCGTCTAACTTTTTGGGGTGCAATTCATTTTCGCCAAAGGGAATTCTTTCATCTATTATTTGAAAATAGAACTTGTGAAACTATCTGTCTCTTGTAGGAGTTTCTTATAGACAGCTTCTTTGAGTTTCGTCGTATGACTTGTTGACACAGATTTATTACCCTTATTATCTGTTTTAATAGTTGCAGCATCTTTTGCTACTGCAGCTTTAAACAAGGCTAATAAATCATCGTAAGAGCTTACTGTTGTGCCGTCAATTGCAACTGTCGTCAAACCATGTGACGCTTTGTCTTTCACTTCTTTGAAATAGGCTTTCTTGAAGGCTTCTAGTGAGTTGAACTGACCATCAGAAATCTTGCTAATGATAAAGTCGTCTCCAAGGGTGGCCTTACCAGCCGCTTTTGCTTCTTGTTTATACTTGTTAGTCGCATAACCTAGGAAGCCTTTTTCATAGCCATAGTAACCCCAGAGTCTGAAGGTATTATGCTTGAAGGACATAGCTCCTGGAGAACCCTCGCTGGTATTACCACCATAAATAGCAGACATCATAGGGACATTGACATAGGCAGAAGAGAAATCATCTGGTTTATAGACACCATTACCAGGTCCACGATTGGTCATAAAGTTATTATCTACAAGGTCATCAATAGAAGTCAAGTTAATAGCCTTTTCACTATCACTTAGAGAACGAACCTGGTCGTATTGATTTTTACTATTACCTCGTAACTGTTTATCTACCTTCTTGAACCATGCGTTATTGAGGTCCTGATTTCCTTGACTGAGGACTGCTTCCCCTTCAAGTGAGTCAAGAAGCATAAGGGTATCGTTGTAGCCCTTCATGTAACGGTCAATCGCCTCACGTGAGTTCAACTTGTTTGGATTAGTGTTGTACCACTGATTACCGTCGTTTTCTCTTTCAAAGGCCATGTTCAGTCCTAAGGCGCCGTATTCACCTTGATGCCCCTGAGTAGCTGGTGATTGAAGAAGACCTTGGGCATAAGCTTCAACGTCTGTTCCTTCACGACGACCATAATCTCCAAAGTAGGCAATACGGTCATTGAGGTGGGTCGTTTCATGCGTGAAGGCCGAAGCACCGTACTCACTAATCATGTTAGACATGACGTAAGTAACCTTGGCACGATTATCATATGGATTGTCATAGATAGCAGCATAGGCACCAGCCATGGCTCCATTGTCTCCATAATACTCACCAACTGGACCATAGATTTCACGAATTGGCGCATAGACTTCCGTACTGTTCTTGAATTGGCCGTAACGCTCTGGCCAACCTGGCCAACCATGACCCCAGACATAGAAACCTTCCCAGACAGGATTGACAATATCTTTGAACAACCTGTTTTTAACTTTGTCTGTAGCCAATCTATGCCAGAAATCAAGATAGTTGATTTGACGTTGGGCAGCTAAATCAATCTCAGGTTTCAGTTTTTCAAGAGTCGTATTGTACTTGTTAGCTGTTCCATAAGACATGGTGTCATAGGTTGAAATCAAGAACATCTCTGTCTTATCAAGATTCAATAATGGTAGAATCATTTTTCTGTGTAGACCACGTGTTAAGTTATCGTAAGCACGATACTTGTGCTCACCGACACCTTCGTTTTGTGAAGCTTTCTCTACAACATAGACCTTGTCCTTAGTGGCATCGATAAACCAATCATTCATATTGTCGATAGTGGTAAAGAGTTTTCGGTTGTAATTAAGGAAGTCGTTTAAATCTCCAGATTTAGTATATTTTGCGAGAACTTCACCAAAGGCATCGTATGTTCTTGAACCACTGATATTATTTTCTTTAGAGCCAATCTCAATCAAACGGTCGAGGACATCCACATTTTTACCATAGAAATCTGGTTTGAAGAGCATGATTTCTTTGATATTAACATCATCAAACTTCACACCGTAATAACGATTCAAGTAGGTCAAGCCTAGCAAGAGGGCTGCTTTATTTTTTTCGACCTTGTCAAGAATCATTTGTTGGGCAGCAGATGATTGATTAAGTTGATGGTCTTCATTTTGAACCAGCTTAGTCACAAGGTTCGTCAAATTAGTCTTAACAGCGTCAAAGCTTTCTTCCAAGAAGAGGTTCTTGATAGCATTGACCTTATTTGGACCTGTACGACCAAGTTTTTGGTAAATTGGGTCAGACTGCAACTCAATTGGTTTCAGGATATCAACGATTCCATTGATAAGGCTCGAGTGATCTTTTTGAACGATATTTGGAGTGTACTTAATACCCAAATCAGAAACAGTATATTCCTTAACGTTGCTCAACCCTTCTGAACTCTCTGAAAGCTTGAAGTAGTCTTTGCCACCATCAGCATAGTGAACAATAATCTTGTTAGCAGCGCTTAAGTCTGTGACAAAATTACTGTCTTTCATCGGTGTCACTGAGAGCACCTCTTTGGTATTCAAGTTATGGTCTTTAGCCAGTTTATTGGCTTGGTAGACAATATAATCCTTGTTATAGAATGGTTGAAGTTTCTCAATATTCTTGTAAGCCTTGTTATATTCAGGCTTATAGTCTTGAATATTGGCAAAATCTGCTTGACTAGAAACATTGTTAAGAGTATTTAACTCGTAAGGCTCGCTAACAAATGTATCAGCTGTAATCTTGTAACCTTCAACACGCTTGTCGGCTTCTTCCTTAGTCAAATGTTTGAGTTTTTTAGGACTCTTGGTATCTTTACCAGTGCCATCTTCGGCGGAGCTGTAACCGATAACACCAAAGAGGTCTTTGATGTACGGACCACCATCTTCATCATTGACATCATTAGAAGCAAAGATTTCTTGACCTTTGATAACCTTGGCATAGGTCACGTTGTCTTGAACAGCACCGTAAGGCCATGTCTTGGCAACAATACCACCAACATTTCTTGTGTTTTTAACATCAAGAACACCCTTGGCTACTGAGTTGGTCACCCTAGCCTTAGTTCCTGACTTCCAGCTGTTAAGCATGTAAGTAACAAATGGCACCAGCATACTTGCGTTGGCATTTTGAGCTGTAATAGTCGCATCCACATAGGCTCTATTAACGAATCCCATGTAGTTTGAACCAGCAATCCCACCAACTGTCGAGTTATTACCGACAGAGTTGATTTTACCGATAAAGGCGACATTTTCAATCTTGCCATCTTCATCAATCTTATTGACGATACCTGCCACGTCATTGTTACCAGTCACCGAACCAGTCACCTTAACATCTTCAATCAGACCTTTGTTTTTAAGGTTAAATCCAACTGTCGCTATTTGATTCTGACCAGGGCGATTGATATCTACATTTTCAAAGTTGATATTCTTGATAGTTCCGCCATTGATGACATTAAACAATGGATGCTCCAAATCATAGATGGCAAAGCGTTTGTCACCATCACTGAGCAACTTACCAGTAAATTCAGTCGTGATATATGATTTGCCATTTGGAACGATATGGCGAGCACTCATGCTTTGGCCAAGTCTAAACTCACCTGATGGATTAGCCTGAATGGCATTGACCAACTCAGCAAAATCATAGTAAACATTGGCTTGACTGGCCTTCGGTTTCTCAATGTAATAGCTATAAGTCTTCGCAAAATGGTTTTGGGCATCACGTTGCACCAAATTATCCGCTTCTGCAGTTACCTTATAAACCGCCTTGCCATCAACTGTTGTTTCTTCGATGGCTTTCACTGCCAAATAAGTGGTCTTCTGATCCGCAGAAGTCATCTTCAAGTAGTAATTCGTGAGATCCTGAGGCACAGCTGTCAGACGAGTCTCATCCACTTCTGTTTGATTGTCATACTTAATCAAATCTGTACGTGCAAAATCTTTAAGCTCAACCTTCTTGAGATCCAGTTGGATAGTTTGGTCTGCCAAAACCTGACTCTCCTCACCGTTGCCACGATCAAAGGTCATGGTTGTCGTAAGGGTATAAGGCTTGTAATAGGCTAAGTTGGTTAAGTCAGCAGTCAAAGTCGTGCTAGGAACATCAAGCGTTTGGACAACTTGTCCATCTTGCTTAAGGACCGCTTTAATAGTCGTGATAGCTGCTGAACCTGGATTAGTCAAGTTGTAGCTGAGTTTAGCACTGCGACCCAAGTCATCCTTGTCAACCTGTGTCAGTGTAAGAACTGGTTTTTCAGATATCTTGGTCCCTTTGCGAACGATACGATCTTGGACGGGAACTAGCACTGTTTCAGTAACAGTTGGTTCTTCAGCAGTCTTACTACCCTTAAAGGTCTTATAAATCTTGGTAATTTTATTTTGTCCTTTTTGTCCTTCTTGGACAACCTGCACAACGCCTTTCTCAAGTGTATCATCTTCTTGGACAATTTCTTTAAATGGAAGCTCTACAATAGACTCTTCAGTCGTTGTCCCATCTAGAGGCTTGCTGCCACGACGGATTTTTCTAGGTTGTGGCACCTCAATAACCTTACCTGACACAATAGTCGGCTCACCAATCTTAACACCATCAATGGTTTGGTAAACTTTATGGATTTCTTGGCTACCTTTTTGGCCCTCTTGATCAACAACTTCTTCATCCACATATTTGTTATCATCAGTAATAACTTCGATAGGATAATCAATGGCTTGCGTTTCAGTCTCTGTGATACTTCCGACAACTGGGGTATGAACAGGATTCTCAGCTTGGACAAGAGCCTCACCTTCGTTGCCTGGTTCTTGAGTCCCTTTAGCTTCAAGGTTGTCTGTATACTCTGGGGATTCCGGTTGAACAGTGGCCTCACCTTCATGACCTGATTCTTGCGTGCCATTAGCACTGATCGATCCAGTGTACTCTGGGGTTGCTGGTTGAACAAGAGATTCCCCTTCGTGACCTACTTCTTGCGTGCCATTAGCACTAATTGGACCTGTATACTCTGGGGATTCCGGTTGAACAAGAGATTCACCTTCATGACCTGATTCTTGTGTTCCGTTAGCACTAATTGGACCTGTATACTCTGGAGATTCCGGTTGAACAAGAGATTCACCTTCATGACCGGCTTCTTGTGTGCCATTAGCACTAATTGGACCTGTATACTCTGGGACTGCTGGTTGAACAAGAGATTTGCCTTCATGACCTGATTCTTGTGTGCCATCGGTACTGATCGATCCAGTGTATTCTGGGACTGCTGGTTGGACAAGAGATTTGCCTTCATGACCTGATTCTTGTGTGCCATTAGCACTGATTGAGTCCGTATACTCTGGGACTGCTGGTTGGACAAGAGATTTGCCTTCATGACCTGATTCTTGTGTGCCATCAGTACTGATCGATCCAGTGTACTCTGGGACTGATGGTTGAACAAGAACTTCACCTTCGTGACCTGCTTCCTGAGTTCCTTTTTCCCAACTTATTTCTTTATCTATTTCATACCGGCTTTCTGTGTTTCTATCTTCTCTTGATGGCTCAAGTCCTTTCAAAGCATTCTCCAAAGGTTGTTCAAGCTCAGGCTTAGATGAGTAACGCAGATAACCGACATACTCATAACCATCAATGGTAATAACACCCTTAGCTAGGTCCGCCTCATCTGAGACAGCTAGATTCCGATTATAAGCCTGCAACTCCTTATTTTGCAAAGCAAGAACCTCAAGAGGGATAAGTAAGCTTTGCCCAGCTGCTCCAATCAAGACCAATCCAATAATCTTTTTGCGATGTTTTTTTGAAAATAGGAGCACAGCCAAAGTTGCTGTCGTCAGTCCTAAACCTGTTGCCGCCCAGTCAGAACTGCCTGTCTTAGGAAGAGTAGCTTGACTGTCTCCCTTACGTTTATAAACCAGATAAAAAGTATCATCATTTTGATATGCCTTTGGAATAGCATGAACCACTTGCTTTTGCTCTTCGGCTGTCAATTCATTTTCAGTAACATAGGCCAGATGTATCGATGAATCCGTAGTAACCTGATCCGCCGAAACTGGCTTAGACACGAAAAGACCACCTGCTATTAAGAATGTTCCAATAGCAGCTGGTCCAACACCAACTGACAACTTACGAATAGCGTATTTTGTCACTTTTTCAACAACATGATTTGCTTGTTTCATTCATAAACTTCCTATTTGTTAATCATTGTACCTTAAAGGCACGTCAAAAATAAAGACATTATCGGATAAACACGCACTTTATGCATCTATTAACCTTCTTCAGAGGTCTATCATATCCTTTTTTTAATGTTTAGGCAAGTATTTTCTCTAATTTTTAATCAATATAAATAATTGTTTAGCGACCATACTTTTCTTTCATGAAAACATCTAAAACCTTTTCATGTAAATAACTACAAAGACTCTAACATTTGTAAAAATATTCTCTTGAAATTCAAGCTACTAACAATCCAAAAATAAAACAATTGATTTAATCTCTTTTATTTTACTTTTTATCTAATACTTTAATGTAAGTGAAGATCATCTTTCAATAGACACAAAAAAGCCCCACTACTGGCACTGCACCCCAATAATGGGACAAAAAAAACCTTATGCGACCAGCTTTCTGTACTCTACAGGAGATTGGTCATTTAATTTCTGTTGAATCCTAGTTTCATTATAAAATATGATGTAATTTTTAACAATATCTATTATACTATCTTTAGTTAGGTTTCTTCACTTATAGAGATGGAAGGTTTCAGATTTGAGAACAGAATGGAACCATTCGATACAGGCTAGCTTAGCTTCTACTGAATATGCTTTTTTGACCATAACAAAAACACTCCTGTTTCTAGTTTACCAGAATTCAACAAGAGTGTTTTCTTGTGTCTCATTTTATGGATGCAGTGCCTTCAATCGCTGACCTATCTGGAGGGCAAAAAGGAAAACTAATCCTACTGCATGTAGTCTTAGAAAGCCCTCAACTTCTAATCTTAGATGAACCAACCAAAAATTTTTCACCCACCTCACAATCCCAAGTCCGACAGCTCTTCAAGAACTATCCAGGTGCAACTCTTACAGTATCACATGATGTCAACTACCTCAGACAAGTTTGCTAAAAGATATATCGCCTGGACGCACACGGTATAGAAGAAGTTGAGATTTAAGAAATCAAATCTGTTGTTTTTATAAGAAAAGTCTCAAAAGAAACCTTTTCTTCATATGCAAAAAAGAACTCAGGCAAAACCTGAGTTCTTTTAATGTTAATCAATTTCAAGACCACCAGTATAGAGTCGGTAGTAGGTACCACCTTGTTCCATAAGGGTATCATGATCACCACGTTCAATGATACGTCCATGATCCATAACCATGATAACGTCAGAGTTAACGATGGTTGAAAGACGGTGGGCGATAACGAAGACCGTACGCCCTTCCATAAGTCGGTCCATCCCCTCTTGTACCATTTTTTCAGTACGAGAGTCAATCGAAGATGTCGCTTCATCAAGGATGAGAACCAGTGCATTGGCAAGAGCAGCACGCGCAATGGCAATCAGCTGACGTTGTCCGTTAGACAAGCCTGCGCCATCATCTGTAAGAACAGTGTCGTAACCATTGTCCAAATGTTCCACAAAGGAATCCACGTTAGCAATACGAGCAGCTTCAAGAATTTCCTCGCGAGTCGCATCCGCACGGCCGTAGGCAATATTTTCAGCGATAGTCCCTGTGAAGAGATGTGTATCTTGAAGTACGATACCAAGTGATCGACGAAGAGAATCTTTTTCAATCAGCTTCACATCGATACCATCATAAGTAATCACACCAGATTGGATGTCGTAGAAACGATTGATCAAGTTAGTAATCGTCGTCTTACCTGCACCCGTCGCACCAACAAAGGCAACCTTTTGTCCCTTGTCTGCATAAAGATTAACGTCATGAAGGATTTGTTTCTTACCATCGTAAGAGAAATCAACGTCTTGGAAGACCACATTTCCGACCAACTCGGCCAACTCGTAGTCGCCATTTGGACGTGGGTGCTTCCAAGCCCAGTGGTTGGTTTTCTTGTCTGTCACAACCATTTGACCGTCTACCAATTCGTAGTTGACCAAAGTGACCTTACCTTGGTCAACTTCTTCTGCTTCATCCAACAGGTCAAAGATACGGTCTGCACCAGCAAGTGCCATAAGAACAAAGTTAAGTTGTTGAGACACCTGAGTAATAGGACCATTGAAGGAGCGGTTCAATTGCAGGAAGGCCATGAGGCCACCGATAGTCAAACCACCGACACCATTGAGGGCAAAGACCCCACCAACCAAGGCAGTCAAAACAAAGGAAACATTTCCTAAGTTCCCAAGAATGGGCATGAGAACATTAGCATAGCGATTGGCCAAGTATGATGATTGGAAAAGTTGTTCATTAATCTTATCAAAGTCAGCCATGCTTTCTTCTTCATGAACAAAAGCTTTAACTACCTTTTGACCTGACATCATTTCTTCGATAAAACCATTCTCAATCCCTAGGTTCTTTTGTTGTTCACCGAAGTAACGGCCTGATTTGGCGGATACATTTTTAATAACCATAAACATGATACCTACCATGATCAGAACCACGATAAAAAGGAGAGGACTCACGGTAAGCATGGTTACTGTCACACCGATAATGGTAATGGCTGTTTGTAGCAACTGTGGAATAGATTGTTCAATGGCCTGACGGAGGGCATCGATGTCGTTGGTATAGATTGACATGATGTCACCGTGTTTATGAGTGTCAAAGTAACGAACAGGGAGCTTTTGCATACGAGCAAAGAGCTGATTACGAAGGGAACGTAGGGAATCTTGTGAAATCGTCGCCATGAGGAGAGAAGCCACATAGTTGGCAACCACACCGATAAGACAAAAGACCCCAACTGAAGTCAAGAAACGTAACAATGGCCCAAAGTCATGGCTATCCGATTTGAGCATGGGTTGAACGTAAACGTCCACCAAGGACTGAATTGAAGCCGTCAAATTAACCGTTGACAAAGAAGCTACAACGATAAGGACAAAAGAGATACTAAGTGAAAGCTTGTAGTCTTGCCACAAAAAGCGTAGCAGTCGTGCTAGTGAGCCCCAGCTGGCTTTTTTCTTATTCTGCATCTGCTACTCCTTTCCCTTGTGTTTGCATCTTGTAAACCTCACGATATATGGCATTATTAGCCACCAAGTCGTCATGCGTACCAATAGCATCGATACGACCGTCATCCATAACAACGATACGGTCCGCATCTTGAATAGATGAAATCCGTTGACCAATAATGATTTTAGTCGTTTCCTTAAGACTTGACGTAAAACCTTGACGAATCAAACTATCTGTCTTAGTATCAACCGCTGATGTTGAATCATCCAGAATTAAAATTTTCGGATTCATGAGGAGGGCACGTGCGATACAAAGACGTTGACGTTGTCCCCCTGAGACATTGGCTCCACCACGTTCAATCTTGGTGTTATAGCCATCCTTAAACTCTTGGATAAATTCATCAGCTTGGGCAATCTTACAAGCTTCAATGATTTCCTCATCTGTCGCCTGTTTATTTCCCCAACGCATATTTTCCTTAATGGTTCCTGAAAAAAGGACATTGGTTTGAAGAACCATGGCAACTTGCTTACGCAAGCTATCCAAATCATAATCCTTAACATCGTGATCAGCAACCTTAACTTGACCTGCTTCCACATCATAAAGGCGAGGAATAAGCTGAACCAAGCTTGATTTACCCGAACCCGTTCCACCAAGGATACCAATAACTTCACCAGACTTAATATCAAGCGTAATATCTTTGAGAACATGGGTCTTATCACCATTTTCATCAGTATATGAGAAATCCACATGATCAAAACTGATAGAACCATCTGCGACTTCTGTTAAACCATTTTCAGGTGAAACAATGGTGGCTTCAGTGCTAAGAACTTCATCAATACGTTCAACAGATGCTGTTGAGATAGACAACATGACAAAGATCATCATAAACATCATGAGTGACATGAGAATGGTCATGGTGTAACTGAACATCGAAGTCAATTCCCCTGTAGTTAAGCTACCACCAACGATGAGATGGGCACCAAACCAGGAAATCATAAGGAAGGACGCATACATAGACAACATCATAGCTGGGTTAGACATGATAACTACACGAATGGCACGCATAAACATTTTGTAAATACGACGTGAGGCCTTCTTGAACTTATCTGTCTCTTCCTGTTCCTTAACGTAGGATTTCACCACACGCATGTTGGTGATATTTTCCTTGATACTGTTGTTAAGGTTGTCATAAGCCTCAAATACTTGAGTAAATAGAGGGTATACGATTTTGGTAATAACAGCCAAAACCAGACCAAGGAAGAGTGTTACACCAACGAAAATCCAAGCCATCTGACTATTGATGAGGAAACTAGCAGTAATGGCAAAAATCAGGTTGAGTGGGGCACGCACACAGATGCGGATAATCATTTGATAAGAGTTCTGCACGTTGGTAACATCAGTCATCATACGCGTCACCAAACCACCAGCTGAGAACTTATCAATATTTTCAAAAGAGAAAGTTTGAACCTTCTTGAAAATGGCCTGACGTAGATTCTTGGCAAATCCAGCAGAGGCAAAGGCTGCGTAGCGTGCTGACTGCATACCGCAGAAAAGCGACAGGAAGGCGCAGACCAACATGAGGCCACCATAGAGCCAAATGTTAGACATGTTAGATTGCTGGACACCTTTGTCCAAAAGATTGGCCATGACAAAGGGAATGGAAATCTCAAACATAACTTCTAGCGTCATGAAGAGGGACGCTAGGATTGAGGGTTTCTTGTATTCCTTTATCTGGGCGATCAGGGTTTGAAACATAATTACCTCCGTTTTTTATTCTTTTTTTGATATTTTTCTTTTTGATGCTTTCTTAAGTGATGGCGGACATCAGCGACCGACTCAGTCGTTCCATGACTAGTTATCGAGCCAAAGTCTCGATAACTCCGCTTCCTATAACTGCTTCTGCAGTTATAGGAATATCATCACGGTGAAAGCATCGCTGTTGGGCAGAGCGAACTGTCGAATCGCGAGCAATTCGAACAAGTGCAAATGGATTCCGGATGAGCCCTACCACGACGAAAAATATCGTCTGCTCTAGGCAGAGAGAAACTTAAAACCAAGAGTCTTATTGCTCATGCTTTATTTATAAAAGAACGGCTAGACCCTTTTTGAGAGCATACAAAAGCCCCTGAGGGCAGACCCTAGGGATTTTTTCGTTCTCATATATATGTCATTAGTATAGGTTAAATTGAGTAAAATTGCAAGCACAATATCATTTCACTAACATTTGTAAGTATTTTATGATATTTGATAAAAATATCGCTCTAAATCCTGCTCATTTTTCAAAAAATTATCATAAATGTTCGTAAATTAAAACTAAACGTAGCAGAAATTTGTTTTCTGTCCCTATTTATAATAGACTATCACTAACATTAGATGAAAAGGTGACTCTATGACTATAAATCAACTGCTTCAAAAGCTGGAGCCTACTAGCCCTATCCTTCAAGCTAACTTTGGAATTGAACGCGAAAGTCTTCGTGTCGATAGACAGGGAAAATTAGCACATACGCCTCACCCTTCCTGTCTAGGGGCTCGTAGTTTCCATCCCTATATTCAAACAGATTTTTGCGAGTTTCAGATGGAACTCATCACACCAGTTGCTAAATCTACCACTGAGGCTCGTCGATTTCTTGGAGCCATTACCGATGTAGCTGGACGTTCCATCAGTAAAGATGAACTTCTCTGGCCCTTGTCCATGCCTCCTCGTATTAAGGCCCAAGAAATCCAAGTCGCCCAACTGGAAAATGAATTCGAACGCCATTATCGTAACTATTTGGCTGAAAAATACGGAACTAAACTACAAGCTATCTCAGGTATCCACTATAATATGGAACTAGGGGAGGATTTGGTTGAGGCCCTATTCCAAGAAAGTGACCAGATTGATATAATTACTTTCAAAAACGCCCTCTATCTTAAGCTGGCTCAGAACTATTTGCGCTATCGTTGGGTGATTACCTATCTCTTTGGTGCTGCACCTGTTGCTGAGCAAGGCTTCTTCGACCAAGAAGTGCCAGAACTCGTGCGTTCCTTCCGAAACAGCGACCATGGTTATGTCAATAAGGAAGAAATCCAAGTATCCTTTGCAAGCCTAGAAGACTATGTCTCTGCCATCGAACGCTATATCGAACAAGGAGATTTGATTGCGGAGAAGGAATTTTACTCAGCTGTTCGTTTCCGTGGACAAAAGGTTAATCGTTCCTTCCTTGACAAGGGAATCACCTACCTAGAGTTCCGTAATTTCGATCTTAACCCTTTTGAGCGTATCGGAATTAGCAAAGATACCATGGATACGGTTCACTTGCTCCTTTTGGCTTTCCTATGGCTAGATGCCCCTGAAAATGTTGACCAAGCTCTTACTCAAGGTCACGCGCTAAATGAGAAAATCGCCCTCTCTCATCCTTTAGAACCTCTACCTTCTGAAGCTGAAACTCAGAACATTACGACAGCTCTGGACCAACTGGTGCAACATTTTGGGCTTGGTGATTATCATCAAGGTTTGGTCAAACAAGTGAAAGATGCCTTTGCGGATCCTAGTCAGACACTAGCTGCTCAACTACTTCCTCATATCAAAGACAAGTCCCTTGCTGACTTTGCCCTCGACAAGGCTCTTGCCTATCACGATTACGACTGGACTGCCCACTATGCCCTTAAGGGTTATGAGGAGATGGAACTTTCTACTCAGATGTTGCTCTTTGATGCCATTCAAAAAGGGATTCATTTTGAAATCCTAGATGAGCAGGATCAATTCCTTAAACTCTTGCATAAAGATCATGTTGAGTACGTCAAAAATGGTAACATGACCTCAAAAGACAACTATGTAGTACCTCTTGCCATGGCTAATAAAACCGTGACCAAAAAAATCCTGGCTGATGCTGGTTTCCCTGTTCCCGCTGGCGACGAATTTACCAGTCTGGAACAAGGTCTAGCTTATTATCCTCTTATCAAGGACAAGCAAATTGTAGTCAAACCAAAATCAACCAACTTTGGTCTGGGAATTTCCATTTTCCAAGAACCTGCTAGTCTTGACAACTATCAAAAAGCCCTTGAAATTGCTTTCGCAGAAGATACCGCTGTCCTTGTTGAAGAATTTATTCCAGGAACCGAATACCGTTTCTTCATTCTAGATGGGCGTTGTGAGGCTGTCCTCCTTCGTGTCGCTGCCAATGTTGTCGGTGATGGCAAACACACCATTCGTGAATTAGTCGCTCAGAAAAATGCCAACCCATTGCGAGGCCGTGATCACCGATCACCACTGGAAATCATTGAGCTAGGAGACATCGAACAACTGATGTTGACTCAGCAAGGTTATGCACCTGATGATATTCTCCCAGAAGGGAAAAAGGTCAATCTCCGCCGTAACTCTAACATCTCTACAGGTGGCGACTCTATTGATGTCACTGAGACTATGGATTCCTCTTACCAAGAACTTGCTGCAGCTATGGCGACTAGCATGGGGGCCTGGGCTTGCGGGGTTGACCTCATCATTCCAGATAAAACTCAGCCTGCTAGCAAGGAAAAACCTCATTGCACTTGTATCGAGCTCAACTTTAACCCTTCTATGTATATGCACACCTACTGTGCTGAAGGCCCTGGACAAGCTATTACTCCAAAAATCCTAGACAAGCTTTTTCCAGAAGTTGCCACAAGTCAAACCTAAAACCTAATTCTTAGGAACAAACAAATCACCTTTATCTCAAGATAAAGGTGATTTTGCTTTATTAACCAAACTCTCCTGCTTCTTCCTCAGGATGCGTTTCCATGTACTGGATGTGCTCTATATAGGCATCTTGAGCCTGGTTGAAGGCTTCCTGATCACTATATGGATAATCTATATAAAATAGGTCCCGCCAGCCATTAAAGGTTTGGCTATTGTAAAAACCTTGAATCTTAGTCGGAAGGAAATCCTTGTTGTAGCTGATGCGCAACTTAAGCAAGTCCTTGTCTTGAAACTGAGTGATGATACTGTTGGAGGTTTCTTGACCTTCCAGACTAGACCAAACGTTATGCAGAACAATGTCCTGACTATAGTGATTAGCCTTGATGCGATTTTTGTCCACTGGGAGCTTCTGGGTGGCCTCTAAAAGGTAGGACACCTCGCCCTGAAAATAAACCTCAATGGTCAAATCTCCAAGGCTGGAGCCATATAACAGGCCATCCTTAATAGCAATGTTTGATCCAAAAAGTCTTTGGCCAGCCACATCAAAGGACATCCCTTCATCCTGCCCGTAGAGCTTGATGGCATAAGCATCCCTTACACGATAGAAATTTTTAGCAATAAGAACATTATCTAGGGTCTCAGTCTTTTTTGGCTCCACCTTGGGGCTTGTAGGTTTCTTGGTAAAAGCTGTCAAACCCATTGAGCACAAGATTAGAACGAATATAATCAAGGTAAGCATTGTAGACCTGGAGCCGGTCTTCAGCTTTAACTTGTCTCCATGTTTCAAGGTCTTTCAAGCCTCCTTTTTTAACAATATCAGCATAGCGCCCACCGTTTAAGACATTCTTGGCATTTTTCCACTTTCTTACCATCTTGCGTCTAATCGCATTGTCAGCAGGGTGACGAACGTCAAGATAGGTATGGCTATTATTGAGATAGGCCGGTAAGTCAGCATTCAAGCCCTTAGACAGCCCATAGTTAGCAGAATCCGTATCGGCAATGTCAGCACCATCTTCAATCTTATAATGCTTAGGATTAGAGTCGATGCTACCGTCTTTCCTTTTCTTGTAGACATTCCACTCAGAAACAAATCTCCCCGTATCCATATTGACAATAAACTCAATAAAGCGAGAATTGCTAACTCCGTAAGGGCCCATAACACTGGTCTGAGGTAGCTGAATTTTCATGTTCTGCGGATAGGTAAAGTCTCCCAAGCTTCGATTATGGTAGGAGGCACCTGTCGTGTAATCCAAATGAATCTTCTTATCCTTGCTGTAAGCCAGAAGCTTGTCCAAATCAGTCTTGCCCTTGTAGTTGGTCCTAATATAGTCCATAGACTGCTTATCAATCCAAGACCTAAAAAGATGGAGCTTGATACCTAAGTCATCCACCCCAAGCCCTAGATCCGTCTGATAGGTCTCCATAATAGCCTCACGGAAGTAACTGTAAAAGGGACTGGTTGGCTCTAGTTTCTTGGAAAATTTATAACCTGACTTCCCTAATTGAAGGAACTGATACTTATCTACATAAACCTGCATGTGAGTCATAACCAAATTGAGCTTGTCGCGATTAGGCAGTTTAGAAGCTTGGAAAAAGGCTGTATAGGTATCTGAGCCCACTTCCTTACTTTCTTGATCGATTTTTTGCAGAACCTTATCCAACTGGTTCAAAGAAGTCTTCTTCATCTTACTTCTGACCTGAGCAACATAGGCCGGTTTAATACCTTGATCCCAGTGATCACGAGTTATAATAGAATCTACCTTTTGCGAAATTAAGGTCAACCGTTTCTGATAAGTCTCAGCTTCCAAAGCCAGTTTCAAAGCCTTTGACGGAGTCGCTTCAACCACGGATAAATCACCATAAATATCGGCCTTAAGGACAAGATTTACCTGCATATCATAAGAATGATTAATATGGAGAGCTAGACGAATCTTCCCGTTTTCCTGCCTAACTGACAGGGGATCGAGTTGATAGGATTGAATGACCCCAGCTCGACTCAGAGCCAGTTTGTCTAGATTTTCAAGAGAATCCTGATAAATATAGGAAATCTCGGGATCATTGACCTTTGTGACCAAGTATTGGTTTTGATGCCGATCAAAAACCACAAGACCAAGTATGAGGATTACAGTCAGAGCACTTGCCAAGTACTGTAAAATTACTTTCTTCATAGTACTTCCATTATAGCATAGGAGGACAAAATATTCTGAAAACGATTGGCAAAAGCTGAAAACAAATGAAAAACAGGCCAAATAGTACCTGTTTAACTCAATTTTTTATAAATCACTCAAGCAACGATGTTTAATACTGAAGTCAAAATAAGCATTTTCCTGAAGCTTATAAAATATCTCTCTGTAGGCTTCTTCGTCAAAGTGATCTCCACGATAGAGAATCTCAAAACTCAAACCCTCATACTCCAAGAAAGCATTGGACGTCTTGAAACCATTACGCTTATAGAAATCCCAACGCGCCGCTCGTTGCTCTGGATTGTCATTGGGTTCATCCAAACGCTCAACTTCTAAAACCATAGAACGTGATGGTCCATAAAAGTCCACCAGTTTATCAATAATCTCACTTCCGTAGCCATGACTCCGCATTTGAGGGACAATGGCGAAGAAGCTCACATAAAAAACTTTGGCATTGTAAAGAACTGAGGCAAAGCCAACAAAATCATCTTCATCGTAAAAGGCAAAGAAATGATAATCATCACGGCCATCTAGTTGTAAGAACTCACTCAAAGGAATACGTTCTTCTTCTGGAAAAGCCTCGTTGTTTAATCGCTCTACCCTATCTAAGTCTGGAAACTCCTTGGTAATTAATTGGCTACGTAAAGCCATAAATTCCCCCCCTTTTTAATGCTCATACCTATAGGTCATTATAACATTCTAGAAGACGGTTGCAAGTTTCGAGAACTAAGGTTGGGATAAAGAATTGCTGTAATATCTTTCACACGACGGCGAGCTTCCAATGTTGGGTAATCCAACTCATATTCTTCAGGAATTTCAACATCCCAAAGACGAAGGTTGTTAATCACACCATTTTGGTAACCAATTTGTGGCACATCGTAAGGCACAGCGCGAAGAACTTGAGCGTTCTTATAAGTTGGAACGAAGCGACCTTCTTCATTGCTTTCAAGGACAACATCACCGAAGAGTTTCACATCAACGATATCATGGTCTTTACGTATTTCCCAAACATTCCCTGTTGAGCCAAACCAACTATCTGGCAATTCAACTTGATAACCATCAACAATACGTTGTTTGAAAAGTCCATAACGGTAACGAAGACCATTACCAAAACCTGGGTAACCAGTATTCGCAAGTGAGTCCATGAAGGCAGCAGCCAAACGACCAAGACCACCATTACCAAGTGCCATGTCATGCTCAGCTTCTACTACTTCACGGAAGTCGATATCAAGTTCTGCGAAACCTTCTTTAACAAGGTCAAGAATACCTAGGTTGAGGAGGTTAGTTTCCAACATACGACCTGGAAGGAATTCGATTGAGAAGTAGAAAGCAATCTTTTCTTGATTGTCTGAAAGTGCATGCTTACGTTCAATCCATGTGTCAGTGTAATACTTACGAATCAAACCAGCCAAGGCTGTGAAGATTTCGGTTGGTGTAGCCTTAGCTACTCTAATCAACTGTTCTTGGTGGAGCGTATCTTTAAAATCACGGATAAATTGTCCTTTTGTTAAATTTTCGAATTGCATAGAAATCCTTTCTTATACTTCTATACCTTTGATAGACATCTTATAGGGTAAATAATAGGATAAGGGGGAATTATACTTCTAGAGCGCCTCTCTCATTTGCTTTAGCAACAAGATTTGGGCGACTATCTTGTTTTTTCTAACTGCAGTTACAGCGCTTTTAAACTTTTTTACATGAAAATAACTTTTCCCTTTCGAGAAAAGTTACCTTTGTATTACACTAATTGTTTATACAAATCAACATATGCCAAACTTGCTGTATCCCATGAGAAATCACGAGTCATAGCATTGTGCTGGAGTTGTTTCCAAGAATCAGCATTATTTTTGTACACATCGAGAGCTTTTTCAAGGATTTGAACCATCCAGTAACCTGAAAAGTTACCAAATGAGAAGCCTGTACCTGAGCCTGTCACAGGGTTGTATGGTTCAACAGTATCACGAAGACCACCAACCTCACTAACTACTGGCAAGGTACCATAACGCATAGACATCATTTGTGAGAGCCCACATGGTTCAAAAGCTGAAGGCATAAGGAAAATGTCACAACCAGCATAAATTTGTTGAGCCAACTCTAGGTTGAAGGTAATGTTGGCAGACATTTTCTCTGGATAAGCATGACCAAACCAAGAGAAAGAATTCTCGTAACCACTATAACCAGTACCCAAAAGAACAATTTGAACATCATGTTGCAAAATATTGTGAAGTTCGTTAACCACCAAATCGAAACCTTTTTGGTCTGTCAAACGTGATACAATACCAATCAATGGAACATCTTCACGAACTGGGAGGCCAACACGCTCTTGAAGAGCTACCTTGTCTTTGGCTTTACCTGACAAATCATCCACCGAGAAATGATAAGGAATGTGAGTATCTGTTTCTGGATCAAGGAGGTCTGTATCGATACCATTAACAATACCAGACAACTTACCAGATTCCATGCGCATGATTTGATCAAGACCTTTACCAAATTCAGGTGTTTGAATTTCACCAGCATAAGATGGAGAAACTGTTGTTACACGATCTGCGTAAAGAACGGCAGCTTTCATCCAGTTAAGGCAGTCATTCCAACGGAGCGTACCGTCTGCATAACGCTCGTAACCAACACCGAAGATTTCCCAAAGCATACCACTGTCAAATTGACCTTGGAACTCAATATTATGGATAGTGAAGACCGTCTTAATACCTTGGTAAGCTTGAATCCAATGGTATTTTTCCTTAAGAAGGAATGGTATCATGGCTGTGTGGTAGTCATGAACATGAAGAATGTCTGGAATAAAGTCCACTTTTTCCATCAACTCAAGGGCAGCCATTTGGAAGAAACCAAAACGCTCACCATCATCCCACTCACCGTATACCGTACCTCGGTTGAAATACTGCTCATTATCAATGAAGAAGAAGGTCACACCATCACGAACAATTTTCTTGATACCGACATATTGACGTCGCCAACCAACATTTGTATAGAAGAAGCCAAGGTCTTCAACTTGATTGCCAAATTTAGCCGAAACCACATCATAATATGGGAGAATTACGGCTACTTCGTGACCATTTTTGACTAGAGATTTAGGAAGAGCACCGATAACGTCACCCAAACCGCCAGTTTTAGCAAAAGGTGCCCCCTCTGCTGCTACAAATAAAATTTTCATCGTAAAATATCCTCTGTTACAACGCTACCTTTTTTGATGACAACTGGATTGTTTTCTGTACCTCGAATCGTAACACCTTCGGCGATTTCAACATCTTTATCCACAATAGCATATTTAACTGTTGCACCTTTAGCAACTTTAACACGTGGGAAGATAATTGAATGGTTAACACTAGATCCTTCAGATAAGTAAACATTACGTGAAATCACTGAGTTCTCAACTTTACCTCGTACGATCGAACCAGATGCAAATTGTGAAACCTTAACTTCAGAAGAGTCTGCATAATATGTTGGCTCTTCATTTTTAACTTTTGTATAAACTTTTTGGTTTGGTGCAAAAAGTGAATAGAATTTTTGTGATTCCAACATATCCAAATTGGCATCAAAGTACGATTTCACTGAGTGGATATTTGAAAGGTAACCAGTGTGCTCGTAAGCAAAAGCATTCTCAGCAACTGCCAAATCACGAAGCACATAACGAAGCTTACGTGGCTCTTCTTTAGCAGCTTCTTCTTCCAATTTTTCAATCAAGAATGGTGTATCCACGACAAATATGTCTATAGACATATTGTAAACTTCTTTATCCCCACCCTGGAAGAGCTCATGCTTAAGCACTTTATCAGATTCATCAATATCCAAAATGCTGTTTACATCTGAAATGAGTTCTTTAGGAAGTTTTTTGTAGACTACAGTAACTTTTTGTTTTGTTACATTGTGAAGGTGGAAAACTTGGTTAAGATCAATGTTGACCAAAACATCACTATTAAGAGCTACAGTCTGGTCTGAGCCTGAACGTTTAAGGTAGGTCAAAATTTGATGATAGTATTCTTTATCAACAGTTGAACTATCAACTGGAGTATTGTAGATACCAAGATAGTAGTGGCTGAGGAGAGTAGACAAGCCCCACTCACGACCTGAACGAATATGGTCGAAGACAGAACTAATGTTTTCGTTTTGGAAGATTCCGAAGACGCTACGGATACCGGCATTAGCCAAGTTAGACAACGGGAAGTCGATGAGGCGATATTTTCCACCAAATGGTAGGCTGGCAATAGGACGTTGATCAGTCAAGCCATCCATGTCATGGAATCCTACGGTATTTCCTAGAATTGCAGAATATTTATCAATCTTCATCTTTTGATACCCCCACTACTTCATTGTATCCTACGACTTGCACTTCCTCTGTACCGTCAATTTCCACACCATCAGAAACGTGTGCACCTTCACCGATAATAGCACGTTTAATTTTTGCACCTTTACCAATAACTGCACCACTCATAATCACTGAATCTTCAACGACTGCCCCTTCACGAATTTGTGCATTTGTTGAAAGCACAGAATGCTTAACAGTTCCATCAACCAAACAGCCATCAACAACGAGTGAATCTTCAACCTGAGCATGTTCACCAAAGAAGTTTGGTGTAGCAATCACGTTACGTGAGTAAATTTTCCATTGACGGTTACGACTATCCAAGGCATTTTCAGGAGAAATGTACTCCATGTTTGCTTCCCAAAGGGATTCGATAGTACCTACGTCTTTCCAATAGCCTTCAAATTCATAAGCATAGACGCTTTCACCTGTTTTAAGATAAGCTGGGATAACGTTTTTACCAAAGTCTGACATACCAACTGCATTCTTTTCAGCTGAAACTAACATATTACGAAGACGTTTCCAGTCAAAGATGTAAATACCCATTGATGCTTTCGTAGATTTAGGATTTTCAGGTTTTTCTTCGAACTCAACAATACGGTTATTAGCATCAGTGTTCATGATACCGAAACGGCTAGCTTCTTTAAGTGGCACATCTAGAACGGCGACTGTAAGACTTGCGTTGTTGTCTTTGTGAGATTGGAGCATATCGTCATAGTCCATCTTGTAAATATGGTCACCAGACAAAATCAAAACATATTCAGGATTGATGCTATCGATATAGTCAATGTTTTGATAAATAGCGTGGCTGGTACCTTCAAACCAACGATTACCTTCGCTAGCTGAGTAAGGTTGAAGAATTGATACACCAGAGTTAACACCATCCAAGCCCCAGCTTGAACCATTACCGATATGATTATTCAAAGCAAGTGGTTGATACTGTGTAATGACACCTACATTGTTAATTCCTGAATTGGCACAGTTAGACAAACCAAAGTCAATGATACGGTAGCGTCCACCAAACTGAACAGCTGGTTTGGCAATACTTTGGGTCAATTTTCCAAGACGAGTTCCTTGCCCACCAGCAAGGATCAAAGCCAACATTTCATTTTTCATGAATAGTCCCCCTCATGATTTTTAGTTCCATCCTCAAAAGAATGTGAGACAATCAGTCAAAACTGATTATGACAATTAAAGTAGGTTTCTCAGTGTAGCAATAGTTTGAGCGCCAAAAAGCTTCTTTCAACCGCAACTTTCTTTCTATCATCCCTGAAAAACAAATCGTGTACACATTTACATCTAACCTTTATTTCAAGCGACGTTTAACACGCCAAATACTTGCTCCAAGAGCTGGCAATGTGAAGCTAAGAGTATTTTCATAATCCTTCCACTTCGCTTTTTGGGTACGGGTATCAGGATTTCCTTCCTTCCAGACACCACCGAACTCTTCCATCTCAGTGTTAAGGACTTCTTCGTAAATACCGGCAATTGGCAAGCCAATAGTGAACTTTTTACGTTCCACTGGAGTAAGATTGAAGACACAGACTAGGATATCCCCCTTATCACCTTTATCACCCTTACGGATAAAAGAAAGAACACTTTCAGCACGGTTATCCGCATCAATAATCTCAATACCATCGTAAGAATCATCAATCTGCCAGAGAGACTTGTGGTCCTTATAGAAAGCATTCATATGACTAGTGAAGGCCTGCATCTTATGGTTCATCTCATCTTCAAGATTTCCCCATTCAAGTTGGTAATCATGTTTCCACTCTAAGAATTGACCAAATTCAGATCCCATGAAGAGCAATTTCTTACCTGGATGACAGAGTTGATAAGCGTAGAGGTTACGAAGACCAGAAAACTGATTGTATCGGTCGCCCCACATCTTATGCATCATACTCTTCTTACCATGTACCACCTCATCATGTGAGAATGGTAGAACATAGTTTTCATTGAAGCAATACATGAAACTGAAAGTCATCAGATTGAAATCATACTGACGGTAAACAGGGTCCTCCTCGTAGAATCTTAAGATATCGTTCATCCAACCCATATTCCATTTGAAGTCAAAGCCTAGACCACCTTCTTCAATAGGTTGTGTGATTGGCGTTGCTGCAGTTGATTCTTCCGCAACCATCATAACGTCTGGATAGCGTTTTTTAATTTCACGATTGAGTTTTTGAAGGAAGCCGTAACCTTCCAAGTTACGATTACCACCATCCTTGTTGGGCATCCATGGACCTTCATCATAGTCTAAATAGAGCATATTAGAAACTGCATCCACTCGGATACCATCGATATGATAATTCTCAATCCAATAAAGAGCACTTGAAATAAGGAATGACTGTACTTGATTTTTTCCTAAGTCAAAGTTCAACGCACCCCAACGATAATTATGAGCTCGATCGTGATCTTGATATTCAAATGTTGGTGTGCCATCGAAATAGGCCAAAGCATCGTCATTTTGTGTATAGTGACCTGGGACCCAGTCCACTAAGACACCGATATTATTCTGGTGACATGCTTCAACAAAATCTTGAAACTCTTCTGGTGTACCATAAGTATGCTCAAAAGCAAAGTAACCCATGAGCTGGTAACCCCAACTCATCCCTAATGGGTGAGCCATGAGTGGCAGAAATTCCACGTGAGTATAATTCATCTTAACTAAATATGGTATCAACTCCTCTTTCAATTCCTTGAAAGTATAAGGCTGACCATCCTCTTTTAGTTTCCAAGACGATGCATGAACTTCATAGATATTTACCGGACGTTTTTGGAACCCAAATCGTTTGCGACACCCCATCCAAAGGCCATCTTTCCACTTCTTAGCTTTCTTCTTACGAATGACAGCTCCTGTTCCTGGGCGTGGTTCCAAATAAGTAGCAAAAGGATCCATCTTTTCAACTACTTGACCACCCTTACGTTTTACCAAGAACTTATAAAGTTGTCCTTCTTCAGGGAGATCTGAAGTCGCCTCCCAAACGCCGATATGGTTTTTAGTCATATCCAGAGGTGCATCAAACCAACCTGTGAAATCTCCGATTACCTGAATCTGCTCAGCATGAGGGGCCCACACACGGAAGACAAATCCTTCTTCACCCTCCAATTCATGCACACCCAAATAATTCTGAAGGTGGAAGTTCTCACCTGTTCCAAACGTGTACATGGCTTCATCAAGATTCATACCATCACTCCTTCCTTAAACTCGTCTTGATAAGAGATATCAAGGCACTAAAACATTGAAATTAATATCTGTAAATACACCAGAAAACCCTTTACGATGATAGAGCTTTCAAGCCCACAAAAAACAATTTTGTAAGCGTTTTCTATATTATATCATTTTTTTACTGCCTTGTCAGTAAACCTCTAAATCTTTTTTCATATTATCGAACACTAAGGTTTCATCCAGTTTTCCAGAAATATGTAGTTCCACGATACCTGAAGCAAAGTCTGCTTTAGTCACGTAGAGATTATCATATATATCCGCATATGAACGATATGAAAATTCTGCTACTGTTCGCTTGCGTTCAATTAATTTGGCAATTTTATCAATCAATTCTTTCTTAAGAGTCACCTGATTCCAATCCACACAATTTACCTCATCAGGGGCATTGTAGCTATTCATAGCACGCTTAACATCTGCTTCTGTGTAATTTCCATCTTCACCTGTTGCAACCATCTTACTACGCTGGAATTCTTGCCCTAATTGCATGAAACACATCCCCTGCATAGTCAGATTAAGAGCGTTAGCCAAGTAAATTCGTTTTTCAATATCCTCTGGTGAGTCCTGTGGATGCAGATGATGCATAAGATCATTCAAATTGTAATTGTCATGAGCTTCAATATAGTTAAGAACCTGACCTGGCATGAGGTAGTTTACAAAGCCACGGCTACCAAGTAAACTCTTAGCAATTTTGTCTTCTAAAGGAGCTCCGGACACATAACCATTGCTGATTTGTCCATAGACTTCTGCCCCTTTAACGGCATCACGCGCATTGTCATTGAAAAATCCGATTCTAGGCATCAAAGCTGCGTTATCCTTCTTGGCCTTTTGGTCCACAGGAAGCCCAATCCCCATGTCCCATCCTTCACCGTAAATAAGGATCCTAGGATCTATATCATCCATGGCTGAACGAATGGCATTCATAGTAGCAACGTCATGCAAGCCCATAAGATCAAAACGGAAACCATCCACTCCAAATTCTTCTGCCCAATAGGTCAAAGAATCAATCATATACTTGCGGTACATTTCTTTCTCACTAGCTGTTTCGTTCCCACAACCTGATCCATCTTGGAATGAACCATTGTCATGCATACGGTAATAATAAGCTGGTACTGTCAGTTGGAAGGGCGAACTATATGACGAATATGTGTGGTTATAAACAACATCCATGATGACCCCAATACCCGCTTCATGGTAGGCCTGAATCATCTTCTTAAGCTCCAAAATTGGTGCTAAGGGATTTTTTTGATCAACCGCAAACTGACGATCTGGAACATTATAATTTTCGGGATCATATCCCCAATTATAGAGAAGATTACCATTCTTATCATAGTTCTTGTGATGATCAAAGACCGGCTGTAACTGGACATAGTTGTAACCCATGCGTTTGATATAATCAAAACCAGTCACATCCCCTTGAGCATTTTTAGTTCCTTTCTGGCAGGCACCCAGATAAGTCCCTCTATATGCCTTCTTAACACCAGATGTTTCTGAGATTGAGAAGTCTCGCAGATGCATCTCACAGATAACAGATGAGCAGGCGTTGGCATTACGCCAGTTAGCCCCTTGTCTTGTAACCTTCTGATAACCCTTAGGAACCAAACGCTCAGGGTTTACCACCAAGCTCTTTTTATTATTTAAGCTAAGGGCAATGCTATACGGATCTCTAGTATCTTGATAGAAACTCTCCTCATGGTAGACTCGAAACTGATAGGCTAACCCATCCAAATCCCCAGGGACAGAGACGCTCCAAACACCGTGTGTATTCATCTCGTGGCGATCCTTATTCACACTGGTTCCTCGGCTCATCTTAATCACCTTAGATTTTTTACTACCTTTTTTAAAAAGTAGTAGCTGCACTCGCCGAGCTAGTGGCGCCCAAAGGCGAAACTCTGTGGAACCTTTTTCATACTTATGTCCTAACCAACCTTGAAATCCCCACTTTTGATCAAATTCCTGTCTACGAAGAGCCATATCAAAGGCATGCTGATCACGCCCTTCAAAACTATGACTCGTCATAGCAGCCTGTTTAGAATAATAAACAGTCGGGTCTCCTTCAACCACCCAAATAGCATTCGGGGCATCCCCCAAGAAACGTCTGATACGATAATCATGTGTCTGCTTTGACCAATCTTCCGTCTTAACCAAGAGATTGACATAGTCAATAAAACGATTAGCCGGAAAGGTGAGCTGACCCACCAGTCCAAAATCATCCTCACGAGAAAAATGGGCTTCTTCGCCCCAATAACCATCTAGCCACTTCCACATACTATATCTCGAATAGTCGCCATGCATACTATGAAAATGAACGGTTAATAAATTGTCCATTTAAAACTCCTTAAATCTTTATTACTCATTTTCCTTTTATTATAGCAAAAAACGTTCGTTTTGTAAGCGTTATTATGAAACAGTTTGACACTTTTTGATTTGTGTTAAACATAAAAAAGAATGAGAAAATTTGCGCCGAAACAGTTACTCTCTCATCCTTTTATTATTTTTAAAACATATGTAAATGGTGGGTAGTACTTTTCCCATCATCACTCTTGAGTCATCAAAACCTTACGTGGCTTAGTGCCTTCAGCTGGTCCAATCACTCCGGCTTCTTCCAATTCTTCCATCAAACGAGTGGCACGGTTAAATCCAACCGACAGACGACGTTGAATCATAGAAGCGCTAGCTTTTTGTGTTTCCAATACCAAGGCCTTCGCTTCTTCAAAGAGAGGATCTCCTTCCGAGCTACCACCATTGGCAGACGAACCTCCACCAAAATCATTCTCAGAAACTTCGCCAGGGTCAAAGCTCTCATCGTAGTCAGCAGAAGCCTGATCCTTGATAAAGGTCACAATACGTTCCACGTCATCATCAGAAATGAAGGAACCTTGTAGACGAACAGGGTGGTTCTCATCAATCGGTTTGAAAAGCATATCCCCACGTCCGAGTAGCTTTTCTGCCCCATTTTCATCTAAAATAGTACGACTATCTGTTCCCGAAGACACCGCAAAGGCCACACGAGAAGGCACATTGGCCTTAATCAAACCAGAGATAACATCAACCGATGGACGTTGGGTGGCAAGAATCATGTGAATTCCAGCCGCACGTGCTTTTTGTCCAAGTCGAATGATGGCATCTTCCACTTCTTTACTGGCCACCATCATCAAGTCAGCCAACTCATCAACGATAACCACAATCAAAGGCAAGGGGATCTGTTTCTCTTGCGACTGGGCATTCCAGTCTTCAACCTTGGCATTATAGCCTGCGATGTTACGCACGCCAAACTTACTAAAGAGTTCGTAACGATTTTCCATCTCATCGACCACTTTTTGAAGAGCCTTGGCGGCCTTACGTGGATTGGTCACCACAGGGATAAGGAGATGAGGAATATCGTTGTAAACAGAAAGTTCAACCATCTTAGGATCGACCATGAGGAACTTAATCTGATCTGGGCGAGCCTTCATTAGAATACTAGAGATGATTCCATTAACCGCAACAGATTTACCAGAACCAGTTGATCCAGCCACTAACAAGTGAGGCATCCGACCTAGGTCAAAGCTACGAGCTGAACCATCAACAGCCTTACCAAGAGGAACTTCCAAGAGCTTATTAGGATCCGTCTTGGACTGTTCCCAAAGTTCACGGAAAGAAACCGTCGCAATCTCGGAATTAGGTACTTCGATACCAACTAAAGATTTTCCAGGTATAGGTGCCTCAATACGGACATCTTTTGCCGCAAGAGCCAGAGCCAAGTCATCTGCTAAATTGGAAATACGATTAACCCGAACCCCAACAGCAGGCTTGACCTCGTACTTAGTTACAGACGGTCCAATCTCAGCCCGCTCAACCTTGACATCAATATTGAAACTCTTGAAAGTATCTTCTAAGATTCGAATATTCTTACGAACGATGTTTTTCTCTTTAGATTGACTCTTAGGCTTATCAGGTGCAAAGAGATCTATCTGAGGTAATTTATACTGTAAGAGCTTCTTCGGTGTGAAATCAACCTCGACAGGTGCATCATCTCCCTCAACAACCATAGATGGCGGAAACTCCTCGGTTGGCACATCCTCTGGATAAGGTGCATAATCTTCTTGGAAATCCTCATAATCCCCTGGAGGCAGATTATCATAGTAAGCCTCAGAGGCATAATCACTGATTTCAGGTTCAGGTTCAAAAATCTCGGCTTCTTGTGGCAACTCTTCTGCGGCGTCATCTAAGATTTCTCCCGTCTCCTCGTCAACAGTTAAATCAGCCAGGCGCTCTTCCTCAGCACGTTCTTGCGCTTCACGTTCTTTCTGAGCCTGACGTTCTGCCTTCTTCTCCTGACGTTTGGCCGTTCGTTCCAAACGCTTCTCGGAACCTCTCTTCCAGATACCTTTTGCATAATCCATGATATCTAAAACATCCCAAGGACTGAGAATAAAAGCACCCAATAGAATAATCAAGCACCCAATCATGAAGCTACCAATATTTGAAAAGAGGAAGGAAATCGGTTGGTATAGGAGAGCTCCCAACATACCACCACCCGCAAAACGAGCTACTTGCACACTGACCAGTTCCCCAAAAAGCAAGTCCTTTGTCCCAGGGAAAATATCCAGACCACTCATGCGTTCTAGACTAAAGAGATAGGCGTGAAACTCCAACAAGAGACCCGCGAAGACCATCCAAAATCCTGTTACGTAGTTACTATGTTTCCGTAACCATTTAAAACCAAAGAGATAGATATAGATAGCAAAAATTAAAGGATAAGCCATACTCCCCACAAATACTCGAAAGAGATTATAGAGGGTAACCCCAAAGAAACCCAATCGAAAGACTGGGAAAATTAAGACAAAGGCAAAAAAGAAGGTCCATAGCATTCGCTTAATCGCCTTCTGTCTGTCTAATTCTGCTTTTGTAAGCCGCTTCTTACTGTTCTTAGAAGTCGACCCTTTTTTCGTTCTTTTCGTTGTAGCCATAGGTGTATTATACCACGTTTTTAGACATGAAAAAAGAGAGACAGGTCTCTCCTTAGATTGAAGACAAAGTCTTTTTTTGAGACTTTCCTTCTTTTGAAATTATTCTTCAATTAATGATGTTGAGTGAACCGGACGATTCTTACCGTCTGGATCAATATATTGAATAGCTTGGTTGATAGCGATAGGAGCTTCACCCATTCCCACAGCAATCAAATCAATCTTACCCTCATATTCTGCCACATCACCAATAGCATAAACACCTTCTTGTGAAGTTTCAAACTGAGCATTAACCGTAACACTAGAGCGTTTGAAGTCAACATTCCAGTTACGAAGGTTTTTATTATTGGTTGAGAAGCCAAAGCTAACAATAAGGGCATCAAGTGGCAATTCCACAACCTCGTCTGATTTCACTTTTTGAACGGTCAAACTTTGGGCAAGACCATTTTCACCCTTGATTTCAAGGGGGACATAAGGCGTCATCACATTAACTGATGATTGATGAAGAAGCTCTACACTATGCTCATGGGCACGAAAGGCATCACGGCGGTGAATCAAAGTCACGCTCTCAGCAATCCCATCCAAGTGATTAGCCCAGTCAACAGCTGAGTCACCGCCACCAGCAATCACAACCTTCTTGCCAGCAAATTGGTCCAGGCTATGCACATTGTAGAACAAGTTATTGTCCGCATAATCTTCTTCATTGTCCACTCCCAAAGGGCGAGGGGCGAAGGCACCATTCCCACAAGCAATGACGATAGCCTTGGACAAGTGTTGACCCTTGCTAGTAGCAATCGTGAAGATACCATCTGTTTTTTCAAAGGTTTGAACCTCCTCTTTTAAGCGAATACTGACACGATCTTCAAAACGCTTAAGCTGGGTCAACAGATTTTCTGTCAATTCGGCACCTGTCGTTTGAGGAAAGGCTGGGATATCATAGATTTTCTTCTCAGGGTAGAGAATGGCAGGCTGACCACCAAGCTCTGACAAACTCTCGATAATATTCACAGTCATGCCACGTAAGCCGGCATAGAAGGCAGCCCAAAGGCCTACTGGTCCACCACCGATAATAGTAATATCATATATCTTTTCTTCTGACATTTTATTTTCCTTCTACTTTTATCTCTTCTAAAATGTGACGTTCTTCGTCTGTAAAGGCGTAGTTTTCCAAGAGGTCAGGTCGACGCTCCCAAGTCTTTCGTAAACTCTGTTCCATACGCCAACGTCGAATATTAACATGGTGACCTGACAAGAGTACATCTGGCACCTTCATGCCACGAAACTCAGCTGGGCGAGTGTACTGTGGAAATTCCAAAAGCCCTGATGAGAAACTATCATCCTTATGACTAGCTTCCTTACCTAAGACCTCAGGAATCAGGCGGACAGTCGCATCTACAATAGTCATTGCAGCCAACTCTCCCCCAGTTAAGACAAAATCTCCCAAGGAAATCTCGTCTGTCACCAAGGTTTTGATGCGCTCATCATAGCCCTCATAATGGCCACAGATAAAGACCAATTCCTCTTCTTGCGCCAATTCTTCTGCATAGGCCTGATCAAAGGTACGACCCGCAGGATCTAAGAGAATAACGCGAGGCTTAGTGACATTTAGCTTGTCAAAAGTATCAAAAATTGGCTGGGCACGTAGCAACATGCCTTGGCCACCACCGTAAGGTTCGTCATCTACATGACGAGCCTTTTCCGCATTTTCACGGAAATTGTGATAATTGATTTCTAGAAGCCCCTTATCCTTTGCCTTACCAACAATGGAATGCTCTAAGGGAGCAAACATATCTGGAAATAGGGTCAAGATATCAATCTTCATCGTCTAATCCTTCCATGAGCTCAACCTCAATACGACCAGCTGCGACGTCAACATCAAGAACCACTGGTGGAATATATGGCAAGAGCAGGTCCTTTTTACCTTTACGTTTCACTACCCAAACATCATTAGCACCCGGTTGGAGAATCTCTTTGACCTGACCAATCAAACTATCGCCTTCGTAAACATCAAGGCCAATGATTTCATGATAGTAAAATTCACCGTCATCAAGATCTGTTAGATTTTCCTCAGCAATCTTTAGCCTACAGCCCTTATACTTCTCTACATCATTGATATGGTAAAGCCCTTTGAACTTAACGATATCAAAGTTCTTATGCTTACGGTGACTCGCAATCTCGACATCCATGATGTGATTATCTTTGTCATCAAAAAGAGCTAGTACACTCTTCTTCTTAAAACGTTCGTCCGCAAAATCTGTTACAGACAGAACACGAAGTTCACCCTGCAATCCCTGTGTATTTACAATCTTTCCAACGTTATAATATGTCATTTAACTTCCTTATTAATTCTTATTCAAATCAAACCATGAGTCAACGAATTTTCAAGTAGCCTATGACGGCATCTCAAAACACGCGTTTTAAACCAGGTTAGATTCTTGTTATTCTTTATTTTAAAGCGATATAAAATGTCTGGCTTAGATCATTCAACCCCTCTATTTTATCAAAAAGGACACAAAAAAACCAGCTTTCTCTAGCTGGTGCTTATAGTCCGTACGGGATTCGAACCCGTGTTACCGCCGTGAAAAGGCGGTGTCTTAACCCCTTGACCAACGGACCATAATCTGTATCTCTACCCTCAGATAGAACTGGGGTAGCTGGATTCGAACCAACGCATGAGGGAGTCAAAGTCCCTTGCCTTACCGCTTGGCTATACCCCAAAAGACTCTTATTATTTTACAGAAAAATCAGGAGGCTGTCAATACTTTTCTTAACTTTTTTTCAAAAAAAACAATCGGCATAACCGATTGCTAAGTGTTAGGAGATTTCATAATCTAAGTGACCTTAGATTGATGATTCGAGGTTGAAGCAACCTCATACGAAAAAAGAAAAGTTTTAGGATGATTTAATTATATATGTTGCTAGAAATAAAGTCAAACACTTTGACTCGTAAAATAAGAGATAATTTGCACAGCCATAATTAACCTTTTCCAACTCCTAAAATAGATTTATTCATCATCCTGTGAAACCAGATGATGTCTAAAGGCATAAACTACAGCCTGAGTACGGTCATCAACATTTAATTTCCCAAGGATATTAGACACATGGGTCTTGACGGTTTTTAAAGAAATAAACAGTTCGTTAGCAATGGTTTGATTGTCATAGCCTTTAGCTAAGAGGGCTAAGATATCACGTTCACGCGCGGTCAAATCATCATGTAAGTCCGGGTGACTATCGTGATATTTAATTTTATTATCCACCTCAGTTTCGATAGCTTCTTCTCCACGGTAAACCTTTCGGATACTATTTAGAATCTCTGCTGCACTGCTCGTTTTAAGCATGTAGCCTTTGGCCCCAGCTTCAATGACTGGATAAATTTTTTCATTGTCCAAATAGCTGGTCAAAACTAGAATCCTAGCTTCAGGCCATTCTTTGAGCAATTCCAAAGTCGCCTGAACACCATCTAACTCAGGCATAACAAGATCCATAACAACAACGTCTGGACGCAACTCCAGAGCAAGATCGATACCATCACGACCATTTCCTGCCTCTCCCACCACTTCTACATCTCCTTGGAGATTCAAGAAACTCTTAAGGCCTAAACGAACCATTTCATGGTCATCTACCAAAATCACATTAATCTTATTCGACATTGTCTTCTCCTCTTAATATTGGCACACGAACATCAATAGACGTCCCTTTACCTTTAGCTGATAGGAACTGCACAGTCCCCGCCATTTCATCAACACGCTCTTGGATGTTTTTTAGCCCATAACTCATCTCGTCAGTCGAGGCGTTCAAATCATAACCAACACCATTATCTAGCATTTTTAACTGAATTTCCTGACTATTTTGATAGAGGTAAACCTCTATTTGGCTGGCCTTGGCGTGCTTAAGGGTATTAGAGATAAACTCTTGGGCAATCCTAAAGAGATTATTTTCAATACGTTTGGGCACTTTCTTAACCATATCCTTGTAGACAACACGGATATTGGATTTATCGGTTAATTCCTTAAGAATCATCTGCAAGCCTTCTTGTAAGGTCTTGTTCTCAAGCTCTGTCGGACGAAGGTGCAAAAGCAAGACACGCATATCATTTTGAGCATCTGTCAGCATGGCCTCGACTGCCTGAATCTGATTATGTAAATCTTCCTTACTTAGTTGGCCCACCATCTGAGAGACACCAGATAGGATCATACTAGCTGCAAAAAGCTCCTGGCTAACGGTATCGTGAAGATCTCGAGCAATGCGGCCTCGCTCTTTCTTAAGAATATCACGACTTTGCAAAGCCTGAGCATTTTCCGTCTTTTGCAGATCCTTGGTCAATTTACGCATTTTATGAGATAGACGCATCATATTCTTGTCCAACTCAATATCTCCCTGACGTTTGACTGGCTGGTTATTGATAATACGACGCAAGTCCTGATTGACCGAACGCATACTATTATCATTAGCAATGGCCCAAAGAATATATAGTAAAATGAGCAAACTCAGAACCACAAAAAACATGTTAAAAAAGAAGTGAAATGCCTGAGAAATACTACCGAAAACCAGCGAAAAGTTGAGGTTAAAGCTATCCATAACTACAAGGGTAACCCCAATTAAAACAACAACTGAATAAATTAGGATTAAAAATAGGTACTGTTTCTTCATTTACGACGTACCTCCACTGGTCCAGCTCCCACATTGAGAATCAATTTAACCGTGCGATGGGCATGCTCATACTCCGCTCCCTGCAAGGTCAATCTTTCGTAACGGAGGTCGTATTCATCTTCATTAAAGAAGGTCACAGAGCTATAGATAGCTGATATATTCAGCTTTACAGAAACATCAATTGGTACCAAGATTGTCGTTGGCCCATAAAGTTTCTGTAAAATGACGACATTTTCTCGACCCGAAACGATAACCTGGGTCAAATCAATCACATCTGTCCCAAAGAAACGGATAATATTAATATCATCAAAGTCATAGCGATCACTGACAGGTTCCATACGAGTCCCAATCCACTGATTTCGCACAGCCTGTGGATTCAAGTCGTCTTCCTTAAATTGAATGAGAGCATAGCGATTCTTTTTCTTGACCTGTGAAAAATGGTTAATCATGACATAGGCTACACCCACTAAGATAGCAAGAACCACATAGATATTCCACATGGAAACCAGAAAAAGTGAAATCAAGCAGATTGTCAAGACAAAGTCGCTCTTGGACTCCTTGTTAAAAAAGCGAACTGCCAACAAGGTCAAAACCAGTATGAAAATAAAACTGGTAATATCATTATTAAAGATGGTGATTAAGCCTAGAGTTAAAAGAAGAGCCTCCACCACTAAGAAAAAATTAAATTTGGTCATAAGGACCTCTCAAATAAAAGTATACAGGGTTCATTCTATCAAATTTTGGACTAATTGACAAAAAGGCCTAGTTCGAGAGCTTACTGGCTATGGGAGATAGGGGCAAAAAAGTACCTCCATTATAGGAAGCACAATCTTTAATCTACAGAAAACCTAGTCGTCGTTCTTATCCATTTTCCTACTCATAGCAAGCACCGTACTTCTGATTTCCTCAAGAATGGCACGTTGTTCAGCCAACTCCTTCTCAAACTCAGCTAATTTTCGTTCAGTTTGGCGACCTGAACGTACCAAAATATTATTAAGAGAGTTAGTCAACAACCCCAGAGTAGTAATTCCACTAAACATGAGCACAACAGCAATTACCTTACCTACGAGGGTTTTAGGGACACTTTCCCCGTACCCTACTGTGGAAACTGTTGCCACAGACCACCAAATAGCATCTATAAAATTATGATGCTCCACACGGGCGATAATAGCACTACTGATAAGGATGATAATACTATTAACCGAAAGCAAAAAGTAAAAACCATTCCTACGATTAATACGATTTGAATTATGCTTAAGCTTACTACTTAAACTAATTAGACGTGAGATTTTTACCAAACGAGCAAAGCGTCCCACCCTTGAAAAACAAAGGAAGGTGAAGACTTCATTGTAAGGAACAATAGCCAACAAGTCCAAGACATGCGTTTTAACAAAAATCCGCTTCCGAAGTGCCAAGGAGAAACAAATAATATAACCTAAAGCAAAATATAAGGGTAATGGTCTGATTAATAAATAGAAAAGAGTGTCTCCCAATAATAATCAACCCAACCAAATCAAAAATTACTCTCCCTATGGAAAGAAGGGATAGAACCGTCATGACAATATCGTAGCTAATAATATACCTTTTTCAGTTTTCTACGGTTTCTCATTGCGCCTCTCCTCTATGTGACGCGTTCATTATAAAAGAATCTGCCATTCCTGACAAGCAACCACTTTAAAATCCCCAAGCAATTGAATCAAAAAGAGAGGCAAAAAACCTCTCTTTCTCTTATATCTAAGATTTCAAAACTTATTATTGCTCTGTGTGGGTAGCTTCAGTAGCTGTTTCGGTACTAGAAGCTGTACTTTCAGAACTAGAACTTGTAGATGACGACGAATGTGTCGTACTTGCTGAGCTTGACTGTTGAATGCTTGAACTCTCAGTTACAACTGAAACATAGAGAATCACTGTACCATCAACGGCAGTACCAACTTGTGGGTCTTGATAAAGTACCTCTGTATTACTAGGTACCTTACTCTTATCCAACTTAACACCAGTATTATAGTCGTGATACTCAATACTGCTACTTGAAATATCTTTACGATTCAAGGTTTGGACTGCTGTCGAGACAGTTAAACCAGTCACATCAGGCATAGTTATGGTCTTAGGAGTTGCCACACGGAACTTGATTTTTGCCTTACTATCTTTAGGATTGAAGGACTTGTTTTTCTCCGGACTTTGAGATAGGATTTCACCTTCTTTAGCATCATCGTCTTCAACATGTTGAATATCAATTTGATCCTCGGAAACCCCATAATTCGAAGTTAAATCCTCAATGGCATCCTTATAATTTTTCCCCTTGTAATTTTTCAGAGTGAAACCTTTGCTACCAGAAGAAACATAGACATCAATGCTTGTTCCCTCTTTACGCGTTGTCCCAGCTGTAGGGTCGGTCTTGATAACTTTGCCCTTATCGACTGAATCATTCTCGACTTCATTAACATCGCCAACTTTAAAGCCTGCACTTTCAAGTTTCGTCTGAGCTGTTGACAACTCTTGACCTACAACATTTGGCACCTGAACATTGTCAGGATTGGTAAAAACAAGATAGGCAAAAATGATAATTCCTATAAAGACTAAGCCTAGGAAAACCTTGAGTAGAGTTGAAAAGGGATTTTTCTTCTTTTTAGCTAGAGAAGCTTTTTCCCTCGGTTGTTTGCTTGGAGCCGGTGTTGGCTCTGATGGTTTAGGAGAAACCTTTTTCTCAGGACCTACTGATGGAACTGAATCAACCTTTGGCAGGGTCTTAGTATCCATCATGTCATCAAAAACTACTTTAGAATCACGACTATGACTAGGATGTAAACTAGTTACTAGGTCGCGACTCATTTCCAAAGTGCTATTGTAACGATTTTCAAGCTTTTTAGCAGTTGCTCTAATAACAACATTTTCTAACGCTTGAGGAACATTACGGTTCTCAGCCAAAATCGATGGCAGGGGCTTTTGGAAATGTTGAAGTGCAATGGTTACTGCACTATCGCCATCAAAAGGAATATGCCCTGTCAACATTTCGAAGAGCATAATCCCCATAGCATAGATATCACTTTGGATAGTGGCTTTAGAACCACGTGCCTGTTCTGGTGACAAATAATGGACTGACCCCAACATTGAGTTAGTTTGTGTCAGACTGGTTTCAGCAAATGCTACTGCGATACCAAAGTCTGTAACCTTAGCTCTACCATCCTTAGTTAATAGAACATTCTGTGGCTTAAGGTCACGGTGAATAATGCCCTTTTGGTGGGCAAGAGTCATGGCGGAAAGGACTTCCCCCATAATACGCACAACATCTTGGTTAGACAACGGAGCATGGTCTTGAATGAATCTCTTCAAGTCCGAACCGTCCACATACTCCATCACCAAGAACTGCTGACCGTCTTCTTCACCAATATCTCGAATCGCAACGATATTCGGATGGCTAAGCTCAGCCATGGCACGCGCTTCACGCTGGAAACGCGCCACAGCAACCTGATCAGTTTGATAATTGGTACGTAGCACCTTAATAGCTACACTTTCATTATCCAGAATCAGGTCGTTAGCCAGATAAACATCCGCCATACCGCCACGTCCGATAGACTTAAGGATTCGATAACGTCCAGCAAACAATTTGCCAACTTGGATCATTATCCTTCCTCACTTTCTACTTTGATGAGAGCAACGGTAATATTATCATAACCACCGGCCTCATTGGCAGCGGCAACTAAACGACTGGTTTTTTCTTCGACGAAACCAGGACTGTTAACAATATGAATAATCTGTTCAATTGAAATCATATTAGTCAATCCATCTGAATTGGCCAAAATATAATCTCCCGGTTCCAATTGTTGAACACCAAGATCTGCTTCAACTGGAGCAGCTTGCCCTATAGATTGCGTAATAATATTACGTTGTGGGTGAACTGCTGCTTCTTCTTCTGTCAACTGACCAGCCTTGATAAGAGCATTAACCAAGGAGTGATCGTTCGTTAATTGCTTATACTCACCATTACGGATAAGGGAAATACGTGAATCCCCAACATGAGCGAAAATCACAGCATTATCAACTAAGGCAAGAACCTCGATAGTTGTTCCCATTCCTTTATATTCTTCATTTTGACCAAGCTCATAGATTTTACGATTTTCTTCATCGATGGCAGCAATCATCCAATCACGAATATGGCTCAACTCACGTAGATCAGTGTTAATCCAGTCACGACCAAGGTCAGTTACTGACATCTCACTGGCAATATTTCCAGCACGGTGTCCACCCATTCCATCTGCAACAATGACAAGTGTAACACCAGCCTTGTTGACAAATTTATTAACAAAATCTTGATTGTTTGACCGTTTTTGGCCAATGTCTGTTAATAATGATATTTCCATAATTTTCTTTCTGACTTGCGTCAGTGTTTCCTCCTCTGTAACCCTAGACCTTCTTACGCAACTGAGCGATAAAAAAACCATCAGTTAGATACTGTTCGGGGGTAATAGCCAAACAGCCATTGACCACGATGTCCTTGCATGGATGATCCAAGGCAACTTGCTCAAAATCAGGATGGCTCTCAAGAAAGGCTTGAATCACCTCTTGATTTTCTTCTGCTATGATGGTGCAAGTACTATAGGTTATTATACCACCTTTTCGTAGGGTTTGACAAACACTGGATAAGATATCCAATTGCACAGACTTGAGGGATTCAAAGTCTTGGAGATACTTATTGTATTTAATGTCTGGTTTTCGACGAATGAGACCAATCCCTGAGCAAGGAGCATCCACTAGAATCTTGTCAAAACTATCAGATGGAAAGACTTGATGCACCTGACTAGCATCCAGCTTCTGAGTCCTAACCTTATCAGCCTGGCCAAGACGTTGTGCATTTTCTTCGATAAGGACAAGCTTATGATCATAGAGGTCAAGCGCCGTCACATGTCCACTCGTCAAATAAGAGGCCATATGTACCGTCTTACCACCAGGTGCTGCACAAGCATCCAGAATTTCTTCCATACCTTGAATTCCTAAAGTTGGTGCAACTAGCTGACTAGTCTCATCCTGAATGGTCAATAAGCCCTCTTTAAAATAATCAGTCCCAGCAAAATAACCCGAAGATTTAACAAGCCCGACTGGTGACAAATCTGAACGCTCTGCTCCAGTGGCCTCCGCAATCTCTTCCAAACGTGACGCATCCGTTACACGCACACTAGCCTTATTTCTAACAAAGAGACTTTGAAAAATAGCAAGGGCTCGCTTTTCCCCATACTGGTCAATAAGCTTTTTCACCAACCATACAGGTAGGGAATATTGAACAGAATAGCGTTTATTGACACGTTTAATCTCGCTTGGATCTGGCAATGGCTGGCTAGATAGTTTACGAAGAACTGCATTCACCAGCTTCTCAGCTCCTTTTTTATTGCCACGATTTTTGGCAATAGAAACCGCATCATTAACCACCGCATGGGCTGGAATCTTATCTAAATAGGCCAACTGGTATAGACTCAAAAGCAAGAGGTCGTAGACCCAAGGTTCAAGCTTATCTCGGTCCTCGATGACATGGGCTAAAATCCACTCCAAAGTAATCTTACGAGCTACGGTCCCATAAACAATTTCCGTCACCAAGGCCTTGTCTTTATCAGTCAAATATGACTTGCTCAGATGTGCATTGAGAGCAATATTTGAGTAAGCACCTTCTTGGAAGACTTCTTCTAAGACTTCAAGTGCCTGTCCACGGGCTGTTTTTTTCCAATCATTGGCCAAATGCATCACCTACTTCAAGATTGCGACCAACTCCATTAAGGAAATCAACAATAGCCATACGAGGTTTACCTGCAGGCTGAACACTCTTAAGTGAAATAGCCCCCTGACCAGTCGCAACGACCAAACTCTTCTTAGTTTTTTCGATAATATGACCAGCCTGTCCTTGCCCTTCTACTAAGTCTCCTTCATAAATTTTGAAACGTTTACCATCAAGCAAAGTATGTGCCACAGGCCATGGGTACATGCCACGAATTTGATTAAAGATGTCACGAGCCGACTTATTCCAATCAAGGCGTTCCTCTTCTGGGCTAATGTTTGGTGAAAACGTTACCTGACTGGCATCTTGAGGAACAGGTTTGATTTCTCCAGCAATGTAGGCAGGCAAGGTTTCAAGCAAGAGGTCACGACCCAAAACTGCCAATTTTTCAAACATAGTACCGACATTATCTTGGTCCAGAATTGGCAAGGCCTTTTGGCTGACCATGTCACCAGCGTCCATTTCCTTGACCATTTCCATAATAGTCACACCTGCTTCTGCATCACCATTGATAATGGCATAATGGATAGGTGCACCACCACGATATTTTGGCAAGAGCGATGCGTGAACATTCACCGCAAAATCCATGCTATCAAGCAACTTACTTGGCAAAAATTGTCCATAAGCCGCAGTAACAATCCCATCAGCACCAAGTGACATAAGTTGTGCCATTTCCTCAGAACCTGACAACTTTTCAGGTTGATAGATTGGCAAGTCATGTGCCAAGGCTACTTCCTTGACCGGTGTCATGCGGATTTCTTTTTTACGGCCGACAGCACGATCTGGCTGTGTGACAACAGCGACAATGTCGTAACGCTCATCTGTCAAAAGTCCCTCCAGCACTGTCGCTGAAAAGGCCGGCGTTCCCATAAATACTATTTTTGTCATATTCTTCCTTTTCTAAATTAGGTAAAATTCTGAGGCTCATGGTCGATAATCAAACGCAGATCCTTATTTTCAGGTTCCTGAGTCATATCAAGGATCCTATTAAGCGTCTCTTCCAAGCTATCCTCAAAACGATATTTGATAATAATCTGATAATGATAAAGGTTATGTGTTCGGGCAATAGGTTTTGGTGTTGGTCCCAAGAAAGTCACCTTGTCCGACAAGTGTTCTCTTAAATAAGCCATGACATCATAGCTCTTACGGATTACAAACTCTTCATCCTTGTGGGAAAGAGTGATCCCTACCGTATAAAAATATGGCGGGTAGGCCAACTGACGTCGAATCGCCATCTCATAGGCATAGAATCCCTCATAATCCTGTTGCTGTGCAAAACGAATGGCATAATGACTAGGATTATAGGTTTGAATAATAACTTCCCCTTCCTTGTCAGCACGACCAGCACGACCAGCCACTTGTGTCAAAAGCTGGAAGGTACGCTCAGCCGAACGAAAATCTGGCAAATTTAGCGACGTATCCGCATTTAAGACCCCTACCAAGGTAACATTGGGAAAATCCAAGCCCTTGGCAATCATTTGGGTTCCTAGCAGAATATCAGCCTGGCCACTTCCAAAAGTCTCTAGGAGCTTCTCGTGAGCCCCTTTTTTACGTGTAGTATCAACATCCATACGAATCACTCTGGCTTCTGGCAAAAGTTCCGTCAATTGATCATAAGCCTTTTGTGTTCCAGTCCCATAATAGCGAATCTGGCGACTCTGACAGTTAGGACAAACATGAGGAATAGCTTTTTGAAAATCACAATAGTGACAATTCATGGTCTTAGTATCCATATGCAAAGTCAGTGAAATATCACAGTTCGGACAATCATCCACATAGCCACAGTCACGACACATGACAAAAGAGGAATAGCCACGACGGTTCAACATTAGCACGACTTGTTCCTTACGTGCCAAGCGTTCTCGGATTTTCTCTAAGAGAGGGGGCGTAAAATCACTCGCCTCTTGTCGACCTACAAAGTCCTTAAAGTCCACCACTTCCACCTGCGGAATTTTAGCCTTAGGATTGGCCCTCTCCGTCAACTCAAGAAAATGGTAGACCCCTTTCTGAGCCCTCGCTCGCGACTCAATAGAAGGCGTAGCTGACCCAAGTACAAGCACAGCTCCATGACTCTTAGCCCTAAGCAAGGCCACATCTCTAGCATGGTAACGAGGATTGGACTCTTGTTTATAAGTAGCCTCATGCTCCTCATCGATAATGATAGCCCCAATATTTTCCAAAGGAGCAAAGATAGCCGAACGCGCTCCTACGACAACCTTGGCCTGACCAGACCTAACCTTACGCCACTCGTCAAATTTCTCACCGTCTGACAAACCTGAATGCATGATTGCTACTAAGTCACCAAAACGGGAGATGAAACGATTGGTCATTTGTGGCGTCAGAGAAATTTCTGGAACCAAGACAATAGCCGTTTTCCCCATAGCCAAGGTTCTCTCAATGAGATGTAGGTAAACCTCAGTCTTACCTGACCCCGTCACTCCTTCCAACAAGAACGGCTTCCCACCATGACCAATCTGACCTGTCATTACTTCAACAGCATATGCCTGCTGAGTATTAAGCTCTAGAAAATCCGTCTTCTCTACCTTTTCAAAGTAGCTATCAGCACGATTGACCTCAACTTCAGTGATAGATAGAGCTCCAGTACCAATGAAAAACTTCACCACATCTCGAGAAAAAAGTTTGTGCAGGTCTACCAACTTTCCAGACTCATTCTTTTCTAACAAGAAGTCGCGCAGCTCCATCCGTTTCTTGGCTCGTTGCGAAATATCCAAAGTCTCTAAAATGCCCCTTTGAACACTATAATGCTTCTCCGTTTTTATATTTTGTTTATCCTTAGCAATGTAATCAACCGTTACGCGACCAGATTCCACCAGACGCGGAATAGCTTGACCTTGTTCCTTCGACAATTGGGAGAAGAGAATATGATCTCGCCCCTGAAGAAAAATGTCCCTCTCCTCTTCGCTCAGTTTATCAGTTGCCATGATAACTTTGTCATACTGTGAATTAAGGAGACCCGGAAGCATAGACTTCAAGATGGAAATCTTATAGGAAAAAACCGTGTGTCGCATTTGGTCAGCCAAATCCAGCTGATCCTGATTAAGGACTGGTTCATAATCCAAAAGTTCCGCAATTGACTTCAAGTCTGGCAGCTTTCTTACATTTTCTTGCTCTCCAAAGCCAATAACAAACCCTTGCAAGAGACGATTTCCTTTACCAAAAGGTACATGAATCCTCATGCCGATGGCAATTTGCCCCTGCATGGATTCGGGTACAAGGTAACTATAAGGCCTGTCCGTCTGCATCAGAGGAACATCTACAATTATTTGTGCAACTAACACCATATATCTCCTCTCTTCACCTTTGGACCAGCGATTTCCTAAACTCCAGAAATCTTGAGCTAGTGATATTCATCATAAAGAAGGAAGCTGAGACACTATGCCTCAGCTCCTCCTATCCTTGTAAACCAAAGCAAGACTTTGATTTTAGATTTTATCGCCTTCTTCTTTTTCTTTAGCGATTTGCTCTTTGATTTTACGTTCTTCTTCCTCAGCAGCAAGACGCGCTTGGATAACTTTCAAACGTGCCAATTCACGTTTAGCTTCTGGATCTGGGTGGATAGTGACATTACCAGATTCAATTTCTTCAAGGGCTTGAAGCGTAGATTTTACAGCCGAAAATTCTTGAGTAGGTTCAGCACCAGCTGCCAATTCATGGGCACGTTTTGCTTGCAAAATAACTAATGAATATTTTGAAGGCACTTTATCCAAAAGTTTATCAATAGAGGGTTTCAACATCATAATTCTATACCTATTTCTAATTTATTTATCTGATAATTTCTTGTCTGAAATCATATTACGATAGTGACCAATCACACGGTCAACTCGGAAGTGTTCCGCTTCAATAACACGCTTCACACGCTCGGCAGCCAAAGGCACCTCATCATTGACAATGGCATAATCGTATTCGCTCATGAGAGCAATCTCTTCACGCGCACGTTCAATACGTTGGGCAATAACTTCTTCAGAATCCGTTCCACGGCCAACTAAACGTTCTTCAAGTTCGTTCAAATCTGGTGGTGTCAAAAAGATAAAGACAGCATCTGGAACCTTTTTCTTAACCTGTAGGGCCCCTTGAACCTCGATTTCAAGGAAAACATCAATCCCTTTATCCAAGGTTTCATTGACATAGGTCAAGGGTGTTCCGTAGTAGTTGCCCACATACTCAGCATATTCCAACATTTGACCATTACGAATAAGCTCTTCGAATTCCTCACGCGAACGGAAGAAATAATCCTTTCCATCAACTTCACCAGGACGTTGAGCACGTGTGGTCATCGATACCGAGTATTCAAATTTGTGGTCAGGTGTTGAAAAAATCTCCTGACGAACAGTTCCTTTTCCGACACCAGAAGGCCCTGAAAAAACAATTAAAAGTCCACGTTCAGACATGTCTTCTCCTTAAACTAAGATTAAAATTCTTCTTATGACTCACCTTAAAAAAGAGAAGTAAATCATCTCTTTTTATGGCTTAGGGGTTGTTCAGTGATTAAGTTACAGCTCACTTTTCAAAGCAGTCGTATTTCTTACTATTTTATCAATAAAAGCGACTTTTTTCAAGGTGAGGACACCATTAAAAAGAGTGAATCTCTTTTCCCAGTACTCACTCTTTTTAAACCAATCCAGTCAAGAGACCTTGCATGAATTCTTCTGAATGGAACTCCCCAATGTCGTCAATTTTCTCACCAAAACCAATTAACTTAACTGGAATATCCAACTCTTGGCGAATGGCTAGAACCACACCACCCTTGGCACTACCATCCAACTTAGTCAAGACAAGACCTGTAAGAGGTGTAATTTTTGAAAATTCCTTAGCCTGACTAAGGGCATTTTGACCTGTTGAGGCATCCAAAGCCAAGAGGGTTTCATGAGGTGCTTCTGGCACCACACGCTTGATAATACGGCCGATTTTTTCAAGCTCTGCCATGAGGTTGTCTTTGTTTTGTAAACGACCCGCAGTATCGATCATAAGAACATCAACACCTTCAGCAAGGGCCTTCTCCATACCATCAAAAACCACTGAAGCAGGGTCAGCCTTTTCAGCACCAGTCACTACTGGCACATCAACACGATGTCCCCATTCAACCAATTGGGCAACAGCTCCCGCACGGAAGGTATCTGCAGCAATCAGCATGACTTTTTTGCCTTCTTGTTTGTATTTATGTGCCAACTTACCAATAGAAGTCGTTTTACCAACCCCATTAACACCAACAAAAAGCATAACTGTCAAACCATCTTGGAAATTAATATGCTCCTTGTAAATATCGTCCTTCTCGTAGATATCCACAAGTTTTTCAATAATCAAGCGTTGCAAATCCTCAGTCTTTTTGACATTCTCAAGTCGAGCTTCATAGCGTAAGTCTTCTGTCAATTGCGTTGCAACATTAACACCTACATCGGAAAGAATCAGCATTTCTTCCAATTCTTCGAAAAACTCTTCATCAACACGACGGAAATTCGCAAAGAATTCATTCAGGCGGGCAGCAAAACCTGTACGCGTCTTCTTAAGGGTACGATTATATTTTTCTTGTTCTGTTTCAGTTTTTGAAGCCTGAACTTCTTCAGTTTTTTCCTCAACTTTACGGGTTTGAACAGCCTCAAAAGTAACTGTTTCACCTTTTTCTGCAGCAGCAGCTACCTGAGCCTTTTTAGCATAGTAATCAGCCATGACATCCGCAAAGTGGTTATCCACAGTTACTTGGCTTTCTTCTGTCACTGTAGATTCGCTTTCTTCAACAGATTCTGTAGACGAAATCTCTTCTACTTGAGTCTCTGACTCACTGAGCTGTTCTGCTTGACTTTCACTTGTTGACAAGTCTTGATTATCAAGAGCCTCAGTTTCTGAAAATTCCTGATTTGCTACAGTTTCTTGTGACTGGTTTTCCTCTTGTCCAAATAATCGATCAAATAGACCCATTTGGTTCTCCTTATTTCTCTAGAATATATTTGTGGATGGCCTCAGCCACTCCAGATTCCTCATTAGTTTTTGTCGTTACTGCCTTGGCAACAGCCTTAACCTTAGGAACAGCATTTGCCATAGCCACACCAAGACCAGCCCACTCCAACATGGTCAAGTCATTTTCCTCGTCTCCCATAGCCATAACCTGACTTTTATCAAGGGTAAGATAATCAGACAAAAGTTTCAAGCCTACAGCTTTATGAACTCCTTTCGGCATGACCTCAAGGATAATCTCACGAGACTTAAAAACTTCAAAATTCTGATATAGCTGTTTAGGTAGTTTTTCAATTTGGACATCCAAAAATGCTTCCTCACAGACCGTAACTACCTTATTATAGACGATATTTTCAGGAATGTCATCAATGCTATCCACATCAACGAAGGTCAAGGTAGGATTAGCCTGACGATAGAGAGAATGATTTCCTTTACTCGGAACACCATAGACAATGCCATCACTGATAACATCCATAGGGAGCCCTAGAGGTTCAAAGACAGCATAAATCTGCTTTAAATCTTCTCGACTCATCTCTTTCTTTATAAGGATATCCCCATTATTACGCTGAACCAAGCCACCATTGAAGGTCACACTATAGTGCTTATCATCCAACAAGCCCAAATCTTCCAAGATATGAGTAATAGCTGGCAGAGGACGACCAGTCGTAATGACCACATGAATTCCCTCAGCTTCTGCCGCCTTAAGAGCAGCTCTATTTTCAGCTGTTACTTGCTTATCCTTGGTAAAGAGGGTCCCATCTAGGTCCAAGGCTAGTAATTTAATCTCAGACATCTGAACCTACCAATCCTTCCATGTAGTCAAAGACTGCACCATCTTTATGGTGACCAATCACCTCATCTGCTACTTCCTTAATCTCATCACGCGCATTTTCCGTAGCAACCGCATGCCCTGCAAAGGTCAGCATCTCCATATCATTGAGATTATCGCCAAAAGCAACGACATCTGAAGCCTGGCATCCCAACTTTTGACAAAGATGGTAGAGACCAAAGCCCTTGTCCACACCTTTAAGAATGATATCCATGGAATCAAAGCCAGTTGTCACTGCTGTCATATCCTCAAAGATTGTGTTGAGGTAGTCACCACGGTCCATAATGGTATCCCCTTGGAACTTAGCAGTTACCTTGAAAATATCATCTGTGACCGCTTCAAGGTCCGTTGCCATAACATTTTCATAGTAGCGTTCCATGGCCTTAAGATAGGCTGGATCTGCATCGTTTGGTGCATAGGCTCCTCGACGTCCTGACAAAAGAATTCCCTCGCAAGTTGGCAGGGCTAAAGTCGTATCTGCAATTTCCAAATAATCTTTAGGTTCTAGCTTAGACTCAAACAAGACTTCACCCTTATACTGAACCAAGGCCCCATTTTCCGCAATAATAGCAATGCGGCCCACAAAGCCGTCAAAGAGTTCTTCCAAAGCTAAGAGAGCTCGACCAGAAGCTACTGTAAAGACACAATCTTTAGCTTCACAAGCATCCAAAAGCTTATCTAAACGTGCCTTATCATAGGAACCAAGGTGGTCCAAAAAAGTACCATCCATATCTGTTGCTAAAATTTTCAAAATAATCTCCCTTCAGGTCGAATATACTTGCCCCTATTGTACCAAAAATAAGGATATAAGTTAGGGAAAAGCTAAAGAAATTAGAGAAAATATAGCATTTTACTTGCAAATTTATCGTTTTAGTTGTATCATTACTGTAGTACAAAAATAATACTATTATACTTTTAGAAAGGAGTCTTTTATGGCTTGGACATTTGATGAAAAATCGCCAATCTATCTCCAAATCGCCTATCGTGTAAAACTGAAGATAGCTTCCAAGGAATTGAGCATGAGACAACAACTCCTACCTGTAAGGGAATTTGCTCAGGAAGCCGGGGTCAATCCCAACACCGTACAAAGAGCCTTCCAAGAACTTGAAAAAGAGGGGCTGGTCTATTCTGCCCGTACCTCTGGCCGCTTTGTTACCGAAGATGAAAAACTTATTGATCAAAAACGGCACGAGATTGCCCAAAGTCTCATGAAAAACTTTGTCACTGAGATGGTAGCCATTGGTTTTAGCTCACCTGAAATCAAAGCTATCATTACTGACTACATCGAACAAACAGGAAAGGACTTATAGACCGATGACTGATATTGTAACTCTAACAAATCTCACCAAGACCTATAATGGTATTCCAGCCCTTAGAGATGTGACCATGTCCATTCCTTCTGGTAAAATCATTGGTCTCTTAGGACCAAACGGTAGTGGTAAAACAACTCTCATCAAGATTTTGAATGGCCTCCTCCAACCAACTTCTGGTTTAGTAACTATTAATGGATTTCAGCCATCACCTATCACTAAAGCTCAAGTGGCATATCTACCCGATACAACTTATTTGGATGAAAGTAAGACTATCCAATACTACTTGGACTTCTTCCAAGATTTCTATGCTGACTTCCGCTATCCTCTTGCCTTGCAACTCTTGCAGGATCTAAAACTACAGCCTGATTTGCACCTCAAAGACCTTTCAAAAGGTAACAAAGAAAAAGTTCAGTTGATTTTGGTTATGAGTCGTGAGGCTAAACTCTATCTCCTTGATGAACCTATCGGTGGGGTCGATCCCGCATCACGTGACTATATCCTTAAAACTATCATCAACCAGTACTCTGAAGATGCTTCTGTTATTATTTCAACCCATTTGATTGCAGATATTGAATCTGTCCTAGATGAAGTTGTCTTCCTAAAATATGGTCAGATTGAACTTCAGGGTGATGCTGATAATATCCGTCAAGCCCATGGCAAATCTATCGACAAACTCTTTAGAGAGATGTTCCACAATTAGGAGGTATGAGCATGTTTTGGAAATTAGTTAAGTATGAATTACAATCAGTCCGCAAGTGGTATCTTGGCATCTATGGGATTGCCATCCTACTGTCCATACCTTTGGGCTTAATGCTTCAAAAATTAACGGTCACCTTTGAACACAGCCACAAGGAACCAAGCTTACTGTTTATGGCTTTCTTCACACTGATTGTGATTGCTACCATTGTTGTTTGGGGAACCATCTATATCGCAACCATTGTTCTCATTATCAAACGCTTTGCGACTAGCGTCTTTGGACGAGAAGGCTACCTAAGCAACACGCTTCCTGTTTCAGCGCACCAATTAATCTTGTCTAAACTTTTGGCAGCTTTTATTTTAGATACGATTTCATCTCTCGTTGTACTCGCTTCAATTGGCATTATAGCCACTTTCAACCTTGATATGAAAGATATCCTACTGACTACCAGCTACTTCGGTCAAATCTTAAAAGAAATGGGAGCTCTCTATCTCTTCATCCCTACTACAATTTTAGGAACAATTGGCAGTATCCTATTCTATTACCTCTGTATCAGTATCGGAAACCTCTTCAATAATAACAAAGTTCTTATGGGATTTGTCGCCTATTTTGCCATTCAGGCTATCCTATTCTTTATTGGTTTCTTCTTTGGAATCGGTGCATCCTTGACCGGAAATGCAACAAATACTATAATTAATAACTCGTCATATATCTTTAGTCTAGTTCAATCTCTCATTCTCATCGCAGCAAGTTACTTTGGTACCTATTATATCATGACAAAGCGTTTAAATTTGGACTAAAGAAAAACCGTGTTCCTTTTGGAACACGATTTTTTTTGCATTGAAAAGACTTACTTACTTTGTTCTTTACGATAAGTCTCAATTTCTTTCTTGTTACCCCAAACGAAGTGACCTGGACGTACTTCCACCATTTCTGGTTTATCAACCGAATAGTCGTGTTGGTTTGGATCATAAACCTTCAAGACCTTCTTACGTTCCAAGATTGGATCTGGAATAGGAACAGCAGACAAGAGTGACTTGGTGTAAGGGTGGATAGGATTGTTGTAGAGTTCTTCTGTCTCAGCAACTTCCACAATTGTCCCCTTATAGATAACAGCGATACGGTCAGAAATGAAACGGACCACTGATAAGTCGTGAGCGATAAAGAGATAGGTCAATCCCAACTCTTTTTGGAATTTCTTAAGCAAGTTCAGGACTTGGGCACGGACTGACACGTCAAGGGCTGAGATTGGTTCGTCAGCGATAACCAAGTCAGGCTGCATGACCAAGGAACGCGCAATCCCGATACGTTGACGTTGTCCCCCAGAAAATTCGTGAGGGTAACGTGTCAAGTGCTCCTCAAGAAGTCCCACTTCTTTGATGATTTCCTTGATTTTAGCTTTACGATCTTCCTCATCTTTATAGAGATGGAAGTTATGCAAACCCTCAGACAAGATATAATCAACTGTTGCACGTTCATTCAAACTAGCCGCAGGGTCTTGGAAAATCATCTGGATACGACGGATAAGGTCGTTTTTCTCAGAGTTAGATAAGTGTCCATTGATTTTCTTACCGTCAAAAATAATCTCACCATTACTTGTATCATTTAAACCAATAATGGCACGACCGATTGTGGTTTTACCACTACCAGACTCACCAACGAGGGAAAAGGTTTCACCCTTGTTGATGAAAAAATTAGCATTGTGGACAGCAACGAATTTCTTGCTTCCTTCACCGAAGGAAATCTCCACATCTTTTACCTCAACTAACTTCTTAGGCATCGCCTTCCTCCTCATCTCCTAAATGTGCAAATCCCATATTAGCACGGATTTTTTCATGTAGATTTTGGATAACCGCAGGTTTTTCAACTTTTGGTGCATCCTCATGTAAGAGCCAGGTCTTAGCCCAGTGAGTATCTGAAACTTGGAATTGTGGTGCTTTTTCCTCAAAGTCAATTTGCATAGCATAGTCTGAACGCAAGGCAAAGGCATCTCCAACAACCGGTGTATAAAGTGATGGTGGTGTCCCTGGAATTGAGAAAAGCTCACCCTTATCGTCAGCCAACTGTGGTAAGCTTGAAAGCAAGCTCCACGTGTATGGGTGACAAGGCTCATAGAAAATTTCCTCAACAGTTGCGTACTCAATGATTTCACCAGCATACATAACAGCAACCTTGTCAGCAATACTTGCTACCACACCAAGGTCATGGGTAATGAAAATCACTGAGAAACCGTACTCCTCTTTGAGAGATTTCAAGAGGTCAATAATTTGAGCTTGAATGGTCACATCAAGGGCAGTTGTTGGCTCGTCACAGATAAGGACATCAGGACGGCAAGCCAAGGCAATGGCGATGACGATACGTTGACGCATCCCACCAGAGTATTGGAAAGGATATTCGTTGAAACGTTTTTCAGCATCAGGAATACCAACCTTATCCATGTAATCAATAGCCATTTTTTTAGCTTCTTTGACTGATTTTCCTTGGTGTTTGACAATGACTTCAACAATTTGGCTACCAATAGTCTTAATTGGGTCAAGACTGGTCATAGGATCTTGGAAGATAGTCGCAATCTTAGCTCCACGAATAGGTGCCCAATCTTGGTGACTCTTAAGCTTGGTCAAATCTTGGCCACGATAATCAATAGAACCGCTAGCTACACGACCATTTTCTTCAAGCATCCCTGTGAAAGTCTTAGTCAATACTGATTTACCTGAACCAGACTCACCAACCAAGGCTAAAACTTCACCTTCAACCAAATCAAGGGACACTCCTCGAATAGCTGTCAAAACACGGTCACGAACGTCAAACTCCACGACGATATCGCGAGCCGATAATATTACATTTTTATTTTCTGTCATATTGGACTCCTATCTATGCGTACGTGGGTCGCTGGCATCCGCCAAGTTTTGACCGACAATAAAGAGGGCAAGGGAAACGAGGATCAAGGTAGTCAATGGAATCCAGAAGAGATAAGCATTGACTGTAACGTTCTGTGCATAGTCTGAAATCAAACGACCAAGACTAGGCGTAGTAACGGGAAGTCCCAAACCAAAGTATGAAAGAAAGGCCTCATAAGAGATAAATCCTGGCAAAAGTTGACTAGCCATGGTTACGATAACTGACACAAGTTGTGGCATGATATTTTTAACCACAATCTTAGCAGTTGGTGTTCCCAAAGTACGAGAAGCCAAGTTATACTCCAAATCACGGTAACGCATGATTTGAATACGGATAGTATAGGCAATACCAATCCATCCTGTAACAGTCATGGCAAAGATCATATTCCAGAAACCAGAACCCAATGAGTAAGTCAAGACGATAACCACAAGGAGGTCAGGAATATTTGAGATGATGTTGTAGATTTCCATCATAATCATATCGAAGGTCTTAGAAATCCCCCAAACAGCACCAACAATCAAACCAATTATAACATTAAGGAAGGTAGCGATAACAGCAATAAGGATAGAATTACGAGCTCCGAACCAAACACTGTCAAATAGAGACTTACCATTACTGTCAGTACCGAACCAGTATTGAGCGTTTGGATGTACATAACGCAAACTGAAATCATTTACTTTTGAGACATCATTGAAGTCAAATTTAGAAAACATTGGGTAGATGAAACTCATCAAAACAATGGCAATCAAGATACCTAACATGACAACTGTTGATTTCTTTTTAAAAAATTGACGCATCACTGATTTCCAGTATGAGTAAGCCGGTGCATCAATTGTTTCAGAGGCAAAATCATCGCGCTTTACAAATTGGAACTTACTTTTATCAATTGAAGCCATTACTTACCTCCTTTAGATGTCAATTTGATACGTGGGTCAATAATAGTCATAAGGATATCACCCACAAGCAATGAGAAGATGGTGAGGGCTGTGAAAATAAATACCAGACCAACAACCATAGCATTATTAGAAGCACGAACAGAATCGATCAACATTTTACCCATACCAGGGTAGGCGAAGATTGTTTCTGTCAAGGTAGCCCCTGTGATAACCCCAACAATAGATGCTGGAATTCCTGAAACCAAGGAAACCATAGAATTCTTGAAAATGTGCCTGTTCGAAATTTCTTGTTCTGATAACCCTTTGGCACGTGCAAAACGAACGAAGTCTTGTGATTGCAAATCGATCATGTAACGACGAATCCAAATAGCAAGACCTGGTGTTGACAAGAGACCGAGAATAACAGATGGCAAGACGTATGAACGCCAGTCACCTGCACCCAAGATAGGGAAGGAATCTGGAAGACCAATCTCAGAACCAATCAAACGAATGATATAAACCAAGGCGATGGTTGGTAGTGAAAGCAAGAAAGTCAAGACACCTGTTGACACACTATCAAAGAGTGTGTTTTTAAAGCGTGCCATGTATGATCCCAATGGAATTGCCAAAGCATAAGACAAGACCAAACCAATCAAACCTGCAATGGCAGAGCTTGTCACCATTGATGGGTATTGATAGCGACTCTTGGTAGCTGTGTACGGATCATCACCATAGTAAGAACGATCTCTAGCGTCAGCCTGACTAGGTGATTTATAAGTACGAGAATAGATATCTACTGAAGATATTTTCTTACCAGTAGGGAAGTTAACCTCAGAGCTTTGTGTTTGCCCTTGGCCTTGAGTAATAACATCAAGAACACCTTGCTCAGCATAAGTTGGGTATGAAGTTCCAAGATTCATCTTCACAAAGTTTTGGTGAACAAATGGGAACTGACTGTTAAAGTAAAGCAAATATTTGTGCTTAGTCCCTGAACCAACAACTGACCAACCAATAGCTGGATCATTTTCAATACGGATGTAACGCTTCAAGTTTGGATTCGTTTTATCTTTAACCCATCCAGTATTGTCAAATTCAAAGAGGTGCGTGTAGAATTCAAACACACGTTCAAGCACTGGTACATCACGTGTCGCATAGAACTGCTTACTTTGCTTAAACTGATGCAAACGCCAGCCATGTCCCAAACTATCCACATATTTTTGGTAGATAGCTTTATTGGCTTTTGTTGGCTTAGTTGTTACCAACTTATCAAGTGTGCTGGCTTTCTCCTGCAACTCCTTGGTGTCATAGTAATCAATGTAACCCATACGTTCAAAGATTGTATTTTCATAGTTTGCCTTAGAATCAGCTGTTTTTGCAATCTTATTGTAGTTAGGGTCCTGTCTGAAAATCAGACGCCTCGGCACCATGGTATAGATAATCGTGTAGGTCAAGGCCGTCACGACAAATATTGACAATAGAGAACGGAGGGTTCTCAATAAAATGTATTTTTTCATGTCTCTTCCTTTAATTCCAAAAGAACTTTCCCAATCAAATGAGAAAGTTCCATCGTCCTTTTATTTAACGTGTTTCTCAAGATCTTTTTGAGCTTTTTCGTTAGATGCTTTCTTTTCTTTAAGCCATTTTTCACGACTTTGTTCATATTCTTTCTTAGTAACTACTTTTTCTTGTGGTTTAACATATTTGAAGTAGTCACCTGAACTCTTATCACCCACTTGAGTATATGAACCTGTAAATGGTGTCAAACGTGAGACAACTGGAGCTGCACCGTTACCAACCGTCAAAGGAATGACAAGTGAACTATCTTCTAACCAAGCTTGAGCTTGAGCATAACGATCATAACGTACATTGAGATCTGTTGTTTCAGAATCTGCTGAGTCAAGCAAGGCATCATAATCTTTAAGTCCTACTTGGGCTGCTGCCGCATTATTTGGGTTATCATATCCCATGAAGGTCTTAGTGTTTTCATTTGATGTTGTCTTAAAGATATTAAGATAAGTTGATGGGTCTTGATAGTCTGGACTCCAAACAACACCATTTGAAATATCCCAATCTTCTGCAGCCGCATTTGGCGCATTAAGGGTTGCATTTTGCATATCATCAGATGACAATTGGTTGATATCAATCACCACATTGTCACTTCCCAATGATTTTTCAATGGTTTGTTTCAAAGATTGCGCTTGAGAAACATTAAGTTTAGAACTTTGGTCAACTGGAAGGTCCAAGTGGATTGGGAATTGAACACCTTCTCCTTGGAGAGCTTCTTTAGCCTTACTAAACTCAGTTTTGGCTTTTTCTGCATTGTAGAGACCATCTTGACCATCAGCAAAGTTGACGCCTGACCACTCATCACCATATGAACTCATCTTTTCAGTAACAAGATCTCCAAAGGTCTTATCTCCTGCACTAACGAAGTCAGAAGGAACAAAGAGATTTCGAATAGCTTTAGCTGCTCCATCCTTACCGTTGACTTGTGATTGATATACCGTACGGTCAATAGCAAAGTTAATTGATTGACGGAAGTCTTTATTCAAAAGAGCTTTTTTCGTTGAAGTCTTTTCAGCATCAGTCTTTTTAGCAGTGTATTTGTAACTTTGACGGTCAATATTGACACTCATGGCTGATGTTGACGCACCTGCTGCAGTATAGAAGATATTATCTTTATATTTCTTTTCGACAGATGCATAGTTAGAGCTCATTGGGTAGACACGAGCAATACTATAAGCACCATCAGTGAAACTACGTTCCAAAGATTCTGGATCAGAACCATCATCATAGGTCAATTTGATAGCATCAAAGTGAACGTTCTTCTTATCCCAGTAGTTTTCGTTCTTAGTCAACTCGATTGATGATTTAGCTGTCAAAGATTTGAGAAGGAATGGACCATTGTATAGGATAGAGGTTGGGTCTGTTGACTTACCGAAATCTTTTCCTTTAGTCTTAAGGAAGTCTGCATTGACTGGGAAAAGCAAACCATAAGTTGTCTTAGAGTTCCAGTATGGCTCTGGTCGTTTAAGTGTATATTGCAAGGTATGGTCATCAATTGCCTTAACACCAACCTTTGAGAAATCTTTATTGGCACCTGAAAGGTAGTCGGACAAACCAGCAATAGAATCTTGAACCAAATAGAGAGCACCAGCTTTTGAGTCTGCCGCATGCTTAAGACCAGTTACAAAGTCCTTGGCTGTAACATCAGCGTACTCTTCACCATCAGAGGTATACCATTTAACCCCTTTACGGATTTTATAAGTGTAGGTTAGACCATCTTGAGAGACAGACCAATCTTCAGCCACTGAAGGTACAAGATTACCATATTTATCTGTTTCCATAAGACCATCAACACCATTTGTCACAGCGGTTGTTGTAGGTCCTGTATTTGAGGTAATATAATCCAAAGTTTCAGGATCTGAACTGTAAACGTAACCATAAGTAGTACCACTAGTACTAGACTTAGATGAACAAGCCGCCAAAATACCAACACTAAGGACGGCAGCGCCTGCTAAGGCTAACCATTTACTTTTTTTCATAAGATTTCTCCAAAATATAAAATTTTTTACAGCTTCATTATAGCATAAATAATCAAAAAGAACAGTTATTATTAGAATCTTTTATACAATTCGATAATATCTGTAAACACGAAAACTACTGAAATTCCTTATCAATAAAGGGTTTTCTTTAGTTTATGTTGATTAATTTTTAATCACAAAAGTTGCATAAAAAAGCCCAGACACTTAGCCAGACTTTCTTTTATTATTGCTTTTAATTATTAAGAGCTTGAGCAGCTGTGATAATAGCTAAGTTGTAAATATCTTCAGCACTCGCACCACGAGAAAGATCGTTTACTGGTTTATTAAGACCTTGTAAGATTGGTCCGATAGCCTCAAACATTCCCAAACGTTGAGCAATCTTATAGCCGATATTTCCAGCCTGCAAACCAGGGAATACAAAGACATTAGCATGTCCTGCTACGTCACTATCTGGAGCCTTAATAGCTGCTGTTGCTGGAACAAATGCTGCATCGAACTGCAACTCACCATCAATAGCCAAGTCAGGACGCATTTCTTTAGCAATATTTGTTGCTTGAACAACCCTGTCAACTTTTGGTGATTTAGCAGAACCTTTTGTTGAGAAGCTAAGCATGGCCACTTTAGGATCAATACCAAAAACTTTAGCTGTTTCTGCAGTATTAATTGCAATTTCTGCTAATTCTTGAGAATTTGGTTCAATATTGATAGCACAGTCGGCAAACATCAAACGATGATTGGTATCTTCACGGTTCATAAGGAAGACACCTGATGTACGAGAAATACCAGGTTTTGTTTTGATAATTTGAAGAGCAGGACGTACCGTATCCGCTGTTGAGTGAATGGCACCTGAAACCATTCCATCAGCAAAACCAAGTTTAACTAGCATAACACCGAAATAGTTCACATCACGAAGCAATTTCTCTGCATCTTCGACTGTTGCTTTTCCCTTACGAATTTCAAGAAATATTTCCTTCATTTCCTCAAAACCTTCATAGGTTTCAGGATTAATAATCGTATAGTTAAAGTCTGCAAAGCCAAGATCGTTCAAGATTTTGTGAACCTCAACTGGGTCTCCCAAAATAATAGGATCCACCAATCCTTCAAATTTCAAACGGGCAGCAGCACGAACCACACGGTCATCGTTACCCTCAGGGAAGACAATCTTAACTCCTTTCCCTGAAATACCTTCACGAAGTTCACCAAATAGACTACGCATAAAAAATCCTCAATCAATCTTTTTTAGTTTGTAAGTTCATGATAACGGTTTCAAAATCATCTGTCAAGGAAGATGCATGGACCATCTCTTTTTTGGTGAAAGGATCTATAAATGCAAGGCGATGACAATGCAAGGCTTGACGCTTAATACCGTAGTCTAGGGACCCGCCATAAAGGTCGTCTCCCAAAAGAGGCAAACCTAAGTGGGCAAAGTGCACACGAATCTGGTGCGTACGTCCGGTATGAAGATTGATATCAACCAGTTTAACCCTACCATAATCACCTACCAAACGATAACTAGTGTGAGCATATTTTCCCGATTTATGGACTCGACGTGTGATAATGGAATCCACATCACGCGCAATCGGTGCAATGATTTCACCCTGCTGCTCAAGTTTGGTATCACCTTCAACCAAGGCATAATAATGTTTCTTAATAGACTTCTGTTGTAACTGTTTATCCATACGAGCATGGGCGTAACCATGCTTGGCAAACAGCATGAGACCAGATGTGTCCTTATCCAAACGTGTCACGATATGGACACGCTGGTTAGGATAATTATTGCTGACAAAGTGATATTTGACAAAGTTAGCCATGGTATTATCATGGTTAACACTTGGAATACTAGCATAGCCATAGGGTTTATTAATCACCAAGAAGTTATCATCCTCATAGACTATATCCAAGTTAAAAGGAATTGGCTTCAATGTTTCATGCGGCGCCTCATCAGGAATTTCTATGGCAACCACGTCTCCCTCATGGACAGGATAAGTCGCAAACTGCTCCTCACCATTGACCCAGATATGACCACCCTCAAACTTAATTTTGGCTAGAAGTCCTTTTGAAATATCGTGCTCCTTCAAAAAGGTTTTAACTCGACATGAACGTCCTACAGTAAATTCATATCTCATTCTTCCATGTCTCCAATAAAGGATTCACGGACCCGTTCCCAAAAACTTGTGTGACTAGCACTAGCAACAAAAGAAATCTTACGTTGGTCAATCGAAAATTCTACCTTTTTCACATTACGGTTGGTATAGGTCTTATTATCAACCGACAGAGTGTAGCTCCCCATTCGAGTAGGATAGATAGTAATCTTCTCATGTTTTGGCACGATAAGTGGACTACCTAAGGTACGGTAAACACGATTATTAAGACTAGCAATTTCTGTCAGCTGCAAGGCTTCAATAGTGGGATGAAGTACCGCACCACCCAAAGATTTATTGTAGGCGGTTGACCCCGTAGGTGTCGATACAGATAACCCATCTCCACGGAAGCTCTCAAACAGTACATCATTAAGACAAACATCTGCCGCCATAGTCTTCTCGTTACGCTTAATTGCTGCTTCATTGAGGGCAATAGACGTGAAAGAACGCCCATCAGCCAAGGTTAATGTGACATTTAAAAGAGGGTAGGAAATCTTATCTCCATTATCCTTACGCAGGGTTTCAATTAATTGATCCACTTCACTATCCAAGTAATCTGTATAAAAACCTAAATGCCCCGTGTGAATCCCTACAAAACGGACACGAGAGAGCTCTTTTTCATACATGTGGAAAGACGATAGCAACATGCCATCGCCACCAATAGAGATAATCACATCAGGATTTTTCTTAGTCAAATAAAAATCGGGATCATCTCGAAAGGTATTAAAAAGTTTTGAGGCAACACGCCTGCTTTGGGGTTTGCCATTAGCAATAATAGCTACCTTCATCTTATCAGAAAAGGTCTTCATCTGTGTCATCACTATTTCCTACACTATCTTTCAAAGTTCTGTTGATTGGATCAAAGAGCAACTGAGCATCTCGAATATCATCACGTATCTTACGCATCTCTTCATCAAGTTGATAGGCTATGCGTGCCGTAGTTTCCAAGCGAAGTTTAATCTCCTCTGGAAAATTTCCCTGATACTTATAATTAAGGGAATGTTCAATGGTGGCCCAAAAGTTCATGGCCAAAGTCCTAATTTGAATCTCGGCAAGGATTTCCTTGCGACCATCAATGGTATCAACAGGATAAGACACGATAACATGGTAAGAGCGGTAACCCGAGTGTTTACGGTTCCTAATATAATCACGCTCTGAGACTATGGTCATATCACTACGGTGACGCAGAAGACCCAAAACCTCGTCCACATCATCAACAAATTGAACCATTATTCGGAGTCCTGCAATATCTTGCATATCCTTTGCTAAATTTTCAACAGACAGTCCACGTAGGGCAATCTTCTCTTCAATGGAAGCCACTGACTTTACACGTCCCGTCACAAACTCAATGGGCGAGTGACGATTTTGCTTACGAAATTGTTTACGAATACCTCGAAGCTTAATTTTGAGCTCACCTACGGCCTGAATGTAGGGGTCTAGAAATTCTTCCCAATCCATGGTCAAGATAGGACTCCTCCTTGTCAAAAGCTTTAGTTTTTTATAAAATAAATACAATCTGTTACATTATACCACATTTAAAAGAACAAGGGAGGACACACATGAACCATTTAGAGATAGAGTACAAGACTCTGCTCACCAAAGACGAGTATAATCGTTTAGCAGTGCTTTTCTCCCATGTAACACCTGTTACGCAAACCAATTACTACATTGATACACCCCAAAGTGACATGAGGAATAAAAAGTTGTCTTTGCGTATCAGAACCCTTCCCACTCATGGTGAGCTGACTTTGAAAATTCCTGAAAAGGTCGGAAATATGGAATACAACGTCACCATGGACTGTGCAGATGCTAAGGCTATGACCAAGTCTCTTAACTTCCCTGATTGCCAAATCAAGTCCATTCTTCTGGAACGTGGTGTTAAGTTAGAAGACCTAACCATCCTCGGACATTTAACCACAACCCGACGTGAATATCAGACCAATATTGGTCTCATGGCACTTGATGTCAATGTCTATGCTGATAAGAAAGACTATGAGCTAGAGTTGGAAGTTTCAGATGCCAAGAAAGGTAAAGACGACTTTGATGCCTTTCTTAAGGAAAATAATATTGACTTTAAGTATGCCAAGAGTAAGGTTGCACGCTTTGTAGCCACCCTAAAGCGAGATAAAGACTAGTTGGTGAAATGTGAGTTTATAGAAATTCCGCTAGTCATTTTTGATACGTTCTGAGGCGAACTTTCCACCGTGAAAAACGTCTATAAAAACCATTTACTTCATTTTAAGACAAGGATTAACCCTTGTCTTTTTTATATATAAAGACAATTTGGTACTTGTGGCAACTTCCACAATCGCTCTCATCTGTCTAAAAACGCATACAAAAACGATTCAGCGATTTATGGTCCGTCAATTTTCATCAATATCGCTTTCTGAAGGCTGAAATTTCTACTTTTTTTTGCTAAAATAGAACCATCTGTAGTTTTATTACAATAGCCCTAATTGGGCTTCGCATCTTATTTTTTTAAAGGAGTCACCATCGTCATGGTACATCAAAAAGCAAACCCACAATTGAAGTTGTTCTCGCTCAGCTCAAACCCAGAAATTGCTGAAAAAATTGCTAAGGCTACCGGATTGCCACTTGGCAAAGTATCTTCACGTCAATTTTCTGACGGTGAAATCATGATCAATATTGAAGAGTCTGTTCGTGGGGACGATATTTATATCATCCAATCTACAAGCAACCCTGTTAACGACCACCTTTGGGAATTGCTCATCATGATTGATGCCTGCAAACGTGCCAGTGCTAACTCTGTCAACGTAGTGATGCCTTACTTTGGTTATGCACGTCAAGACCGTATCGCTGCTTCACGTGAACCAATCACTGCTAAATTGATTGCCAATATGCTGGTTAAAGCTGGTGTCAATCGTGTCTTGACACTTGATCTTCACGCTGTCCAAGTTCAAGGTTTCTTCGACATCCCAGTAGATAACCTCTTCACAATGCCTTTGTTTGCTGAATACTACAACGAAAAAGGATTCACAGGAAGTGATGTTGTCGTTGTTAGCCCTAAAAACTCAGGTGTTAAACGTGCTCGTAGCTTGGCGGAATACCTTGATGCACCAATCGCTATCATTGACTACGCCCAAGATGATTCAGAACGTGAAGAAGGCTACATCATTGGTGAGGTTGAAGGAAAAACAGCAATCTTGGTTGATGATATCCTCAATACTGGTAAAACATTTGCTGAAGCTACTAAAATCCTTGAACGTGGTGGCGTTAAAGACATCTATGCAGTTGCTAGTCACGGTCTCTTTGCAGGAGGTGCTGCCGAAGTCCTCAACGCTACTCCAATTAAAGAAATCTTGGTAACAGATTCAGTTGCGACTAAAGAAAAAGTGCCTACAAACGTTAAATACCTTTCAGCAAGTGAGCTGATCGCTAACGCTATTACTCGTATCTTTGAACGTCAACCACTTAGCCCACTCTTTGCATATACTGCCAACGAGGACTAATTTATGGTTTATTTGGACAATGCAGCAACAACTTCTTTGAATACTGCTGCTATCTCAGCGATGACACATGTCATGACTGAAACTTTTGGAAATCCATCCAGCCTACATGCTTATGGCCGTAAGGCTTCTAAGGAACTCCGTGAGGCTCGTGAAGAAATGGCCAAGCAATTTCAAGTTCCTGCTCGAAAACTCATTTTCACCTCTGGTGGGACTGAAGGAAACAATACAGCTATCAAAGGTTATGCCCTAGCCAATCAAGCTAAGGGTAAGCACCTGATTACAACTGCTATTGAACACCACTCTGTCCTTCACACCATGGCCTACTTGGAAGAGCGTTTTGGTTTTGAAGTAACCTATATTCAACCAGAAAATCAAGTCATTACTGCTCAACAAATTGCTGATGTCCTACGTGACGATACTATTCTAGTTTCTGTCATGTATGCCAATAACGAGACCGGCCAATTGCTTCCTATCAAGGAAATTGGTGACCTACTCGCCAATCACCAGGCTGCTTTCCACGTGGATGCTGTTCAGGTTGCAGGAAAACTTCCAATTCACCCAGAAGAACTTGGCGCCGATTTTCTCTCAATCAGTGCCCATAAATTCCATGGACCTAAAGGTGTCGGCCTGCTCTATCATAACGATTTGCATTTTGACAACCTACTCCATGGTGGTGAACAAGAGGAAAAACGTCGTGCCAGCACTGAAAATCTGGTCGGTATTGCAGGTATGACCGCAGCTTACAAGCATGCTAGTGACCACTACCAAGACAATTACCAGCATGTTGAAAAGATTCGTCAGGTCTTTCTAGATACCCTTACCGTTCCTTATGAAATTAATGATGGAGGATCTAGCCTACCTCACGTCATCAACATCAGTTTTCCTGGTAAGGAAAATGGCCCTCTCTTAACCTTGTTAGACCTAGCTGACTTTGCTGTTTCAACGGGTTCTGCTTGTACTGCTGGAACTGTTGACCCTAGCCACGTCATCCAGGCCCTCTATGGTAAGGATTCTGACAAGTTAAAAACAGCCATCCGCATTAGTTTATCAGAAGAAAATACCGCTGAAGAACTCCAAGCCCTAGCAGAAAAACTTAATCAAATCATAGGAGACTAACATGGCATTTGAAAAAAGCATTCATTTGACTAACTGTAAATACCGTTACACCATCAGCCCTAATGTCAAAAAATTCACCCTTCGTGATACAACTTTTGTACAAAATAAAATCGGTAACTACGAGTTACACCGTCTACTCGAAAAAGTGCCTAACTCAGGTGAAGGTTTCCCACTAAAGATCACTATTAACAAAGATTTGACAGGTTTCAAATTGTCAATCACAGACAAATCTGGCCTTCGTAACGTTAATATCTTTAAAAATGAAGATCATCACATCTTGCAAGAAAAATTCTACTTCTTGATGCAGAGTTTGGTTGACCGTCAAGTTTTTGAGCAAGAAGAAGTCTAAATTTTTTCTTACTACATAGAAATAGCCTATCCATGTGATAGGTTTTTTATATCGCCTCATCTACACTATTTTGTTGCAATTTTCACAAACTTTTCTTAAAATATAAGAGAATCATACTAATTGAAGAAAGGAAATGCGATCAATGACATTTGAGAAAAACATTCCAAACGCTACTGCTAAACGTCTCTCTCTCTATTATCGAATTTTCAAACGATTCCATCGTGAAAATATCGACAAAGCAAGTTCCAAACAAATTGCTGAAGCAATTGGAATTGATCCTGCCACAGTGCGTCGTGACTTCTCCTATTTTGGTGAGTTAGGTCGTCGTGGTTTTGGTTATGACGTTAGTAAGCTGATGACATTTTTCGCAGAACTCCTTAATGATAATGCGACAACTAAGGTAGTCCTTGTAGGAGTAGGAAATATCGGACGTGCTCTTCTTCACTACCGTTTTCAAGAACGTAACCGCATGCAGCTGGTTATGGCTTTTGATACAGACGATAACGAACTGGTAGGAAGCCAGACTGAAGACAATATTCCTATCTATGGTATCTCTCAAATCAAGGACAAGATTGCCCAGGAAGATATAAAAACAGCGATCCTGACAGTGCCATCAGTCAAGGCACAGGAGGTGGCTGAGCTTTTGGTTGATGCTGGAATCGAAGGCATCCTATGCTTCTCCCCAGTCAACCTCAATCTTCCACGCCACGTGGTTCTCCAATACGTAGACCTGACTAGTGAGCTACAAACCCTACTCTATTTCATGAAAGAAGAAGAAAAAGCAAGGAGAAACAATGACTAAACCAATTATAGGTATCACAGCCAATGTAAGACCTAATCCAGCCCATGAAGATATCAACTGGTCTTATGCCCCATCTGGTTTTGTAGAAGGAGTTCAAAAAGCTGGTGGTCTAGCAATCCTTCTACCAGTATCTGATCCTTCGGAGGCTAAAAACTATATCTCCATGATTGACAAGCTTATCCTCATCGGCGGTCAAAACGTTGACCCTAAATTCTACAACGAAGAAAATCATGCCAGTGAAAATGACTTCTTCCTTGAGCGAGACCTCTTTGAGATGGCACTGATTGAAGAAGCTACCAAACAAAAGAAACCAATCTTTTCAATCTGTCGTGGAACACAACTCATGAATGTTGCCCTTGGTGGCAGTCTCCATCAAGATATTGAAAGGCACTGGCAGGATAAGCCTTCCGATTACCTTTACCACGAAATGATTATTGACGAAAACAGTAAGTTAGCAGAGATTTACGGCCTAGAAACCTCTATCAACTCTTTCCACCATCAGAGTATTAAGCACTTGGCCTCTGACCTCCGTGTTATTGCGCGCGACCCTGAGGATAATACTGTCGAAGCTGTTGAATCAAACACCCCAGACCTTCGTTTCCTTGGTGTTCAGTGGCATCCAGAACTTCTCCTACACAAGCGTGAAGAAGACCTCAAACTCTTTGAATACGTTGTAAACGAACTTTAAAAGCAACTGATACTACACTCAGTTGCTTTTCTTGTGTCTTTAACTTATAGACTCTACTTAAAGCTCAAAATCCTCCCTCTCCTCACGAAAGGAATAATATGTTGATTTTCCAACAATAATATGATCAAGCAGACAAATTCCCAAATCATCGCAAGACCGCTTAATTTTTTGCGTAAAATCAATATCATTTCGGCTCGGATAGGCCTCACCCGAAGGATGATTGTGAACCACTATCAAGGACGTCGCCATCAGATGACAAGCATAATGTAAAATCTCACGTGGCTCGGCAATCGAACGGCGAACACCACCAATAAAGACTGTCTTCTGCTGAATAATACGATTCTGCGTATCCAAATAGATAGCCACCAGATGCTCCTGAGGCTTGTCGCCAATATCCAACATCATACGACGCGCCACCTGTTGACTGGACATAATCTGCTCGGAACGAGCCAACTCAGCCTTCTCAATCCGCTTAGCCAACTCCACCATAGCCTTCAGCTCAATAGACTTCACACGCCCAATACCAGGAATTTCCTGTAGCTCATTCAGGGACAAACGAGACAAATCCGCCAAACTCGTCATCCCTGTTAAAATACGATTGGCCATAGATAAGACCGACTCAGACTTGGTCCCTGTTCGCAGCACTATCGCCAACAACTCCTGGTCCGATAAAACCTCTGCCCCCTTCTGTAAGAGTCGCTCACGAGGCAAAAGCCCCGCCTCCTCAGATACAATACTATACATAAGAAAAAACCTCCTACTTACCTATTCGTAAGTGGGAGGGGGAAGTTACACAGCTGAGGATTTATTCTATGGCCAAACTCTGAATCAACAAAAGAAAAAAAGATTTTCTGATTTATTGACTTGCTTCTATCTGTATTGGGAGAGCTTCAATTATAGCTCAAACAAAGATAAACTATGTCTGTAACTGAGTATATATACCGATACTTATAGTTAGGATATTTAGATACACTAATATATATTGTAAAGTACTTTCAAAATTTGAGTTTTCACTCATAATAGTTTCAGCAATACCGAATAATTTTCTAAACCAAGAGCCACAATAAAGCGGCATGAACATAAGAATAAAATAATAATAACGGCCTTGAACGCCACCAACAATAATATCTCCTTTATGGTATACTCTAGGATCTCCAGATATGGCAATCACTATCAGAGAAGCAATTGCTATAAGCAAAATAAGGCTAAAATATTTAAAGAATTTTGGAAGTTCAATCTTATTTCTCATTACAACAATAAATAAGAGTAAAAAGAATATTATTGTTGAAATAGCAATTAAAAATGCGGATGGTTCTTTGACGTATTTTAATGGCTCAGAAACAAAGTCATTAATAATACCATACGGTGCTTGGAATAAAGTTCTAATTAAAGGCAAAGGATGGGTTATAAAATAGGAAATTCCTGGTCCATTTCCTGAAAGGGCACCTTTAGAAGGAAACAACTTAATTATTCCAACATAAATAAATGAGACTAATAAATTCAAAAAGAACAAAATTAAACTTAAAATTCTCACCGATTTCTTTTCGTAGTATTTATTAGGTAAAACGGAGAATAGACTGCCAATTAGTATGAACGGAAATTTTGAAAATGAAAAAAGCAAGGTTGAACATTGAAAAGCAATTGCATACCTTCTATCAATTTTATGGTTTCCACTAAGAACATTTGTTAGTAAAGCAAGTCCAAACATGCTCGCACCAAAATATAGATAGTCATAATGATAACCCGCTATGATATACAATACTGCCGGAAAAGTAGAAAACAAATAGATGACTTCTTTATAAGCCTTACTTATTTTCAAAGCAAAAAATACTATTAAAGCAAATGCTATCACCTCAAATATTCTTCCTAAAAAGTAGGAGATGTACACTTTATTTGAAATAATCCTACCAATATTCCATCCTATTGAACTAGGAATAAATGCAGGATTGTCGAATCCAGTCTTAACCCCACTAATTTTACTTTTTTATGTTCAACATTTAACCAATAATTCTTATCTTTTTTAGCAGGATTCCTAAGAGAATCATATGCAAATACCGAATCATAATCTGCTAGTTTTTCTTTAGAATATTTGAAAATTGGACTATCCGAAACACTGATTACATTTGGTAAATGTGACTCCTCGTCTAAACCGTACTGAACTGGTTTTACAACAGAAATAATTGTTCCAAATATAATAATCAAAAAGAAGGCATTTATCGGTAATTTTTGTTTATCAGTTGGATTGAATATAATAAAATACATTATTACACCCAGAATTAAAAGATAAACATTGGTATTGATAGTGAGGTCAAATAAACTAGCTAAGAACACCTTCGAAAATAAAATCAGAAATACCGAAATAATAATATTAACTATTTTTGTCTTATTTATAATTTTCACAATACATACACTACTTTCTAATCAATAGCCTTTTGAGAATATATTTCACAGCTCTTGCTGGACCGATCACGATATACTTCAAGGCACCTTTAATCCCACCGATTTGATTAAAGTCCACGAAGGTATGCGGTTGGAGATCTTCACGATTGTTCAACTGCTTATTATCGATAAATGGGGTTAAAACATGCGGGTTTTGAGAGATTCTAAAATCATACTTTTGATCCCAGGCAATGTAGATCAACAAACGTTCAATCGCATGCAATATCGAATTTTGAGGAAGAGGTTCAGCTGGAACATCTGCTGCTGTCAGGTTCAAATCAAACAAAGGTTTTAGAGCATCATATTTAAACCAAACAAAAGTCCCATAACTCATGACAAAGGTATTGAGACTCTTGAAATCAATTGTCTTGGTCGCTCCCATCCGTTGCCAGAGCTTGTTCATCTCTGGTGAAATGAGGGCCTCATTCCAGGCAACTACTATTCGATTATAACGGAAGAAGGTTGGAATATCTGCGATAGTGATTCCGACTTTTGGATTGGCCTCCATATTGGCAAGGATTAGATCTGCTGGTTTGACCAGCATCTCGATCAATTCTTTTCGCCAGGATTCACCTGCCCAGAAATCTGCTTCTTTGGATTTCTTGGTATGGAAATGACCTACATAATCATAGCGCGAGAGTTGCTCTTTTAGGAGCAACATTGGCAACACATCTCGTCCAATGTTTCCAGTCACCACAACCGTGGCATCTTGTACTCGATTAGAAAGAATTTTCTCAATAGCCTGCTTCTTTTCTTCTACATCTGTCGTAATCCATAAGTCATAGATGAAATGAAAAGCTTGGAAAGCATCTAGAAATTCTTCCAAAAGATCCACATAAAAGACATGGAGATGAACCGCAACTTTTCTATCGAAATTCTCTACCAATTCTTGGCCTTTCAAGTACTTATGCGATAACAAATACGGATAGTCCGGACGATCAATCATAGACATGTGGTTGAGAATCAAATCTAATGGATAGTCCGATATACGTTCCAATTCGTCAAAAATGTAAGGCATAATTCCTTCATTGTTTGCAATAGTTTTGACTTTGATGAAAGGAACCTTATGATTTAGAATCGCTGTAGGATTGTAGTAAGAAAAGTCTGGATAGAGCATTCCTGTTGTGTCTTCATGGATAGTATCAAAAACAGTTTTATAGCGAAAACCAGCATTCAAGAAGTTCGTTGTGACCTTGGTCTCGTAGTGATCAATCACATTTTGAACATTGGTGAAGTCTTGAACACCCTGCCAAAATTCATGAAAGGCGCTCGATGTTAGCACCTGTTTTTTAAAACTGAGATAATAACTCTGAATATGCTCGTTAAAATCCTTGTCTTTCCGATAATTGGTCATCCCCCAGAAATCCACTTCGTCATCATTTTCAAACTGCTGATAAATTGGTTTTAGATCCCAAAGAGGTCCAAAACAGGTATCATTCATGAGGGTGACAGAATCAAAGTTAGCTAGTTGATCAAAGCCGACCACCTTCATCCCATCTCGCCAAGCAGCAAAGTCAAATCCGATATTTTGACGCTCCAGAATATCATCTACTAGATTTTGAGAAGACAAACTATCCTTCACATCTTCTGAAAGTTGACTATTGGAGATAAAGACCACCCGAGAATACAAGGGACGGATTTTTTCCAATTGATAGAGAACATGTCCACTAATAAAGCTAAATTTATTGAAGTGAACATATAAAAGTAAACGTTGCATACTATTTCCTTATTCTTAAGAATTTCAAGATTTTTGTGGGGATGGTCCAACGACGTGAATGAATGACTGTACTATATGCTTCTTTTGTAGCTTGTAACTCTGCCTCAAGATTTTTCAAACTATTTTGACAATCTAACATTTCGGCAGCAAAAACCTTTCCAATATAATCCGGTGCAGAAGGATTATCTATAGAAATCATTTTATAGCTCAGTTGATACACACCCTCTTCTTCAACTTCATAAATCAACTGAGGATCCGGTTCGCTAAACAAATACAAATGATCAACAACAACACCATTACTATAAACAGCTGAGCAAACTTTGCCTGACGAATCTTTCAATTCAACATCAGAGTAATAACTAGGACATTCCGAAAGATCAACTCGAACAGTGGAGGTTTCCTTCGGAATTTCGATTGTCAGACTATCTTCTTTTTGAAGAAGTTTAGTCAGGACACGATCTTCCGAATAGGTATTTTTTTCATCTCCAAAATAAATTGTAACAGACTCCATTCCGATGTGTGAAAGAGAATCCATTGGTTTGGAAAGACGGATCTCATAAGTATTATTACGATCTAAAAGGATCTTCGTCATCTCTTTATAATCGGCATTTGGATATTTATCAAGATACTCAAGTTGTGTTTTCAACAAATTATGAAAACGTCGTTCTAATTTTTTTAAATCAGTAGGACGAGAATCCGATCCTTGATTAATGGTATAAGCAACTGTCGCTTCATCCAGATATGCTAAAGAAGTCCGTTGAAAGAGCTCCAATTGGAGGTTGAAAGTATCATCTGATGTTGTTAAGTCTAACTCTTGATTGACTTCTAACATCAGTTCTCTATCTACTAGCCATGTAGAAGCCATGGTAAACCCTCTTGTTGCAAGCATCTTTTCGTAGGTATCTGCTAATGGAATCGTATGATTCGCAAAGCCAGCCTTAGAAACGAGAGTCCCTTGTTCATCATAAATATCAAAATCTGTATTGGACCATTTACAATCAGGCTTACTTTCTAATAAGTCAACCTGTTTCTGAAGTTTTAAAGGATCTAACCAAAAATCATCTCCGTCACAGCGAGCAATATACTGTCCCTGCGCTTCCTTACAGATAGTGACCCAGGTTTTAGCAATCCCCTGATTCTCTTCGTGATAAAAGGTACGAATCAAATTAGGATAGTTAGCTTGATAGTCCTGAATGATGTGACGAGAACCATCGCTTGAGGCATCATCCACCAAGATAATCTCAAAAGCAAACTCTGTTTGTTGTACTAAGAAGCTATCAATCGTCTTCTTTAGCCAGGGTTCTTTATTAAAAACTGTACAAATAATCGAAACAAAAGGCGTCGTTTCCATATCTTCCTCAGTCTAGTCAGTTATTGACCATGTTCCATTACGTTGGATTAAGCCACTTGCTGAATCCATTGCTGATTTATCATCTAAATCTATATCATCTCGATTGATAAAGATTAGTGGAGTTTGGGTAGCATCTGAAAAAGCCAACATTTGCCCTTCAGCATCCCGTACTGTCACTTCTAATTTCATTTTCAAGTCATTCACAGTTGAAAGTGAACAAGAGTAGTACACCGTTTTATGTCCAGCCCCACTCATAAGTCGATCCATAGAATTATCATTATAAATCCAAATGTTCCGATCGATATCCGTTAAAGACAGAGCAATATAGGTTTGAATATCTTCACGAACATCAAAATCAATCTGGAACTGAATGGGATCTTGTGGACGTAACTTGTTCGAACTTAATAACTGAAGCTGAAAGTTTTCAACCAAGACTTTTTCCTCCTGGTTTGACTTAGCAATCCCACTAGTCTCTCCTCCCTGTTGTAAAGGAGCTGTATTATCAAAACTATACTGATTGGCAACATTTTCCGGACTTCCTAAAGCCTTCACCAAACCATTTTCAATCAAAACAGCCTTGTTACAATATTTCTTGACGGCTCCCATATCATGGGTAACCAGGATGGTGGTTTTCCCTGATTTCTTTCGTTCTTGGAAGTAATCGTTACACTTGCGCTGGAAAGCCTCATCCCCTACCGCAAGAACCTCATCCAAAATCAAGATATCACCTTGTGCCTTAATCGCAACCGAAAAGGCTAGGCGAACCTGCATACCTGATGAGTAGTTCTTAAGTTTTTGGTTCATGAATTCATGCAACTCAGCAAAGTCTACGATGTCATCATACATGGCATCAATTTCAGCTGTTGAGAAGCCCAGCATAGCTCCATTCATGTAGACATTTTCACGACCTGTCAGTTCTGGGTTAAAGCCCACACCAAGCTCGATAAAAGACACCAGTTTCCCATCGATGGTAACAGAACCTTTCTCAGGAACATAAATTTCAGAAATAATTTTCAAGAGGGTCGATTTCCCAGAACCATTTCTTCCTAGAATCCCAAAAAAATCTCCTTTTTCTACTTCGAAAGAAATATCATTCAGAACGTGTTGTTCTTTGTAACCTTTAATTCCTTTGAAGCGATTAACCAAGGTAGTTCGGAGACTGTTAGTAGCCTCTGTTGGCAACTTAAAGTACTTGCTAACATGGTCTACTTTTACTGCAATTTGTTTATCTGTCATTAGAGAATCTCCGCAAATTTCTTAGCATGTTTGTTAAAGTAAGCAAAGCCAGCAACAAAAATAAGAATTGGCAAGACATAAGGAATCAGAACCAAATACTTATTCTGCACCAAAAGCCATACTGGGGTGTTAGCTTTATCAATCAAGAAATAACGCATATCTTGAATAATCTGAGCCAATGGATTCATCATGACCAACTTAGCCGCCCATGGATTGCGGTCTGCAATAAAGGTAATCGGGTAGATAATTGGCGTCGCATACAAGCCGGCTTGCAAAAGTACTTCCCAGACTTGACCTAGGTCACGGAAACGAACAAAAAAAGTCGCTAAAATCAAAGCGCATCCTGTCGCTATCAAGAATAACTCAAAGAATAACGGAATAACCATCAAAGCTGTCCAAGAGAATGTCACCCCATTAAAGAATGAGAAAATCAAGACCACTACAAGGTTAATGACAAAGTTAATCGCTGCTCCTGAAATCGCAGATAAGACAATGATATGTTTGGAGAAGTTCAACTTGCGCAACAGGTCGCCTCGACTAACAATCGAAACCATCCCCATAGATGTTGCTTCTGAGAAGAAGCCCCAGACTACATTGGCCAACAAGAGGGCAACTGGGAAATGGGGCACATCTCCACCCAAGCGTAAGAATCGGATGAAGACAATATACATGATTGTGAAAGTCATCAAGGGTTTTAAAATCGACCAAAGATAACCAATCGCTGATCCTTGGTAGCGTAATTTAAAGTCTGTTTTAATTAATTCTCGTAATAAAATTCGATTTTTCTGACTAAAAACGTCAAACATTATTTTTTACCTCGATATGCAAACTTTGTCAGAATCAAGCTGGTAAACACAAAGGTGTGGAAGGCTCGGTTCTTACGATAACCATACTGACGAATCCGTCTCATACGTTCTTTTAAAGGGACGTCCATAATAGTTACAAAGTTTTCAATAATTCCTTTATTTTGGGGACTGACAGGCAGATCCAATAGATTTTTCGCTTGTTCTTGACTAGATTCGATGAGATTCCAATACTTAGCAAACAAAATATGGGGACGAACCCAATTTTTGACCCGTTTTCTAAGGGTACGAGCACCCAGAACATTGCTACTGTGCTGACGGTACAATTCTGTTGGTTGATCGACATAGATGAGCTTCCCAAAAGCAGCTGCCAACAAGGCCAGGTACCAATCATGCATGAGAAGCGCATGATTTTCTTGACCTGTCCATAATTCAGCCAGCGTATGGTTAATCATAGCTACTCCGCCAGTTACCGTATTTTCTGTCAGCTCTTGAATGAGTTCTGTATTGGCATGATCAGACTGGGTGCGAATCATACTCTCATGCTTAACATTTAAGTTTTCATCAACCACTTTTAAATCTGTGTAGACCAATAAAGGCTCCTTTTGCGGATGTTTCTCTGCTTCTTCCACTTGTAGGGCAATTTTTTCAGGAAGCCAGACATCATCTTGGTCACTAAAGCAATAAAGATCAGCCTTTTCATATTTTAACAGTGTGTGAAAACTCTTGATAACTCCGAGATTTTCGATGGCTCCTTGATTGATAAAGCGAATGCGCTCATCCTGAGCAACCAGCTCTTGAATAATCTCTACTGTACCATCTGTCGAACCATCATCCCGGATCAAGAGTTGCCAATCCTGATAAGTCTGGTCTTGAATACTTTTGACCTGCTCTTTTAGATACTGCTCACCGTTGTAGGTGGACAACAAGATATTTACTTTCATAATAAGAATAATTCCTCGTACTCACCTACAATTTTTTCCCAGGTAAAGTTTTGCTTCATATTGGCTTTGGCTAGTTGGCCCCATTCAGATGCATCTTCTAAAGAATCGACTTGATTAATCAAATGTGCCAAATTTCCAGTTTCTTTGGTCCAATATTGAGCCGTGTCCTTTGCGACTGTTTGATTAAAGGAGACTCCTAGGACCAAATTGAGATCCGTCTGAGCAAGAGCCTCTAGGAGGCCTGGATTGGTCCCACCCACTTCATGACCATGGATATAGGCAAAGGCTTCTTTACGGATATACTTCAAAAGGTCTTGATCATAGACTGTTCCTACAAACTTGACGCGTGGGTCCTGATCAAATCCAGTCCGAGAGCGAAGTTCTTCAAAATAGGGATTACCTTCATGGTTACAAATAATCACCAAATCTCGCTTGGTCGAAGAACCCATAAATTCACGAATAGCGGTCTCGTAATTATTTTCTGGAACAAAACGTCCCAAAATCAGGTAATAGTTTTTTTCCTGTATCTGCCACTTTTGATAAAGTTCTCTAACCTTGCTATCCTGACTAGCCAAACTTGTTGGAGATAAGTCAGTCCCATAAGCAATATAGGTCGTTTTAGACCAAGGATAGACTTCCTGGATATAGGACTCAATTCCAGGATTATCAGAAATTACCAAGTCAGCATGATGCGTCATGACCTTTTCAGAATACTTGAGATAGGCTTGAATTGGCTTTGCCCACTTGGCCCGTTTCCACTCCAGTCCATCAGGATTAATATAGAATTGACCACCAATTTTATGAATTTTTCTCGCAAAAGGCGCCACAAAGGCCCCGATGGTATTACCCAAAATATAAAAAATAGGTTTTTCAATTCCTTGTTTCTTAATGACCTTCAAGGCATAATTGATGGCTATCATATCATAGGCAATGACCCGCGCAGGCCCAAGTTTGGGCGCTTTAATCGTAAAACAATCTACACCCTTGTAGTCAAAATGATAGTAAGCTTGATCATTAGAAAGGCAAGCAACATGGTACTTGATATTCGGTGATACTCGATTGGAGACCAATTGGTCCACGAAGGTCTCGAAACCACCATATTGAGCCGGAAGTCCACGACTTCCGATAATAAAAACGTGTTGCATATTATTCCCTTTCTAACAAACTACAATCCGTTCAATTATACCATTTTCTGGGCTTTTTGCCTAATACAAAAAGAAAAACGACTGTTCAAGTCGCTATTGCTATGAATATAAAAACAAATCAATTATTCGTCTTCTGACTCTTTACATATTGTTTCATAAGGATATTTGCTATCCATTTTGGCCAAAAGAGTTGGTACATATACAAATCTTCTTTACTACGAGTATTATCAGCAATTGTCTTAGAAGTCTCAGATTCCTCATGAATTCGGTGACACATTAGCTTATCTGACACATAAACAAAACGTCCCTTGTATTCACTAATCTTATACCAAGCATACCAGTCAAGACTAACCTTCATTCCCTCATCAAAATAGAAATTCTTCAATTTTTCAAGGTTATAGGTGACAGCTGGACAACAAATTGGATTACCAAAAGCCATTACGCGGTTACGCCAAAAATGACTACTAGGAAAAAGATTCATTGTCTTCAGCATCAAAGTTTTAATCTTGAGATTTGTATTTGCAGAAATCTTAAGACCGTTTTTTTCTTCAAAATAATCAGAATATCCAATTAGGACATCACTATACTTATCCATCTTGGCCAATACTTTTTCTGCATATCTTGGCTCATAATAGTCATCCTGATGGGCGATAGTAGCATATTTTGTTCCTACAAAAGAAATGGCATTATTCCAATCCTTACCAATCCCCCCACCTTGTTTCGTATAAAATGGGATATCATAACGCTGGCAAAGTTCCTTAATCGAATCAAGTGGCGTTGAACTATAACAGATAATTTGAGAATAAAGAGTTTGATTTTTCAAAGATTGAATACAGGCTTCAAGATAATCACTTTCTCCATAAGCGCAAATTACCCAAGTATGATTATCATTCATTCTTTTCCTCTTTCTCTTCTACATGACTTTTGAGAATAGATAATTCCTGAACCAAATGCTTTATCTGCTCTTTTTGTTTCGACAAAGTCATGGTTTGTAGGAAAGCGATGACCAATAAGAAAAAGATAGCAAGCGACAGCAAAAAATTCGAAGTCAGTTCAAATCCAAGTAATCCTGCAAAATATACCGGAATAACATCAAAAAGGGAAATAACAATCATAACCAGACTGATGACGATCCACATGAAGGCCTGTTCAAATAAAATATTATTCTTATTAATATTTCTAATGACTAGATAAAGGAAAAAGATGGAAGCTACCAACATCACAATAGATAAAACTGACATTATTCACTCTCCTTCATAAAGGCTGCAATAACAATCGACGAACATACTTCAAGCATATATCGAATCGATTTAATTGGCGTAATGGAAGAAACGCCACCAGTACGTTCAAACATATTCGCTGGTTGCTCAACAACTCGATATTTACGTTTCAAAATATGAACAATAGTCTCTGGTTCTGGATACTTGATTGGATAACGCTTAGCGAACTGTTTAATAACAGCTTTATCAGCCAAACGGTAACCCGAAGTTGTATCTAAGACTCTTTGTCCAGTTGTCCATTTGATAAGATTGGAAATAACACTAATTCCTAAGCGCCTCATAAAAGTTGTTTGAAATTCAGACTTAACATCACCAACAAAACGAGAACCAATAACTAGGTCTGCTTCATTTTTTCGAATTGGCTCTAGCAAATCTGACAAGGATTCAATATCATGCTGGCCATCTCCATCAAATTGAACTGCTACATCATAGTCATGCTCTAGTGCATATTTGTAGCCTGTTTGAACCGCACCGCCAATCCCAAGATTCATCACGAGATTAACCGCATTAAAATGATTATCTTCCAGAATTTGTTTTGTCTTATCTGTTGATCCATCATTGATAACAACATAGTCCAAATCAAAATCAACTTTCTTGCGGTAATTCAAAATACTCGTTACCGTATCGAAAATACTTTCCTCCTCATTGTAGGCAGGGATTATCATTAAAACTCTCATTTATTATTTTCTTTCTTTATTCATTACAACTATTTCTTATTCTTTTGAAGTTGTTTTTTTCGATATTTCATGAATGTTGGTATAAGTGAGTTAATTATCTTATAACGTAACATTGGAAAAGGTTTCATAACTATATTAAAAATCCTAAAACAAATAAAGTATAATTCCCAACCAGTTTCCATAGGCGTTTCAGACCAAGGTGTTCGTTTCTGATAATCAAGATATTGCTTGGCAAACCTATGTGTATTTCCTTTACGCCAAGGGCGTTCCTCTCCTAAATAGTGGATAATTGAAGGTGATTTTTTTATTTCTAAAAATTCATTTTTGGAAATAAAGTCTGAAGGAAAACTTAATTGTTTTAAAATTCTGTAAGGGTAAGTATCATAAATATTGAAATAGTTATATGAAATTGATAACGTTGCTATATCCTTATTAAGGGCACCATTTAACGCATCTTGATCTGGAGCAAAAAGTTTTCCATCGTGCAGTTTATAAAAATCAATAACTTTTTTACCGATTTCTTCCCTCCTCCATCTTTTTAAATCAATCAATAATACTCCTGAGTTATGATATGGAACCTCTCCTAAAGCTAAGAATTTCCTTCTTTCTTTATCAACAGTAGGCTCAGGACACATCCCTAAAACTTTATCGCCAAGATCAATGTTATAAAAATTAGAAATATCTTTTAGTACAAGAGTATCTCCATCCAAATATAAAATTCGATTGATATCGTCAGGAAGCAATTTATCAAGGAATAATCTAGCTAATACAATTGAAGACCATCCATTGGTATCAAAATCAAAATCTATAAGGTCTGAGATTTCTCCTAAATTAATCAGGTGTACTTTGCGACCGTACCTTTCAGCAAAATTAATTAATTTTTGCTTATTATCAATAGAAATATTCGAAGCAATCAAATAAATATTGATTTCACTCATAGACTTATTATTTTCAAAAATTGAACACATACATGTTGCAGCTTGAGGAACAAAAGCGTTATTTAACGTAAATAAAATATTCATTAACTTCTCTTTCTTTTATTGTTATTATTTACCCAAATATAAATTATTATGCTAGTGCAAAAAAAGATAATCATTGAAATCAAGAATGACATTGATGCACCCATAATCCCCTCTCCCTTTACAAACGGCATTGTGATAAATTTAGCTACAATAAAGCTAGTAATATATGCAATCACAAGATATGTTTGTTTTCTAAAAATTGTCATAACTATATCAATAACAAGTGCTAATACATTTAGGATTCCTCCAATAAGGAGAATCACAAAAGGCACTTTATATTCTACCAATGACGTTCCATAAATAAAACCTAGAATCTCTGTACCAATTAGATAGCCTAGACCTATAATAATTATGCCTAAAACAGTCATAGTTGCAAATAAAAGATAAACCTGCTTATAAAACAGATTATATTTCTGTTCATACCAATAGATTGATAGCTGTGTAGTTAAAGGTCTTAAAACGAAAAATAAGAGGGATAAAACAAAGACGGGCATAAACAATACATTAAAGTCTCGTTGAATACCATTTGAAAATAACCCCTGAGACAAGAGAGAATCAATATCAATCTTAGCTTCATTGTAGACATAAGTAATCAAAAAACCATTTAGAAATAAGGGAAATGCTTCTTTTAATATAGAGATAATATTACGGTTATCTTTAAATATTGATGGATAAAAATTAATTTCAAAGTTTCTAGTAGAGATTCTATAATCTAGGACAACTGTAAGAAATAGATTTATCAAACAAATAATAGTACTTGAAATCATTAGTGATTTTGCTAAAATCAAGCTTAATCCAAAGACTAATATAGAAATCCAACTACGATAAAACTGAACTTTTCCAGCTAAATCTGATCTGTTTTGTTGTTGAAAATAACCCTGAAAAACATCTGAATAAGCATCGATTGCTCGATACAACACTAGGAGTAAGATAATTACTGCTTTATAAAAACTATATCCTTGCACAAAAATATATCCAAGAGAGGTTAATAACATCATAATAACTGTTACTATACGTGTATTATGATAGGAAACAAATGAGTGCCTTTCTTGAACATCTGTAGACTGCATATTACGTATCTGGAAATATCCCAAAATAAAGAACTGCTGACTTAGTGCGTATGCAATGCTAAAAATATCTGAATTTTGAGAATCAAGAAGTCTAGAAGCTAAGAGCAAGAGAATAACTGAAATTAAAGAAGAAGAGATAGTTCCCAACATATTCCAGATATAATTCTCCTTTATAGAAATTTTATTATCTATTATCTCTGAAATGAATTTTGGGTCATCTACATTCTTCACTAAAGTGCCTTTTTCTGAACTCATTATTTCTCCTACAAAAATGATTTTTCCCTTTATTATACTATAGATTTTTTAAAAAGTGAAAATCCCACTAACAATTCACTTCACCTCCTAAAAAAGAGGTCTTAAAGACCTCTTCAAAAAAGTTTGATAACTATATTCTTTTAGAACAAATAACACTAATTATAAATAATCTGCTTCTGAATTATATAATACAACCAAGGGACTGAATACTATTGCGAAATATTCTTTGCCAAAATTGGATAATGTCAGAAATTTCTATTTACAGTTTCCCTTCTGGTACCACTATTTTCATCACACTATCCAAGGCTATAGAAAACTACCAAAATAACCACTAATAAACCAAACAATAGTACTTTTCCCATATTCTTATTTCACTTCTTGTTTGTAAAACTCTCTCAAAGCATCTTGCCATGTTGGGATTACAAACCCTGTTGCCTTAGCCTTAGCCAAACTCATTGTTGAGTTAAGTGGGCGTTTAGCTTTAGCAGGGAATTGGCTTGAATCAACAGGTTTCACTTCAACATCAGTATCTTTGAGGATTTCAACCGCAAAGTCATACCAAGTTGTATCTTCTGCTGCATCATTTGACAAGTGATAGTAACCATATTCCTTACGGTTTTCAGCCAAATAAGTCATAAACTCTGCCAAAGTACGTGTCCAAGTTGGACGACCATGTTGGTCATTAACAACTGTAAGTGTCTTGTGAGTCTTAGCGAGGTTTTGCATGGTGAAAACAAAGTTCTTACCATAGTTACCGAACACCCAAGCTGTACGGATAATGTAGTAGTTTGAAACATGTTTTTCAACTAACTCTTCACCCATGCGTTTTGTACGGCCATACTCTGTCTGTGGATCTGGTTTGTCATCAACTTCCCACTCTTGACCTACTGGTTTTTCACCATCAAAAACGTAGTCCGTTGAAATATAAACAAGCGTTGCACCATGTTTTTCGGCAGCCTTAGCGACATTTTCAGTACCTGTCACATTAATTGCATAGTCAAGCTCTTTGCCTTCATCTTCAGCAGCATCAACAGCTGTGTAGGCAGCACAGTGATAGACCAAGGTTGGTTTTACTTCCGCAAACACTTCATCTACTTTTTCAGCATCTGTGATGTCCATTTCTGCCACATCTACTGCTACATACTCTTCGTTACGTTCATCAAGTAGATGACGAAGCTCAGTTCCGAGTTGGCCATTTGCACCTGTTACTAGAATCATATTTTTCTCCTCGTAATTTTCATTAATAGCACTTTAATTTTAACAGAAAAAGGGTGAAATTTCACCCTTTTTCTTTAATAACATACACTGGTCGTTTCTTGGTTTCTAGGAAAATCTTTGAGATGTAGTTCCCGATGATTCCCAAGGCTAAGAGTTGGATTCCTCCGATAAAGAGGATGATTGAGACAAGGCTTGCCCAGCCTGCAACACTCCCACCTATGGTTAGTTTTCGGATAACGACAAAGACAATTCCAACCAAAGAGATTAAGAATGAGAAGGTTCCTGCCCATGTGGCAAGTTTCAATGGCACTTCGGAGAAGTTGATAAAGCCATCAAGTGAATAGCTCAATAGGCTCCAGAAAGACCATGAGGTTTCTCCTGCCACACGTTCACGATTTTCATAAGAGACGTAGGCCACATCAAAGCCAACCCATGAAAAGAGCCCTTTTGAAAAACGATTGACCTCTTTGAGTTCTAGGATAGCATCAACAACCTGGCGAGTCATCAAACGAAAATCACGTGCGCCACCAACCATCTCGGTGTCAGAAACTTTGTTAATTAGCCAATAGAAAGTCTTGGCAAAGATGGAACGAATCGAAGGCTCTCCCTTACGGTCAGCACGACGACTCCCAACAACATCATAACCTTCTTGAATCTTGGCATACATCTCAATAAGCAGTTCAGGCGGATCCTGAAGGTCAGCGTCCATAACTGTCACATAGTCTCCCTGAGCTGCTTCAAGGCCAGCAAGTAAGCCCGCTTCTTTACCAAAATTACGTGAGAAAGATAGATAGTGGACATTCTCAATTTGCTTTGAAACCTGTCTCAATACCTCTAAAGTTTTATCTTTAGAACCATCATTTACAAAGTAATAGTTAAACGCTAGTTGATTGGCCATCTGCTTTTCAACAGCCTGAGAAGCCTTTAAAAATGGATGAATAGTCTCTTCTTCGTTATAACAGGGGACAACGATAGCCAGTGTTTTCATAAACGTTCTCCTAACGAATACCTAGAGCGATACGGGCATAACGGCTCATTTTTTCTACAGACCAAACTGGTGTCCAGACCAACTTCACTTCAGTCTTAGTGACTTCTGGCACTTCTTTCATAGCATCATAAATTTGGTCTGTCAAAAGATCTGCCAAAGGACATCCCATAGTCGTCAAAGTCATATCGATTTCAGTATAGCCGTCTTGTTGGAAACGGATATCGTAAATAAGGCCTAGGTTGACAATATCAATCCCCAACTCTGGATCAATGACCATTTCTAAGGCTTCCAAGATACGGTCTTTGATTTTTTCAATTTCTTCTTCAGTGTATTTTACTTCAGACATAGCTTTTCCTCCAAAATCAGGGCCTAACAATCAGGCCCCTTCCATTTACTATCTTAGTCTTCAATAAAGTCTTTAAGTTGTTTGCTGCGGCTTGGGTGACGCAATTTACGAAGAGCTTTAGCTTCAATCTGACGAATACGTTCACGAGTAACGTTGAAGACTTTACCAACATCTTCCAAGGTACGCATCTTACCATCATCAAGACCGAAACGGAGACGAAGAACGTTTTCTTCACGATCTGTAAGGGTATCAAGCACTTCATCCAATTGTTCACGAAGAACGACACGAGTTGTGTAATCTACTGGATTTTCGATAACTTCATCCTCGATAAAATCACCCAAATGGCTATCATCTTCTTCACCGATAGGTGTTTCTAGAGAAACTGGCTCTTGAGCAATCTTAAGGATTTCACGAACCTTATCTGGTGTCATATCCATTCGCTCAGCAATTTGCTCAGGTGTTGGGTCTTGTCCTAACTCTTGCAAGAGGTTACGTTGCTCACGTACCAATTTATTGATAGTTTCAACCATGTGAACTGGGATACGGATGGTACGTGCTTGGTCTGCGATGGCACGTGTGATTGCTTGACGAATCCACCATGTTGCATAAGTTGAGAATTTGAAACCTTTAGAGTAGTCAAATTTATCAACGGCTTTCATAAGCCCCATGTTACCCTCTTGAATCAAGTCCAAGAACTGCATACCACGTCCAACATAGCGTTTAGCGATTGAGACTACCAAACGAAGGTTGGCTTCTGCCAAACGTTGTTTAGCTTCCAAGTCACCATTTTCAACAGCAATAGCCAATTCTTTTTCCTCTTCGTTACTCAAGAGAGGCACTACCCCAATCTCTTTTAGATACATACGAACAGGGTCATTGACCTTAGCTGAGTTTGAACCAAGAAGCTCCTCGTCTGTAAGCTCTTCTGGTTTTGGTGCCTCAACAACATATTTAGATGAAGGGTTTCCATCCTTATCAGTGATAGAGATACCACCATCTGTCAAACGTTCCAAAAGGTCATCAATCCCATCAGCATCTAGAACAAATGGGATAACTAGTTTTTCTGTGACTTCATCATCAATTGCTGTACCAGCTTTTTTATGGTTACGAATGAAATCAGCGACTTGAACGTTGAATGCTGTATTTTGTTTTTTCTTTGCCATGTGTTACTCCATATCTCGTTTTTGGGCGATGAGCATCTGCAAGGCTTCCACCGCTGCATCCACATCACCGTGGTTACTTGATTCTCTAATTTGTTTACTTTGCTTGCGAAAGTCCTGTTCCATCAAAAAATGATTTCTACGCTCTTCGATAGCCTGAACTTCTTCAAGACTAGTTTCAGGTGGTAAAATCTCCTCTAAAACCTGATAATAGGCTGTTTGTACCTCTTGAGAAAGTAGAGATAAAGCTACGGTATCAATCTGACCATCTTGTTTCAGAATATGATAAAGCTCCTCTAACTCAGGTGTTTGGAAGAAAAACTCCTCTCTCATGCGATAGTCATTCAAAATCATAGGATGATTAACCATACGATGGAAGAGTTGATTTTCCGCCCGACGAAGACCTGTGATTTTAGGTGTAGAAGGTAGTTTGACCGTTCCTCTGAATCCTGACGCTGAAGACTCATAAGCACTATTACTAGCAGCCGATAATTGAGCTGTCTGCTGATTTCTCATGGTCAACCGTTCGTTATTGACCGCTTGCTCGACTTGGAAAAAATCAAAGTCAGGCAAAAGGTCAGCCACCTTAGAAATGTAGGAATTTTGTGCCGTCACAGAAGGTGACTTGGCAATAATCTTAGCAATCTGCTCAACATAGGCAATCTCTGCTTGAAGATTGTCTACATTAGCAGGTTTTAGCTGTCCTATCCAAAATTCCACATCTGAAATACGGGACTCGACCAAAAGTTTCCCCAAAGCCTCTTCGGATGTTTTCTGTAGATATTCATCAGGGTCCATATTGTCTGGAATTTTAACAATATCCACTTGAAAATCCGATAAAAGCTCAAGAGACTTGGCAATCGCATTTTGCCCTGCCTTATCACCATCATAGGTCAAAACAATTTTCTTGGTGAGTTTACGCAGACGATTGACATGCTCAGGGGTCAACGCCGTCCCCATAGAAGCCACAACATTAACATGCCCAGCCCTATAGGCCGCAATGACATCCATGAACCCTTCCATCAGATAGACCTCATGGGTTTTCTGTATCACTGGCTTAGCCTGATCGAGGTGGTAGAGTTCATAAGACTTATTGAAAATGCGGGTAGCCCTTGTATTTTTGTACTTAGCTTGTCCTTTTTCAATATCTTCCTTGGTCCAAACACGCCCTGAAAAACCGATAGTCTTTCCAAACTCATTCTTAAGCGGAAACATGATTCGATTTTTAAAAGTATCGAAAAGACGATTACTTTCAGAAAGATTAAAAAGACCTGATTCTGTCAGTACCTCTTCGTCATATTTTTTTGATACAGACTGATAGAGATAATCTGGTTCGTCAGGGGCTAGACCAATCTGGAAGGTCTTAAGTAAATCGTCAGTCATACCACGCTCATAGAGGTAGGCACGCGCTGCTTCTCCTATCTTGGTCGTCATGAGGACAGCGTGGTAAAACTTAAGCGCATCCTCATGAAGATCATAAAAAGTTTGATTAGGAGAATTTTGCTGCTGGACTTGCCTTGGCACATCTATACTAACTGCGATACCTAGTCGATCTGCCAGAACCTTGACACTTTCTTGAAAAGAAATCTGACGATATTCTTCTAAAAATTTGAAGACATCGCCAGACTTGCCACAACCAAAGCAATGGTAAAACTGTCTGTCCTCAATAACATTAAATGAGGGGGTTTTCTCCTTATGGAAGGGGCAGAGACCCAGGTAATTGCGGCCAGCACGATTAAGACTGACAACTTCACCAATCACGTCGACGATATTGGTACTGCTCTTAATATCTTCTATTAAAGTTTTATCAATTACCATCTAATCGCCCCCCCATCTTACCATAATTGCATTACTTCTAATTATAACATGACGAAAAATGAAAGTAAAATAAAATTGATTTTTCATGAGCAAAATCCTTGCCAAGATTTACAAAATCAGATAGACTATTAAGTGAATAGATGAAAGGATTCATTGTCAAAATGATTAAAGAACTTAAAGACTTTTTGTTCAAAGGTAACGTCCTTGACCTTGCTGTAGCCGTTGTTATGGGGGCTGCTTTCAACGCTATTATCACTTCACTTGTAAGTGATATCATCACACCACTTATCCTTAACCCAGTTGTTAAGGCTGCTAATGTTGAAAACCTCTCTAAATTGTCATGGAACGGTATCGCATACGGTAGCTTCTTGAGCGCAGTTATCAACTTCATCATCGTTGGTACTACTCTCTTCTTCGTTGTTAAAGCTGCTAACCACGCCGCAGCTCTTGGTCAAAAACAAGCTGAAGAAGCTGCTGAAGAAGCTGGTCCATCACAAGAAGAATTGCTTGCTGAAATCCGCGACCTTCTTGCAAACAAATAATCTTTATTTGTTCAACTAAAGACGTCTGAAGTTTCAGACGTCTTATTTTTTGTATCTCATAACTACTAACTGACTTATTTATTCGATTAACAGAAAA
>NZ_GL831112.1:474131-493959 GCF_000188295.1 Streptococcus vestibularis ATCC 49124 | reverse complement strand
CTGTTAATTTCATTCTTAATTAGAATTTTTTACGTTTGCGAGCTGCCTCTGATTTACGTTTACGTTTTACAGAAGGTTTTTCGTAATGTTCACGTTTACGAGCCTCTTGAAGAGTACCAGCTTTAGTCACAGAACGTTTGAAACGACGAAGAGCGTCGTCAAGTGATTCGTTTTTACGTACTACTGTTTTTGACATTGAATTCACCTCCTCAAGATAATGTAACATTTTACACGTTCTATTCAAGTATACAAGACTGATCTTTTTCTGTCAAGAAATATCTTTTAAGTTTGAGCATTTTTGATGTCAACGCTATTTTCTAAGTCTTACTGAATATTATCAGAGACTTCGCCATACAAAAAACTAGAGGAATCATCCTCTAGTCTATTTTTTACTCAACTGCTGTATATTTAGAAGCATCCTTGATGTACTCATCATAAGTACCATTTGCTTTCAATTTCTTGATAACTTTGTTGACTGCTTCTTTCAATTTGTCATTACCTTTAGCCATAGCGACTGCTTTAGCATCACCATCGTCAACTTTGAGGGCAACACTTGCCAATGCCAAATCTGGATTTTGTGCCACGTAACCTTCTGCTACTGGTTTTTCAAGATCAACAGCATCAACTTGGCCAGACTTAACTTCGTTAATAGCTTCACCCATCGCTGTAAGTGATACAACTGTTGAGTCTTTCAACTGTTTCTTAGCAAGTCCTTCTTCGATAGTACCTTTTTGAACAGCTACTTTTTTACCCTTGAAAGCGTCTAGGCTTGGGTAGGTAGATTCTTGATCTTTACGAACGATGATAGCATTTTGTGTTTCGTAGTAAGGATCTGAGAAATCAAAGGTTTTCTTACGTTCGGCTGTTACTGAGATACCTGAGATAGCAAGATCAGCCTTACCTGATTGAAGACTAGAAAGGACATTGTCAAAGCTCATTGTTGTCACTTCGAGTTTAACTCCAAGTTCATCAGCAATAGCTTGTGCCAACTTGATGTCTGAACCGACAACTTGGTCTTTACCGTCGACCAAAGTTTTGAACTCAAACGGGGCATAGTCTGGACTGACAGCTACGACAAGTTTTTTATTTTCTTTAATAGATTCGTAAGCATCTTTTTTTGACCCACATGCTACCAAGGTAACAGCAGCAAGAAGAGCCATGGCTCCAAGGAATAGTTTTTTCATAAGAAACTCCTGTATAAATATAATTTTTGCTCGTTTATTTTACTTAAAATTAGTGGTATTGTCAACATTTATTAAGAAATTGCGACAATTTATCTAAGCCCTTTTGAAGGACTTCCTTGTCACAGCAATAACCGATGCGGACATGGGACTCCTTGTCAAAACGGTTACCCGGAACCACAAGAACACCATAGCCCTGAAGAAGCTCTAAAGCAAAATCTTCGATAGGACGATTCACATCTAATTTGACGAAAGAGGTGGAAACACTAGCAGGTCTAATCCATGACGCCTTAGGTTCTTTGGCAATCCAGGCATCCATAAGAGCTAGATTTTCCTCCACAATCTGACGATTACGTTCTAGGATAGCTTCTTTATTTTCCAAGACAAGGGTAGCCACCATATCATCAAAGACTCCAGCACAAATCATCGTGTAGTCGCGGTAGTCACGTAGAATGTCCGCCACCTCAGTGTTAGAAGCTACCCAACCCACACGGATACCGGGAATCGAATAGGTCTTTGACAGACTATTGATGGCAATACCCTTTTCATACAAATCCACAATAGAAAGCGCAGGCTGGTCAAAACTGCGATAGACCTCATCTGAGAAGATATAGGCGTCTACTTCTTTAGCGATAGCCACTAGCTCCTCGAGGTAAGCAGCGTCCATAAGGGCCCCGGTAGGATTGTTGGCATTGTTAATACAGATCATCTTGGTATTAGGGCGAATCAGACGACGGAGTCGATCCAAATCAGGCAACCAGTTATAGTCCTCCTCAATCTCCCAAAGGTCCACATCTGCTCCTAGTGACTTAGGAATGTCAAAGAGCTGCTGATAGGTCGGGTACATGGTGATGACATGGTCTTCAGGCTCAATAAGAGCGTAAAGGGCTAGCATCGTCGCTCCCGTTGCTCCATTGGTTTGGAGGATATTATCAACTGGTATGTTCTTGTATAAGCTAGCCACTTGAGTCTTGAACTCTGGTGACCCTTCAATCCAACCGTAATCCATCTTTTTCTTTAGTAGTTGAGCAAAAAAGGCGTCCTTATCCAGGCCTGATAGGTCAAATAATTCTCCCATTGTGAGGGCCTTTATTGAAACTCCTGCGATATCATAAATGGCAGATTTTTCATGGACATTAAGCCATTCTTCAACACCAAAACGTGGTAGCTTCATAGTTTCTCCTTGCTTTTCTTAAGCACTCTATACGATGTCATTTGTCTATTTGAACAGACTTACCTACTTTGATAATAACTGTTTTTAGCAGAGAATTCAATAAAACATGGGGTATTGCCCCATTTAGATTCAAGAATTTTTGGCGACTCCCCTTAAGTGAGTAAAGCGAGCACCAAACGAGACTTTTCGCCGTTGGTGAAAACACCTGAAATTGACTTGTTTCAGGTGCTCAGAAGTTTTAAATTTACTTACTTTGTTTGTAGGTTGATGCTTCTTTTAACCATTGGTCAAATTGTCCAGAGTCTTTAGTCTCTTTGATGACGGCATTGATTTCTTTAAGCAGATCGTCCGAGCCCTTACGTGTCGCGACTGCATAAGCATCTGAACCATCTGACTTAAGGTTAAAGTTGGCAAGGGTTAAATCGTCATTTTGTGCGATATAACCTTCTGCAATAGCTTTTTCAAGGACAACTGCTTGAATCTGTCCGGACTTGAGTTCGTTAATCATCTCGCCATTTGAAGCCAGTGATACCACACTTGCCTTAGAGATTTGTTTCTTAGCAACTGTTTCTTGAACAGACCCTTTTTGCGTACCGACCGTTTGTTTTGCGAGACTATCAGTGCTTGTGTAGTCATTCACCTTGTCTTTTTTGACAATCACTACATTTTCGGACGTATAGTAGCTGTCTGAAAAATCATAAACTTTCTTACGTTCGTCTGTAACCGAAATTCCTGCAATGGCAATGTCTGCTTTACCACTTTGCACACTAGCGAGGACATTATCAAAAGACATAACAGAAAATTCAACTTCCACACCAAGTTTTTTCCCGATAGCTTTGGCCAACTCGATGTCTGCTCCAACTAGCGTATCTTTGCCGTTAACCAACGATTTGAACTCAAATGGTGCAAATTCAGATTCTGTTGCCACGACAATTTTCTTCTTTTCCTTAATCGTTTTGGGACTTACTCCCTGACTTCCGCTACAAGCAACTAGAAAGCACGTGGCGACTAGAGCTGTAAGGATAAACCAAAATTTCTTCATATAATACCCCCTTATTTAGTAGAACTCTTAAGTGACAGAGCATAGGCATCTTGAACATAGCTGTCAATCTTACCTTCTTTTTTGAGTTTAGCGATAACCTTATTAACCTTTGCTTTTAGCTTATCGCTTCCTTTAGGCATTGCAACAGCATAGGCGTCTTTTGAATCTGACTTGAGAGCAATGTCTGACACAGCTAGGTCATTGTTTTGCTCTATATAACCTTGTGCAATGGCTTTTTCAAGAACCACTCCTTCAACTTGACCAGATTTCAATTCATTGATAGCTTCACCAGGTTGTGCCAAGGATACCACATTAGCATCTGACAAGTTGGATTTAGCAATGCTTTCTTGAATAGAACCTTTTTGAACGGATACAGATTTTTTAGCAAAATCACCGGTTTGTTTGTAAGTTCCTGTCGCATCTTTTTTGACAACAAGAACCGTTTCAGACTCATAGTAAGTATCTGAGAAGTCGAAAATTTTCTGACGTTCTTTAGTGGCTGAGATACCAGAAATGGCAATATCAGCTTTACCAGATTGAACGCTGGCTAGGACATTGTCAAAAGACATTTCAGAGAATTTGACTTTCACACCTAGTTCATCGCCAATAGCCTTGGCAATTTCGATGTCTGCTCCAGCAATAGTATCCTTACCATCTTGGATTATTTTAAATTCAAAAGGAGCAAAGTGGGGATTAAGAGCAACTGTCAAAGTTCCTTTATCTTGTACCTTTTCCAAAGTGTCCTTCGACGAAGAACAAGCTGCTAAAGTCGTTAAAGCAAAAATCCCTGCAAATCCCAACAAAAGTTTTTTCCATGTTTTCATAATCAATCTCTTTTCTATATTTATTAACTTATGTAAGTATAATAATGCATTATTATGCATTTGTCAACGAAAAAATGGACTTTTATTGATTGTGATTTTTATTTTTATTAATTTCATTTTCGTTAAAAAATCTAAAAATCGTTTATTTTAAGCTTTCTATCTGTTTTTAAAGACAAAAAAACTATTCATTCATTTGAATAAATAGTTCATTTTTTTACCAAAATTCTCGTATAAAGTCATTTTCAAGACGCTCACGATAGAAAAGTTCGGAAAGTTGATCCTCTTCAAACACTCGCAGGAGATTGAGCATATCATAGGCTAGATCCATGTTAGGTACATCCTCTCGAGCAACCCAACGGACTTCTCCCTCTTCCGTTGAACGAAGATTCCCTTCAAAATCCGAGGTTCTATAGAGGAAAACCAGGTAACGTTCGTCATCTATCGTGTACCAGTGCTTCATACCGACCAATTTAGGATTTTTGATGGTCAAGCCAGTTTCTTCCTTTACCTCACGAATAACTGACTCCACTAGCCCCTCGTGTGCTTCAATATGGCCACCAGGTAGGGCAGCACCCGACCAAGAATAACGCTTGGGATCGCGAATTTGCATAACAATATTTCCATGACAATCTTCAATGAGACACATGTTGGTCAGAATAGTAGCTTGTGAACGTGACATAGATAGACCTTTCTAGTAAGTAATCAAATAAAACCATGACAATCAATTATTTTGTCGCAAATAAAGATAAAGAGCAGCATAGAAAACCATAAACAATATATAACCAAATATTGGTAGCCAAACAAGTTATCTTTTTATCATCCACAAGGACTCAAAAATAATTTTCGGATTATCTTCACTCATATCACATATACCTACCATAGCATGCAACAGAAATACGATAAGGTTAAAATTAAACCAATAAAAGCCGCAATTTTTCTCTGATGCTTATAGGCAATCCGATTCTTATGGGCAAGAAGTACGAGGAACCAGAGAAGAAAGTTAAACTCAAATGGAAACAGTATACCACTTCGAAATAAGGTGGGGGAAATAAACATAAATCAGAAAAGAAATAACCAAACCTTGTATAAAAAGACAGATTGTCTTAAACCAACTTGAATTCAATGTTGCCTCCTTTTTTGCAAGTTCATCTTGCTAAAGCATTAACCTAACGTCCAGTATTTCTAATCCATACTCTTCAGCTCTAGAACCATATCACGGATTTGTGCTGCCAATTCAAAATCAAGCAGTTCTGCCGCTTCGTGCATTTGTTTTTGAAGTTTCTTGATGGCTTCTTGGCGTTCTTTCTTGTTCATGGCACTGTAGTTCACCGTATCCTCTGCCACTTCTGCTTCATTGGCCTTGGTAATCGAAATAAGATCACGAATTTCTTTCTTAATCGTTTGCGGAGTGATACCGTGCTCCTTATTATAAGCCATTTGGATTTCACGACGACGAGCCGTTTCATCCATGGCTTTCTGCATAGACTCCGTAATCTTATCAGCATACATGATAACGTGCCCTTCACTATTTCGGGCAGCACGCCCGATTGTTTGGATAAGTCCACGTTCATTACGAAGGAAGCCTTCCTTATCAGCATCCAAAATAGCAACCAGACTAACTTCAGGAACGTCAATCCCTTCACGAAGAAGGTTAATACCAATAAGAACATCAAAGACACCCAAACGTAGGTCACGGATAATCTCAGTACGCTCTAGAGTCTTAATGTCAGAGTGCATGTATTTGACCTTGACACCCATTTCCTTGAGATAGTCCGTCAAGTCTTCAGCCATCTTCTTAGTCAAAGTTGTTACAAAGACACGCTCGCCTTTTTCAGTACGGGCATTAATTTCACCAAGGAGGTCATCCATTTGACCCATAGTTGGACGCACTTCGACTTCTGGATCAAGGAGCCCTGTCGGACGGATAATTTGCTCAACAACAGTCTCAGTCTGCTCCATCTCATAGTCCCCTGGAGTGGCAGACACATAGACAATCTGATGAACATGACTCTCGAATTCTTCACGTCGAAGTGGACGGTTATCAAGCGCCGATGGTAAACGGAAACCGTAATCAACCAGCATCTTCTTACGGGCCTGGTCTCCGTTATACATTCCCTTAATCTGACCCATAGTCATGTGACTTTCATCAATCATGATAAGGAAATCTTCTGGGAAGAAATCAAGCAAGGTGAAAGGTGGCTCGCCTTCTTTACGTCCATCCATGTGGCGTGAGTAGTTTTCAACTCCATTTGTGTAGCCCATCTCACGAAGCATTTCAACATCGTATTCTGTCCTTTGGCGGATACGTTGAGCCTCGATGAGCTTACCCTCAGCTTCAAATTGCTTAACCTGAGCTTCCATCTCTTCCATAATATTCTTGATGGCTTCTTCCATATGCTCTTCATTGGTCATAAAGTGAGTTGCCGGGAAAAGAACAAGGTGCTCAACCTCGCCGAGATTGCGTCCTGTCAAGCTTTCAATCTCACAGATGCGGTCAATCTCATCACCGAAAAATTCCACACGAAAGGCGTGCTCATCACGGCTAGCAGGAAAAATTTCAACCACATCGCCACGTACACGGAATTTCCCACGTTGGAAATCAATATCGTTTCGCTCGAATTGAATATCAACTAGGTCATTGAGCAACTTGTCTCGAGAAATCTCTTGGCCTGGACGAAGACTAACCGCTGAATCGGCATATTCTTTGGGCGAACCCAAACCGTAAATACAAGAAACAGAAGCCACAACGATAACATCATTACGCTCAAGGAGGGCCGACGTTGCTGAGTGTCGTAGCTTATCAATTTCATCGTTTACAGAGCTATCTTTTTCGATATAGGTATCTGATGACGGTACGTAGGCCTCTGGCTGATAGAAATCATAGTAGGAAACGAAGTATTCCACAGCATTGTCTGGGAAGAACTCCTTGAACTCTCCGTAAAGCTGACCTGCCAAAGTTTTATTGTGGGCGATAACCAAGGTTGGTTTATTCACGCGCTGTATGACCTGACTCATGGTATAGGTCTTACCTGTCCCTGTCGCACCCTTTAAAATTTGAGCCTTTTCGCCACCTTCGATATTATCAACCAAGGTTTCGATAGCCTGAGGCTGATCTCCTGAGGGTTCGTATTTAGAAACCAAATGAAATTGGTTATTTTCTTTTCTATCTATCATGGTTTTTCCTTTCATTTATGTAATCATTCATCTCTTGATCGGAGAAAAATTCTCCTTCTGCGATAGGAATGTGAATCATTCGTGTCGCAGCAACGTATTTTCGCTTTTTTCGTGTCTGAAAACCAAGTTTTTTATCATATTTCAAGGCCGTTTTACTATCTTTGAAAAAAATGTATAAAACTCTATACCTCTTCCTTTCCCAAGACCTTATATTCCCGAAATCATAGATACGTTTTAGGATATAGTATATAGTTGATGAGTGTTTGGCATCATCCATTGGCGTTGACCAATCCTTCATAACCAAGTCAATCTCAGACAGCAGAATCTCAAAGGTGACCCGTCCACATAATCTTCCATAATAAATAAAGGTATCATTGTTAATTTCCAAAATTTTTTTATGACCTTTAAGTCTCACAATACCATCAACTAAGTTAGTCAGAGCATGAAGAAATATTAGTAAAACGAGGAAGGCAACACAGTTATCCACAAAATTCCCAAAACGATAATCGTCTATAAGAAGCCAGCAGAATAAACTGGTGGAAGCGATAAGAAGTATAAGTCCATAGACAATCTGTACCCAAATCATACCTCGCTCAAGCTTTACTATCATCTCTTCCCCTTTTCCAAACTTTCTTCTATTTTAACACAGAAGTAAAAAGACCGAGTCTTTGAACTCAGCCTTAAAAGTTTTCTTTTTTCAATTGTAGACGAAGGATGATAATCCCTACCAAGAGAACGAGACAGGTAACGAGATTTCCTTCTAGACCAAAAGCTCCTCCTGACAACCAATCAGGCACGCCTGACCTAGCCTGAAAGTGCAATAAGCTGCCGCCTGCATTCTGTCCACTAACTGCCACGCCAACTAGATTCCCTTGCGCAAAGTTCCAAGCACCGTGAAGGGCAGCAACACCCCAGATATTATCTGTCTTGAGCATGTAAAGAGCCATGAGAACCCCTACTAGAACAATACTGATAAGAGATAAGGCTGTAACACCTTGATTTCCTAGGTGTAATATTGAAAAGAAAGAACTTGAGATAGCAATTCCCCAGGAAAGGTTCAATTTATTAGTCACCGTCTGAAGTAACCAACCACGTGTCACCAGTTCCTCGGTTCCGCCTTGGATAAACCAGAAAGGTATTAGGGAAAGTATATATAAGACGGTTCTCTGAGAAAAGTCTACTTTTACAAATTCTAACCCTCCAAGTAAATAAGTCCCAAGGAAACTAACTAACAAGAGTAAAGTCCCAAATCCCCAGCCCTTAAGCAAGTTCAACCAAATATAACCCTTGAAAAATCCAAGTGTACGAATGGGACGTTTTTCAACAACTTTAACCCAGAAAAAGATAGCTAAAGCAGTGAAGGCAAATGTTCCCAACTGAAAATACATGTTTGAAAACATCTTATAGGAAATCGTATTTATATCCTGAAACTGAATGTCGCCATTAAACATCAAGAATGAAAGAACAATAGCCATTGGAATTCCCACAACAATCCCTGATAGAAATCCACCTATGAGGACATAACCAAAAGCAATAAAACAAGACAGCATAATCATCAGCCAACTTGGGACTTTATCATATCGGCTAGTATATTTCTCAAGTATACGTCTCTTCATTTTTTAGCTCCTGTAACAAATCTTACATGTATTCGATTACAGTGTAACTAATTGACACAAGCTTGTCAACTTCTTCCCAGATAGCTCTCATAGCTAACTGACTTTGTCATATTTCCTGACATCAAACTTCTAGAAGTTTGATAATAAGACCTTTTTTTGATAGAATAAGAGGGTATTTTATAAAGGAGACTTTTTATAATGAAGAAAAAACTTCTGACACTCTTCTTGAGTGCCATGTCAGTTTTCTTTGTTTTCGGAGCTAAGGTATCTGCTGAAACAATTTCAGTCGTTTCAGATACAGCCTATGCCCCATTTGAATTCAAAGATTCTGATCAGATCTACAAAGGTATTGACGTTGATATCATCAACGAAGTTGCCAAACGTAAAAATTGGGATGTTAACCAAACCTTCCCTGGTTTCGATGCAGCCGTTAACGCTGTTCAATCAGGCCAAGCAGACTCCCTAATGGCCGGTACTACTGTTACCGACGCACGTAAGAAGGTCTTCACTTTCTCAGACACTTATTACGACACTTCAATTGTTATCTATACACGTAGTAGCGACAAAGTCAGCGACTACAAACAATTGAAGGGGAAAACAGTCGGTGTTAAAAACGGTACCGCTGCTCAAACTTGGCTCGATAAAAACGCTAGCAAATATGGTTTCACAGTTAAAACTTTTGACACTAGCGACTTGATGAACAACAGCTTGGATTCAGGTTCTGTTGACGCAGCTATGGACGACACGCCAGTTGTTAAATACGCTATTGGTCAAGGAAAAGACTACGCTATCAACATCAAGCCTGAATCTATCGGTAGCTTCGCTTTTGCTGTTAAAAAAGGCGGAAAACACGAGAAGCTTATCAAAGACTTTAACGAAGCTCTTAAAGAAATGAAGAAAGACGGCACCTACGACAAAATCATGAACAAATGGTTGGGGGATTCAGAAAAATCTTCTTCATCAAAACCTTCAGCAGATCTTAAATTGACTGGTGATGCTAACGCAAAAGCCACTCCTGCCAAGGAAACCTACACTATCTCAATGGACTCATCTTTTGCTCCATTCGAATATCAAAATGGTTCAGGTAAATATGTAGGTATCGATGTCGATATCATCAATGCCACTGCTAAAAACCAAGGTTTTAATGTCAAATTGACAAACCCTGGTTTCGATGCATCACTTAATGCTGTACAATCTAGCCAAGCTGATGCCGTATTGGCCGGTATGACCATCACTGATGCTCGTAAACAAATCTTTGACTTCTCAGATTCTTACTACACATCAAATATTCGTTTGGCTGTGGCTAAAGGAAGTAAGATTAAATCTTATAAGGATCTCAAAGGTAAGACTGTAGGAGCTAAAAACGGTACGTCATCTTACTCATGGTTGGAAGACCACGCTGGTGAATATGGCTTTACAGTCCGTGCTTACGATGAAGCTTCTACTATGTATGACAGCTTGAACTCTGGTTCAATCGATGCTCTTATGGATGACGAAGCCGTTCTTCTATACGCTATCCAACAAGGGCGTAACTTTACAACACCAATTGAAGGTATTGCTACTGGTGATGTCGGCTTTGCTGTTAAAAAAGGTGCTAATCCTGAGTTGATTGAGATGTTCAACAATGGTTTAGCTGCTATCGTTAAAGATGGTACTTACGATAAGATTATCAATAAATACCTCGATAGCAACAAATCAAAAGAGGGAAGCTCAAAAAAAGCTACCGATGAAACAACCATCGTAGGCTTGATTAAGAACAACTATAAACAACTCCTCCAAGGTCTTGGAATTACCCTTGGTTTGACCCTTCTTTCATTTGCTATTGCCATGATTATCGGTGTTCTCTTCGGTATGATGGCAGTTGCACCAAACCAGACACTCCGCGTGATTTCGCAAGTCTTTGTTGACGTGGTTCGTGGTATCCCATTGATGATTGTTGCAGCCTTCATCTATTGGGGTATTCCGAACTTGATTGAAAATATCACTGGTCACCAGTCACCAATCAATGACTTTGTGGCAGCGACTATCGCCCTCTCACTTAACGGTGGTGCTTACATTGCTGAAATTGTGCGTGGTGGTATCGAAGCTGTGCCAATTGGTCAAATGGAAGCCAGCCGAAGCTTGGGTGTCCCTTACAATACAACAATGCGTAAGGTCATCTTGCCACAGGCTGTTCGCTTGATGTTGCCAAACTTCATCAACCAATTTGTTATCTCATTGAAAGATACGACTATCGTATCAGCTATCGGTTTGGTCGAACTCTTCCAAACTGGTAAAATCATCATTGCTCGTAACTACCAATCATTCCGTATGTATGCGATTTTGGCCATCCTTTACTTGGTCATCATCACATGCTTGACGAAATTGGCCAAACGACTAGAAAAGAGACTTAAATAATGGCTGAATTGAAAATCGATGTGCAGGACTTGCACAAATCATACGGCGACAATGAAGTCCTTAAAGGCATTGACGCCAAATTCTACGAAGGTGACGTTGTATGTATCATCGGTCCTTCAGGTTCAGGTAAATCAACCTTCCTTCGTACTCTTAACCTACTTGAAACAGTAACTTCTGGTAAAGTAGTCGTTGATGGCTATGAATTATCAGATCCTAAGACAAACCTTGACAAAGCCCGTGAAAATATCGGGATGGTTTTCCAACATTTCAACCTCTTCCCCCACATGACCGTCCTTGAAAATGTGACATTCGCACCAGTTGAACTTGGACGCATGACTAAAGAAGAAGCTAATAAATTAGCTATGGATCTTCTTGATCGTGTTGGACTTGCTGACAAGGCTGATGCAACGCCAGATAGCTTGTCAGGTGGACAAAAACAACGTGTGGCGATTGCACGTGGTTTGGCAATGAATCCTGATATCATGCTCTTTGACGAACCTACTTCTGCCCTTGACCCTGAAATGGTCGGAGATGTTCTTAACGTTATGAAAGAATTGGCAGAGCAAGGTATGACCATGATTATCGTTACTCACGAAATGGGATTTGCCCGTCAAGTTGCCAACCGAGTAATCTTTACTGCAGAGGGTGAGTTCCTCGAAGATGGTACGCCAGATCAAATCTTTGATAACCCACAACACCCACGTTTGAAAGAATTCTTGGACAAAGTTTTAAATGCCTAATCAATTAAAACAGTTACTCCTCATGGGGTAGCTGTTTTTGATTACTATTTTGGATAAGAAAAACAGAGCAAGTGCTAGACTTGCTCTGTTTCTTCATTTAGTTCAGGGTGTTTTGCTGCTTCTTCCCTTGCCAAGCGTTCACGCTCAAGACGGAGTTTTCGGTTAGGATTTAAGCGCGTAAAGAGTTCTTCAAGTTTCTTTGGATTCCAAACATCGGCCGCAGAAACAAAGTTTCCATCTTTATCCCTGAAGGATATCGGTTTATCTCCCATTGTAAACCTCTTATTTCAATATTTTTAAATTCGCCGACTTTACATAGTTAGTGAGGTTGCTTGGCAGGCCGCCATAGCGACTGCCGTACACTATCTTGTGCTTCAGCACTTAGAGAGTCTTTCAACCTCAATCCACAAACTCAAATTCGAAGTTACCGATACGAACGATGTCGCCATCCTTAGCACCACGTTCACGGAGCGCTTCATCAACTCCCATACCACGCAATTGACGCGCAAATTTCATGATAGATTCGTCACGTTCCATGTTAGTCATGACAAAGAGTTTTTCAAGTTTTTCACCAGAAAGTACCCATGACGCATCATCGTCACGACTGATTTCAAATGGACGTTCATCCTCGTTAAAGCCGTAGTAAACTTCTTCTTGTTCCATATCGTCTTCGCTATAGAGCAAGAATTCATCTGTCTCATCAAGCAACTCTGCAGTAGCTTCCAAGAGATTTTCCAAACCTTGGTGAGCCAAACTTGAAATTGGGAAAATTTGTGGCAACTCATCAAACTCATCATAATTAGCAGCCAATTTTTCCTTAAACTCTTTTAAGTTTTCCTCAGCCTCAGGCATATCCATCTTATTAGCAACAATAATTTGTGGACGTTCCATCAAGCGCAAGTTGTAAGTTTCCAACTCTTTGTTAATTTGAAGATAATCCTCGTAAGGATCACGCCCCTCACTTGCGGACATATCAATAACATGAAGGATAACACGTGTACGCTCAATGTGGCGGAGAAACTGTGTTCCCAACCCAACCCCCTGGCTAGCACCTTCAATCAATCCTGGAAGGTCGGCCATGGCAAAGCTCTCTCCTGACTTTGTACGGACCATTCCCAAGTTAGGAACAATTGTCGTAAAGTGGTAGGCACCAATCTTTGGTTTTGCTGCCGTTACCACACTGAGAATTGTTGATTTACCAACAGATGGGAAACCAACCAAACCAACATCAGCCAAAATCTTCAATTCCAATTGAAGTTCACGCTCTTCACCTGGTTCACCATTTTCAGCGATTTCAGGGGCAGGATTACGAGGTGTCGCAAAACGGATATTTCCACGTCCACCACGTCCACCGTGAACAACGATAAACTCTTGGCCATCCTCGACCATGTCAGTAATAACCTTACCTGTTTCAGCGTCACGTACTGTCGTACCAGGCGGGATGCTAACGATAAGGTCCTCAGCTCCTCGACCATGCATACCCTTGGTCATCCCTTTTTCACCGTTTTTGGCTTTGAACTTCCGGTTATAACGGAAATCCATAAGGGTGCGCAAGCCTTCGTCAACCTTGAAAATGACTGAGCCACCCTTACCACCGTCACCGCCCCAAGGACCGCCATTTGGCACATATTTTTCACGACGGAAGGCAACCATCCCATCGCCACCACGACCAGCTTTGACACTGATCTTGGCTGTATCTAAAAACATACTCATTTATATTCTCTCTTTCTGATTTGTATGCAGTGTTCTAATTCAATCTCAGACCAAAGAATTTCCGACATACACAAAAAAACGCTTGATAGCGTCTTAAAGGACAGATGCGACTGCTTGGAAAATCAATGCCCCAACTGTTACTAATAGCATAATCAAAACGACTAATACTGTTAGACGTTCAAAAAATGATTTCTTACGTGGTCCGTTATCTCCAAATGCCACTTGAATTTACCTCGTTTTTTCTTCTAGAATATCACAATAATAGTAACAAAAATCCGCCTATTTCGCAACTATTAGACTAGCTTAAGACGAAGGAATTCCAAAAACCGTTAAAGCTTCCAACTCCTCCTCGGTTAAACGTCGCCAAGTACCAAGTTCTAAATCATTGGGCAGGCTTAAAGGCCCCATACTTAGACGTTGTAACTCTGTTACTTCCTTACCACAAGCAGCTACCATACGCTTAACCTGATGGAATTTTCCCTCGGCAATGGTAATTTGAACCCAACTAGTACTCTCATTCCTGTCGACTGATACAATCTCTAATTTCGCTGGCTGACAAGTATGATCTTTAAGCTTAATCCCTTTTTCAAAAGCCAAGATATCCTCTTCATCCATGACACCAGCCACCTTCGCCTGATAAATTTTGTCCACATGCTTCTTGGGTGATAGCATAGCGTGGGCTAAGTCTCCATTATTGGTCAATAGAAGGAGACCATGAGTATCAATATCCAAGCGACCAACTGGAAAAACCCGCTTATGTCTTGCTGTGTCATCAAGTAAATCGAGCACAGTCTTATGACGGGGATCTTCCGTTGCTGAAATGACACCTTGAGGTTTATTTAAGAGATAGTAAACAAAAGTCTCATGTGTCAACTCCTGATCCAAGTAAGTAATTCGGTCTTTATTCTCATCAATCTGAGTCTTAGGTGATGTTTCCACCTGCCCATTTACAATCACTTGCTTCTTTTTCAGAAAGTTCTTGACTTGACTACGACTCCCGACACCACAGTCCACCAAAAACTTGTCCAGACGCATCTACACTTCCTCCTTTATTGGAATCCAAATTTCCATTTCATAATCTTCAGCCTGACGATTCCCTGATGGATAAACCTCTACAGTAGGCTGATCAGTCATCACAAAATGTTTCTTAGCATAATGAAAACACTCCCAAACAGCCTCCGTCGCAGGCCCTCTAAGTTTAAAAAACGCACAAGTAGCTGGCGCAAGAGCAATCATTCCCAGACTATTGTCCTCACCAGCAAGGCTGTTACATAAGTCTTTCGACTCCCTCATTGAATGACACATCAACGAAACGATAAAGAGAGCCAGTTAAATCAATAACCACCATCTCCAGTCCAGTCACTTGAAACAGGAGTTCTTGGTCCCCTAAGTCGTACCTTCATAGTCAGGCTTTCAGCATCTATAGAAAAACTATTATCCAAATCCATTACAGACTGAAAAAGACCTTGTGTAAGCCAGAAAAATTTCAGACGGCATGCTAAGGACACATCATATCATAATCGTCAAGAGGCACAAGAATATTCCTGAACACCCAATTGGTCTGGTGTCAGGTAGTCATTTACAAAGACTGCAAACTCATCCACAGTTTGAAAAGCTGACATAAGATTCCTTCTCTACTCCGAAACCGAGCCCGTCACATACATGGTAAAGGTCGCCCTAGTAAGAATTTTTTCCTCCTGATTAGTAATGAGGACTTCTACCACCTTGGTCATTTTACCATTATGCACACAAAGACCTTCAATCTTGAGTTGGTCAGACAAATGGCCTGCCTTTAAATAATTGATATTGGACTGAAGAGTCACAGCGTAGTCCCCTGTTGAAAGTGCCACAAGTCCTGCCACCTGATCACAGAGCGTAAATAAATAACCTCCATGAGCATTACCAAAATAATTCAAGGACTTCTCGACGACCTCAGTTGCGACAATCACATGCCCAGTTTCAAATAGTTCTTCTTGAAAATTCTCAAACACACGGATTTCATGTAGTTTGTCTTGCATAGCAAGCCCTCCTATCAATACCCATTCCACCACAAGTGAAACAGGTTGTCTATAGCTACTAGTATAACACGAATTTCTCGACGGATAACAAGCTTATTTCACTAAGCTGATATCAACATCTATATCCGCTTAGTCATAGCTAGAGTCAATCCATATATCCAAAGAGTTCCACAGACACTCCCTAAACCTCTGAAAGTGAATGATAGCGTTTGTCAACTTTAATCGTCGTTTGATACATAATGCACCTACATTTGTTTTCTTTTATTATAACAAAGAGAAGCCTAACAACCGAACTGAACGTTTTAAAATATCTATCATAACCCTTAAGGAATCCTCTTATTTTTCAACAGATTAGTCTTATACAACACCTATATTACCAAGAGTTTACAGTTAGGTAAGAAAATAGAAACGCTTTCAATTTGATGAGTTCTCATTAAATTAAATTTACTAATAAAAAAGGGAGATTATTATGAAAGTATTTTCTAAATTAACTTTAGTATCTGTCTCAGTTCTCGCCTTGTTAACCCTAGCAGCATGTGGTAACTCCAAAAACAAAACTGACTCATCTTCTTCATCATCATCAAGTAAGGTGAGAAAATCCTCTTCTTCTACCTACTCAAGTGCCTCAGTTAAAGTCAACAAAGACGGTTCGGCTGAATTGAACAGCGAAAACGGTAATTCAGCCAAAACAAATGGCTCAAACGGAACTGTCTCAATTGGTAACTAATATAAGATAGGCTAGCTATTCTGCTAATCTTTTTAGATTCAGATTGATGAAAGCGTTATCTAAAGGTGCTATAATAGGTATGGAAATCCATAATCAGGGGGTGAGACAATGAGACATAAAATTATCTTGAGATGTTTGGCTGCAGCTGCCTGCGAGATCCTTTTTGGGCTCAGTTTTATCTTTACCAAATCGATTACAGCACAGGCCAGTGGCCTTGCTTTAATCTCTTGGCGTTTTGTCACAGCCTTCTTCTTTGTCAACCTTTATCTTCTCGCAAGAAGACGTAGGGTAGTCATAAATGGCAGAAATCTCAGACCTCTGACACGTATTGCCATCCTTAATCCTATTATCTATTTTATCTGCGAAACGATTGGAATTCGTATGACTACTGCCTCTGAAAGTGGAGCATTCCTCGCTTGCATTCCGGTCGTCGCGCTTATCATGTCTAGTCTTATTTTGAAAGAATGGCCAAGTCGTTGGCAAGTGCTAGGTGTCACTACAACCCTCATCGGTATCATCATTGCCGTATTCGCTGCAGGTGCCTCCACCAACTTCTCACTTGTCGGCTACTTCATTTTAGGTTTAGCCATTGTCTCCTATGCTCTTTATTGCGTTGACGTTGAAAAAGCCGGTCAATTCACTAGCTTTGAAATTACCTATTTTATGTTAGCCAGTGGTTGCCTTACATTTGGACTCTTTGCACTAAGCCATAGCTTTCTAGCAGGTAACTTGAAAGAGCTCTTAACGCTCCCTTGGAGTAATTCAAAGTTCGCCATAACCATCCTGTACCAAGGATTGGGCTGTAGTGTTATAGGGTATATCCTTTCAAATTTTGCTATCGCAAATATCGGAGTTAACCGAACCGCTTCTTTCATCGGTATTTCGACAATTATCTCAATTCTAGCTGCTGTAGTCTTCCTTGGGGAGCCCTTTTCACAGTTACAAATTTTAGCGGGAATCTTGGTAGTCCTTGGAGTCTATTTGGCTAATAAAAATTAAAACTCTCGGAAATTTACCTTCCAAGAGCTTTTTGAGTATACACTCAAAAAGCTCTATAATCTCTACAGTGGTTTTACCCACTACAGAAATTATAGAGCCTGAATTTTATGGGTTTCTCAACTATTCGGAATAGTTGAGGCCCTTTTTGATTACTAACTGTAAGATTGATATAGGTCAAAGTTATTTCTTATCATTTTTCTTCTCTTAAAACCAATAAATTATTTTCTGAATAATTTGAAGAAATCTTCACTGAACTAACTGATTCAACTTTTATCTGTTTTACCGAAAAAAATGTCTTACTATTATAACGAATATTGAAATCATGCTCAGACCCTTTTTTAACATCGTGAAAAGAATCATTATTGATATTAAATTCTGATTTTCTAATCGATTCAATATTTTCTTTTGTGCTCATTATGTAAATATAGCCAGTAAAATCTTTAGTAGATATATCCACATTTTCACCCTTTTTTTGTTCTAATACCTGTTTTATTCCTAAATCTTCAGTATCTTCTTTGGGAGTTTCTTGACGAATTTCTGATGTAACATCTTGTACTGTATCACTAATTCTTAGACCACACGATACAAGTATTATTGATGCTAAAAAACCAACTAGAATCATCAATATTTTTTTATTCTTCATTATCTTTACTCCTTTTATATTCAATAATTTCACCGGGTTGGCAATCAAGTTCTCTACATATATTCAATAATGTCGAAAATCGTATCCCTTTGGCTTTTCCGGTCTTCAAAATTGATAAGTTTGCTTCGGTTATATCAATTCTTTTAGCTAGTTCTTTTGATGTAAGCTTCCTAGACTTAATCACTTCATCTAAATTTATTTTATTTCTTCCATATCATTAAATTATCTCCTCATTATCCTTCTGTATCTTTTCCCCTTTTTTGAATACGATAATCAATAAATAATTCAATATCAGAAACGATATATTTACAAAATAATTCTTTATTGACAAATCAAATAATCCACTAACATTATCTATGTTCAAGTAATTAAATATTAGGTTAATTGAGAGTTGAAAAATTGTTAAACCAAGCAAAAATAGAAAAGATTTCTTTAAATATTTTAAATTTTTAAAATTAAAGTATTTACCATCACTAAAATCTATCATCAGAATACTCCAAATTTTTAACAATTTAATAACAATGAAGCACATAGCTATTGTCATAAAAAGAACCAACAAAGGAAAAATAATTGGAATATTGATTATAAAATTTCCATAATCAAATATAAAACTTCCGTGGCTCGTCTGTCCTCCAAAGAAAATTCCCACTACTCCTATTAATAATAGAAAAACAAGCAACCAAATAACATATTGTGCAAGGGATAGACCATAACCGATTATTTTTAAAAATCTATTCATATAAAACACCTCCATTATTGTGATACAATAATTTATTTTCTAAAATTATTGTATAGCAATAATTTATTTGTGTCAATTATTTTTAAATATTATTGGAACATAAAAAATGATAGCCAATATTAGATCAAGTCAATGTATAGCTATTTATTTTTTATGTGAGTATTATCCAGAAAATCATAACCACCCTTTTTGGTATGTAATCACATATAGTGGGTGGTAGTTTATTTATTTTTCGCACCTCCGAAGCGAAACACGAACTGAAAGTCACATAAAAAGCATCTCAAAGCTATTCTAAATACTAGTATAGCTTTGAGATGCCAAATGTAAAAACAAAAATAGAACACTCCCTCCAAAAAGAATATTAGAAGTAATTCATTAATTAATGGCTCTATAATTCCTGTAGGGGGTAAAATGAAAACCACAAGCTCTTCCTCATTAGGAATACTGCTTACGGCCGTCGGCACAGGTAAATCCTTGTCTCCATAATTAGTAATAATATGAGCCAAAAAAACTGACGATTTCATCATAACATCAAACAAAGAGGCTACCTGAATAATCCGACCAAAATTGGGAAAACTAATCCTTTAAGCTTCCTCAATCATGTAAAAATAGCTAGATATTCGTATAACATGTCCCTTCTCCTATTTCAATATTAGACTCCTCTATGATAAGATGAGTTCTAAGAGATGTCAACCGAAAATTGTGATAACAAAATATTGAAACCATTCAAAACAATACAGCGAGTTAAAATAAAGCTTAGTCCGTATACAACTTGAAAAAAGTGGCACCGATTCGGTGCTTTTTTGACGTACAAAAAGTCCATTGGAATGGTCCAACGGAC
>NZ_GL831112.1:467798-474081 GCF_000188295.1 Streptococcus vestibularis ATCC 49124 | reverse complement strand
TCTTTTTCTACCATTTGTCAAGTATAATACGGTTTCTGATTCAACATTATTTCTGAAAGTGCATAAAAGGAATTTTTTGAGGAATAGTTCAAGCCATTTTTTCTGACATTTGAGCATATAAAAACGACACCTTATCTGGTATTTTTTGAAATAAGGTGTTAGAATTATAAAGCATAGACGACTTTAATGACTTTTGGCTAAAGTATAATCGTAAAGTTTATTATGCATTATAAGATAGTACATTGTCCTAATGAGGCGATGTATAGAGGCAATCGTATGTGGCTTAGTTGAAGTTGTCTGCGATTGTCTTTTTCGTTTCTCATAGAAATCTGCGATATGGCAAGGATTGGTATGACTAGCTGAAGCGATATTGTGAATACATTTATACATAATTTTTCTTGCATAAGGATTCCCACGCTTAGTGATATGCTCTTGACCTAGGAAATCTCCCGATTCATAGTGTTTGAGATCAATGCCGATAAAAGCGTTGATTTGATTAGCAGACTTAAAGCGACGAATGTCTCCTAATTCGCCAATAATGCTTGTAGCCGTTGTTTCTGCGATACCAGGAATAGAGAGAAGAATCTCATATTCAGGTAGAGGTTCAGCTAACGCTATCAACTGTTGTAAAACTTGTTCCCGACGGTTTGTCAACCTTATAAGTTCCTGTGCATTATACTTAACCTCTTCTATCATAGGAGAGGTTTTTGAAATGGCAGAATAAGATTGCTTTGCCAGTCCAACTAACTTCTCGGCCAAGTTACCTACTCTGTTCTCTGAAATGCGTTTAGAGGTTGAGTTGCGGATAGTCTCTTTCAACTCAACTTCTGATAATTCCAGCACCCAATGCTTTGTTGGGAAGATGGACACGAGATTCCAATATTGCTCACCTGTAGGAGTAGATAGTAGATTCTCGATTTCTGGGAAGGCGACTTGAAGAACTTTGTGCAGCCTATTCTTTGTCCTTACGATATCCTCTGTCAGATTTTGGTAGAATCGGCTAAGATCATGCAAGTTTTGATAGACTTCTTCTTGAACGTAAGTTGGTTTACGATTTAAAACAAATTGTGACGAAGCTAGTTTCTCTGCGTCAATCTTATCAGTTTTCCGAACTCGTAAGCTATCAAGTTGCTTCTTAGCTTCCAAAGGATTAAGACGTGTATAGTCATAGCTGTTTTCTTCCAGAAAAGCCTGGAGTCGGCGAGAATAGACACCAGTGGCTTCGAAAATAATTTCGGGGTTGCTCACGGTCTTTAGATCCTTCAGTAGATGAGAAAATCCGATAATGTCATTAGGCATAGTATAGCTATGAACCCTTTCACCATTCACAAGAATAGCGACTTCTGAGCTTGCTTTACTCACATCGATACCAAAAACTGTCCGCATTATGTTTACCTCTTTGTCTTGAATGATTCCTTATTTTAGTGATTTCATTTTCAACACTCGACGTCTAGCGTCCAACATACTTTGATAAAATTCCATCTAAAACAGGTGTCTTGCCAGTTTTATATACGACGTCTAGCGCCAAAAGAAGCCACGACTTAACAAGACACCTCTACTTTAGCACAAAGAAAAAGTAGTGAGTACTCTCTCCCGTCGGAGATTTCTTCACTACTAATCTTAGTATGTTTTATATCTACTTTGTCTTAACCTCATCCAAAATCTGAATCACCTTATATAAATTTTGTTCTGTGATTTGATAAGGAGCTTGTTCACGGACAATTGGTTTGGCACAAAAGGCAATGCCTATGCCGGCTGTCTTAATCATAGGCAAATCATTGGCTCCATCACCCATAGCAATGGTTTGAGAGAGTTTAAGACCATTTTCTGCTGCCCAATCTTTAAGTTTGGCTACCTTGACATCTTTGGTAACAATCTCACCATAAATCTTACCAGTTAAGAGACCATCGATCACTTCAAGGTGATTAGCCTTCACATAATCAATACCTGCCTCTTTTGCCAGTCTATCAACTGTCTCATGGAAACCACCAGAAACTAAACCTACCTTGAAGCCACGTGAGTGGAGTTCATCCACAAGTTCCTTGGCTCCCTTGTTGAAATGAATGCGGGCATAGACCTTCTCAAATATGCTGTCAGGTAATCCCTTAAGGGTTGCCACACGCTCATTCAGAGCCTGTCTGAAATCTAATTCTCCACGCATGGCCCGCTCTGTGATTTCAGCGACCTCTCGACCAACACCAGCCTCTTCCCCCAATAAATCAATTACTTCTTCTTGGACCAGAGTTGAGTCTACATCCATAACTAATAAGCCTTTTACTTCTGACATAATTACCTCTATTCTTTAATACCTATATAACTTTTATTAGGCTTATCATTAACCTAAAAAGAGATAAGTTTCTTCAAAAAAATCCTGGACCGAGGCCCAGAATCTCTATTCTACATACGAATTTGTTCGCGTGTTTTTTCGTAAGACGATACAAAACGATCTGTTACACCTGGTTCTACTGTTTCCAAGGCGTAAGAGATTTCTTCCAAAGATGCATCGTAGTCGTGGTCGACTTCGAACAACTTAAGTGCATGCTCAAAGCTACTTTGAACAGCAGGTTCGAAAGAGCGGTAACGGTTTGAGTACTGCAAGAGTTGTTCAGTCAAGGTTGCATTTTGAACAACCAAATAAGCAGTCTCTTCCAAATGTTCAATAGCATTTTTTGACGTTTCAGTCAAACGCATTACTGCATCAATATTAATACGTCCACGGCTGAGCTCATCCATGAGAGCCTCGATTTGTGCACTTGTTGAGAAGAATACACTCAAGAAGGATTGAGGAATACCTGGAAGATTACGTTTTTCCATGTAACGCTTGATAACATGCAATTTATTAACATAAACATCAAGCTCGTCGCGCGCCTTAGCTTCATTTTTCGCGATAGCTCGAAGATTTTCAAAAACCTCAACCTGTCCATTTTCAACAGCAGACAAGGTATTGAGACTCTTTTCGAAGATCTTTTCAAGTTCTGAGAAAGGTTTCACCTGATTATCAAAGTTTTCAAGGGTTGGAAGAACTGCTGTTTCAACACTCGAAATATCTGAAGCAAAGCTACGTACATCTGCTGCATAAGTTTCATCGAAAATGTAAGTCAACATGAGACGCTCAAGCTCTTCTTGAAGTTTCTTGTTGTTTTCTTTAGCATGCTTGAGATAATCTGGCAAAATTTTCTTTTGACGTATAACAGCCTTGTATGATGCAATTTCGCGTTCGAAAATGCTATACAAGTTGTCAATTTTTTCTTGAATATCAGCGTTTTCTTCTTCCGCGCGATCCAGGTCAAGAGAAACCAACTCACTTGAGTTTGAACGGATAGCTTCACGAATTTCCTGGAAGCGACGTTCGATATTTTTCTCAGGGAAGTGGTAATTTTGCTCAATCAACTTGCGGTAGCCAGATTCCAAATCATCCAACTGATCTGGAAAATCATCTTCCAACTTAGCTACAATGGCTGGAATCTTCTCTGAAATTTGACCCAAAGCAATGGTATGCTCCTCTGCACGGTCCAAAATGCTTGATGCCTCAACAGGGTCACCTGATGAATTAAGAGTCACGAATTCAGCAAACTCAGATTCAATGTTTTTAAGCTGTTTGTTGATTTCACCCATAGTAGAGCCAAAATTATCAGAGTTTTCTTCAATAGAATTTTGCAACTCTTCGTACAAGTCAAGTGCATGTTTAACACGAGCACTATTCTTTTCTTCTTGTTCTTTCAAGGTTGAGAGCGCCTCACGAATAGACTTAATGTCTTCTTCCACAAGATCTAACTGACTCTCAATATTATTGATCTCACCACTAGCTTTAAAGAAATGGAAGGTATCATTCATATTTTCAGCTTCGAAAATATGATTTTCAATATCTGCAAATGAATTTGTCGAAATGTCTATCCATTTCTGATTCCATTCACGGAAAGTTGTTTGACTTTGTCCAATCAAATGAAGCTTTTTAACTTCTTCAATTTCTTCATTAATTGGCAAGTCAAACAATTTTTGCTTGCGTTCTTCAAGCTGTGCAATCCGCGAATCATTTCGTTTTCTAATAAGAATACCGACTAAGTAAGCGACAATTACAAGTATAACTGCCACTACAATCAGTAAAACAATTCCGCTAGACATAGTTTCTCCTTAATCGTCTATTATGTTCATAAATGTAGAATAACATTACGATTATATCATAGTTATCCTAGCATTGCACCTTTTTCTAAAAGAATATTAGATATCCAGAGTACTGTAAACGGCATTTTCTTCGATAAATTCGCGGCGAGGTTCAACCTTGTCTCCCATCAACATATCGAAAATCTTATCGGCCTCTGCAGCATCATCCACAGAAACACGTGCCATCAAACGATTTTCAGGGTCCATGGTTGTTTCCCAAAGTTGGTGGTCATCCATTTCACCTAGACCTTTATAACGTTGAACCGTAGGTTTTGAACGTCCCACACTGTAATTTTCAAGAGCTACACGCAATTTTTCTTCTTGATTTGCACCAGGTTGGATGTATTCTTTAATCTCAGAACCAACCTTAACCCCATAAATTGGTGGTTGAGCAATGTAGACATAGCCTGCTTCCAAGACTGGACGCATAAAGCGGTAAATCAAAGTCAGAAGCAAAGTACGGATGTGGGCCCCATCGACATCGGCATCAGTCATGATTACCAACTTGTGGTAACGAGCCTTGCTGACATCAAATTCTGATCCAAAACCAGTTCCCATAGCTGTGAAGAGAGAACGAATCTCTTCGTTGGCTAGAATCTTATCCATGCTAGCCTTTTCAACGTTCAAAATCTTACCTCGAATTGGCAGAATAGCTTGGAATTCACGGTTACGACCTGATTTAGCAGATCCACCGGCTGAGTCCCCTTCGACAATGAAAAGTTCATTCATTTCAGCATTATTCGATGAACAGTCTGCCAACTTCCCTGGAAGGTTTGAAATTTCAAGACCTGACTTCTTACGTGTCACTTCACGAGCACGCTTAGCGGCGATACGGGCCTTAGAAGCCAGAATTCCTTTTTCAACAATCTTTTTAGCAATAGCAGGATTTTCCAAGAGGAAGCGACTCAAAGCTTCACTGAAGAGACGATTGGTAATCTTAACCACTTCAGAGTTTCCAAGCTTGGTCTTGGTTTGCCCTTCAAACTGTGGGTTTGGATGTTTAACAGAGATGATAGCAGTCAAACCTTCACGAACATCATCCCCTGTCAAATTATCATCTTTTTCTTTGAGAATCTTATTCTGACGTGCATAATCATTGATAACACGAGTAAGAGCCGTACGGAAACCTTGTTCATGAGTACCACCTTCATGAGTGTGGATATTATTGGCAAAACTCATCACCGTTTCATGGTAGCCGGTCGTATACTGCATAGCAACTTCGACTGAAATGCCATCCATCTCACCATCTGTGTAGATAGGCTCGTCAAAGATAACGTCTTTGTTTTCATTGATGTACTTCACATAAGATGTGATTCCACCCTCATAGTGATAATGTTTCTCTTGTTCAAGACCTTCACGCTTATCAGTGATAGAGATACGGAGCCCCTTGTTCAGAAAAGCTAATTCTTGGATACGTTTAGCTAACTTTCCAAAGTCAAACTCCGTTGTCTCTTGGAAAATCTCTGGGTCTGGCGTAAAGTGAACAGTCGTACCATGTTTCTCTGTTTCACCAATTACTGCCAAATCTGCTACCACTACCCCACGTTTATACTCTTGGAAATGAATATGACCGTTTTTATAAACCTTAACATCAAGCTGAGTTGAGAGGGCATTAACGACCGAAGAACCAACCCCGTGCAAACCACCAGAGACCTTATAACCGCCTCCGCCGAATTTACCACCAGCGTGAAGTACTGTAAAGACAGTTTCTACCGCAGGACGGCCTGTTTTTTCTTGGATATCGACTGGGATACCACGACCATCGTCAACAACCGTGATAGAATTATCCGGTTCAATAAAAACTTTGATATGCGTGGCGAATCCTGCTAAGGCCTCATCGATTGAGTTATCGACAATCTCCCATACCAAGTGATGCAAGCCTTCTTTTGAGGTGGATCCAATATACATTCCTGGGCGCATACGTACCGCTTCAAGTCCCTCTAAGACCTGAATCTGGCTGGCATCATATTCTTGCGCTTTTTCTTCAAGATTTTTTAATTCATCAGTCATCTATGTCACAATCTCCAATAATGATTTATGGCCATCAACAAACAAGGTATCCAAACCCGCTGCTCCTCCAGCCTCTATGTCTATCTGGCGGTCACCAATGACCAAGCCATGT
>NZ_GL831112.1:459239-467748 GCF_000188295.1 Streptococcus vestibularis ATCC 49124 | reverse complement strand
CTATCTGGCGGTCACCAATGACCAAGCCATGTTTAATATCGTATTTTTTAATTAAATAAAGAAAACTATCTGGACTAGGTTTTCTAGCAAAACCATTTTCAGAAGTTACAACCTCTGTAAAATAATGAGCAATCTCTGCTCTATCAAGGATATCTAGCACCAAATAATTACGGTGGCTAACCAAGAAATTACGTCCGCCCTCAGCCACAATCTTAGCAAGGACATCCTTAGCACCTTCAAAAAGCACAGGTTCTTGTAAATGTTTGGCTTCCTCTTGCTTATATAGGGTTCGAAAATCAGTTATATCAGGCGCAAACATGGCAATGGCAGTACTGGTTGACACCTTAAGGGCATCATAGACTGCTTGAAATTCTGCTGTACGCTCAAATTGTTCTAAAGTTGCTAGAAAGGCTTGGCTTGATACCTGGTAATTATCCAACAAGGTACCACCTAAATCCCAGATATAATCTCCATAATTCATAATCTTAATTATAGCATAAAAGGTCAGATTTTGCTTGTTTTTCATAGCTAAAAAGGCTTGGAAAACCTATCCAAACCTTAATTTTTTATCTCAGAATTAAACTAGCCACAATAGGACTAATAAAGACATATAAAATCCCTGTTACAGCGATTGATAGACCACCCATGGCACCTGCAACCTGACCATATCTGAAGGCAGTTCCAGTACCAACGGCATGCCCAGTTCCTCCTAGGGAAAGACCAATAGCGACTGGATCTTTAATACCAATCATCTTTAAAAAGACAGGACCTAAAACTGAGGTTAAAATACCCGTAATAACAACTACAACCAGAGTAACTGTCGTAATCCCCTGCATTTTTTCCGAAATTCCTACAGCCATGGCAGTCGTCACAGACTTAGGAAAGAGTGAGATAGCAAGGAAATAATCCATACCAAAAAGCTTAGCAATCAAAGCGGTATAAGTAGTGTTAAGAACACAGGCAACTGTTGACCCAATCAAGATACTCTTATAGTGATGACGCATGAGGTGTAGATTTTTATAAAAAGGAACTGCTAGCGCGACGGTTGAAGGAATAATCAAACTGTTAAGATAAGAGCCACCTACATAGTAATCCTTGTAGGAAATACCTGTATAGTGCAAAATGACGATAATCAAGGCAGTCGATACAAGAAGAGGCGTTGTCAAAGGATTAGGAAAACGGCGATAAATCAAAAGTCCTATTGTGTAAGCTAGTACAGAAAGTGTTAGCCCAAACAAAGGTGTGTTAAAAAAATTAGCCACGATTAACCTCCTCATAATCGCCTTCAAAGTGTTTTTTGATAAAGACGACAACTACTGCAATCACTACAATATTAAGAACCAAGGCTCCCATAATAATCAAAATAATAGGGACAATATTCGCTGAAATAGCATTCCATCGTTCCATAATACCGACACCTGCTGGCAAAAATAGAATAGTCATATTGGCAATTAAAAACTCTGCGACTGCATGAATATGACGTAGACGAATCCACTTAAGCTGAAGAGCAATAAGAAGCAAGAATAGACCAATAATGCTTCCAGGAATAGGTAATTTGAAGAATGTTGACAGAGCTTCACCAATAACGGCAAACAAACAAATCAACATGAATTGAACGTAGTATTTCACGACTTGCCTCCTAGGTTTAATCACCTATTAGTCTACTCCTTTTTTTTTGAATTTCAAGAGTTTTCAGTAAATACTTTTGAAAAATTGAGAGGCATAAATCAGCCTCTTTGAATATAAAAAAAATCCAACCCTGAGGCTGGATTCATTCACAGATGCCACCACCGAGAATTGAACTCGGAACGGAGCATTACCATTGCTCTATTATACCATTTAACTATAGCGGCAACTGTTTTTATCTTATCATATTTCCATTTACTGTGGCAAGATTTTTTGCTTATTATTTATAAATTTAAGTCTTGGTAAGGGGTACGGTAGCCAATCTGCAAAACCTTACCATCCTTAATCAAGATAGGACGTTTTATCAACATCCCATCTGAGGCCAAGAGATCAATAGCTTCATCAAGAGACAATGTTGGTAGCTTATCTTTTAAACCTAAAGAACGGTAGGATTGTCCACTCGTATTAAAGAATTTCTTTAGTTCTAAATCTGCCCCCGCCAAAAGCTCTTTTAAAAATTGAGCCGAAGGTGGGTTTTCCTTAATATTAATAGATTCAAAATCTAAACCTAATTGATTGAGTTCCGCCTTTGCCTTACGACAAGTGCTGCATTTTGGATATTCATAAAAAGTGTACATGTTTTTCTCCTTTTCTCTAGCATAAGCTATCTATTTAAGGCTTGGCAAACCTAAGGCCTTCCAAACGAAGTAAGAAACGCTTGGCATACTCTCCTGCCGCATAATTTCCTAAGTGACCACTACTAGGCAAAACACGATGACAAGGGATAAGAATCAGCCAGGGATTCTTACTAACAGCAGTTCCTACAGCCTGTGCGGATCGACAAGAGATTGCCTTACCAATCTGACCATAGGTTCTGATTTGCCCCATAGGAATTTCACTTAAAGCCAACCAAACTCTTTGTTGGAAAGCTGTTCCTCGTTCAGCTAAAGGAAGGTCATCTGGACTTGGATTCTCACCTTTAAAATAAGCCTGCAACCACTTCTTGGTCACTTCTAAAATAGGATTTGAGGTGTCCGCTAACTCCTCTTCCTTAAAACCAGACTGAAAATGATTTTGTCCTTTTAACCATATACCATAGAGGACTTCCTCACCAGCCACCAAGGACAGGCGACCAATAGGGGATACATAATACTGACGATAATACATAAGTTCATTATAACAAAAAAAGACAGGAAAACCTTGTTCCTGTCAGCTTATTTCTGAATTATTTACCTTTAATCAAACGTACTCGTACGATATTGTCGCTGGCCTCAAACTTAGCGACCAATTCATCAATCTTAGACTTGTCTGTCTCATCAAGGTCAAGAAGGGTATAAGCATACTCTCCCTTTGAACGGTTAATGATATTATCAATATTGATATTAAAATCAGAGACTGCTGTTGAAATACGGGCCACAATGTTAGGCACGTTTTTATTAATCAAAGTGATACGATATGGAGCACTCAAAACCTGTTGTACACGTGGGAAGTTAACAGAATTGACAATTTCACCTGTTTCCATGAAGCGACGGATGGTTTGACCAGCCATAATAGCACAGTTAAGCTCTGCTTCACCCGTCGAACCACCAACGTGTGGAAAGACTGTCACATTAGGCTTATTAAGTAGTTCTTCTGTTCCAAAGTCAGTGATGTAACGTTTTACTACACCTGTTTCCAAAGCATCAAAGAGCGCATCATTCTCTACTAATTCTGCACGGGCAAAGTTGATGATTGTTGTTCCTTTTTGCATGAGGCTAAAGGCATCTGCATTGAAAGTACCTTTCGTATCAGGTGTCAATGGAACGTGAACAGTGATATAATCACAGTTTTCAAAGATTTCTTTGAGATCAGAAACACGCTTAACGTGGTGAGAAATATTCCAAGCTGCTTCAATAGAAACATATGGGTCGTAGCCATAGACCTTCATTCCCAAACGGTAGGCATCGTTAGCAATACGCGCACCAATGGCACCTAGGCCGATAACACCCAGTGTCTTACCAGCAATCTCGCTACCCGCAAACTGCTTCTTACCTGCTTCGATTTGTTTAGGCACATCGTCACCGCTAAGTTTGTTAACCCAAGCATTGGCCGCAATATAATCACGTGCTGAAAGCAAGATAGAAGCTAAGACAGCTTCTTTAACTGCATTAGCATTAGCTCCTGGAGTATTGAAGACAACAATTCCTTTTTCAGTTGCTTCATCCACTGGGATATTATTAGTCCCAGCACCGGCACGCGCAATAGCTTTCAAATTTTCAGGGAAAACTGTATCATGGAGATTTTGACTACGAATAATGTAAGCATCTGGATTTTCCGCTAAATCACCATCAATTTGGAAATGATTTCCAAGTTCCTTCAAACCAATTTGGTTAATATTATTATATGTTTTTACGCTAAATACCATAATTTTATTCCTCTTAAATTAATGAATCCCGTGGTGAGTAGCTTCATCAACTTCTTGATAAAAAGCCTTCTCCCTCTTGGTTTTGATTTTCTGATAGGCAAGTCGTTCACCATCAATAGGAACCTTACCACAATAGACATAGCCAAGTTTCTCCAAAATATGCTGCATGACAAGATTCTTTTCATGCGTGTCGCAACGAAAATCATGAGCGTCAGTTCCCTCAATAAGACCTTGAATAAAGGTTTGAGCGACCCTTTGACCTGTAACCTCAGTCAAAACGGCAATCCTATGGAAGGTAATGTAGCGCTTATTATGATGCTTCCAGTCTCCATCATAGATTTTGTCGTAAGCAGGGTCTCCATCAGTAACCACCGCAGCATAAGAAACAATTTGACCGTCAATGATACCGACATAGGCTTGCCCTTTAAGAACATCATCAAAGATGGTTTCTTCAGTAGGGTAACCATCAGCCCCTTGCCATTGGAAACTACCCGCTTCTGCTAAAGCAGTTCTAGCACTCTCAATCACAGTCATGATAGCCCCAATTTCATTTGGGAAGGCTTGTCTAATTTCCATCTCTTTACCTAATTATTTATTTTCGGCTTCAAATTTCTTCATAAAGTCAATCAAGTCAAGTACACCCTGACGTGGGAAAGCATTATAAACACTAGCACGCATACCACCTACAGAACGGTGTCCTTTGATATTCTTGAAACCAAGAGCATCTGCTTCTGCTACAAACTTAGTATCCAACTCTTTACTTGGTGTAACAAACGGAATGTTGCAGACAGAACGATCCTTTTCATATTTGACAGGGTTTGTGTAGAAATCAGATGACTCAATGTAATCGTAGAGAAGACCAGATTTTTCGCGTTGAATTTCAGCCATCTTGTCTACGCCACCAATTTCATTTTTAACCCAGTCAAAGACGAGTTTTGAAATATAGATGTTGAAACATGGTGGTGTATTGTAAAGTGATCCTGCTTCAGCTTGAATACGATAATCCAACATAGCAGACAATTGTGGTTGGTCGTTAAGGAAGTCTTCACGGACGATAACCACTGTTACACCAGCAGGCCCAATATTTTTCTGAGCACCAGCATAGATAAGAGCAAAATCCTCAACATTATAGCGAGCTGCTAAGATATTTGAAGACATATCTGCTACAATTGGCACACCATTAGTATCAGGCAAATCATAGATAGATGTTCCCTCAATTGTATTATTGGTAGTCAAGTGAACATAAGCGGCTTCTGGATCAATCGTTGAAGGATCAAAACTTGGAATATGATCGTAAACAGTATCCTCAGATGACGCCAAAAGAATTGGTTCAAAAGGAATAGTTTTTGAAAGTTTAACAGCTTCTGTATAAGCTTTTTTACCCCATGACCCTCCCACAAGGTAGTAAGCTTTCTTACCTTGAGCAAGGTTCAGTGGAACCATTGTGAATTGCGTTGAAGCGCCCCCTTGCAAGAAAATAACCTTATAGTTATCAGGAATGGCCATAAGCTCGCGAAGTGTCGCTTCCGCATCTTTAACGATTTTGTCAAATTCTGGAGAACGGTGGGACATTTCTAGCACGGACATACCGGAATATTGATAGTTAAGCAATTCAGCTTGTGCTTTTTCGAGCACAGGTTTTGGTAATGTAGCAGGTCCTGCTGAGAAATTATAAATTGTCATAAAGACACCTCCAAAATTTTAATGGTCCCATTATAGCGAATTTTCTGAATATTGTAAAGTGTTAATAGTAAAAAACGAACGGAATTGGCCGCTCGTCACAAAAAAGTTAGGTATTTTATGTATATTTTTGCAAGTAATCGAATTTACTATCCGTTATCCTTGCTTAAGAAAATAGGCTGCACCAATTAGATTTGCTCCATTATGATGATGACAGGCTACAATCTTTGGACGTTTAATAATTTTACCAATAAAGTCAATCTCATGGTGAACCTTATCAAACTGGCGGTTGACCTCCTCGATAAGAATAGGCTGGGCTGAAATACCACCTCCAATAACAAAGGTTTCCATATCAAAAATGGTTTGAAGATTCAATATGGTAATGGCTAAGTTACGGCAATAGCTTTCAAAAAGTGGATAGACTGTTTTATCTCCTGCATTTATGGCCTTAAATGCGGCTAAACCATCCTTTAAATCTGAGTCACCTAGCACTTCATTTACCTTGGTGATTAAACCGACAGCCGACAAAATCATGCCTCGCATCAATGAAGAATCCACTTTTTCCATTTGAACTGGTAACAGAATGGTCAACTCACCCGCTTGAAAGTGACTTCCTTGAAAAAGTTTACTATTAATAATAAATCCACCACCTAGACCTGAACCCAAAACAAGGGCTGCACCATTGGTCACTCCTTGCAAATGACCTGTAGCTAGCTCTGCCAAGGCGACTGCTTTTCCATCATTAAGAGCAGCTACTGGCAAATGATACTTGGCTTGCAGGGCTGCTTTGACACGAAAACCATGAAAGAATCTCAACAAACCGCCGTGATAAATCACACCCTCCTCAGTATCAACAGTTCCAGGAACACTAATAGCTATACCTGATAGGGCTGCTTCAACTGAAGTAACTATCTGATCAATCATATCAGTAGCTTGTTCTAAGGTTTGTGGAGATGACTGCGTCGGCAGACTCTTTTCAATGGTAAACTGCTCTGAAACAAGTGCCGACTTCACCTGTGTTCCCCCAAAATCAATCGCTAAAATTGTCATAAGCATACTCCACAGATTGTTTTTCGTCATTATAGCATAAAAGAGCCAATAGTAGAAAAAACGGTTCCAAAATGCTATCATAAACTTACAGAATTAGATAAAAGGAGTATCTCACATGACTAAATTTCTACACACTTGTGTCCGTGTCAAGGACCTAGAAGCCTCACTTAAATTTTATAAAGAAGCACTTGGTTTCAAAGAAGCTCGTCGCAATGATTTTCCAGAATATAAGTTCACCCTTGTCTACTTGCAACTCGAAGATGATCCTGATTACGAGTTGGAATTAACCTACAATTATGACCACGAAGCCTATGATTTAGGAGATGGATACGGTCATATCGCTGTTGGCGTTGATGACCTAGAAGCTACACACCAAGCTCATAAAGAGGCTGGATACACTGTCACAGACCTCTCAGGTCTTCCTGGTAAACCAAAAATGTACTACTTCATCACTGATCCAGATGGCTATAAGATTGAAGTTATCCGTTTGACACAATTCCTAGAAAAATAAAACAAAAAAGTCAGATCGTATAGATCTGGCTTATTTTTGTGCTTAATTTTTATTATCTGCTTTCAAGGCTGACAAAATTTGGGTACGAATATCATCCACACCGTTTGGATTATTTGGTAGGAATAAGGTTTGATTACCTTTAGCTGCAAAAGTATTAAGGGTATCTAGATATTGGTTGGTCAAGAGAATAGACATAATCTGCTCTTCAGACATACCCACATTAGCCTCTTTAAGTTCTGCAATAGACTCAGCCAAACCATCAACGATAGCTTTACGTTGTTGGGCAATACCAACACCATGGAGACGATCTTTTTCAGCTTCGGCTTCGGCTGCTGTGACAATCTTAATCTTATCTGCTTCTGCCAATTCTTGGGCTGCCACACGCTTACGTTGAGCAGCATTGATTTCGTTCATAGACTGCTTAACTTCAGCATCTGGTTCAACTTTGGTAATCAAGGTCTTAACAATGATATAACCATAAGTGGTCATTTCTTCTGCTACTTGGTGTTGAACCTCAAGGGCAATTTCATCCTTCTTCTCAAAAAGCTCATCAAGCGTCAATTTAGGAACTGATGAACGGAGAGCATCCTCAATGTATGATTTAATTTGAGCTTCCGGACGCATGAGTTTATAGTAAGCATCTGTAACATTTTGCTCATTAACACGATATTGAGTAGCCACATTCATCATGACAAAGACATTGTCCTTTGTCTTAGTTTCAACCACAATCTCACTTTGAAGCAAACGTAGTTGAATACGGGCTGCAATTTTATCGATACCAAATGGCAAACGCATATGGATACCACTCGTTGCGATTTTTTGATAGCGTCCAAAACGTTCAACGATAGCTACTGACTGTTGACGTACGACATAAAGCATACTGATGAGAATTCCCAAGATAATCAAGAATGAAATCAGTAAAAAGAGAAATGCTGCTTGCATGTTAAGTCCTCCAAAATAAACATAAAAATTTCTTTGCTTTATTATAGCACAGTAATACAGTTGTTCAAGAAAAATAGCATGGTTTGTTCAGAATAGTGTAAAGTAGACACTTTCTTAAACTCTTATGTGTCAGCACTTCTGAAATCTTGGAAACTCTTGTTAATCGAGAGACTTGTACGCAACAGGCGAGACTTTTCGATGTAAGAAAAAGACTGAAACTATTGCGTTTCAGTCTCTCCGTAATTTTAAAATAAAATGGCTCTATAATTTCTGTAGTGGGTAAAACTACTGTAGAG
>NZ_GL831112.1:438074-459165 GCF_000188295.1 Streptococcus vestibularis ATCC 49124 | reverse complement strand
AATAAAATCGTTTGAAGAACCGTTTTAGATTGCATCTGAAACTTAGGCCTCAAAAAACTTATTTACGATACATCTTAACTTGAAGGTAAATATCGTTATAGATTCCTAGCCACTTTTGACCTAGGTTATTATAGACTTCAAGGTTTTTAATGGTTGATTCTGATGGGTAAAAGGCCTTATCATCAGTAATACTCTTTGGAAGTAAGGCTTTGGCTGCCTCATTAGGTGTGGCATAACCAATATATTCAGCATTTTGTGCTGCATTTTCCGGTTTAAGCATGAAGTTGATAAAAGCATAAGCTTCTTTTTCATGCTTCACTGTTTTAGGAATGACCAGATTATCAAACCATAGATTTGAGCCTTCAGATGGAACAACATAACGAAGATCCTCATTTTTATCAAGCATCTCACTGGCTTCCCCTGAGAAGGTTACTCCAATAGCTGCATCACCTTGAATCATGTAGCCCTTCATCTCGTCACCAACAATAGCCTTGATATTTGGTGTTAGACTATTAAGTTTAGTTTCAGCCAAACGTAATTCAGTCATACTCTTCGTATTCAAGCTATGTCCCAAGCTATTCAGTGAGAAACCAAGGACTTCACGTGCGCCATCAACAAACATAATCTGGTTTCTGTATTCGGGTGACCAAAGATCATTCCAGTGCTGAGGTGCTTTTTTCACCAATTTCGTATTATAGACAATTCCGACTGTCCCCCAGAAATAAGGGATAGAATAATCATTGTGAGGGTCAAAACTAAGTCCTTTAAAGCTTGAACCAATCTGATCAAAGCCATGGATTTTAGATTTATCCAACTTCACCAAAAGGTCTTCCTTGACCATTTTATCAATGGTGTAGTCTGACGGCACAGCAATGTCGTAAGTCGTACCACCTTGCTTAATTTTAGTATACATAGCTTCGTTAGAATCAAATGTTTCATACTGGACCTTGATTCCTGTTTCTTTAGTGAACTTGGTCAAGAGATCAGGGTCAATATAGTCACCCCAGTTATAAATAACAAGTTTGTCCGAAGCATTTCCGGTGCGACTTTGCATGTAGGCAGAAATTCCCCAAAGGAAGAAAATAATTGCTAAAATCCCTGCCAGAAATTGATAGAGCTTACGCATCATGCTTCTCCTTTCTCTCCTGAGTAATCATATAATATCCAATGACTAGAAGAATAGAGAACAGGAAGACAACCGTTGATAGAGCATTGATTTCTAAGGAAATCCCTTTGCGAGCACGTGAGTAAATTTCCACAGCAAGTGTTGAAAAACCATTACCCGTTACAAAGAAGGTTACTGCGAAGTCATCCAAAGAATAGGTAAAGGCCATGAAATAACCAGCGATAATACCAGGTGTCAAGTATGGCAACATAACCTCACGTAACATCTGCCATTGGGTGGCCCCCAGGTCATAAGCTGCATGCACCATGTCTCGATTCATTTCCTTAAGGCGTGGCAAAACCATGAGAACCACGATTGGGATTGAGAAGGCAATATGACTCAACAAAACCGATACAAAGCCAAGTTGGAAACCAATCAAGGTAAAGAGAATCAAAAAACTCGCACCAATCATAACGTCCGGTGCAACCATGAGCACGTTATTTAGGGATAAAATCCCATTCTGATGCTTCTGTTTACTCTCATAGATAAAGATAGACCCAAAGGTACCAATAATCGTCGCCAGAAGAGCGCTAAGGAAAGCTAAAAAGAAGGTTTGAGCCAGAATTAACATAAGACGGCTATCTGAAAACATGCTCTGGTAGTTATCCAGAGTAAAACCTGTGAAACTATTCATATCGCTACCACTGTTGAAAGAATAGGCGATTAAATAAAAGATTGGCAGGTAAAGGATAACAAAGACAAAAGCTAAATAGAGATTTGCAAATTTTTTCATTGACGTCTCTCCCTTGTTAACCACATTGTCGCAATCATAGCAGCAATAAGAACAACACCAATGGTTGCCCCCATTCCCCAGTTTTGTGTTGTGAGGAAATGCTGTTCGATAGCCGTTCCTAGTGTAATAACTCGGTTCCCACCAATCAAACGTGTTAGCATGAAGAGGCTAAGACTAGGAATGAAGACCGATTGTACACCCGAGCGTACCCCATTAAGCGACAAAGGAAAGATAACCTTGGTAAAGGTCTGCCAATCATTAGCTCCTAAATCCTTACTTGCATTGACAATATTCTCATCCAAATCATCCAGAGCATTAAAAATCGGTAGAATCATAAATGGAATTTCAATGTAACTGGCTACAAAAATGAAAGAGAAATCCGTAAAGAGAATTTGCATAGGGGCAATCCCAAAGAAACCAAGAAAGGCATTGATGCCACCCTGTTGACCAAAAATCCCCATAAAAGCATAGGCTTTCAGAAGGAGATTGACCCAGGTTGGTAAAATGACCAACATCAACCAAAGTTGCTTATGCTTTAGTCTGGTTAAAAGATATGCCGTCGGATAAGAAATGAGAAGGGTTACCAGAGTAATGATGGCTGCATAAAGAACCGAGTTAAAACTCATCCTTAAGTAAGTCCAACTGGAAAAGAAAGTACCATAATTATCCAATGTAAAGTTACCACTGATATCAAAGAAAGACTGATAGAGTAGCATGAGCACTGGAGCAACCACGAAGAGCAGGAGCCAAAGGAGGTAAGGTACCGAGAAGAGGCTAGCTGTTTTCTTCATAGCGCTCCTCCTCAATGGCATTAATCAAGCCATCTTCATGTTCTTCCACTTCCACATATTCTTCAATACGTGCATCGAACTCTTCTTCTGTCTCATTAAGACGCATGATATGAATATCCTCAGGCGTAAAATCAAGACCTATAATCTCACCCTCAATCGCCTTACGGGTTGAGTGAATCATCCATTCATTGCCAAGATTGTCATAAGCAATGATTTCATAGTGGACCCCACGGAAGAGCTGCGTTTCCACGCGAACTTGCAGTTTACCTTCTTCAGGAAGCGTGATTTGTAAATCTTCAGGACGGATAACCACTTCGACAGGTTCATTTGGACGCATTCCTCCATCCACAGATTCGAAACGTTTTCCGTTGAACTCAACCAAATAGTCCTCAATCATGACTCCTGGTAGGATATTAGATTCTCCGATAAAGGTTGCAACGAAATGGTTGATAGGCTCGTCATAGATATCAACAGGCGTTCCTGATTGAACAATTTCACCATCGTTCATAACAAAAATCCAGTCTGACATAGCCAATGCTTCTTCCTGGTCGTGAGTGACGAAGACAAAAGTAATTCCTAGACGTTGCTGTAGTTCACGCAACTCGTATTGCATTTCAGTACGTAACTTCAAATCCAGTGCTGACAAGGGCTCATCCAAAAGGACCACACGTGGCTGATTGATAATCGCACGGGCAATGGCCACACGTTGGCGTTGACCACCTGATAATTTTTGAATCGAGCGCTTTTGATAACCATCTAGTTGAACCATTTTCAAGGCTTCTTTTACACGCTCTTCAATTTCCTTTTTAGGCACTTTTTTTAACTTAAGCGCAAAAGCCACATTGTCAAAGACATTCATGTGTGGGAAGAGGGCATAAGATTGGAAAACGGTGTGGATATCCCTTTTATTGATAGGGATATCATTAATACGCTTTCCATCCAAAAGAACGTCACCACTGGTCGCATCCAAGAGACCAGCAATGATGTTCAAGATAGTTGATTTACCAGAACCAGAAGCCCCAAGTAGGGTATAGAACTTACCTTCTTCCAGTTCAAAGTTGATGTCTTTTAAAACTTGTGTGCCACTGTCTTCAAATACTTTCGAGACGTTCTGAAAGGCAATAATCGGATTAGTCAATTGTCATAAATCCTCCATGGATAACAAAAATAGGATTAGTATTATTAATTTAATTTGTCGCCAATGATGCGAACTTCAGGCTCTAGTGTCACACCTGAATTTTCCTTAACCTTAGCGATAACATCTGCAATAAGGTCTTCATAGTCTTTTGCTGTTCCTTGATTGACATTGACCATGAAACCAGCATGCTTAGTTGAAACCTCAACACCACCGATACGATGTCCCTTGAGGTTGGCTTCCATAATAAGCTGACCTGCAAAATGACCTAGCGGACGTTTGAAGACCGAACCACATGATGGGTATTCAAGAGGCTGTTTAAGTTCTCGCAAGTGATTAAGACGGTTCATCTCATTCTTGATTTGCTCGTAGTCTCCTGGTTTGAGGTTGAATTTTGCTGAAATAACCACTTCACCTGTTTCTTGGAGCACCGAACGACGATAACCAAAACGCATATCTCTTGCATCAATCGTACGAATTTCACCGTCTTTTGTAAGAACCTGGGCAGAAACCAAGATATGTGCAATCTCGCCACCATAGGCACCCGCATTCATAAAGACAGCACCACCAATACTACCTGGAATTCCCGCCGCAAATTCAAAACCAGTCAAACTTTGGAACCGGGCCACCTTGGTTGTTGCAATCAAATTAGCTCCCGCTTCTGCTTCAACTTGATAACCATTAACAGCGATACCATTAAGCTTGTCAAACATAATCACAAAACCTCGGATACCACCGTCACGAACAATCAAATTACTGGCATTACCAAGCACCATCCACGGAATGTCGTGCTTGTTGGCAAATTTGACAATACGAGAGAGCTCATATCGGTTACGTGGAAAGGCCAAATAATCCGCTGGACCTCCAACCTTGGTGTAAGTATAACCTTTTAAGGGTTCGTCGAAACGAATATCAATCCCCACTAAGTCTTCTTTAAGTTCATCTAACATGTTATTTCCCATACTTTTTCTATACATTTATTTCTTTGTAGGTATTGTGAAAAATTCCCCCTTATGACTATCACAACCTAAAAATGAATTAGTATTTTTCCCAAAAAATTAAAAGAAAAATACAGCAAAAAGCCAAGATTAATTATAGCAAAAAATCCCCATCTTGACGACAAGGAATTTTAGTAAAAACTAGTCCACTTGCTCCAATTTGCGGACATCACTAGTGTCTAATTGACTCAAATATTTTTCGTAGGGTTGACCAGTTTGAGGCTCAACTAAATCCTCGGCAATTTCTAGCAGAGGAACCAAAACAAAGGCCCTTTGAGTCATGAAAGGATGAGGCACTTTAAGGTGTTCAGTCCCCCAGGTTTCCTGCCCATATAAAAGAATATCAATATCCACAGTCCGAGGGCCCCAGTGTTCATGTCGAACGCGGTCAAGATTTTTTTCAATTTGCTGGCAATAACTTAGTAAGGTTTCGGCCGGCAACTGAGTGTCAAGTGCTAAAGCGAGATTCAAAAAATCAGCCTGGTCTGTTAATCCCCAAGCAGCCGTCTCATAATAAGAGGACACTGCTTTAACTTCCGTCTCAGGCAATCGATTCAAGCTCTCAACCGCTTTTTGAAGATAGCCTTGACGATTTCCTATATTAGATCCCAAACTTAAATAAACTTTCGTCATCGACTGCGCTCCAACTCAATTCCAACACTTCTATAGTGCCCATTAATTGGTGGGTTTTCTTTAGTAATTCTAATTTTAATAGATTGGATTGGCGCAAATTGATTAAACAAGTCCTCACAAATAGCACCAGCTAAACGCTCGATCAAAATATACTTTTCTTCTTCCACCTGTTTCTGTACTGCTTCAAAAACCAAACCATAATGAACTGTATCTGCTAGATTGTCACTTTGTGAAGCCCTGGTCAAATCAACTTCCAGTTCCAGGTCAACCACAAAAATTTGCCCTAGGGTTTGCTCCTCAGCAAAAGCCCCGTGATAGCCATAAAAACGGCAACCATTTAAAATGATTTTATCCATATCTTCTCCTTAAGACGACTAAACTCATCTTTATTCTAACACAAAAAAGGTGAAAAGTTGGGATCTAATTAGTATGATATTTTAGACAAATCTGAAGTTATTGTTTTTCGACAATACAATCGATTGCGTAATTCTTCTGATTTGGTAAAATAAAGTCACAGGAGTTTAAAAATTCCTGATATCTAAACTAAGACTATCTCAACTAATAAGGAAAAAACTATGACAAATCAAACTGCAATGCAATACTTTGAATGGTATCTCCCAAGTGACGGCCAACATTGGAACAACTTAGCTGACGATGCCCAACATCTAGCAGACCTTGGCATCAGCCATGTTTGGATGCCGCCTGCTTTCAAAGCTACTAACAAAGATGATGTTGGTTACGGAGTCTATGACCTCTTTGACCTTGGGGAATTCAACCAAAAAGGAACCATACGCACCAAATATGGTCTCAAGGAAGAATACCTTAATGCCATCAACCAACTCAAAAATGTTGGTATCGTCCCTATGGCCGATGTTGTGCTCAACCACAAGGCAGCCGCGGATAAACTTGAAACCTTTGATGTGGTAGAAGTTGACCCCGAGGACCGTACCCAAGAAATCAGCGAACCGTTTGAAATCGAGGGTTGGACTCATTTCACTTTTGACGGACGTCAGAAAGCTTACAACGACTTTGAATGGCACTGGTACCACTTTAATGGGACTGACTTCGATGCCAAAAGAAATAAAAATGGTATTTATCTTATCCAAGGTGACAACAAGGGCTGGGCACACAATGACTTGGTTGACAATGAAAATGGTAACTTTGACTACCTTATGTATGCCAACCTAGATTATAAACATCCTGAGGTTATAGAAAATATTTACGAATGGGCTGACTGGTTCGTCGAAACAACTGGAGTCCAAGGTTTCCGAATGGATGCCATCAAGCACATTGATTCTTTCTTTATGCGTAATTTTATTCGCGACGTCAAAGAAAAACAAGGTCAAGATTTCTATGTTTTTGGTGAATTTTGGAATGCCAAGGAAGAGGATAATAATACTTATCTCGAAAAAACTGAAAACCGCTTTGATCTTGTAGATGTTCGCCTTCATAACAATTTATACTATGCTAGCCTCGAAGGAGCCGAGTATGATTTAACGACTATTTTCGATCATAGCTTAGTCAAAAATCACCCAGAACATGCGGTAACCTTTGTAGACAATCATGACACCCAACGTGGACAAGCCCTGGAATCTACTGTTGAAGAATGGTTTAAACCATCTGCCTATGCCCTTATCCTTCTTCGTAAAGACGGTCTTCCTTGCCTATTTTATGGTGACTACTATGGTATTGATGGTGAGTTTGCTCAAGAAAGTTTCAAAGATGTCCTAGACACCTTACTTTACGCTCGTAAAGATTTGGCTTACGGAGAGCAAACAGACTACTTTGACGACCCTAACTGTATCGGATGGACACGCTCTGGTAATGAAAACGGTACTCCATTAGCCGTAACCATTTCTAATGATGCTGCCAACAACAAATCTATGGAAATTGGAAGTGATTGGGCTGGACAAACCTTCTATGATATTCTTGGGAACTGCTCTGACACTGTAATCATTGACGAAGACGGATGGGGAGACTTCCCAGTCTCTGAAAAATCTGTCAGCGTTTGGACAATTCAAGACTAAGAAAAAAAGCTCAATTGAGCTTTTTTAATTTCATAAAATTCCTGAGATAGTCTTAACAATATCACGATTGACTTCAACATTATGGACACGGACAATTTGGCATCCCTTGCCAACAGCATAGGCAGATAAAGCAGCTGTCCCTTGATCACGGTCCTTGGCAGGAATATTTCCACCTAGGAGATAATCCACAACACGCTTACGAGAAATCCCAAAAAGAACAGGATACCCAAGTCCAACAACTTTATCCAAGCCTCTAAGCAGGTCAATATTGTGTTGGACATTTTTAGCAAAGCCAAAGCCAGGATCAATCCAAATATTTTCTTTAGCTACACCTGCTTCCAAGGCAGCTTGCGTACGTTGACTAAGGAAAGTACAGACATTCTCTGTGACATCACTGTATTTTTCTTCTTTTTGATTATGCATGAGGATAATCGGTACATTTTTTTCAGCTGCTAAGGCTAGTATCTGACCATCATAAAGTCCTGCCCAGACATCATTAAGAATATCTGCACCTGCTTCTAAAGCAGCTCTGGCAGTGGCTGTCTTGTAGGTATCAATACTGATAAGAACATCATATTTTGCCTTAATAGCTTGTATAATTGGCACAATACGAGCAATCTCTTCTTCCTCGGTTACAAATTCTGCTCCGGGTCTTGTAGATTCACCACCCACATCGATAATGCTAGCCCCTTGCGCAATCATACGCTCAGCCTGAGCCAATGCATCTTCTATTGTGACAAAATCACCACCGTCTGAGAAAGAATCTGGGGTGACATTCAAGATTCCCATAATGCAGGCCTTACCTGCAATTTCATGTTTACCAATAAACATTTTAACTCCTAAAAATCACGCATCAAAGAAAGAATTTCCTTACGTTCTTCACGGTCTTCTTTATAGAGGCCTTTTGCAACCGTTGTGATGGTCTTACTTCCTGGTTTTTTAATACCACGCATAGTCATACACATGTGCTCAGCTTCCACCATGACAAAGACCCCTCGAGGATTAAGGGCTTCTTCAAGCGCTGTAGCGACTTGATCTGTAAGACGTTCTTGCAATTGTGGACGACGGGCCGCCACTTCAACAGCACGTGCCAATTTTGATAGTCCTGTCACCTTATCCCCACTTGGCAAATAGGCTACATGAGCCTTGCCATAGAAAGGAACCAAGTGATGCTCACACATAGAGTAAAAAGGAATATCCTTGACAAGGACAACTTCATCATGAACTTCTGAAAAAACCGCTGTAAACTGATCTTTCGGGTCTTCATTTAAACCTGAAAACATCTCAGCATACATCTTAGCCACACGTTTTGGCGTATCCAAAAGACCTTCACGCTCAGGATTCTCACCCAAAGCTTCCAATAATTGATAGACTGCTTGTTCTACTTTTTCTTGATTTGCCATAATTTCCTCTTGCAACGTTATAATATTATCTATTATAACTCATTTTACCTGATTTTTCTTGCAAAAAATAAAATTGCTAAGCTGAATCCTAGCCAGTCATAACAACCCGTCTAACGGGTGGTTTGCTCTTAGGCTTTAGCACCACCTTTGCTAGCTGACCCGACTAGCGGGTCTCAATATCAACTAAGGCGTGGAACCGTTAGTAAAGAATGTATTCATATCGCACTTGGCATTACACCAGAAGGACAGAAGGCTGTTCTTGGATATGAAATCATCCCAAATGAAAACAATGCTTCTTGGTCCACCCTGTTAGACAAGCTTCAAAACCAAGGAATCCAACAGGTTTCTCTTGTAGTGACCGATGGCTTCAAGGGGCTTGAGCAGGTTATCAGTCAGGCTTACCCATTAGCTAAACAATAACGTTGCTTAATTCATATTAGCCGAAATCTAGCTAGTAAAGTGAAACGAGCAGATAGAGCGGTTATTCTGGAGCAATTTAAAACGATTTATCATGCTGAAAATTTAGAAATAGCAGTGCAAGCTTTAGAGGACTTTATCGCCGGATGGGAACCAAAGTATAGGAAAGTCATGGAAAGTCTGGAGAATACGGATAATCTTTTAACTTTTTATCAGTTTCCCTACCAGATTTGGCACAGCATTTATTCGACAAATCTCATTGAGTCTCTTAACAAAAAAATCAAACGTCAAACGAAAAAGAAGGTTCTTTTCCCTAACGAGGAGGCTATGGAACGTTACCTAGTTACTTTGTTTGAAGATTATAATTTCAAGCAAAGTCAACGAATCCATAAAGGGTTTGGACAATGTTCTGACACACTTGAAAGTTTATTTGATTAACATTCTTCAACTCTACTTGAGTGTTTACACATAATTATTGACAGTATCTTATTTTACAGGAAATGGCATAGAGTAATACCAAAAAAGTTGCTCTTAATGATTTTCTACTTGCCATTTTTTATAGGTGTATTCTTTATCAAATCATCTTTTTTAACTCTATCAATTAAAATACTAATTGCTAGGCAAACTAAAACTGCTACACATAGAGTCAGAAGTACTATAATTAAATTGTTCAATTGATATAGGTAGGCTACAAAATTTCCCATAATTGACACAATTATTATAGATACAATAATGGGAACATTAATTGATTGTGTCACTTGGCCTACCAGTATTGAAGTTAACACTACGATAAGTACAAAAAAGCCTGCAAACATAGCTACGAAGATAGCTTTTAACCCATATACAAACAGGCCAGTTGATAAAACACCAAGAGAGAGTCCTACAAAATAAAAAATAAGATTTTCAAGCAACAAAACAGGAACTAGACTAAAAAAACAATGAATAGACAAAGAAATAACTTTACTTAGGAATATCTCAAATCTACCGCCTGGAAATAAAAAGATAATTTCCCTTGCATTTCCAATATAGTCTTTTAATAACAATCGATTTAGAATGACAACACCATAAATAGCAGCAACAGATACTGTTAATGTTGAAGCCAAAGTCATTATGCCTGCAGAGTCAGTTAAAATAGAGTTTTGATCAGATGACTCAAAATGTCCTACAAAACTGAAAAAAATCAAAGCTGATAAGTTGACTAATATATTTGTCCACATAATTCCCCTAAAATGACGACCATGGGTAGTGAACTCATAGATGATCTGTTCCTTCATACACCGTATTCCTCTTTTATTTTTCTATAGAATTGTTCAAAAGTTTCAAAACCTTGTCTCTTAATTTCCAAAACATCTGTATCGACTAAAATTTCTCCTTGCTGAATAAAAATAAGGCGATCAGTTATCTTCTCTAATTCAGCAAATGAATGGCTTGAAATAATAATCAACTTCTCTTGTTTTTTGAAATCCAGCAAAAGATGCTGAAGGAAAAGAATCCCATCTCTATCCAAACCATTAAATGGTTCATCTAGTATCAATATATCTGGATTATGTAAACATGCTAAGGCAATATTAAGGCGTTGCTTCATACCTAAAGAAAATTTACAAATCATATCTCCTAAGTAAACATTTAGTCCAAATTTTTTTAGATAACTTTCAACATCCACAGATTGACAAGCATAATAACGTGTATGATTTTCAAAAACCTCTTTCACAGTATAAGCTCCAAAGCTATCTGGAAAAGGAAAGACAACACCGACTTTTTTAAGGAATTCGTTATAATTGAAAGAATTTACGACTTTATCGTCAAGAGCAACGGTTCCAATAGGTTGACTTAATCCCAAAATACATCGGAATAGTGTTGTTTTTCCTGCACCATTATCTCCTATAACACTATAGACTTGCCCATAGTTCAAGGAAAGGCAGACGTTATTTAATAGCGTCTTGTTCTTTACAACTTTTGTTAAATTAGAAACTGTTAACTTACTCATATCTATTTCCTCCTAGATAATGTTATTAGTGATACAAAAAATCCAAAGCAAGCCCAAACTATTAGCGTGGAAAAATTCTTGCTGTCAACGTACTCTAGTCTAAAAATGGATGAACGGATTATCTGACTAGCTGGTACAAAAGGAAAATACTTATATAAGGTTATCGTCCATGAAGGTAGTCTATCTGCTGCATAGATAATTGGAGAAAACATCAATCCACCAATCATAATTAGCTGTGTTACTAAGGGAACAACATTTGTTGGTAGAATATAGGCAATCGCAAAACCAACTAATAACAAGGAAAAAATAATCAATAATACAGATAAGATTGAATTAATCCCGATTGAAACATCTAACCCAAAACCAAATTTGCTAATCAATATACTTGATAAGATTCCTGGTAGACATAATAATCCCCAAATTAATAAATCAGACAACAGTATCTCTACTCTCGAAACAGGCAATGTTTTCTGATATTCGTAAACACCATTTTGCTTAGCCTCACTAACAATTTGAGGTGCTAGCACACAAGTAACAGCAATCACATTTATAGCCATAGCTCCTGTACAAAGATAAGACTTCTCTGCTTGATTAGTTGAATTGGTAATGAATAGAAAACCATAAATGACAGCAAATGATAAAATGATTTGAACCACAACAAAGACTGGAATATAAAACCTGTGACGAAGTAAGCTCCATTTTACCAATCCACCGAATTTAGATAACCTTTTTTGACTATTATTCATTTATGTACTCCTCGTAGTCATCAGAGAGAGTTCTCAACTTTATCTCATAACTAACAATTCTATCTGTTTTCAGTAAATCAAAAATAACCGATATTACCTCTGTAAAACAATCTTCACTGACTGTAAAAATCAAACGTTTTTCAACATCATCATATTTCAAGTTATTATGATTCAAGAAATGAAAAAGTTCCTCTTTATTAACACCTGATAGCGATACTTGATGCTTTAACTGACGAGCATTTTTAGACTCTGATACAAGCACATCTCTTTTAATACGCCCTTTATCAAATAGTAAGTATCGATCAGCATACCTCTCTACCTCAAATAAATTATGACTGACAATGATAACTGTTGTTCCTAAATTTGCAAGAGAACGCAAGTAACGCCATATCAAAGTCCTTCTAAATGGATCAACATCATTAGTTGGCTCGTCCAGAACTAAAATAGATGGGATATCGACGACTGACATCGCAAAAGATGTTAATCGCTGAAGTCCACCTGAAAGCTTTTCGCCAGCTGTATGCTTCCATTGGTTAATCTCTAAGAAATCAATTAATTCTTTGGTACGACTTTCAACCGCTGAAGAATTCATTCCTTTTACAGCACCAATGCATTTAATTGCTTCCTGTACTGTGACTCCCTTAATTGGTACTTGAAACTGTGGCATAGAAGAAACAAGTTCTCTCGCTTTTCCAGGTTGTTTGGTTACATCTACTCCTTTAATATGTATTGTCCCCTTATCTGAGGCTACTGTGCCATTTATTTGATTCAGAAACGTACTCTTTCCAGCTCCGTTATGACCTACAATTGCAACGATCTGACTACTATAAAAAGTAATACTAATGTCATCTGTAACATTTTTTTGACCGTAAGACTTTTTCAAATGTCTTACAACAATAGTTTCTTGTTTCATGAATACCTCACAATCTGTGCTACAAAAAATAAAAGAAGTAATAATAGCAAGATAGTTATAATAGTGCTAAAAATACGACATGCTCTCCATACTATCTTTTCTTTATTTGTTAAAGAATCTCTATTATTATCAAAATTATTTTTCAAAAATGGATTATCAAATAACATATATATCAGTAATCGGCCATCAGTATGTTCTATAAGTCGTAATTGCCACAATAATCTAAAAATCATAATATAAATGGATATTGTTATATATGGACTAAAAAAATAATCACTTATTAGGTAAAAACAAGACAAGATAATACTATCAAACAATGGGCCTGCTAAAATAGCCATACTTCTTTCAAAAAGTGGCCAAAGCCAAACATGTGTCAAATCAACTGTTGCTACTGATTTCTTCCAAGAAAAACGTAGAACTTTCCCTATATTTGTAACATTATTTGAAAACAAAATATGCATTCCTTCATGTATTATTGTGGTAAACAATGAGAAGAACACTCCAAATATTAAAAGCAAAATTTGGTTCTCTCTACCAAAATCATATTCAAGAAAAGGGAGTTTCGTTATACAAAATAAATTGTAAACTATAGCACCTCCTCCAAAAATGATTGCTAAAATTCTAAGAAAAAGTAAGTAGTTATTATCAGAATTCGGGATAGAGTTACCACTTTCAAAGAAATGATTCTCTTTCAATAATTCAAATAAAGGATCCCCGATTAATTGATGAGGTAACGATTCTATAATAGATTCATCCCATTAATTTATCTGATCGATCATTTTAAGTAGGACATGTCCTACTACATACCATTGGTATGTAGTTTGATTTTAACATACCTTTGGTATGTTAACAACTACTTTTTTAGATTTTTTAATAAAAAATAGTTATAGAAAATAATTTCAAAATACAATGAACAAAAATGATTAGGCAAGCTATGTATAAGTGTGTTATAATGATTAATTGGTAACTCTCTCAACAGTAATTGTGTACTAATTCCATTGGAATAAATAAATTGAAAGGAGAGTTATTTTCTAAAATATGGAAAACACTAAAGAAAAAATACTTGAAGTCGCAACTAATCTTTTCTTAACAAAGGGATATGAACAAACTACCATTTCTGATATTATAAATGGCTTAGACGGTTTAACAAAAGGAGCAATTTATCACCATTTTGAATCTAAAGAGGATATTTTTGAAGCAGTTGTCAAAAATATAGGTTTACAGAATAAACTTATTTTTGACAAAATCAAATTTTCCAAAAATATAACTGGATCTGAAAAAATAACACAACTAGTTTCTATTAGTTTAGCTAATACTAATATGGAAACTATAGTTACAATTTCTCCTAAGTTACTGGATAGTCCTAAGTTATTTGTTTCATTTTTAAAACAAATGCAAGAACTCACAATCCCTGATTATTTTTATCCAATTATCGTAGAAGGAGTTGAAGACGGCTCAATAACGACAGACGATCCTCAACAACTTGCAGAATTAATAGCTATTTTACTGAATATTTGGCTAAATCCCTTGATATTTGAAAATTCTAAAACTACTATTGTTTCAAAAATAGACATGCTAAACAAATGCTTGGAAAACTTCAACATTAAATTTGATTTAAATATGTAAAAAATAATTCTCTTAGTCACATTCTAAGATGATTTCTATTTTCTCATATCCAGATACCTTGACAAAAGAGAAAATAAATCTTCAGAATCTATTTGAGGCCAAATTTAACTTTATTTGGATAGTCTTTATGTTCGAGAGAAAATAGAGATTGACTAATCGTTTACACAAAATTCACTAATCATCAGTAGATTTTATTATTGATTGTTTATGTTGTCTAGCTCCTTCTCCACCTGATCTAGTTTGAAAGCCAATCTTAAATCAATCTTGGAATAATCATACCTGTCTGGTCTACGATTCTTGGAACTGAGTTATTAACCCAAATTATTCATATCTTACACAGACAACTGCAGAATTAAAAACCACCAGAAAAGATAGTTAAATAAATCGCTATCCTCTCTGGTGGTTTTTATTTATTTCTGATATTTAAGATATGATAGAGTAAATTTGTATTGATTTTTTCTCTTGAAAGAAGCCTACTCTTTATTTAGTAGGATAGTCTATTTTTAAAATAAGGTTACTTATTCTGTTAGGAGCATCTGTTTCTGTTCTCTAACCAGATAGGGAAGGAGAATCTCATATTTATCTGGCAGTTCTTATTAATTGGAGTATATAGACTTGAGAGTTTGAGAATATTTCATCTAGCAATAGATCCTCTTTTCCAGCAATCGTACGGCAGGGACATAAAAAACGTTTGATGGTCGAAATTTCTATCTTGTTCCCAAAAAATATTACCTTACTTTCTTTAAAAAAGCTTTCATTAATACCTCGTTCTCGATCGAAAAATGGTAAAAACGACGTAAATAGCGCCAAGAATTAGCTTTATAAAGGGAATCTGGCTAAGAAGAGTGAGGTAAAATCTTAACAGAATAAGTGCAAATGTCACATGCTACTAAATACTGCGCTACTTTTGAAATACTTTTGATTTTTGCTTTAAAGCTATTCGCATTTGAAAACATTAAGATAGCACCTCCGTATAAGATTGTAACTTATCAGTTACTTTAAATAGCTGGGCATAATAAAATAATTTGTGTAAATGAATTTGATTTCTGTTGAAAATATTTCTTAAAAGCTGGTGCAATAATTTGAAGAACCACCTGATGAACTGGTCTTAGACATTCAACCAAAACACGTTCAACTTCATAAACTTTAAGAAACCTGTCTTCATCACTCTGAACACACAAAAAGAGAAGACATATCAGGTCCTCTCTCAAGATGTTAGCTTTTCGTTACCCACTTCAGTTGATAAAGAGCTGTCTTAATTTAATCTTTTAAGTGGTAAGAATAGGATGAAATGACAATATTCTCACGCCATTTGAGATAATATTTCAATCGTAAACTCATCTGATTATGAAGTATGGTTTGCCATGATTTTTTCGGAACAAACTGTGGAATCATAACAGTCAGAGTCGCATTATCCTTTTCAGCCTGAGTAGCCACTTCATCTACATATTGAATAGTTGACTGCGTAATTGAACTATAAGGTGATTGGATATGAACCATCTCGATTTCTGGGAAATATTTTTTAAATTCTTGTTCGGTTTCCTTATCCTTATTCTCTGTATCTTTAGTAGACACATGCATAGCAATAACCTTATCTCCAATAGAACGTGCATAAGAAATGGCACCAATATTAGCCTTTGTAACATTTCCCACCAAGATAAGAACAATGTTGCCTTGATAATGATGTTCTTTGACTTGACCATTAATACGCAACTGTTGAGCAACTCCATTGTAATGTTTCTTAATCTTAAGGAACATCCACATCAAAATAGCAATAATTGGGAAGAATGGCCAAATATCCCCTAAGCGGAAGAGGAAGAGAATGAGGACAATAGCGTAACAAATTAAGGCACCTAAAATATTAGCCAAAGAATGCTTCCAGAACCCTTTGCCGTATTCACGAATCCAATGGACAACCATACCTGTTTGAGAAAGTGCAAAAGGAATGAACACCCCTATTGTATAAAGCGGAATCAAACGTTCCGTATTTCCTCGGAAAATGAATAAGAGAGTAATGGCCCCAATAGCCAGCGTCAAGATTCCGTTAGAGTATCCCATACGTGCACCTTTTTCAAGATACATATGAGGCATGTATTTATTCTTAGCCATGTTAAAGGACAACATCGGAAAGGCTGAAAAACCTGTATTTGCTGCCACTGCAAGAATCATGGCAGTTGAAAACTGAAAGATATAAAATAAGATACTGCCAATCCATGAATCACCAAGAATTTCCCTAGCCATCTGCGCCAAAATTGTCACACCTGAATGAGGTGTAATACCAATCCACCAGTTAAGGAAGGTAATTCCGGCAAACATGACTCCCAAAATACTTGACATGATAAAGAGGGTTGATGCTGCATTTTTAGCCTTAGGTTTCTTAAAGAAAGGTACCGCATTAGAGATGGCTTCTACCCCTGTCAATGAAGCCGAACCTGAAGTAAAGGCCCTTAAAATAAGAATAACTGACACACCTGTAATAGGTTGTCCTAAATGTGCTGTGGCTGCGTAAGGCATATGACCAGTTAAAATTTGAAAGAAACCAAATCCCAACAAGAACAGCGTCGAAATAATGAAGAGATAAACTGGTATCATCAAAGATTTTGCCGATTCGCGCATTCCCCTAAGATTCATAACCATCAAAACAAGCACCAAAATCATTGATATCTCAAGATTGAAAGGATGAAGGAAGGGAAGGGCTGAAGTAATGGCATCTGCACCTGAGGCTACTGAAACAGCAACCGTCAACATGTAATCGACCAAAAGACTGCCACCAGCTATCAAGCCAAACTTAGGAGACAGATTTTCCGTCGTTACCATATAGGCACCACCGCCTTGAGGATAGGCCTTGATAACCTGTCTATAAGAGATGGTAAGGCTGGCCAAAAGAACGAGAACCAAAAGCCCAATAGGAATTGACCACCAAATAGCCGCACTAGATACAGCTGTCAGAACCAAGACGACCTGCTCTGGACCATAGGCGATAGATGAAAGTGCATCACTCGACAACATGGCCAAGGCCTGAATCTTGGACAATAAGTGTTCATCACCATTATCATCATGAGTTAAAGGTTCACCGATTAAAATGTTTTTCAGACGTTGAAACATTGTGATCTCCTTACTTTTAAAACATACGAGGGCTATTATACGCCCCTAAATGTCATCTTTCAAGTCTTAAACATCACTTGCCTGCTCTAAAACCCATTTTCTGACCTGAGAAATGAAGTATAGAGATCCCGTAATCACATAAAGTTTCTTATTGTCAGTCGTCACATGTTCTTTAATCCATGTTTTGAAGTCTGGTACCTGCTTATAAACCTCTGGGTATTGATCTAGTTTAACACTGTTTGGATAGTCAAAACTCGTTACAGTCAAGTCACCAACCGATTTTAGTTGGGCAAGCATGCCATCAATAGGCTTAGTGTCAATCGCCGCAAAGAGAAGTTCAATCTCCTTATCTACATATTCTGACTGCAACAAGTCAATCAAAACTTTAACACTCTCATTATTATGAGCACCATCAATCATAAGATTAGGTCTTAAAAATTCTGTTCGACCTCGCCAATTGGCATGAGCCAGGGCATCCTTTATGAGTTCAGGCGTTACTTTGGGATAATCTTTTTGAAGCAATAAAGAAGCCATGATAGCCAAGCTAGCATTTGCTACTTGGTGTTGACCAGCCATAGCCAAGACTATATCATCTAACCTTTGCTCTCCATAGGTAAAATCAAAGGAATGGCTTGATCCTGTAGCCGTGAAATCTCTCCCTAGCTCATAGGTCTTAGACCCTTCTTCACGCGCTTTCTTCTCGAAAACATCTCGAACATCAGTACGGTCAGTCGCATAAATAAAGGGAGCTCCATTCTTCAAAACACCGGTCTTCTCAGCTGCAATTTCAGCATGAGTATTCCCCAAAATAGCCTGATGGTCTAAACCAATCGAAGGGCATAGGACTGCCAAGGGCTTAAAGAGATTAGTCGAATCATGAAGGCCACCCATTCCCGCTTCAATGAATGCGATATCCACAGGATGGACCTGACCAAAATAGAGGAACATCAAGACTGTGATAATTTCGAACTCTGTCGCATTTTCGTGATTTGTCTCTTTTGGCAACCGTTCAACCACAGGCTTCACACGATTAACCAGGTCAAGTAAGTCCTCTTCTGAAATCATCTGACCATTGATAGAAATCCGTTCCTTAAAATCAATAATGTAAGGCGAGGTAAAAGTTCCAACTTCATAACCTGCTTGAGAAAAAATCATTTGTAAGGCATTGACAGTAGATCCCTTACCATTTGTTCCCACAATATGCACAGCCTTAAGATTGTCCTGTGGGTTTCCTAGTTCTTCAAGCATCCAGGCCATACGTTCCAAGCCAGGCTTAATACCAAATTTTAATTGACCATGAATCCAATCCAATGCTTCTTGATAAATCATAATTGCTCCTTTTTAAGCTAATGCTTTGACTTAGCCATTAAACTAACCATTAAACTAGTTAACCTAGTTTTTCTATTAGCCTAATACCACTCTAACCCTCTTATTATACCAAAGACTGCTAGCTATAACCAAAATAGACAAAAAAGGTAACCCTAGGGTCACCTCTTAAGCTTTCTCTTTTTCGTCAATAACAAGACGAACTTTTTTACCTTGAGTAGGTACCGAATAGACAATCGCTCTTATCGCCTTAATAGTACGTCCTTTTTTCCCGATAACACGCCCAATATCGGATGGAGCAAGATCAAGATGGTACTCCAAAAACTCAGAACCGTCAATAATCTTGATGGTCAACTGATCTGGTGAAGTAATTAAGGGGTTAATGATAGCGATAATAAGATTTTCAATGGTATCCATAGGCTAAAAAATTATTTTGAGAATTTTGATTCGTGGAATTTTTTCATAACACCTTCTTTTGAAAGGATGTTACGAACTGTATCTGAAGGTTGTGCACCTTTAGACAACCACTCAAGAACGCGTTCTTCTTTAAGTGTTACTTGGTTTTCTTCAACGAGTGGGTTGTAAGTACCAACTGTTTCGATGAAACGTCCATCACGTGGAGCACGTGAGTCTGCAACGTTAATACGGTAGAAAGGTTTTTTCTTAGAACCCATACGAGTCAAACGGATTTTTACTGCCATTTTCAATTTCTCTTTTCTTCAGTTTTTTTATTATGGTGGAGGCACTTACTGCCTCTCTACCTTAACTAGTATACCATATCATTTTTATGTGTCAAGAAAAAAACTTGACAGATTTAAATTTTCTACAAAAAAACTAGAGACAAGCTCTAACTTCCTTATAGGACTATTTCTTGGTAGTACTCTTATGATTTTTTCATAAGCCACCTTTGTTTCAGCATACTCGGTTTCTAAGCCCTTAGCTGTCGCTTTAGAAGCTCTCTCAGTTCATATATTTGAACTTTATCTTCATAAATCAATTTCATAATAAAAACACCTCAAAAGTTAGACTTTCTCTATCTAACTTTTTGGATGCAGTTCAGCTAAGCCTTTTTTCTTTTTCCATACTTTTGCTATAATAGAGACATACATATCGAAGGGAACTCAACATATGACAATAGATCAGCAACTCGTTTGCTACAAACGTCTTCCAAACTGGACAGCCACGACACTCCCAGAAATGGTGACGCAAAAACATAACACTAAGGTTGGAACCTGGGCTAAACTGACTATTCTATCAGGAGCTCTTCACTTTTACGAATTAGATGAAGGGGGACAAGTTACCGCAGAGCACCTCTTCACGCCTGAAACAGAAATTCCTTTTGTCCAACCACAAGCTTGGCATCGAATCGCTCCTGCTTCCGATGATTTAGAATGCTATCTTTCCTTCTACTGCAAGCCAGAGGACTACATGGCTAAAAAGTATGATACTAAAGCCCACTCTGAGGTTCTTGAAGCCGTCCAGTCTGAACATATTAAACCTGGTCGTACCCTTGATTTAGGCTGTGGCCATGGTCGCAACGCTCTTTATTTGGCATCACTTGGGCATGATGTTACAGCCGTTGACGTTAATAACGAAGCTACACAACGCATCCAAATGATTGCAGATGAGGAAAGTTACAATGTTAGAGCTGGCTACTACGATATCAATGCTGCTGCTCTTCCCGAGTCTGAGACCTTTGATTTCATCCTCTCAACAGTAGTCTTTATGTTCCTTGATCCCGATCAAATTCCGGCTATTATCAAGAATATGCAAGAGCGTACTGTCGTAGGTGGTTACAATCTGATTGTCTGTGCCATGGATACCGAGGAACACCCTTGTACCATGCCTTTCCCATTTACGTTTGAAGAGGGAGAGTTGAAAAATTATTATAGTGACTGGGAGTTAGTCAAGTATAATGAAAATCTTGGTCACCTTCACCGTTTGGATGAATATGGCAATCCCATCGCCCTTCAATTTGCAACCATCTTAGCTAAGAAGGTTAAATAAGAGCGAATAACTGTAGACGAGCTGAGCACAGCTTGACTTGTCTTCAAAGTAAAAACTAGGAATCCAGTCGGACTCCTAG
>NZ_GL831112.1:426835-438024 GCF_000188295.1 Streptococcus vestibularis ATCC 49124 | reverse complement strand
TTTAATTGTTTACAATGTCTGCATATCCTGATTTAAGGTCTGCGTTTTCTGTTTCTTTGACATCATACACACCACCATTAGTAGTTACTGAGTAAGGAACAAAGGGAGTTCCGTCTTTTTTATCGTAAAGAAATAGCGGTGAACAGAAGCATTTCCCATCTCTCATAAACCGAAACAATGGTACACTCAGAACTGCTATTACCATTTGCAGCATCGGTTTCATCCACAGACATATTATTGTCCGACATTCAACGAAGAGGCTTCCTTGGCATGGTTAGGATCAGGTGTATCAATACTTACACTGCTAGATTCGTTTGACTTATTATTTCACTAGATGAAGTGATAGTATTCTCCGTTGATTAGAATATCGAGCTAGCCACTGTGGAAGACGACTGAGTCTGTTTATCGTTCTTCACTGAACTAGTGACAAGAGTCAAACCAATTGCAACTACGATTACTACTAGGGATCCTAAAAGTATATAGATATAATTATATTTTTTCGAGACTCCAATAAGGCCAGACTGATAAGCCAGTTGTAGCTAATCAGATTTTGGCTTACGTCCCTGAACTTACTCAAAACGACTTATCCATTCTGCTTCTGACAGCTCTCGCATAATTTTCCTCTTCTCTTTATCTTATTACCTTTCATCCTATTACAGAATAAGTATGATGACAATAATGACAAAGATATGAAACTTGCTCTTAGTAAGACGATTAATGACTTATAAGAGAGAACAGGTTCAGACAAAAGAGGAAAATCAAGACACCCATGACCATTAGGAGACTAATCTTATAACCTAGAGGATTTCTGGGATTTAAACTGGTTCCAAGACCATACCTACGGAGGACAAATAAGGGCTCTGAGGGAAATTGATTAAGGTTGTAGCCTAAGAGATACCTTAAATATAGCAAGAAGAAAAAGCTCATTCCCGGAAAAACGATAAGAGGAAGCACTAGCCCCTGTGACCACCAAATCTTGATTGTAAGAATGACTTGTAGTAAAAAGAGAACTACAAACAAATAACAAATGCGTGTTTGTTTTTTCATTGATTGTCACCTCCATCTAGGTTAAGTATACTCCCCCTAGCTTCTCTTATCAATCCCATAACTCGCCTGATATCTTATTTTCTGCTACAATAGATAGGAACAATTCAAAGAAGGAAACTGTACACATGAAATTAATTTCTTGGAATATTGATTCCCTAAATGCTGCTCTTACCAGTGATTCTGCACGCGCTCAATTATCACGCGCTGTCATCGATACTTTGGTCGCTGAAAATGCAGATATCATTGCTATTCAAGAGACAAAATTATCTGCTAAAGGGCCAACTAAAAAGCATTTGCAAATCTTAGAAGACTACTTCCCTGACTATGTCAATACCTGGCGTTCATCTGTCGAACCTGCCCGTAAAGGTTATGCTGGAACCATGTTCTTGTATAAAAAAGAATTGACGCCAATCATTACTTATCCTGAAATCGGAGCGCCTTCAACCATGGACTGTGAAGGACGCATCATCACTCTCGAATTTGCCAATTTCTTTGTGACACAGGTCTACACACCAAATGCTGGTGACGGTCTCAAACGTCTGCTTGAACGTCAAATCTGGGATGAAAAATATGCAGATTACCTAGCCAAATTGGACGCTCAGAAACCCGTTCTTGCGACTGGTGACTATAACGTTGCCCACAAGGAAATCGACTTGGCTAACCCGTCAAGTAATCGTCGTTCACCTGGTTTTACAGATGAAGAACGTGCTGGCTTCACTAACCTCCTTGCCAAAGGATTCACAGATACCTACCGTCACCTCAATGGTGATGTTACAGGCGCTTATACATGGTGGGCTCAACGTAGCAAAACATCTAAAATCAATAATACAGGCTGGAGAATTGACTACTGGTTGACTTCAAATCGTATTGCCGATAAGGTCACAAAATCAGACATGATTAACTCTGGTGATCGCCAAGACCACACACCTATTGTCTTAGAGATTGACTTATAAAATAACTCTAGACCTAAATCCCTAAAAGAGTAGAACTACTACTCTTTTACTATGCCCAATAAAGGAGAAATAATGAAATCTAAACTTAACCCTACACAAAAGCTTGTTCTCTCAGCTATTATCATGGCCCTTTATATCGCTATCCTCTTTGTCTCACAAGCCATTTCCTTTGGTGCTGTTCAGATGCGTCTGGCTACGGCTTTATATGGATTAACCTATATCTTTCCATTTTTGGTTGTCCCACTCAGTCTCGCAAATGCTATTGCTAACTCTTTTGGTGGCCTGGGATTGATTGATGTTGTCGGTGGTTTCTGTGCCAGCTTTTTAGCAACTGGTAGCATCTACCTCATCCGTAAAATTAAGCTATCTAGCTGGTTTATCATACTCCCAATCCTACTCATTCCATCCTTAGTGGTACCAATATGGCTTAGCGCCCTACTTAAACTTCCTTATGTTGCTCTCGTTATTAACCTTATCTTAGGGCAAATAGTTCCTGCAATCTTGGGAGCTGTACTCGTACGAGAGTTAACTAAGCGAGGATACAAAGACTGACAGACAAAAGTATCTCTGCAAATTGCAGAGATACTTTTTTTAGTAATGATATGCTTTTTCGTAAGCTTCTTTTGGTGTCAGTTTGTCTCCAAAAATAAGTAAACGGTAGTCAACATTAGTAGGATCTTTTTGATAGTCATCAACCCAATCTTGATTCATTTCGAGGTAAAGATTATAGGTTCCCAACTTAGTCGAAACAGTACCTATCTTGTAAAAATCTTTATAACGCTTTTGGTTATCTGTTTTTTTCAATTTTTCATATCGATAATAGGTTCTGGCAAACTCCGTGAACTGTAATTCTTTCTTATCTTTTCCAGAGCCAGTTGTGACTTCAATGGTGCCCTTGTTATTTGTTAAATGTAAATCATAATCATAGTCATTGTGACTATTCACTTGGAAGACACCTGAAGTGATATCACTGTCATCAGAGAATGTCTGAATATCAGCGAACTTAGCAGCCTGCCAAGAAGCAGGGATTCCTTCATACTCACCATCGCTTTGCAAGCCTAAAAGTGATCAATAATGACCAAGATAGAAGGTATTAGACTTATTACGATCTGTCACCAGTTCACCTACCATCTTAAGGTTTTCAGCACCTAGACGGTAAGGGTTAGAAAGGTAACCAAAGACTGGGAAGAAGTAAATGATGACTGTAAAGGTCAAGAGAGTCTTCATATTAATCTTATTGATAGCCCAGAAGAAATAGGCAGCTGAGAACAAGAGAGCGTAAGCAGCACCATAGCTAAACTTATGCGCATGGGCAATCAAAAGTAAAATGAAGAAAATAGGTTGGATAGGACGAACCTTATGATAGATGATAGAGAAAACGTCCTCCTTGTCTTCCTCAGATTTGAAAATCAAGGACAAGACAATAGTCAAGAGTACAAAGAAGGCGCCAAACCCGAAACCAACATCATTTGGACGGAAGAAGTAAGCCAAGATGGACATGTCCATTACCAATAGCCAGACAGATGCAAATTTGACTATGTTGTTACCAAATTTTGCAGCTGTTTGACTAGGTGCCTTCAAAGGTACTTCGAAGGCTTGTGCAAGTGCTCTTTCTTTGGCTTGGCGTTCGGCCTCTATTGCCGCTTTCATTTCCTTAGTACGGCGTTCCTTTTGGAACAAATGAGCAACCTTGGTCGGTTCATCTTGTCTCGACTTGGTAATGCTCAAAAAGAGCAAATATTGCATAGCAAAGATGAGAGCTGTGTTCCCACCGTATTCTAGGAAGGAACCATCCCAAATACTAGAAACAACTGCAAAAACAATATAACCTCCAATTGAGATTAAAACCGTCAAAAGCAAATGAATCCAACGATAGCGGTAAGTGTACTTATCAGTTGTATCTCGTCTCAAAAACGTGTCACGTGGGTAAAGATACCAGATAACGAAGATAAGTTCAATGGCCTGAACTGCTGTTAGAAAACCAACATAGTTGAAGCCAAAAACGGCTACTACCACATTGATGAGATAGGAAATAATAGCCAAAACTCGCAGACTGGTGCGCTTAGACAAGAGTCCAATACTCATCAGGGTGATAGTTGAGAAGGCGGAAAAACCAGCACCCATCTTATTATCAAAGATAAACACATTGACAAAGGCAAAAATCAAGATTCCTAGAAGAGTTAAGACTTGTTTTTGCATTTCTTTTTTCTTTTCTTTCATATTTTCCCTCCTTCAAAGCGTTGAATATACTTTTGAAAGCCTAATAAACTAAAGATTTCAATCTCATAACGGACCTGATCAACACCATCACTAGTGCTTTCCTCTAGCAGTTTAAGTTTTGGAATATCGGATTCCAAGACATCACGGTAAAGTCCTTTATACTCAAAGGTAATTCGAGCCCACTCATTACCAAAAAGCATTGAGAAAGCCAAATCATTTTCAGATTTGTGAATGGTTTGGAAATGATCAACACGGAAATAACGGATTTCAGAGAACTGATAATCACAAGTAAAGTTATCATCCAGTTTGTAAGAAATACAGTAGAAATAATGGTTGTCAAAAATGACTGAAATCGGAAAGACCTTATATTCCTCCACTTTTTCTCCTGACTTACGGTAACTAAAAGACAAAGGACTTTGGTCCACAATGGCATCGAAAATGGCTGAAATAGCTGGTAAGAGTGACTTATCTTGATTCTGATAAATCTTAAGTTCTTGATAACTATCTAGTTCTAGCTCAGTCAATCGCTTGATACGTCTGCGCTCCTTGTCGTCTACAGCCCTCTCAACAAAGATGTTGATAATTTCTGCTACTTCATCCTTTCGAAGGGCACGACTCTCTAAAAGAATCTTAGATAGGATAACTGCCTGATTGTATTTAAGGTTACCATAGCCCTGTTCATACTGGGAATGATAGGAACCGTTTTTCTAGAATACTTAACCTTCATATTTGGACGTAACTCAATCAAATTTTCCTTGAGTTCACTCACGTCCTATTTAAGTGTACGCTCACTTATGCCAAAGCGAGCCAGGTAGTCCGTTTTTGAAATGTCATTTTCCTTTTCCAATTCGGACATAAAATACAAGAGACGTTTGGTTTTTGATGCTGTCATTATAAAATCCCCCTTTATAATCAAACCTCTTATTACAAAAAAAGTGCTGTCTAGTTATTCATTATCATAGATAGTCATCCCCAGTAGCGACGAGCCACAGAATTATATCTCAAATAATAGTCCTTTTTCTTTTCGTTATACTCAAAGGACAAAACATACCACAATTACAGCCAGATACACAATTATTGGCTTATACTTCCAAGATAACAAGACCAAGCCCCAGCTCACACTTAAGAGTATCAGTGGCAGAGCAAGAGTCAAAAAGGAATGCCGCTTCTCAGCTTTTTCCTCCTGAAAAGCATATTCAAACTCTGGCCCTTTATTACTAAAACCCGACTCGAAAGCCTGATCACCATTCTTTAGATGAACATCACTTAAATAATGTTCATTCTCTTTATTAAACATCCACTCCTCTAAATATTCTATATAACAATTTCCCAGTTTTTCTATTGTAACAAATGAAAGCGTCATTTTCTACAAATATACTTAAAAAGCAACCTATCTTAGGTTGCTTAAAGGTTAACCTTAATCATTTTCGATTTTTTCAGCTTCTGTACTGAATTTTTGTGCAATAGCTTCTAGAGCCAAGTCGTCTGTATCTGGAAGCGTGATAGCATCATCAGAAATCTCATCAATATTAGCATAGAATTCAATGTGATTCTTAAGATTTTGAAGGTGGATTGGGGCATCACCACCGTATTCTCCATCCAGATTGATCATCATACGATCTTCACCTAAAGGCTCAATATCTAGTGAACTTGTTTTGATATAGGAAATTCTCTTGTCGTAGATGTGTTTACCACCTTGGAGAACCTGACGAATAAGGTCTACCAATTCAAAGAGGTTGGCTGTCTTAACCATGATTAGTGTAAATTGACCATCATCCAGTTTAGCATCTGGGGCAATCGTTTCAAAGCCACCAACTGAATTGGTCAAGGCAACGAAAATCATGGAAAGGCCGCCTTCAAAGACACCCTCATCATGCGTAATACGGACAGGAACCTTTTTAACTTGTGGAAGCAACTCTGCCCCCTTAACAAGGTAAGCCAAATAACCAAGCACTGTCTTTAAGCGGCTAGGCACACTATAAGTTAGCTCCGTAAAGGAACCCGCAGCCGCAATATTGATGAAGTATTTGTCATCATAGGCACGACCAATATCCATTTGAAGGGTTTGATTTTTAGCAATAACCTTGGCTGCTTCAACAGGATTCCCTCTTGGAATCTTCAAGGCGCGTGCAAAGTCATTTGTCGTTCCCGTTGGAATAACCGCCATTTGTGGGCGTTTTTTAAGCGGGGCAATCCCAGAAACAACCTCATTGATTGTTCCATCGCCACCTGCAGCAATAACTAAGTCAAAGCCTGCTTTGGCTGCACGAGTGGCCTCATTTTTTGCTGAGTTTTCATCTGGTGTTGTTTGAAAGGCTGACGCTTCAAAGCCAGCACCTTCCAGAATATCCAAGACCTCAGCAACATTTTTTTTCATAATTTCTTGTCCAGATGTTGGATTATAAATTAAGCGGGCACGTTTTTGTTTCATATTGAACTCCTATAAATCCAGCAACCAAGCCTCATCTTTTACTTCAATTCCTAGGCTTTGTGCTTTTTCCAACTTACTTCCGGCATCACTACCAGCAACCACTAAATCTGTTTTCTTAGAGACAGAACCTGTCACTTTAGCACCCAGAGCTTCTAGTTTTGCCTTTGCTTCACTACGTTTAAGATGCTCCAATTTCCCTGTCAAAACAACTGTCTTACCAGATAAGATAGCATCATCTGCCACCTTTTGTCCAAGATAGGACAAATTAACGCCATAGGATTCCAGTTCTTTCATAAGAACTTGAGCCTCTTCCTTAGCAAAATAGCGCTGGATGGACTTGGCAATAACATCTCCTAAACCATCTACAGCAGCAATAGCCTCGACATCCGCACTGGCTAACTCTTGTATACTTCCAAAAGCTTCTAACAATTGCTTACTAACCTTGGCACCAACATGACGAATCCCCAAGCCATAGAGCAATTTCTCTGCAGAATTTTCTTTTGAGACTTGAATGGCCGAATAAAGTTTCTCAGCTGATTTTTCCTTGAAACCTTCTAATTGGAGGAAATCTTGACTGTTCAAGCCATAGATATCAGCTACATCTTTAACCAATTCAGCTTTAAAGAGTTTTTCAACTACTGAAGGTCCCATACCTGCGATGTTCATGGCATCACGAGAAGCAAAATGAATCAGACCTTCCTTGATCTGAGCAGGGCAAGAAGGATTGATACAACGTAGGGCAACTTCATCTTCAAAATGTAAAAGACCACTGCCACAAGATGGACATTGTGTCGGTACTTCCATCGGTTCCTGTGTCGTACGCTTACTTTCTACCACACGAAGAACAGCAGGGATAATATCACCAGCTTTGTAGACAATAACGGTATCACCGATACGAATGTCTTTTTCAGCAATATAATCCACATTATGAAGGGTAGCTCGACTAACCGTTGTCCCTGCTAATTGCACCGGAGTCAAATTAGCAGTCGGCGTTACTACACCTGTACGACCTACCTGCCAGTCTACTGAAAGAAGCTCTGCTTCCTTTTCCTCAGCAGGGAATTTATAGGCAATGGCCCAACGTGGTGCCTTGACTGTAAAACCTAATTCCTCTTGCATGGCTAAACTATTGACCTTTATAACAACGCCATCAATATCGTAAGCCAAGTCATCACGATCCTGACCGACAGCTTGAATAAAGTCCCAAATCTCATCCATCGACGATGTGACAATGCGTCGTGGATTAACTGAGAAACCTAGTTCTGCCACTTCATTTAAGACATCATTTTGTGTGAGACGCTCCGTTGGACTAGCTTCCTGATAAAGGAAAGTCGCTAAACGACGCTCCGCAACCACTTTGGTATCCAACTGACGAAGAGTCCCTGCTGCAGCATTACGTGGATTGGCAAATTCGGCTTCACCATTCTCCTGACGTTGGATATTGATGCGTTCAAACTCAGCTCGTGGCAGATAACACTCCCCACGCACTGTAATATTAAGCGGTTGATCCAGCTTAAGAGGGATATCTGAGATACGCTTGACATTTTCAGTGATATTTTCACCGACAGAACCATCACCACGTGTCGCACCTACCTGGAGAACACCATCCACATAGGTCAGCGAGATAGAGAGACCATCAATTTTGAGTTCAGCCATATAATCAGCATTAGGAAATTCGTCCTTAACCCTCTTATCAAAGGCATCCAGCTCTTCTCGTGAAAAAGCATCCTGCAAACTATAAAGCGGATACTCATGTTGATATTTTTCAAAACCATCAAGGACCAGCCCTCCCACACGATGTGTTGGACTATCTGCTTGAACAAGTTCTGGATGTTCAACCTCCAAATCTACAAGCTCACGATAGAGCTTATCGTAGTCTGCGTCTGACACCGATGGATTATCTTCCGTATAATACTCTTTTGCATACTGGTTAAGTTTAGAAACCAGCTCTTTCATTCGTTTTTCCATAGGAACATTTTAACATAAAAGCAACAAAAAACGCCTTTACAGACGTTATTTTACGAAACAAAATCGATTACTTTGGCCAATTTCTTGATAAGGACCGCACCAACTAAGAGTGACGCCAATTCTCCTAAAGCGACAGTGAACCAAGTAGCCCAAAATGGCGCTTGAGTAACCAAGGTCAACTCTGCAGCGATGGTCACCATGAAGAATGAAAAATAAAAAGCAAAATAAACATGAGCCTTATCAAGGAGGCCACCCAAAATATCTTGATTCTTAAAGCGGTCAAAGAAATAAACTCCTGAACCAACAAAGACTAGCGTTGAGAGACTTCCAACAACCACATCAATCATGTTAAAACTAAAGAAATTAGCAATCACACACCCCAAAGTAACGGCAATGATATACTTGCGATTATAAAATCCCAGAAGATTGAACATTTCCGCAATACGGAACTGGTAAGGACCATACGAAATTAAGTTGAAAGGTGGCACAATGGTCAAGACCACGTAAAGAGCCGCCACAATAGCAATATGTGTTAAATCACGAACAGTTTGTTTTTTCATTTTTCCTCCATAATCATTATCTTTTTATTATCTACAAAGGATAATATTCCCGTCAAAAGAGCCTGGGCTTCGCCAAGCTCTCTTTATGCTCTAAGACTTATCCTCATCGTTTTTTTGTTTTTTGCTGTCACTACCGTCTCCAGAAAAATGCTGAATTATGGTAAGCACGTCACCCCTTCTACTGTGCAGTTCACCTTGTTTAAGTTCCTGATAGGTCGCATTAAAGACAGCACCCAAAATCAAAATCCTAGCCAAAAAGATGAACCAAAGCATGAAGACGAAAATCATAATGGATCCAAATAACTTGATATCAACTAATCGACTCAAGGTACGAATCACATAGGTTCCAAACAAGTTGCTTAAATAGCCAATCACTAAAGTCGTAAAGATAGTCCCTGGCATAACATAGCGGATTTTTCGAATCTTCACATTCGGAAGTACAAAATAAAGCACCATCATTCCCAGGAAGACAACTGCAATACTCAGAGGCTGGATACTATTTAAAATAAGCTGAGTCATCTTGGAACCAATAGGATAGGTCTGTGTAATAACTCTAAGAACCGACTGAATAATCGTAGATAGCATTAGTGCAAAGGTGAGTAAGAACAAGATGACGAGACTCATGAAACCACCAACAATGTGACTAATAAAGACATCACGGTGTTCTGAAGCACCATATACCTTGTTAATCGCCTTTTGAAGCGAAGACAAGGACTTAATCATGGTCCAGAATCCCGTCAAAGAGGCAACTCCCAACAACTGTCCTGAAGGTGTCGAGAAGATATCCTGAACAACGTTGGCTGCAGGTGCATAAAACTGCTTAGGAAGGTGTTCATTCATAAACTTCAAGAGATCAGTCGTATCAATATTCAGATAGGGAAAAACATTTGCCGCAATGACAATGAGCGGAAAGACCGTCAAAATCAAATAATAAGCCACGGCAATACTAGAAATATCTATCTCAGCACTACGATAATGTCTAAGGTAAAGCTGCAAAGGGCGCCATTGAAGCTTATCTAGGAGACGGGCCATTATGCCTTGTCGTTTCATACTAATAAGTTCTTTCTTCGCCTTGAGAAGTCAAAATTACTGGACCATCTTTAGTAATAACAAACTGGTGCTCATATTGACAAGAAAGGCCACCGTCAAGTGTCTTATGAGCCCAACCAGTTTCAAGGTCTGTATCGATTTCCCAAGTTCCTGTGTTAATCATTGGCTCGATGGTCAAGACCATTCCTTCTTTAAGGCGAAGACCACGTCCGGCCACTCCATAGTTAGGAACCATTGGTTCTTCATGCATCGTTGGTCCAACTCCGTGTCCTACCAAATCACGAACGACACCATAGCCTCGACTTTCAGCGTATTCTTGGATAGCTGCGCCGATATCACCGATACGATTACCAACTACCGCTTGTTCAATACCAAGATACATGGCTTCACGGGTTACTTCCATAAGGTTTTTAACCTCATCAGAAGGCGTTCCAATCGCATAGGCCCAACATGAGTCAGCCAAACCACCAGTATATGATTCTGTATATTTTTTTACTTGCGCAACATTATCAAAATCCAATTTTGATACATCAAGCACTGACTTATCGATCGGTTCGGACAAGACCATATCAACTTTCAAGAGGTCTCCATCTTTCAAGATATAATGACGTGGAAAGGCGTGTGCTACTTCATCATTAAGACCACAACATGTCGCATAAGGATAGTCCATGATGCTTCCTTCGACCCCAATCTGAAGCGGTAGAACATTTTCTTCTTTACAACGACGACGCACATACTCTTCTACTTCCCACATATCCACTCCTGGTTTTAAGAGGTCACGTAGGCCAATGTGGATACTTGCAAGAAAATCTCCCGCTCTATCCATCGCTTCAATTTCACGTTCTGATTTTAGTGTAATCATTATTTTCTCCGTTTTCTTTATTTCTTTAATTTTAAATGGCTTATTAAGTTTTCTTGACCACTACTACTGACTTACAAACCGTATGATTACCATGAGTA
>NZ_GL831112.1:416502-426785 GCF_000188295.1 Streptococcus vestibularis ATCC 49124 | reverse complement strand
AAGTTTTCTTGACCACTACTACTGACTTACAAACCGTATGATTACCATGAGTAACCATAAGGTCTAAATGAGCTCTGCGTCTGGTTTCCGCAATGATACTGGGTGTAATCGTCACCTTATCATCAATTTGAGCCGCCTGAAGAAAGTAAAACATCATCTCTTCAATCACCAGACTATTTTGTTCTTGGTTTTCCATCGTTCGGTAAACAACCTCTTTAACCATTTCTACAAGAACACCCTGTGTAAGGTTCCCAGAATTATCAATCATGGCCGGTTCTACCTCAAAACTAAAGGCATTCTTTTCACGATTAAGGTTAGCTATCATTTGATCGCTAAATGTATGGAGATCACCACGGTTATTATCTTGAAGCTCCTCTAAAACCTGACGACGAGTGATAGTGCCTAGATAATGTTTTTCGTCATCCACAACAGGAATCATGTCATAGTCTTCAAAAATCATCTTTTGGGCCACAGTCGCAAGGCTAGTCTCCAAACGAGTCACTGTCGGTTTTGTCATAATAGCCTTAGCCATAGTGGTCGGAAGCTGATTAGCCACATCACGCATGGTCACAATCCCAATAACCCTATCATCCTCAGACACAATAGGAAAACGAACAAGGTTAGTCCGTTTAACCAAATTTTGAAAATCTTTGACTGTCATTTCTGGAGTCATATAGTTGTAGTCTTCTCGTCTAGTATAGACTTGAGCGACTGTTTTAATATCTGTTTTGATACGAACATTAGAAAGTGCCTGGTTAATCATAGTCGCCACAGTAAATGTATCGTAAGTAGTGACCATGACTGGAAACTGCTTCAAACGAGAAAGCTCTTTAACCCTATCAGAAACCTGAAAGCCTCCAGTTACCAGAATAGCATTATTGTATTCGAGGGCTAATAACTGGATATCTTCCCTGTCTCCAACAATGAGAAGGTCGCCTTTTGTTAGATAACGGGTGATATTCTCAATAGTCATGGCTCCAATGTAGAACTTACTGAAGACACGTTCCAAACCTTCATGACCCGAAATCACCTCAGACTCTGTAATCTCTGCAATCTCCGCAAAGGTCAGTTTGTCAAGGCGAACCTGGACTTTCTTTTCAATTCGAACTGTTCCACTTCGAGGACGCGTTTCAACTAGTCCTCGATTTTCAGCTTCTTTAATGGCTCGATAAGCAGTTCCATCAGAAACCTGCAAGTGGTTAGAAATACTACGCACACTAACTCGTTTACCGATGGGCAAAGCCTCTAGATAATCTAGAATTTCTTGATGTTTACTCACAGTTCTCCTCCTTCTCAAAGCGGAGATAATCTCTCATGGTACGGGTGTATCGGTCTGCTCCTTTGAAACGAGACACCAATTTAAAGCCAGATTTTTCTGCCACACGAATCGATGCCTCGTTTTCCAAATGAGCAATAAGGATAATGCGTTCCATGCCCATAGCTGTCAATGCCAAATCTGACAAACAAGTAACTGTCTCAGTCATTAGACCTCTACCCCAGTATGAAGCATTCAAAAAATAACCGATCTCTGCAGTCCTTTTCTGGACGTCTATCTTTTCAAAGCGAACGATCCCAATCAACTTATTAGACTCTCGATCTACAATTGCCCAAACACCCAAAGGCTCCTTCATGAAATAATGTATCAAAAGGCAATCTGTTTCATACTGAGTTTTGGTAGCAGGAAAGAAAAATTGTAAATTCTCTGGATTCGACACAATCTCATGTAAGTCAAAACGATCTAAAAAGACGAGTGGTCTAAAAGAAAGGCGCTCTGACTCAAAGAAGGCAAAAGCACCCAAACTAGTCCAAATATCCATGATAGTATTATAGCACAGTTTTAGAAATGGAAAAAGGCTCAACAAGAAGCGGTTGAACCTTAGACTTAATCTTCAATCAAACGAATATCTGCACCAAGATCAGAAAGTTTCTCAATGATATTTGAATACCCTCGAAGAATAAATTCAATATTTGTTATTTCAGTCTGACCATCTGCCATAAGTCCTGCAGTAACGAGTGCAGCACCCGCACGCAAATCACTAGCTTTCACAGGTACACCAGAAAGTTGCGTTGGCCCATTATAAACAATCTGACCGCCAAGCACTTGAATATCAGCACCCATACGAGCCAGTTCAGGAACGTGATTTACACGCTTCTCATAGATTGTATCAATGATTTTTCCTCGGCCACTTGCTTTCAGCAACAATGGTGTCATTGGTTGTTGTAAATCCGTCGCAAAACCTGGATAAGGTGATGTCTTAATGTCAATAGGTTTTAAATCGCCCTGTTCTTCTACAAAAATTGCATCTTCTTCAACGATCATGCGAACACCCATTGCTTCAAGCTTAGCAATAAAACTTTCAAGATGTTCATAGAGAACATTTTTAATTTTAATCCCCTTACCAATAGCTGCTGCCATAGCAATGTATGAGCCCGCTTCAATACGGTCTGGAATAACCTGATGGCGAGTACCATGTAGGCTCTCTACACCATCAATCGTGATGATTTCTGTACCAGCACCACGTACACGCGCACCCATATTGTTGAGAAGCGTTGCCACATCAATAATTTCAGGTTCACGAGCGGCATTTTCAATAACCGTACGACCATCAGCCTTAGCCGCAGCCAACATGGTATTGATGGTCGCTCCAACACTGACCGTATCCATGTAAATATGAGCACCCTGAATACGTTGACCAGCATCAGTCGCAATACGCATAGACTCGGATTCATAAGAAATGCTAGCGCCCATCGCTTCAAACGCCTTAAGGTGAAGGTCAATAGGACGTGGTCCTAAATCACAGCCCCCAGGAAATCCTACTGTAGCTTGACCATAACGCCCAAGCAAACTACCATAGAAATAATAAGAAGCACGAAGGCTGTTAATCTTACCAAATGGCATTGGCATATCTTTAACTCCTCGAGGGTCGATTTCAAGTGTTTCGCCATCACGCTTAACAGAACCACCCATTACTTCAATGATCTCAATTAGATTATCGACGTCGCTGATTGCTGGTACCCCGTCAAGAGTAACCACTCCATCAGATAAAATGATGGCTGGAATCAAAGCAACAACTGAATTTTTAGCTCCTGATACTGTAACTTCTCCTTGAAGTTTCTTACCACCATTGATGATAATTTTACGCATACTGTTCAATCTTTCTTATACTGGAATATTAGCCTTTACATTCTACCATAGATTGAGGTGCATGACAAATTAAGGACCCTGGAAATTATCGGACAGTTTCACTTGATAGTTTGAACCATCCCTTAAACCGAATAGCACCATCCTGGTCTGTGCGTAAAACCTTAATATGACGTTCTTTGAAACGCTCTAATGTTTCATCATTTGGATGCTTATAACGATTATTTTCACCAGCTGAGACAAGCGCAAGTGATGGTTCTAACTGATCCAAAAAAGCTTCTGATGAAGAGCCTTTAGAGCCGTGATGTCCTGCCTTGAGAACACTTACTTTTAAATTTGGATAGCTGGACATCAATTCCTCCTCTCCTTCTTTTTCCAAATCACCAGTAAACAGAAAACTGGTCCCCAATAACTTTCCATAGAGAACAAGTGAATCATTGTTACCACCATCACCAATTTTATTGGGATAAAGAACCTGTATGTTACTTCCCATCATAGGCAGTTTATCACCAGCCTTTAAGGTGCGAACGGGACGTTTAAGAAATCGAAGACGTTTGGCAAAACTAGGCTTAGTCAAAGCCCCCTGACTGACACAAATTTCCTTAATCTTAAACCGTTTAGCTACTTCCTCCAAATCACCAATATGGTCTGTATCTGTATGAGTCAGAACCAGATAGTCAATTTGAGACACTCCCCTTGCCTGTAGATAGGGAATTAAGGTTTTCTCCGCATTACTCGTCTGGCTCCCCTCTTGCCATTTTTCCTTAGAGCCGAAAGTCACCTTGCCACCTACGTCTATCAGGATCGTCTTACCTTTCATACTCCTTAAAAAAATACTGTCTCCTTGACCAACGTCAACCACCGTCACCTCATTGATCAAAGGATGTTTAACCCAGATCATCAAAAGACTAAAAATCATCAAGAGGGATATTCTAAACTGAGGCTTTTTCCAAAAATCAAAGAGCAAAACCAATACAACTATCATCAAGCCAAACTGAAACAAACTAGGTTTCCCTAGAATTAAAGGCTGGCCTATCCAGTATTGTATCCAAGTCAAAAAGGTCTCCATCCATTCAAAAAGTGGGTTAATTTGAGAAAAGATTACCAGTCCTGAAAGTGTAAAAAGTACTGTTAAGATAGGTAAGAGAAAGCTATCGAAAACTAGAGAGAAGATTGCCGTCAGAATCAAACTCAATGGTTGAAAAGTTCCATAATAGTAGGTCAAAAAAGGCAAAGTCCCAAGACTCAATACCAAACTCATATAGATTGACTTTTTAAAAGACGGCATCTCCTCAAAATCAAATAAACACAATAAGAAGGCATAAGAACAACTTAAAACACCTCCTACCGTTAAAAGAAAATGAGGCAAGACTAGAAATAATAGAAGCAGCGTTATGCCCATATTGTTCAGTTTTTTAATACCACACTCAGCCAAAAGGCTTTGAATCAAAGAACGTAAGACCGAAGCCGTCCAACCAGTCATTAAGCTATAGAAAATCGAAAAAGGTAATAAGATAGCAAGGATATAATTTTTGGGAAGACCCAAACGAAGAAGTCCATAGCGAAACCAGCCAAGAAAAAATCCAACCTGCATACCCGATAGCGCAAAAAGATGAATAATCCCCAAGCTGGTGTAGAGTTGACTCTGCTCATCAAACTCCTTATCCAAATACCCAAAGAGCAGTCCTGTCATATAGTGTCTCATCGGATTAGGAAAATGCGTCTGAATATGAACTAGAGCCCTCCTCCTCAATTGATGGAAAAAATCTATTGGAGATATCGATTTTGGGGTTACGATATGATCCAGACGCTCAATCTGAGCAATCCTATAAATGCTCTGACTAGCTAGATAAGACTGATAATCAAAGCCTTGAAAATTACGTTGACCTGTTGCCGAGGATAGCTTTATTTTTCCTTTTAAAACAAGCGTTTGACTAGTAGTCTTAAAAAAATACTGCTCCTTCTCAGATTTTAACCGGTAAAAGACCCGATAGGTTTGACCATTTGACTTACCGATTGCTGATAATTGCTCACCATTAACTGAGAGCGTATCTGCAACCAGTGTCACCTGATGAATTTCAGCAGGAACTTGCTTATCTTGCATGATAGCTCTGTGGTGCAAGAATAAAAAATAAATCAAAAAGAACCCACCAACAAGTCCCACCAACTTTAGAGCTGCCATATTCTTCCAATGATGCTTCAAAAAACAGACCATAAAAAAGACAAAAGCCCCAATAGCATAGAAATTAGATACAAAAATAGTAAAATAAAGAGCAACTATTAAAAGCGCTAGGGAAAAAAGATTGATTGGAGATTTTTTAAGCCACATAGATGGACTCTCTGATTTTATCTAACGTTTTATCACCAATGCCTGAAACATTTTTCAGGTCACCTACGGACTGAAAGCCGCCATGACTTTCACGATAAGCGACAATATCCTCTGCCCTCTTGGCACCAATTCCAGAAATAGTTTGTAACTGCTCTGAGGTCGCTGTATTTAAGTTAATTTTGCCATTCTTAGATACAGCCTGCCCTCCTTTGTTAGAGACCTGACCAGTATCTGATTGATCAAGAACAGAAACATTCTCGTCTTTATTGGCTACATAAATAACCTCTTCATCTGACAAGCTTGCGGCCAAATTAACACTCTTAGCGTCTGCATCCTCTGTCATTCCTCCAGCTTCCTGAATGGCATCTGTCACCCTAGCGCTTACTTTTAGCGTATATACACCTGGCTTGACCACAGCCCCCTTAACATCTACCGTTACTTTTGACTTAACTTTTTCACTTCCTTCAGTTTGTGACTGAGAAGACACTTCCGTAAGTGATTTTGACCCTTCTTTGGATGAGGAGGTTGACAATGTTGTCACATCTGTATAAGACGTCTCTGCCTCCATGCTGTTGCCGGCACCACAAGTCATCCACAGAAAGAAGCAGAAAACCATCATCAGCACACCAATGATACTCACAAATAGACGATTATTGTTAACATAGTCTATAATCTTTTCCTTCACGTCAGTCTCCTTAATTGATATATTTTCTTTCTTATTCGTAAAAAAATTGAAAAATATATCAAAAAGAAAAAACTCCATCAGATTTATGTCTGACAGAGTCATTAGCTTATTTCTGTGTTTCTTTGGCACGGTGTTTTTCAGGATCCCAAACAAAGCTAGCTACATATGAGAAAGCCATAGTCAAAATCACTGCAAGGATAGCCACAAGACCGAGAGGTACACGGTAAATATAAGTCAAAGGATTTGGTTTCTTGCCTGTTTGATAGCTCAAAGCTTCTGCATCAAGACGATCAAATTCAGATTGGATACGACGAGCAACCTCTTGAATATTCTCGTCATTCAAACGCTTCAAATCTGAAATATCAATAGGATTACCATAGTTCATATCCACACGTTCACCTGTCAAGAGCCCCTTGAGTTCACGAGGTCCTTGATAGACAACTGGCATAATCTTAACCTTAGCCATCTTAGCGATAACCGCAACCCCACCCTTAACATCAGAAGAATGACGGCTACCACTTGGGAACATAATCAAACTACGATTACTCTTCTTAAGCATGTTAACCGGGTACTTGATAGCCTCCTGACCAGGATTTTCACGGTCAATTGGGAAGGCGCCACACATGCGGATCCACCAACCAAAGATACGGCTCTTGAAGAGTTCTTTCTTAGCCATGAAAATAAACTGCTTAGGACGAGCTGAAAAAGCCATATAAACAGGGTCCCACCAAGTGCGGTGCGGAGCAACCAAGATATAGTTTTCATCTTTGTTCAATAATTTATCGCGATTGTGGTAATGGGCATTACCATTGATAATCCAAAGAAGGAAGACAACAAGCCCACGTAAATAAGCGTAAAACACGTTTTTACCTCTTTTTCTACAATTTTTTAACTATTATACCAAAAAAAGGAACGCTTTTTCATAGAACTTCTTTGTAAAACAATTGGAAATGTTGTGGCACTTTCTAATTGTTTGAGCTATAATGTAATTATGAAAAGAAGTATTGAGATTATAGGGAAAAATAGGAAGGCACTTAATCTATGCCTCATCATTGCTAACTTGGCCGTACTGGCTATTCTAGGATTTGTTTTGTCACAACGCCACAATTCTAAAGCTGAACAACCAGCTCAGACTGAAAAAACTGAACAAGTAGCTAACGGAGCAAATTCTTCTTCAGAACAAGCTAAAAAAAATGATAAAAAACAACTCAAAAAAGGTAGTAACCATAGCATTGAAGCCTCTGATTATGCCTACGACGTTACTGCTGTTAATAACACTATCCGAGGTGTATCTCAAGATGTTGACGATAAGGTTGTCTTTTTAACCTTCGATGACGGGATTGATCCTACCTTGACACCACAAGTCATGGATATTCTGAAAGAGTATGGCGTTCACGCAACCTTCTTCCACATTGGTTATACCATTAGTCAAGAAAATGCGGACATCCTCAAACGCCAAATTACAGAAGGACACGCTATTGCTAACCATAGCCTTAGCCACAACTTTAACCTACTTTATCCTGGGCGTGTTCCCAACAAAAGTCAAATTGTTTCTGAAGTTGACCAAACCAATGCCAATTTCCAAGCCATCCTAGGTAAGGACTTCAAAACAAGAATTTTCCGTTACCCTGGTGGTCATATGTCATGGCAAGGATTGGAGGCAACCGACCATGCTCTCGCCAATCAAGGTATCCAGTGGATTGACTGGAACATGCTCTGTGGAGATGCAGAACCAGCCTCTGTTCGCCCAACCACATCTGAAACTATGATGGCCTACATGGATGGTTCTCAACAGTATTTCCCTGAAAGTCATGTTAAGGTTGTCCTTATGCATGACGCTGCTGGTAAAGAACTTACTGTTCAAACCCTTCCACAAATTATCGAATATTTCAAAAATCAAGGGTATACCTTCGGTGTCCTAGAGTAATCACTCGCAACAGTTCCTTTGGGAGCTGTTTTTTGTTACAATTAAAACTATGACAAATCCAATTTTAAAAGATGGAGAACGCATTGACCAACTCTTCTCCACAGATGTAAAAATCATTCAAAATAAGGAGGTCTTCAGCTATTCTATTGACAGTGTCCTCCTCTCTCGGTTCCCAAAAATTCCAAAAAAGGGATTAATCGTCGACCTCTGTTCAGGAAATGGTGCCGTTGGCCTCTTTGCCAGTACACGCACTGAGGCACCGATTACCTTGGTTGAGCTGCAAGAACGTCTGGCTGATATGGCCCAGCGTTCCGTAACTCTTAATCAATTAGAAGATCAGGTGACTGTTGTCAATGACGACCTAAAGAATTTGCTTGACCATACCCCACGATCTCAGGTGGACCTTATCCTCTGTAACCCTCCCTACTTTAAGGCGACAGAAACATCTAAGAAGAATCTGTCAGAGCACTACCTCTTGGCCCGTCACGAAATCACGACTAATTTGGAAGAAATTTGCCAGGTCGCACGTCATGCCCTTAAATCTAATGGGCGCATTGCCATGGTGCATCGCCCTGACCGCTTTTTGGATATCATTGACACCATGCGCCAGTATAATCTAGCACCTAAACGCATCCAGTTTATCTATCCTAAGATGGGACGTGAGGCAAATATGCTCCTGATTGAAGCCATAAAAGATGGATCAACAGATGGACTGAAGATTCTTCCCCCTCTCTTTGTGCACAAGAAAAATGGCGACTATACCGACGAAATCTTTGAGATTTACTTTGGAAAAAAGGCTGAAAGTGAGTCCTAAACGATGGCAGAAAAGGATAGCAAGGCCTACATGTATGTGGTCGAGTGTGCCGATGGAACCCTCTATACAGGCTACACCACAGACGTCGAACGCCGCCTCAAAACCCATAACTCAGGCAAAGGCGCCAAGTATACCAGAGCCCGCCTACCAGTTAAACTCATCTACTCAGAAGCCTTTGACAGCAAGTCTGAAGCCATGAGTGCCGAAGCACTCTTTAAGAAAAAAAGTCGAGAGAAAAAACTAGCTTATATCAAAGAACACACGGAAAAATAACCGTGCGTTTTTTAGTCTTGAATTATCAAATTAAGTGCATACTTTCCTCTTAGAAGACTTCATAAGATGTTTTCCAGTTAAGACATTTTCATATTCTATTATTTAGTTTGTTCTCCCAAAGCTGAATGATATAATCTTCAATCAATGTCAAATCACTACCTTTTAGAAAAATTCTCATAGTGGTATACAACGCACGTGTATGAATCAGTCTACATGCTCTAAATAGCTTTAAAATCAGTAGTATTACTCCAAATTTAGTAAATAAAAAAGACACCCGGCAAGGTGCCCTGAATTATATCCACAGTAAATGCCACAATATAGATAAACTCATCTTTAGATATAAATAATCTTACAAAACACTTCTATGCTATCTTTTTTCTCTAATTAAACCTACTTTGATAAATTAAATTAAACAACCACTGAAGATTGATTAATGGTTTTGGTTGAGCATCAATCACAGGTTGAACGGTCTCTCTAATTTCTTTTAGGACTTTTCGTTGATTATATTTTATCTTGTGATAACGTTTGTCAAGAGCAGTTTTGATAGAAAAATCATGATTTAAAAGATAGCCATCACCCGATGCCGAACTAAAATATAGAGTATCACCTGAAAGACCTAATATAGACCTTTCCGTTCCTTTATTTCTAGTTATAGCGTACATTCCATCATCATCATAGCTAATACCATCTATTTCCGGTGTATAAGCCCAACCCATATTCTCCATCAGCATAATGATGTCCGGTTCTGTTCCCTCCTTATGAGGAATATGCTGAGCATAATAAACAGAGTTAAATTTTAAATTAATAAAGATAAATAGACTCATTCCTAAGACTGTAACCAACCCTATAAATAGTCCTACAAAAATCCCTAAAATATTGCTTTTTTTCATTGTCATCTTCTCTTTCCTCTTCTACGACCAAACAATCTCTTGACTGGATTAACAACTAAACGTTTTACAGTATTTACAACAGGTCTTACAATATAACGTTTTGTTGCTTTTGCAATTGGTCTAACAACTGGTTATAGAAAAACTTATGAGTTTTTATTATGTACTTATATTGTATATTCAAGGTATAGGAAAACGCTCTATTTCTTAGAGCGTTTTAATTCTT
>NZ_GL831112.1:374227-416452 GCF_000188295.1 Streptococcus vestibularis ATCC 49124 | reverse complement strand
ATCACCCTTATTCCGGATAACAAAGCCGTTTTTCTTTTCGCTTGAGGTACGGTGTGGGCGTTTGTTGCCACGATTTTCGAAGTCACGGCTATTCTTCTTAGACTTGCGTTTAAAGTCACGACGGCCACCGTCTCGGTCATCGCGGTTACGGTCGCCACGGTATCCACCACCACGACGGCTGTTATCACGACCACGGTTGCCACGGCCACCTTTGCCCCCTTTACCACCAAAGCCACCACCTGATGGTTTGAATGGCAATGGTTTTTCACGGGCAATTTCCACTTCTGGCATCATCCCTGGGTCTTGAACGGTCAAGCTCAAGATGTAAAGTGCCAATTCTTCAGGTGTGAATTCTTGAGCCAATTTAACCGCATCACCCTTGAACTTGTCAAAGTTAGAACGGATAGCTTCATCCGCAAAGTCACGTTCGATTTTCTTAAGGGCAACTTTCTTCTTAGCTTGGAAGGCTTCTTGAGCTGTTGGTGGCTTAAGACCTTTCATGCGTTTCTTCGTCAAGTTTTCAATGATACTGAGGTAACCCATTTCGTTTGGTGCTACGAAAGTAATGGATTGACCTGATTGGCCTGCACGACCTGTACGTCCAATACGGTGAACATAGCTTTCTGGGTCTTGTGGAATATCGTAGTTATAGACGTGAGTAACACCTGAGATGTCAAGACCACGCGCTGCAACGTCTGTCGCAACCAAGATATCGATTTGGTCGTTCTTGAAGTCACGGATAACACGAAGACGCTTGTTTTGGTCAAGGTCACCGTGGATACCTTCTGCACGGAAACCACGAAGTTTCAAACCACGTGTCAACTCATCCACACGACGTTTGGTACGACCAAAGACAATTGACAATTCTGGTTGGTCAACGTCCATAAGGCGAGTCATAGTATCAAACTTCTCTTGTTCCTTCACTCGGATAAAGTATTGGTCAACGTTAACATTGGTCAATTCTTTAGCCTTGATTTTCACATGCTCAGGGTCTTTCATGAACTGAACACCAATACGTTTGATGGCATCAGGCATAGTTGCTGAGAAGAGAAGAGTTTGACGTTCTTCTGGCACTCGGCTAATGATAGCTTCAATGTCTTCAAGGAAGCCCATGTTAAGCATTTCATCAGCTTCATCCAAAATCAAAGTCTCGATATTATTGAGTTTAAGAGCCTTACGTTTGATAAGGTCAAGGAGACGACCTGGTGTCCCTACAACAATGTGGGCACCTGAACGAAGGGCCTTAATTTGTTTTTCAATGCTAGAACCACCGTAGACTGAGCGAACCTTAACGCCTTTGTCACGACCAAAACGGAAAAGCTCTTCTTGAGATTGCACTGCCAACTCACGTGTTGGGGCAATAACAAGGGCTTGGATTGTATTTTCTTCTGTACGAATTTTATCTAGGGTAGGCAGACCAAAGGCAGCTGTTTTACCAGTACCAGTTTGGGCCTGACCGATAACATCCTTACCTTCAAGAGCGAGTGGAATCGTCAACTCTTGGATAGGTGATGGCTTTTCAAAACCGGCAGCTACAACAGCTGATTGGATGTCTTCTGATAGGTTTAAATCTGTAAATTTCAAAATATTCTTCTTTCTATTGAAGGTAGTGCGAAGCCACCTTATGAGACTTGGTTGTGTGGTATGTTAACTACCTGTATTTAATAGTCGTTAATTTAACAACTTATCTAGTCTATCATATTTAAGAATAAAAAGACAGTGAATAACGTTTTAAAACCGCCTCCAATTTGAGAAGACGGTTTCACTCACTAATTATTATTTATGGACCAACCAACGCAAGTAGCGGGCCAAGACCAAACAAAGAATGGCACTACCAAAAATGATGAAAATCCAGGCTGGACTGACAGTCATAAAAGGTAGAGGAACATTCATCCCAAAGAAACCGGTAATGACGGCGAGAACTCCCAATAGTACCTCAATAATAGTCAAATTACTCAAGTTGTTGTTCAGATTGTTGTTTAGGATATTATTATAAGAACCTGATAGTTGCTGTAAGACCTTAGAAATGAGGTCCGTCATGGCAACCAACTGCCTAGCTTCAATCATGGCATCATCAAACTGCTCTTTTTCGACCTCATTGAGACGACGATAAATGGCATGCCCCTTAATATGTTCCAAAAGGAGACGGTTTTGTGTAGCTGCAGCCACCAAATAGACCATGCCTGTTTCCAAATCTGAAAGGTCGTACAGATTCTTACTTGTCGTGGTCTGCCTTAGGCGTCGACTAACCTCATCTTTTTGCTGATCCAAGCGTTCAATAACGGGATAATAGGCATTTGAAATCATCTCAAGTCCTGCAAAGAGCAACTTGTAAATGGACAAATCCTCATGGTTATCCACATAGTCTTGCATTTTGCTTATCACATAAGCATTATCCTCGTTACTAATAGTCACCAAACGCGTATCTTGTACAATAAAGGTCAGAGGGATAGTTTCATAGTATTCCTTGTCCTTTTCAAGCGCCAGAACATTATAGATAAAGGTGATTGTCCCAGTCTCACGGTTGTAGTCCATGTGAGCTCGTTCATTTTTATCCAAAGCATACTCTATGGTTTCCTGATCAATATCATACTTGGTATAAAGGTAGGATTGCTCAGAAATAATGTCTGAGTCAATATTAATCCAGTGACGCTTATAACTCAGTTCTTTTTCAATAAACATTTTTCTTCCTCATTACTCTAGCACTGCTGCTGCCAAAGCTTGTTGGATTTCAAAAACATTATTATCACTCTTAAATTGAAGTACCTCTGCGGGCTCCAGTGCTGATGAAATCCAAATCTTAAGTTCAGCATCTAGGTCAAAGTGCCCAGAACTTTCTACAGTAAAACGAGAGATTGAGTGATAAGGGATAGATTTATAGGAAGTCTTCTTTCCTGTAACACCTTGCTTATCGACTAAAATCAAGCGCTTCTCTGTAAAGACAATCAAGTCACGAACAAGGACATAGGCTAACTCCACCTGTTCACCTGGAATCAAGATGTTCTCCAATTGACGTTCAACCTTGCCATTATCTTTCTTAGACGCATTGCCAAGCAATCCTGAAAAAATTCCCATAGTTTTTCTCCTTTTTTTACTTAAAGATAGTTCTTGCTTTAACTATACCACAATTTTAAGATTTCAGACACTTGCAGAAATGGGTTTCTGGTAGTACAATAAAAGGGTCACAAGAGGAGCAATTGCTGAGAATGGCTAGCTTGAATCTTTTCTTCAAGACTTGCCTAAACTCTTACCACCTGATCAGGTTAGAACCTGCGTAGGGATGTGTCTCAAAATAGATTGAAATAGGAGAACTTCTATGACGTCGTTTTGATGTGGCAAAAAATAGCCAATCAAGACGATTGGTATAGGAGGTTTTTTTATGTCGAAAACAAGTATTCGACCAATGATTGAGGTTGCACTCTTTGCAACTATTGCTTATATCCTGGACCTAGTTACCCAGCCTATGTCACTAGGCCCTTGGATTTCCCTTTCCTTTAAGATGGTACCTATCTTTCTCCTCAGTTTTCGCTGGGGCTCAAAAGCTGGTGCTATGGGCGGTCTTATCTGGGGGCTACTTCAAGTGGTGACAGGACAGGCAGCCGGTGGTTGGCTAACCTTAACACAAGGTTTTCTGGAGTATTTTGTCGCCTTTAGTCTTATTGGTATCAGTGGTATTGTCAAACCAGCCCTTGATAAAGCCATTATACAAGGGAAAAAGCTCAAGTCTCTGACGGTGATTACTGAGGGGATTCTGCTTGGTAGCTTTGCTCGTTACTTCATTCACTTTATAGCTGGTGTCATCTTTTGGGGGAGCTATGCTCCTAAAGGACAAAGCCCTTATCTCTATTCATTCATTGTCAATAGCTCATCTTTCCTAGGAGAAACATTGGCAAGCCTTATTGTTTTCTTCGCCCTGCAACGATTCCTAGGCAGATTACTCAATACGGAAAAATAAAAGAAACCATAGGACAGTCTTAATTGGCAGTCCTATGGTTTTTCTTGTTTTAATAAGATATTACGACATAAAGTCAGACGGCTAGCTAGCCACAAGATAGTGGCTAGCGTCAAAAGATGAACGATTTAAAATCGTCATCTTTTGTGCTGTATTACATCTTCTCTTCCAATGTCACATCTGGGTATTTGTCCGCAAACCAACGAAGGGCAAAGTCATTTTCAAATAGGAAGACTGGTTGGTCAAAGCGGTCTTTGGCCAAGATGTTTCGGCTTGATGACATGCGTTCATCAAGGTCCTCAGGTTGAATCCAACGCACGGTCTTTTTACCCATTGGTGTCATAACGACTTCAGCATTGTATTCGTTTTCCATACGGTGCTTGAAGACTTCAAACTGAAGTTGACCAACGGCACCAAGCATGTATTCACCTGTTTGGTAATTGGTGTAGAGCTGGATGGCTCCTTCTTGCACCAATTGTTCAATTCCTTTGTGGAAAGACTTCTGTTTCATGACGTTTTTAGCAGAAACTTTCATGAACAACTCTGGCGTAAAGGTTGGTAGGGGCTCAAATTCAAATTTGTTTTTACCTACGGTAAGGGTATCACCAACCTGGTAAGTTCCTGTATCGTAAACCCCGATAATATCTCCAGCCACGGCATTTTCGACATTTTCACGGGACTCAGCCATAAACTGAGTGACGTTAGAGAGCTTAGCTCCTTTACCTGTACGGGTTAGGTTTACACTCATACCACGCTCGAATTCACCAGACACGATACGAACAAAGGCAATACGGTCACGGTGACGTGGGTCCATGTTGGCTTGAATTTTGAAAACAAAACCTGAGAAATCCTTATTAAGAGGATCAATCTCATCGCCATCCACCGTCTTGTGGCCATGTGGTTCTGGCGCGAATTTGAGGAAGGTATCGAGGAAGGTTTGAACTCCAAAGTTTGTAAGGGCAGAACCGAAGAAGACAGGTGTTAATTCACCAGCTAAAATAGCTTCTTCAGAGAATTCATTTCCTGCTTCTGTCAGGAGTTCGATATCTTCTTTAGCTTGCTCATAGAATGGGTTGTTGGCAAATAGAGTATCACCATCTTCAATCTTGGCAAAGCGCTCGTCACCTTTATAGAGCTCCAAGCGTTCGTTATAAAGGTCGTAAAGTCCTTCGAAGGCTTTACCCATACCGATAGGCCAGTTCATTGGGTAGCTGGCAATACCAAGCACTTCTTCCAACTCTTCCAAGAGGTCAAGTGGCTCACGTCCATCACGGTCCAATTTGTTCATGAAGGTGAAGACAGGAATACCACGGTGTTTGACAACTTCGAAAAGCTTTTTGGTTTGGGCCTCAATACCTTTGGCTGAGTCAACGACCATTACAGCAGCATCAACCGCCATAAGGGTACGGTAGGTGTCTTCTGAGAAGTCCTCATGCCCTGGAGTATCAAGGATATTGACACGTTTGCCGGCATAGTCAAACTGCATCACAGATGAGGTTACTGAGATACCACGTTGTTTCTCGATATCCATCCAGTCTGACTTGGCAAAGTTTCCAGTCTTCTTACCTTTTACGGTACCAGCTTCACGGATTTCACCCCCAAAGTAAAGCAATTGTTCAGTTATTGTTGTTTTACCAGCATCGGGGTGAGAGATGATGGCAAAAGTACGGCGTTTCTTAATTTCGTCTTGAATGCTCATAGTTTTCTTTCTTCTTTAAAAAAATAATCTTATTGGAAAGCAAGATAGTTGTAGCACTTCTTTCAGAAAATTTCTGTCTTGTGAGAGCTACATTTGTTGTCGAGGCTTGCAATAATTCTCGCAGGCACAGCTCTTTTATTATATCCAAATTACAGTGTGAAAGCAATTCTGAAAGCGTTTTGTGTTAGAATAAAACAAATAAAATGAAAAAATACGCTATCAACTTTCTGATAGCGTGTTTCTTCATTTATTTAATATTTCTCTTCAAAACGCTCCAGACCTTTTTTCATGATTATCATGAGAAAAATCAGAGCTCCTGAAACAGCAAAGTATTTGACAAATAAGGGAGTTCCTATAATAAATGGCGTGTGTTTAAGCATGCCATAGTTTCCACCGATTGTCTGATTAACTATTACAAGACCTAGATTCAGTATCAAGGTAGCCACCATAATCAGTCGTTGGCTGACGGGTTGGGTTTTATAACTGTTAAAAATGACATTCAGGCTATTGACAAGTAGGGCATAGTGACCAATTAGTAAAGAAAAGCCTGTGATATGTGGAAACTCATAGGGATCAAATACTGGATAAATCAATGCACAGTAAGTCCCGACAACTCCCATAATAGCGAAATAACTCTTTATTCTACTATTTTTCAGGAGGAGAACAGCAAACATGGCCATGCGACAATGGTAAAGGGGTAGACTAATGTAAAGTGGAAAGCCCTGCCAGAGGTACCAGGTATAAAGGGCAAAGAGTTGAATGGCTTGGATAGTGAGAAAGGTCCAACGCCATATCTTATTCTTATACCAACGCCAGCTCAAGTAACTCAAAAGCACCATCGCCAAAAGCATTAGTAAATAATAGGGCAACGGTATCTGGGGTGGATGAGTTTGGGTGGTTGTCAAAAAATCCTTCATTCTCTTCTCCTGCTGAGATTACTATGCCTGCTATTATATCAAATTTCAGGGTAAATCAAAAACCTGCTTCAGAGAGCAGGTTAGATAACTTAATTCTTAGCTTGGAGTTCTTCCACGACCTTAGCTAGGTTCATAGAGTTAGAGCCCTTGAGCAAGATTTGATCGTGCTCGCCTAGGCTTTCCTTGATGTGCTTAACCATAGCGTCAAATTGGTCTTCATCAGCTGTTTTCTTAAAATAATAAACATGACCAAGCGGGAATATTTGACTGGCAAGTTGTGACAATTCTGCAATGTCTTCACCGTAGAAAATCACCGTATCAATAGCATCTGGTGTCAGGCTTAGAATCATCTGCGTGTGAAGTTGAACAGACTGTTCACCAAGTTCTTTCATATCAGCTAGGACAGCGATTTTCTTGCCTCCTTCATTCTTAGGAATAGCTGAGAAGGTTTCCAAAATGAGCTTCATGGCTGTTGGATTAGCATTGTAGACGTCGGAAAGAATATCAGCACCATTGGCTGCTTTTTTCCATTCAGTACGGTTTTTTGTGAGCTGCAAGTTAGCAAGAGCTGAGAGAATATTTTCCTCAGTTACACCCAAGTGTTTGGCGACATAGGCAGCAACCATGGCATTTGTAGCATTGTATTTTCCAGTGACTGGCAAGGTAACTTGTCCGTCTAGGAAGTTTGTTGAAAAGGTGAGATGGTCCTTGAATTCTGTCAACTCAGAGACTGTAAGCTCTGCACCATCCCCAAAGCGTACCACTTCAAGATTGCTTGGCAAGAAAGGATCAACGATTGGATCACTTGGTACAAGTAAGAGACTACCATCAGGCATACCGTCTTGCATTTGCATTTTACCTTGAGCAATCTTGTCACGACTACCGAAGAATTCCAAATGAGCCTCTCCGATTAAGGTAACAACAGCTGTTTTTGGCTTCGCCAAGGTTGACAAGAGGTGAATGTCTCCCATGTGGTCTTGCCCCATCTCAAGGACGATTTTCTCCGTATCATCAGGCATGTGAAGAGCTGTATAAGGAAGACCAATCTCATTGTTGTAATTGCCTTGGGTTTTGTAAGTACGATAGGTTGTGGCCAAGATATCATGAATCATGTCCTTGGTGGTTGTCTTACCGTTAGAACCAGTCACCGCAATAACGTCAACACCGGTCTTTTCAAGATAGTAGGCAGCTAGTTTTTGGAAGGCTTCAAGAGCATCATCAACTAGGATGTGAGCTTGATCAGCTGGCAGGTCTTTTTCTGTGAATGTTGCTAGAGCACCATTCTCAAAGGCTGTTTGGATAAAATCATGTCCATCACGCGCACCTTTTAGTGGCAAAAAGAGGTCACCCGCTGTAATTTTACGGCTATCAAACTCAATTTGGTTTATGGCGACATCTTCATAGGCAGCGACATCATTTTTAGAGCCAACAATCTTGGCAATTTCATGGAGTGTCAGTTTCATCTTAAAATCCTCTATAATATTTTTTACAAGTCTGGCAAGAAGTAAGATTTTCTTGCCTGCAATCACTCCCAATTATATCACAAATCAGGCCAGCTTTTGCTTGGGAGATGAATTTGTTACAATGGTTGATGAAAGGATTAGGCATGACAAAGAAAAAATCAATCAGTCCCTCTAACAAAGAGAAAGACAGAAGAAGTGACTGCCAAAGTATTGAAGAACCTAAAAGCTGGCGCTTTAATTGGAGAAAGGTAGTTCTACTAGAGCCAACATCTGGATTGATCATCTTATTAATACTAGCACTGCTATATGGTGGTTTTTATTATTACCATCATTATACAGTCAACAAAGATAATATTTATGGTCTCTGGCAGTCTGATCATCATCAGTTAGCGATTTCCTATAAGCATATTCGAAAACGAGGAAATATCGACTGGCAGGTCGTACAGGATGGTAAGGATATTATCTATGCTGCTAGAACTCGCCCGGTCAAGCGGCTTAATGACGGAACTCTTCACATGGAGCTCTACACTGTGGAAGGTTACCTGACAGACCTCCCCACTAAGGATGGTTTCAGCTATATGGATTTCTATCTTCGTAAAAACAATTATCTTACCTATGATGGTGAGTCCTACAAACGAATAGACTCCGGAAACAGGTCCATCACTTGGAAAGATGGTTCCACCAGCCCTTATGGTCAACGGAAAACCACTATAGATGAAGTTCTTGAAGCCTTCTATTTGATACTTATGGGTATTTGTTCATTTCTTATCGTGATAGGAGGCTCGGCAAAAGAGGAGAGAAAAGCTAAGTGAGACACCAAAGAAAAAGAAAATACGCTGACCGAAAGAAACTCAACCGAAAGTATCATTCACAAAAAGCATATCGGAAACAACAGAAACACAAAACTGGATGTCGAGCACGTTGGGATAAATTTACATACCGTTTAGCTAACATTTTTGGGGGATGTTTCCTAATCATCTTACCTATATTCATTATCTATGTTATTTTCTTTGATCATAACGTTTATAAAGACAGTATCTATGGCCTTTGGCAATCTGAAAGCCATCAGCTCGCTATATCCTACGAAGGAGGTTACAAGTCAGGTAAGCGCAATTGGGAGATTGTTCAAGATGGAAATGTCCTCATCAAAAATGCACGCGTTGATGATATTAAACGCTTAGAGGATGGGACCCTCTACATTGAAGTTTATGCCGAGGAGCGCCTACTTTCAAACCTCCCCACAAAGCACGGCTATAACTATTTGAATATGTATGTACGGAAGGATCATTATTTGACTTATAATGATGAGTCCTACAAACGGATTGATGATGAAGACAAAAGCATTACCTGGAAAGACGGTTCAAAATCCCCCTATGGTCAACGAAAGACCTTACTTGATCGTCTGAAACCTTATATCGTATTTGGAATGTTTGGAGGCTTGTTTATATATGTCCTTTTCGTTGAATGGAAGATTAAAAGAAACTATAAAAACAAGTAAAACCACCCCTGCTTCTAGTTAACCTAGATAGCCACGAGGTGGTTTACTTGTTTTATTCTTTTTAAGCAAGACTTCCCCTTAGAGAGGAGTTAGTCTTATTTCACTTCGCCACCTTCAACGACGAGATCGTCAGCATTTGCTGCATCACCGTAAGTTGGGTGAAGTGTTTTTTCATAATCTTTGTGGAAAAAATTCTCTTCGCCAAGTTTCTTAATGTCTTTATTGATAAAGTCAAGGAGTTCTTTGTTACCTTTTTGAACGGCTGGGGCAATGGTGTCTGGGTCACCAAGTGATGTGATTCCAACTTCGTAACCTTTATTTTCTAGAGCCCAAGCAAGAACTTCTGTATTATCAGTCGAGAAGGCATCGCCACGACCATCTAGTAGGGCTTGGTAAGCATCGCTATATTGGTCATATTTTTGCAATTTGATATTTGGGTAGTTCTTTTCAAAGTAAGTTTCAGCAGTTGTCCCCTTAGTAACAATCAAAGTCTTACCTTCAAGCTCTTTAACGTCCTTAATCACCTTGTCTTTAGGTGACACCACACCGATTGAGACTTTCATGTAAGGAAGGGCGAAGTCCACTTGTTTCTTACGTTCATCAGTCACTGTGAAGTTGGCAAGCGTAATATCTACCTTGTTTGAAATCAAGAATTCGGCACGGTTAGCCGCATCTACTGAGACGTATTTAGGTTTAACACCCAAGTCCTTGGCCAAACGGTTACCAAGTTCAATATCGTAACCTTGGTAAGCACCCTTGTTATCTACATAACCGAAAGGTTTCTTGTCCGCAAAAACGGCGATACGGAGTTCACCACTCTTCTTAATTTCTTCGATCGTACGTGCTTTGGCTGTTGATTTACCAGAGCTACTGTTACTTGAGCAAGCAGTCACTGCCACCAAGGCAAAGACGAGGGCTAATAGGGCAAAAATTTTCTTTGTTAATTTCATAAATATCTCCTAAAATAATTTATTTTCACTAAAAACAATGGGTTACAAATAGGCACCAAACTGGCTGAAGTCAAAGACATTGAGGAACTCTTGAGCCCGTTGTGTCTTTGGATGATTGAAGAATTCTTCAGCAGTACCTTCCTCAGCGATGACTCCCTTATCCATAAAGATAATACGGTCAGCGATGGCACGCGCAAACTGAAGCTCATGGGTGACAATCAACATGGTACGGCCTTCTTGAGCGAGGTCGTTAATCAATTCCAGAACCTCACGAACCATCTCAGGGTCAAGCGAAGCCGTCACTTCGTCAAAGAGGATAACTTCAGGATGCATAAGCAGGGAACGGACAATTGCCACACGCTGCTTTTGACCACCTGACAGTTGTCGTGCGAAGCTATGCTTCTTGTCAAGAAGCCCCACACGGTCCAAAAGTTTCTCAGCCTCCGCAATGACTTCTTCCTTGTTACGCCCTTGAGCTTTGACTGGCCCAAAAATCAGATTTTGCAGGATGTCCAAGTGTGGAAAGAGGTCATAACTTTGAAAGACCATTCCGATTTTCTGACGAATCAGATGAAAATCCTTCTTGCTACCAGTGATAGACTTGCCATCTAGGAGAATATCCCCTCCTTGAATAGTCTCCAAGCCATTGATGCAACGTAGCAAGGTCGATTTCCCACAGCCTGAGGAACCCAGGATAACAACGACTTCACCTTGTTTAACATCCAAGGAGATGCCTTTGAGAATCTCATTGTCCCCAAAGGACTTTTTCAAATCCTTGATTTGTAAAATGCTTTCTGTCATCTTAATTCCTCCAACGATTTTCAAGATAAGTAGACAGCTTAGATACTGGGAAACAAATGGCAAAATAAAGAATCAAAATCGTGCCATAAATCCAGAAAGAAGCTGTTGGAATAGTCAGGCGATTACTGTCGATAATCTGCTGACCAACCTTGGTCACCTCAACTACGCCAATCAAAACCACCAAGGACGTAGTTTTAATCATACGTGTCACCAGGTTAATAGCCTGAGGCAACAAGCGACGCAAGACTTGTGGAATAATCACATAGGTATAGAGTTGGCCATTGGTTAGACCAAGGGTCCTTCCACTCTCAAACTGATGTCTAGGTAGTGACGTGATTGACCCACGCACCAAATCACCCATCTCAGCCGTTCCCCAAAGGGTAAAGACGATAATAGCCGATAACTCGCCTGAGATATTGATGTTAAAGTTCCTAGCCAGACCAAAGTAGACTATAAAGAGCAAGACTAGTTGAGGCATGATTCGGATAAATTCCAGATAAATACGTGACAACAGCCGAACAATCTTAGACTTCGAAGTCATGACAATCCCAAAAAGGGTTCCTAGTAAAAGGGAAAGAAGCACCGAAACGATGGAAATTCCAATAGTTACGCCTAAACCTTGTAAGATACGTAGGAAATTATTCCCCTGAAGAAGAACCTGAAAGCCCGAATCCTGCATAGCGTAACCTCCTTTCAATCCAACTAAAGACTAGAGAAATCGGCAGCAACATTAAGAGATAAGCCACCACCAACATGCCTAGAGCCACATCGGTTTCGTAGTAAAGACCAATCAAATCTTTGGCAACATACATCAAATCCGCCAAGGCTACCGCTGAGAATACTGATGTTTCCTTAATAAGGAAAATGACGTTAGCACTGAATGACGGCAACGCCACAGCCACTGCCTGGGGAAGGACCACATAGCGAAAGACTTGAAATGGCGTCAAGCCTATAGACAGGCCCACTTCATGCTGGGTCTGACTAACGGCCTCTAGACCACTTCGGAAGGACTCCGCCATATAAGAACCACCCAAGAAAATCAAACCCACCACAGCACAAGCCTCTGATGATAAAACCAAACCTATACGAGGCAAACCAAAGTAGAGAAAGAAGAGTTGAATCAAGAGCGGCGTATTACGAGATAGCTCAATATAAGCCGTCGAAAGCTGACTCAAAACCGGTACTCGGTAATGACGAATAACACTCACCACCAGGCCCAAAAGGAAGGAACCAAAAATCCCCAGAACGGCAATATGTAAAGTTAAAAAGAATGCCTTCTGATAAAAGGGCAAATACTGTTGAACAATGGACCAATCCAAAACCTACCTCCTCAAAACAAGATACAAAAGGCGTAGAAAATTCCGTGAGCATTCACTGCCATCTACTTCTAGCCCTTTGACTTCACTCGCCTCTGATAATCATTGCGATACGCAAATCGTCATCAAAAACGAACGAATTGCTTTATTTCATTTGAAACGTTAGATTTATTCTACCATCTGTTAGATTATTTGGATAATATGTATTTTTTATCAGCGTGATAAAGAAAAGATATAAATAAAATCTAGATTTCTGTAAAGAAAAAAACACCTCAGTCTCAGAGATTTCTCCAAGACTAAGATGTCTGTCATCTAAATCATAGTGCTTAAATCAAATGGCTTTCACGTTTGTCGAACATTTCTTGTCCCAAGGCTACCAATTCCTTGATAAGATCTGAGTAAGAAAGTCCCATATTTTCCCAAAGTAGTGGGTACATTGACCATTGAGTGAAACCTGGCATTGTATTGAGCTCGTTAAGATAAATGGCTCCATCCTCTGTCAGGAAGAAATCACAGCGGGCAAGACCGCAACCACCTAGGGCACGGAAGGCCTTGGCCGCATAGGCACGCATTTGCGCCATGACTTCTGCAGGAACGTGAGCTGGAATATCCATGGTAATCTTATTGTCGATGTACTTGGCTTGGTAATCATAGAAAGCCACGTCTTTGACCACTTCACCTGGATCAGTTGTTTTGACAGTCGTATTGCCAAGGATACCAACTTCGATCTCACGGGCAACCACACCTTGCTCAATCAAGATACGACTATCATATTTGAGAGCTAGATCAATCGCCGCACGAAGCTCTGCTTCATTTTCAGCTTTAGAAATCCCAACAGATGACCCCATGTTAGCTGGTTTTACGAAAACTGGGAAGGTCAATTTTTCAAGCGTCTCTGCTACTGCTGATTCCAAATCTTCACCCTCGATGAAGACTGTGTAGGCAACCTGAGGCACACCAGCAACTTCAAGAATATGCTTGGTCATAATCTTGTCCATAGCCACACTTGAAGAAAGAACATTAGTACCCACGTATGGCAACTTGAGGGTTTCGAGGAAACCTTGGATAGATCCATCCTCACCCATAGGACCATGAAGAACTGGGAATACCACAGCGCCTTCCTCATAAATATCGCTTGGTTTGATAGCCTGACTAGCCACAACTGTGTCATTAGTCATAAGCTTCTCATCATCACCTGGAGTTTCTGTAAATTCTTGTGTTTTGATAAAATCACCAGACTGAGTGATAAAGTAGGTTTTAACCTCAAATGCGCTGTAATCCACCGCACGCATAACACTCTCAGCTGAGAGCACAGACACTTCTCGTTCTGCTGAACGTCCACCGTAAAGAAGGATAAGGGTTTGTTTAGACATAGGTATACCGTTTTCTTTTCTTGATTTTCTAGTCTCAGTTTTGAGAACATAATTATCTTAATCATATCACAAAAGGAAGGGATTTTCAAAAAGATTATGGGTAGAAAAAAACAGCCTAAGTGCTGTTTCAATCCTGTCTTAAATTTCGTCACCAAGTTCGAACTTAGTGCCTTTGAGGGCACGTTTGAGAGACCACTTCCATGGTTTACCTTCGATAGTGACTTGTTTGTTTTCAAGGTCAACTTGAACCTTGTCTACGCCTTTGACAGCAGAGAGTTTTTCGGTAACGGTGTTGACACAGCCTTGGCATTTCATTCCTGTGATGTTATATGTTTTTGTCATTTTTCTTTCTTCCTTTTCTTTAATTATTTTTTTGATACACACCTTAAGTGCTGGTCATTATAAGTAACTGACGCTTAGACTTTGCGGTGTTTGAGACGCAGAGCATTGAGGACGACTGAGACAGAGCTAAAGCTCATGGCAAGTCCTGCTATCATTGGGTCAAGGAGAGGACCTCCAAAGAGGTGGAGGACACCCATAGCTACTGGGATAGACAAGATATTGTAGATAAAGGCCCAAAAGAGATTCTCTTTAATCGTTGTGATAGTCGCCTGACTAATTTTCAGAGCCTTAACGACATCCATGAGGTTGGGTTTCATAAGGACCATATCGGCACTTTCCATAGCAATATCTGTTCCTGATCCCATAGCAATACCGATATCGGCTGTCGCAAGGGCTGGAGCATCATTGATACCATCACCAACCATGATGACTGATTTCCCTTCTGCCTGAAGGTCGCTAATCACCCTAGATTTCTCTTGCGGAAGCACTTGACTGATAACACGCTTGATGCCAACCTTTTGAGCGATGGCTTGGGCTGTTTGGTCATTATCCCCAGTCAACATGATGACTTCCTTGCCCATTTGATGAAGGGCCACCACCATATCTGCACTATCTGCTTTAACCTGATCGGCTACACCAAAGAGTCCGATTAACTTACCATCTTCAGCTAGGAAAATAGGAGTTTGACCATCGGCCGTCAAGCTTTGGAAATCAGCTTGTGCTGAAGTCAAGTCGACTTTTTCCTCAGCCATAAGTGTTTGATTTCCAGCTAAATAAGTCTTGCCTGCATAGCTGGCAGTAAGACCTCGTCCAGTCAAACTTGAAAAGTTATCCATCTCTAACAAGTCCAAGTTAGCATTTTCTGCTGCCACAAGGATAGCTTGACCTAATGGGTGTTCAGACTTAGCTTCCAAGGATGCCAAAAGCTGCAAAGCTACTCCACTATTGCCATAGGTATAGCTAGAAACCAACTGAGGTTTACCCTGAGTAATAGTCCCTGTCTTGTCAAAAACGAGGACATCAGCCTTGTGAGCTAGCTCGAGCACATCCCCACGCTTGTAGAGAATACCGTGTTCGGCACCAAGGCCTGTACCAACCATGATAGCTGTCGGTGTCGCAAGGCCCAAAGCACATGGACAAGCAATAACCAAGACACTAACTGCTACTGTCATGGCAAAAGTAAAGGTTTGTCCCATGACAAAGTACCAAAAGAGACCTGAAACAAGTGCGATAGCCATGACAACAGGAACAAAGACCGCTGACACTTGATCGGCAATCTTGGCAATCGGTGCCTTGGTTTGTTGGGCATCCTCAACCAATTTAATGATTTGGGAAAGCAAGGTGTCCTTACCAATTTTTTCAGCCTCATAAATCAAGCTACCTTGACCATTAATAGAACCTGCAAAAACTGGCTTACCAGCAGTTTTTTCAATAGGGAGTGACTCCCCTGTAAGCATACTCTCATCAATCGCGGAGCTACCAGAAATCACCTGACCATCCACGGCTATCTTTTCCCCAGGTTTGACCACAATATGGTCACCCAGAACAACCTTATCCACAGGAAGTTTGACTTCTTTACCATCTCTAAGGACGGTTGCCTCCTTGGCTGACAAGTGCATGAGTTTCTTGATAGCATCTGAAGTCCGACCTTTAGAGAGGGTTTCAAAATACTTACCTAGAGTAATCAAGGTCAAAATAACAGCCACTGACTCGAAATAAAGCTGGTGAGCGTGATGGGCATGCCCCAATGAAATATGGTAAGTACCATAGAGACTATAAAGAAAGGCTGCCGATGTTGCCAAGGCTACCAAGGCATCCATGTTAGGATGACCCTTGGCCAAGGTACGAAAACCATTGCTATAGAAGGAACGACCCAACCACATGACTGGAACTGTCAAAACTAGCAGCACCAAGGCATAAGTCAAGGCTGCATGGTGAGGAGACAAGAAGTTTGGCACAGGTAGACCGACCATTGGTCCCATAGCTAGATAAAAGAGAGGAATGGTGAAGACAGATGACCAAATGAGGCGCTCACGCACCTTGTGAATCTTGTCTTCTTCACGTTCTTCTTGACTTTTAGCTGTATCTGGATTGTAAACTTCTGCTTCATAACCAGCGTCAGCCACAGCTTTTTCAATCGCTTCTGGACTAACCTTATCCCCAGCATAATCCACAGACATTTTTTCCGTGGTCAGATTAACCACAGCATTGTCCACACCATCCAACTTATTAACAGCATTTTCAACATTGGCCACACAGGACGCACAGGTCATCCCATTAACCACAAAAGTTTCTTTTGCCATTTCCTATATCACCTCCATATGATGCCCACAAGCGCATTGACCAGGCACACAGTCACAAACCACCTGATCCACAGGTTCTTTTGCTGCAAGCAAGGCCTGTAACTTATCCACATCGGCCTGGGTCATCGGCGTCTTTGCCATGAGTTGACCCAACAAATCGCTATGTTTGGTCAAACAAATCTTGTCAAAAACAGCTTCTAAAGCCTGAAAATTCGCCTCATCTTCCCCCAAGATAGCTTGATAGATAAACCCTCGTCCTTGACGCTGACTAGTTAGGTACCCCTTGTCCGCCAAACGTCCAAGCAAGGTCTTTACTGTCGAAGCCGACCAGTCTAGCTTCTTAGATAGAATCGCTATAATCTCTGAAGAAGTCGCTTGTCCCTTAGCCCAGAGCACTCGCATGACTTCCCATTCCGCAGATGAAATTGTCAGCATGATAGTTCCTTTCTGAATGTTATTATTTGTTTACGTTTGTAGATTTATTTTAACGCTATTCTAGAATGGCGTCAAGGGTTTTATCTACATTTGTAGATTTATTTTTGATGAAAAATACTCCCCATTTCTGGAGAGTATCATCTTCTATTTTTCAAAATGTGAACCGAACTTAACAAATTCGGCGACTTCATCTTTCTTACCGTCGTGAAGGTCACGGACAATTTTTGATCCCACGATAACACCGTCTGACACAGCGTTAAAGCGTTTGATGTCTTCCTCTGTTGACACACCGAAACCTGTGAGGACTGGAATGTCTGCATGGGAAGTCAAGTTAGACAAGTGCTTATCAAGGTCATCACGGTAATTACCAGTCTTACCAGTGACACCATTGATGGCAACGGCGTAGATAAAGCCTTCTGCACCATCAATCAACTGTTTCTGACGGTCAATGCCTGTAGTCAAGCTGACCAAAGGCACGAGAGCAATATCACTGTCTTTCAAATAAGGGGAGATAAAGTCAGCATGTTCATTTGGCAAATCAGGAATGATGAGTCCCTTGACAGAAGTCTCTGCTAAATCTTTGACAAAGTCTTCAATACCATACTGATAAACTGGGTTGATGTAGGTCATGATAACCAAAGGCACCTGTGTTTTTTGTTCCTGAAGCTTCTTGATGATAGCTGTTAAGGTCACACCTTTAGCTAAACTACGTTGTCCTGCCAATTCAATAACAGGGCCATCAGCCACTGGGTCAGACCATGGAATACCGACCTCGATAGCTGAAACACCACTATTTTCCAAGAGAGCAATAGTCTCAAAGAGTCCGTCTAGACCTTTAGCGTGGTCACCAGCCATGATATAAGGTACAAAAATGCCGTGTTTACTGTCTTTGATAGCTTGTAGGTGTTTTGTTAGTGTTTTTGTCATGGTTTATTTCCCTTCTGCTTCAGCTTCGAAACGTTCTTTAACCTGCATCACGTCCTTGTCCCCACGACCTGAAAGGCAGACAAGGAGACTTTGGTCTGGCGACATCTTAGCTGCCACTTTTTGTGCAAGCGCAATGGCATGGCTAGACTCAAGGGCTGGGATAATACCTTCCAAACGTGATAGAAGTTTGAGGCCTTCGAGAGCTTCTTCATCTGTGATAGAGTCGTAAGTCGCACGTCCAATTTCGTTGAAATAACAGTGCTCAGGGCCAACCCCTGGGTAGTCCAGACCAGCTGAGATAGAGAAGGCTTCCATGATTTGACCATGAGCATCTTGGAGGACATCCATAAGCGCTCCGTGTAGAATACCTGGACGACCTTTGGCAAAGGTTGCAGCGTGTTTATCGGTATCAAGTCCCAAACCAGAAGCCTCAGCACCATACATAGCTACTGACTCGTCATTGACAAATGGGTAGAACATACCGATAGCATTTGAACCACCACCGATACAAGCCATTACAGCATCAGGCAGTTTACCGCCAGAAATCTCTGCATATTGGCGTTTGGCTTCACGACCGATGACAGATTGGAAGTCACGAACAATTTCTGGGAATGGTGCTGGACCAAGGGCAGACCCCATGATGTAGTGAGTGTCATCAATACCTGCTACCCAAGCACGAAGGGCTGCATTTACAGCGTCCTTAAGCACGCGCGAACCATCTGTGACGCTAAATACCTTGGCACCAAGCAACTCCATACGGAAAACGTTAAGCGCCTGACGTTTAACATCTTCCTCACCCATATAGATCGTACAGTCCATGTCAAAAAGAGCTGCAGCTGTCGCTGTTGCAACACCGTGTTGACCTGCACCAGTTTCGGCGATGATTTTCTTCTTGCCCATACGTTTGGCAAGCAAAACTTGACCAAGGGCATTGTTAATCTTATGGGCACCTGTGTGGTTAAGGTCCTCACGTTTAAGGTAAATTTGTGCCCCACCAATATGATCAGTCAATCGTTTGGCGTGGTAAAGAGGCGTCTCACGGCCCACATAGTTTTTGAGGAGATCATCCAATTCCACTTGGAAACTTGGATCTTCCTTGGCTTCACGATAGGCCTTGTCCAATTCAATAACGGCTGTCATCAGCGTTTCTGGAACGAACTGACCACCGAATTTTCCATAAAATCCTTTTGCATCAGGTTGTTGATATGTCATGCTTTCACTCTTTCTATAAATGCTTTAATCTTATCTAAATCTTTGTGACCATCTGTCTCGACACCCGAGGACACATCTAAGGCATAGGGCTGGAAAGTCTCCTTGGCCTCTGCCACATTGTCCACAGTCAAGCCACCAGCGATGAAATAATCCTGTTCAATCTGTTTGTCCGCCAAGAGTTGCCAGTCAAAGGTCTGACCACTGCCAGCAATGGGAGCATCAAAAAGAAGATAATCCGCCTGGCTCTTGACCTGAGAATCACTATCCGAAATCTGAATAGCTCGAATAACTGGTACTGATATCTCTGGAATCAGAGCTTCATCAAAAGTTCCATGAATCTGGACGATATCTAAGGGAACTTGACTAATCGCTTCTTCCAGTTCCTCAAGGCTTGGTGCAACAAAGACACCGACGATTTTTGTCTGGCCTGTCACTCCTTTAGCTAGCTTGTGAGCTTGTTCAAAACTCACTTGACGCTTGCTTTTGGCGAACACAAAGCCAATGTAGTCAGCACCTGCTTCAACTGCAGTTGCTACCGCTTCTGGTGTCGATAATCCACAAATTTTAACCTTTGTCAATTTGCAACTCCTTAACCTTCTCAGCCACATTGTCAGCCGTCATAAGGGCAGTTCCTACCAAAATCCCATTAAAATATGGGGCAACAAGGGCAGCATCCTGACCTGTGAAAATAGCTGACTCAGAAATATAAACAGGCTTGTCCTTGAAATGCGTTGATAACTCAAGACTGGTATTGATATCTGTCTCAAAAGTGACCAAATTACGGTTGTTAACACCAATAATCTCAGCACCAATACGATGAGCCACTTCCAATTCTGGTAGATTATGCGTTTCAACCAAGACTTCCAAGCCAAGGCTTGTCGCAAAATCGTAGAGCTCCTTGAGGCGAGCCTCTGGCAAGGCCGCTACAATCAAGAGAATGACTGTTGCACCCGCATTACGACTACGCACAATCTGTTTCTCATCAATAATGAAATCCTTAGCCAAGGTTGGAATAGCCACCTGTGACGAAATTTCTTTTAAGTAGGAAATATCACCCTTGAAGAAGACCTCATCCGTCAAAACAGAAATCATAGCTGCCCCATTTTCCTCATAGGTCTTGGCCTGAGCCACAATATCCACATCTAAGTTAATATCACCCATACTTGGACTGGCTTTTTTCACTTCAGAAATAATTTGCAGCTTGTTTTGATTTGACTTGAGAAACTCATAAAGACGATAGGTCTGACGCAAGGGCTGCAAGTCCTCCATGACCAACTGAGCCACTTCTTTTTCTTTTTGTTCTAAGATTGTTGGGAGAAAGGCTTTACTCATACTTGTACCTCTTGGAGTTGGCGAAGTTTCTCAAGGGCTGAGCCGTCTGCAATCAATTGACGAGCAAGCTCTACACCTTCCTTAATAGTCGCAACCTTACCATTGGCAAAGAAGCCGAGACCTGCATTAAGCACTGTTGTTTCAAGATAAGGACTAGCTTCGTTTTTCAAGACACTAAGGAGAATCTCTGCATTTTCCTTGGCATCGCCACCTGTGATGTCAGACAACTCAACCTTTTCCATACCCAAATCTTCATAAGTGAAAGTGTGCTGGCTGATGTGACCATCTTCCAAAAGGGTGTAGGTGTTGGTGCCATAGAGGGCAGCTTCGTCCATATTGTCAGGACCTGTGATAATAACCGCACGTTTACGTCCCAACTGTTGAATAGCATTAGCAACAATCTCTTGTAATTCCACACGGTAGAGGCCCATGAGTTGTGTCTCAAGATCAAGTGGATTAGCCAGTGGCCCAACCAAGTTCATAATCGTTGGAATCCCAAGAGCTTGGCGGGCTGGACCAATAAAACGCATAGCTGGATGCATGGTTTGGGCAAAGATAAAGGCCAAACCAACCTCGTCAAGTGCTTTAGATAGGGTTTCTGGTGATGCCGCAACGTTGATTCCAAGAGCTTCAAGGACATCTGCCGAACCAGATTTAGAGGAAATCGAACGGTTCCCAGCCTTGGCCATACGAATTCCACCTGCTGCTAAGACAAAGCAAACCGTTGTTGAAATGTTGAAGCTATAAGACTGGTCTCCACCAGTACCACAGTTACACATAGCATCTGTGAAGGTCTCAGGCAAGACCGTCGCATGTGATTTGAGGGCACGCACGATACCTGTGATTTCATCTGCTGTTTCTCCCTTAGTTTTAAGCCCCATAAGAAAGGCAGCGATTTGGCTTTCTGAGACTTCATTTTTGAGAATACGGTCAAAGACTGCTTGGACTTGGTCTTGAGACAAGTCTTGTCGGTTTGAGATTTGTAGGAATATTTCTTTCATATCTGTTTTCCTTTTCAAAAACGGTTCAAAGTTTTCTGATGCACGAGGAGATGTTTTGAGCGTAGACCAATTTAGTCAAAAGACTGACCAACTAGCCTGCAACGATTTTCACGAAATTTTCAACCATCTTGAGCCCATCTGGACTTCCGATGCTTTCTGGGTGATATTGCAAACCATAAATTGGTAGCTCCTTATGTTGAATGGCCATGATTTCTTGATCATCAGTTGTGATAGCTGTCACATCAAAGCCCTCTGGCATTTGGTCAACAACGATGGAATGGTAACGCATGATTGGGACATCATTGTCAATATCCTTGAAAATCGGCGATGGCGTTTCAAAAGTAATATTGCTTTGTTTGCCATGCATAACATTCTTAGCCAAGCCAAGTTTACCACCAAAAGTTTCCGCAATAGCCTGGTGCCCCAAGCAAATTCCCATCATCGGTTTTTTACCAGCGAAATCCTTTATCAAGGCTTCCATTTTACCCGCATCAGCTGGCCAACCTGGACCCGGTGAAAAGACTAGTCCGTCAGCTTTTTCCGCTTCTTCATATAGGTTCGCATCATCGTTACGCAAGACCTTTACCTCTGTAAATGTCCCTAGGTATTGTGCCAAATTATAGGTAAAAGAGTCATAATTATCAACTAGTAAAATCATTGGGCATCTCCTATTCTTGTCATAGCTTTCGCCTTGTTAATCGTTTCGTAAAATTCATTTTCAGGAACACTGTCATAGACAACACCTGCACCTGCCTGAACATAGGCTTTTTGATTTTTGAGAATCATAGTACGGATAGCAATGGCAAAGTCCATATCTCCTGTCGCAGACAGATAACCAATAGCTCCCGCATAAATACCACGTTTTTCCTGTTCAAGCTCATAGATACGGCGCATAGCACGAATCTTAGGCGCTCCTGACACGGTTCCAGCTGGTAGGGTTGATTTAAGAGCATCAAGGGCTGTCAACTCAGGCAAGAGTTGCCCTTTGACCACACTGGTAAGATGCATGACATAGCGGAAATACTCAACCTCCATATACTTAGTCACCTTGACCGTACCATTTTGGGCAATCTTACCAATATCATTACGTCCCAAGTCAACCAACATACGGTGTTCCGCAGTTTCTTTAACATCATGTGAGAGTTCATCCGCTAGAGCAGCGTCTTCAGCCTCATTGGCACCACGAGGGCGAGTTCCAGCAATCGGATTGGTGACCACCTCTCCATTTTTCACTGAAACCAAGCTCTCTGGGCTGGCACCAATCACCTGATAATCTCCAAAATCATAGAAATAAAGGTAGTTTGATGGGTTGGTCACGCGCAAGTTACGGTAGTAATCCAAAGGATCTCCCTCAAAGTCCGCTGAAAAGCGTTGACTAAGCACACATTGGAACATATCTCCCTCACGAATGAGTTTCTTAGCCTTAGCCACCATGTCCATGAAGACTTCTTTTTCGATATGATTCGAAAATTGCAAAGCTTGCAAGGCCTGAGGTGTAAACTCGTTTGGCGCCTGAGTCTGTAGGCTCGTTACCACCTGACCAAGAGCCTGACGCACCGCATCGTTGTCACGACCAGAGTAGATATTGTCCTCAACTACATAAACCTTTTCCTTCTTGTGGTCAAAAATCAAATAAGACTCATAGATGAAGAAATGCATATCAGGTGTTCCAATCGTATCTTCAGGAATATCCCCGATATTTTCATATAGACCAATCATATCATAGCCTGCAAACCCGATAGCACCACCTGCGAAAGGTAGGTCAGACTTGATGCCCTTGACTGTTACTTGGTCCAAGTATTCGAAAGGATCCTGATCAATCGCCTTACCATTTTCATAAAGAACACCATCCTTGAAGGTTACTTCAAAGACCGGATTGTAGGCAACAATAGAAAAACGTGCATTTTCCTTCTCACGAGGAATAGATTCAAGGATAACCTTGTGTTCTCCCTGAACACGCATATAAGCCAAGATTGGTGTTAAGGTATCGGCTGGTAAAATTTTTCTCATAGTATTTCCTTTCAAACTGGTTTATCGAGAGTAATAAGACTGATGCAAGACTCCTTTATAGGATGTATCGGCACCACTATTGTTCTTTGTTAACTTTATCTTCCAAAGCAATAAAGGCTTGAATCATGCTTCGCTAAACACTTTCAACCACATCTGGTGACAAGCCAAGCTCTAGTGCCTCCTTGCGACGGTAGCTATCACTTGCGCAACACGATTACTAGCCTGGACAGTAGCCTTGTCTCCCTTGGGCTTAAGCTGTCCTGCCTTTTCCACAAGTCTTTGACGTTGGGCCAGTAGTCGAATTAACTCTCTATCAATATCATCAATAACACTTCGAACATTGCTTAATACATCCATAAATACCCAAGCTTTCATTAAACAATAAAATGACACTTCTTTTAGGTAAAGAGACCTTTAAAGATAAAAGTAAACAAAAAACCTCACAGAGAAAAACTCTGTGAGGGCATTAAATCTAGTTTAACACGGTACCACCTCAGTTAACAGTCTCAAAAAACGACCATCATCTCTATCTCCTCCAACAAGGAGTTGCACGGTAAGGGGTGCCAACCGAGAAGAATATGTGTTACCTTCTCATTATCATCCAATCAGCCCAATGTTCGCTCATCTCGATTACCTACTCACAATCACCGCAGGCTCCCTGAAAATCTAAGACCAGTTACTTTCTGATTTACTAATCATTATACTCCTTTAAAAAAAGATGTCAAGAATTTTCTGTTAATTTTGACAATTCTTCTCCTAAAAAATTCGTCTATAGCTAATCCAGAGAGTGAGATAGCCTTGTCCCTAAGCTATACAAAATAAAAAAATCCCCAAAGGGACTTTCTTTGTTTGATAAACAACGGCAGGGGGACAATCCTGCATCTCTTTCAGACCCGAAGGTGCGGCGGCTGCCTCTTCCGCCCTCGTTGTTATTCCTTACCCATATTATATCACATTTTCTTCACTCTACCAGCATTTATATAGTTTTTCAGCTTAGAATCTTTAATCACAAACATGGTACGGACATTAAGTTTATCACATAATCTGACCGCTACCAAAACATTACCATCAATACGTTTGATGTATTCCAAAGACTGGCCATTAGGATGGCGACCGATATAGTCCGGATGAGCAATAATCTCTGGAATACGTTCATAGGTGGCATCAAAATCACTGAATTCCTGGCGATGTTTTTCCATATGCTTCTTACGTTGTGCAGACAGCGTGATGTCTTCACCAGGATTGTAGTCCAAATCAAAAGCTTTAATGACTTTTGGCGTCAAGTGCCCTACTATTTTCATGCCTCTATTGTACCATACCTAGTGCCCATCAAGGATTTTCCTAATGTTCAGCTATCAAACAACTCAAGCCTGTTACCAAGCCCGAGTTTTGCTTTATGCTTTTTGGAAAGCACCTTGTTTATAGCTAATCCAGAAGAAAAGCGGTGTACAGATAGCCATTGCGACCAGATAAATTGGCAAAGTGTAGCTATTAAGTGTTGAGATTGCAATCACATCTCGAAGATAGTAGGAGCTGATTAGGAAGCCAAAGACTGAGTAGATAATCAAGGCCACGCGCCCCTTATTCAACGGGATACAAGCACGAATAACGGCAAGAACACCCGTTGATCCCATCATATAATAAGACAGCGTCAGCATGTCCGTATTGCTCATGCCAAGATAGACCTGAGACAGATGGAAAATAAGAACACTGATAACCAGCATCAAGGCATTAGGAATAGACAACTGGAGCGAACGTCTGAGGAAATGTTTCTCAACAGGTCGTATATTACGTTCGAAGGTCAAAATAAACGGTGGAAAACCTTCGATAAATTGACCCGCCAAAGTCATCTGAACTTGAATAAAAGGGAAGACCAAGAGGTACTCTGCCTTACCAAAAACAATACTGGCAATACAGATAAGCCCCAAAAGGAAGGAATAAACAGTTTTAATGAGGAAAATCGGTGCAATGTGGGCAATATTATTAACCACACGGCGTCCCTCAAATAGAATTTCAGGAATGTCCTTAAACTCAGAATCCATAAGCACTAAGTTGGCAATCTGACGTGTTGCAGGATCTCCCTCTGCCATAACAATCGAACAATCCGCTTCACGCAGTGCCAAGATATCATTGACACCATCACCAGTCATAGCTGTCGTATGCCCATTGGCATTAAGGGTTTGGATTAACAACTTTTTCTGGTGCGGAGATACACGACCAAAAATCGCAGTATCCTCAGCCAAAGCCTCCAACTCCTCATCGCTGACCTTAGAACAGTCAATATAGCTTTGATAGTCGGCAAAACCAGCTTGATGAGCAATATGAGAAACCGTCACTGGATTGTCACCAGAAATAATCTTAAGCGTCACATCTTCTGAACGCAGGTATTCCAGAGTTTCTGCAGCATCCTCACGAATAGGATCGGCAATTTCAAGTAAAGTCAAAGCCTCGACGTCATTCGGCAAAATCATGGTCTCTGTATCAACACCTGACTGACTCCAAGCCAAAATCAAAACACGAGACCCTCGTGCCTGAGCCTGATCGACTGCTTTGGGATTTTCTTTAAGAAGCATCTCAGGTGCCCCCAAAAAGAGAGTTCCAAGCCCATTAACGCTCACAGCACCCCATTTACGATCACTTGAAAATGGAATAACGTCACCTACTTGATAATGATGTTCCAGACCCTCATAAGCATTTCGAATAGCCTGAGCTGTTGCATTTTTATCCTTGCTATGTTGCATATAAGCCGCAAGCAAACGCTCCAACTCCTCTTTCGTAAAACGCTCTGACAGTAGTTCCAGTCCTTTAACTGTCATCTTTCCTTGTGTAATCGTCCCTGTCTTATCTAAACAAAGCACATCTACACGAGCCAAGGTTTCAACAGAGTACATCTCTTGCACAAGGATGTGTTTCATCCCAAGCTTAATGACAGCCGTCAAAAGTGATGTAATGGTCAAAAGAGCAATTCCCTTAGGCAACATTCCCAGAAGGGCTGTCGAACTGGTAACGACCGACTCTTGAAGAGAAAGCTGCTTAATCATGTAAGCTTCAAAAAAGAGTGCAAGCCCAAATGGTATAACAATCTTTCCCGTAAACTTAGCAATCTTATCCATATTATAAAGGATACGGGACACGATTGGCTTATGAGTCTTGGCCTCTAACATGAGCTTGTTGGCGTAATTGTCCTCGGCTACGTTAATGACCTTAGCATAGACCTGACCACTCACAAGATAAGAACCCGAGAGTAGCTCCTTCCCATCTTTCTTTAGAATGTGATCACTCTCACCAGTCAGCATAGCCTCGTTAAGCTCAGCCATCCCATCAATAACCACGGCATCACTGGGCACCTGCTCACCCGCAGACAAGAGCATGACATCATCCAAGACAATATCCTTAGGATCGATAGAAACAAGCTGTCCATCACGCACCACACGAATCTGATCCTGATTCATGAGATTAAGCTTATCAATCATGCGACGGGCACGCAACTCCGTCATCATCCCCGTAAAAGCATTAAGCACAATAATCCCAAAGAAAAAAAGATTAGACCAAGCCTGAACAGCAATCAAAGCCACAAAGATTGCAAAATTGAGCACATTAAAGGAGTTAAAGACATTACGCCTAAAAATCTCCCAATTGCTGGAGCCAGTTTTTGCTTTAAAATGATTTGTTTTACCGGCATCTATCCGCCGCTTGACCTCCACCTGCGTCAAGCCTTGTAACTGTTTTTTCATAACTTTCATAGTAGCATAAAAATGAGGTGTTTTCAAAGGTTAGCCGTCATAGCCGTCATGAATAGCAAGGAAATAGACCTACTATATCGAGCCGCTATCCCCACCTTTTTTATCAAATTAAGCTACTTTCAAATAGCAAGGGCAGGAGTCCCTACAAAACACTTCTATGCTATCTTTTTCTCTAATTAAACCTACTTTGATAAATTAAATTAAACAACCACTGAAGATTGATTAATGGTTTTGGTTGAGCATCAATCACTGGTTGGACGGTCTCTCTAATTTCTTTTTTGACTTTTCGTTGATTATATTTAATATTGTGATAACGTTTGTCAAAAGCATGTTGGATAGAAAAATTACGATCAAAAAGATAACTTTCACCTGAGTCCAGGAAAAAAAATAGAGTACCATTCGTAAAACTTAATACAGACGTTTTAGTTCCTTTTTCTCTAGTTATAGCGTACGACCCATCATCATCATAGCTAATACCTTCTATTTCCGGTGTATAGGCCCAACCCATATTCTCCATCAGCATAATGATGTCCGGTTCTGTCCCCTCCTTATAAGGGATATGCTGAGCATAATAAACAGAGTTAAATTTTAAATTAATAAAGGTAAATAGGCTCATTCCTAAGACTGTATACAGCCCTATAATTAGTCCTACAAAAAGCCCCAAAATATTTCTTTTTCGCATTCTTTTCTTCTCTTTCTTTTTCTATCTCCAATCGAATTTTGACTGGATTAACAATAAACCATTGTACACTATTTTTAACAAGTCTTACAATTTAAAGATTTCTTGTTTTTGTAATCGGTCCGATAGTTTTTTTGCTAGAACCTCTTGATAACTTCGTTCTAAATAGACTGAACTCCCCTATAATACCAGATTCTCTTTGGCCCTCTCTCATTTTGTTAATCAAGCTAAACATGGTATAATAGTTAAGATTTTTATACTACTCATTTCTGGGCAGAAGTGGGCAGTAAAATTTAAGAAACAAGGGCCAACCCCTTGATATGAAAGGAATCTAGAAACTATTATGATGAACATGCAAAACATGATGAAGCAAGCTCAAAAGCTTCAGAAACAAATGGAAAAAAGCCAAGCTGAGTTGGCTGCTACAACCTTCACTGGAAAATCAGCACAAGACTTGGTTGTGGCTGAATTAACCGGTGACAAAAAAGTCGTTAACATCACTTTCGCTGATGCTGTTGTGGATCCTGATGATGTGGAAACACTTCAAGATATGACTGTTCAAGCACTTAACGATGCTCTTGGACAAATTGACGAAGCGACTAAAAAATCAATGGGTGCCTTTGCAGGTAAATTGCCATTCTAAAAAATGAAAAGGAATCTCGCGATTCCTTTTTCTATACACTCATTTAGCAACTCAGCCGTAATATACAAGAAAATACTTGGACAAGAAAGGCACTGCACCCCAATAATGGGACAAGAAAAAAATTCTCATGCGACCAGTTTTCTGTACTCTACAGGAGACTGACCATTTAATTTTCGTTGAATTCTAGTTTCATTATAAAATATGATGTGATTTTTAACAATATCTGTTATATTATCTTTGGTTAAGTTTCTCCACTTAGGAAGCATGATTGAAGATAGATAAAGTCTACAGTTTCCAAAGTAAAGGTAGGTGATGTCTGTGACAAGCTTCTCCATAGGCTTGTCTACCTGAAAATCACGATCTAGCTTATTGTCTGTTACGTGGTAAGTTTTACCTAGATTTGGTACTTTCTTGGGACGTGTCCGACAGAGCCATCCACTCTCCTTCATGATACGATAAACTTTCTTCTGATTAACGACAGGACTATGAATTTTCTTGAGCAAGCAAGTGATGGTTCGATAGCCATAAATAAAGTGATTTTCCATACAGAGTTGTTCGATTTTATCTGCTATGTCATCTCTTTTCTGAGAATTCTTACACTCCTGTTTCCAGCGATAAAAGGTCGACCGTTTGACACCGAAACACTCTAAAATAATAGATACGGGCACATTTTCTTATACTCTTCCACTAGCTTGATAAGACTTACTTTGTCGATTCTCTTACCAAGCTCTGATACTTTTCCACTTCAGATAACTGCTCCATCCCTTTACCATAAGTATATTGTTTCCCCACAGGTTAGTGGAAACGGTACAATTCATCATTCTGATACCATCGCCACCAGGTCTTCACCTGACTAGCATTTTTGATACCGAGGGTATCCATGATAACCTTATTTGACTTACCCACCTTCTTCATTTCGATACAGGCTAGCTTAGTTTCTACTGAATATGCTTTTTTGACCATAACAAAACACTCCTGTTTCTAGTTTACCAGAATTCAACAGGAGTGTTTTCTTGTGTCTCATTTTACAGGTGCAGTGCCAGTCCAAGCGTTTTTTATGTTCGATAACTTATTTCGTTTTAGTCTTTGCCAACTCCAGACAGTAGGTCTTTACATGACAATGAGGGCAAGTCAGTTTCCGAGTCCTTGGTGTATGTCCGGCAAGAGCAAACTCTTTAGAACTAGGCTCAAAAGTCCTATGACAGTTAGGACAGAGGTATTCAAACTGCTTTCTATAGCGAAACACCACTAAATTTACACCTATTAAAAATGCAGGGCAGATAATAAACAAACCTCTCGGATCCTTAAAATAATAAATAACTATCAGTAGGCCTATCAGATAAAGAAGGGATGTTAGAACGACACTCCCATACACTCTCAACTGCAAATGACGCCATGATTTTTGATTTTCCATAAGACGTGAAATGTCTGACAAATCTTTCAGCGAAAGTTGACGCCGTTTAGCAGTAGCTTTTTGCAAGTGACGGGCACGTTTTAGTTTAACCTCTATTTCCTTCGAAGACTTTTCTAAACTCTCGATTTGGTCTGTCAACAAAAGCTCTAAAACCTGTTCCCTATTCTCCTCTTGCAAGAGTTTCTTGATTTGTTTGATTGAGAAGTCCAAATCTCTTAAGAAACAAATGACTTGCAGACGTTCCAAGTCTGATTCGTGATAGATTCTCCGACCACCTTCTGTGACTTCAGACGGCGTCAAGATACCTCGCTGATCATAGTACTGGACAGTCCTAACAGACACTTCTGCTGCCTTAGCCAACTCTCCTGTTGAAAACTGAGACATCTCAGTCACCTCCTTTTAAGATTTTCTATCAAAGGAGGACCTTGACCACCCTTGATACCTAGATTCTACCTTATAACGCAAGGTAATATGCAAGCCCTAACCCTAGAGGATTTTCTTTTCTTACAGAAAAAGTTAGCCATCACTCTTTACACCCTTTACAGCTTCTGTAAAGCCCTAGTCGAAAAGGCCACCCAAACCTAAGGCAGCAAAAGGATTGTTACTGACTTCTTCCTGTTGCTCCAAAAGTTTGGCATTCTCATCTAATTCGAGAAACTTCTCGTAAATCTGTGCGGTCATACGAGCATCCTCCAAGCTGTTATGACCGTGTCCCTTGATTCCAAAGAAATCTGCCACACTAGTCAACTTGAGGTTAACAATACCGTTCAAATCAGAAGCACGACGGTCAAAGGCCTCATCGAAAACATCTAAAGCATATTGCTCTTCCAAGTCTAAACCATTTTCAGCTAGAATAGGCAAATCTGATTTAAGAGCATTGTAGCCAATAAGTGGAGTGTCTCCAACAAATGATTTAAAATCCACCAGAACAGACTCTAGCTTTGGTGCCTTGGCAATCTTATACGCTGTAATTCCAGTCAAACCATTGATAAAGGATTGCAAAGGAACATCCGAATAGACGAAAGAATCAAACTGGTCCACTTCCTCATGCTGATTCAGCTTAATGGCCGATACTTGGATAATATGACTAACCCCATCCACCGTGTTAAACTCCAAATCAAAGGCAATATAAGTTTCTAAATTTTCCATTTTAATCTCCTACAATAGTTAAAGCTGAGACTGAGTCCCAGCTTCTTTTTTATTTTCCAAATAGACGTCCAAAGAAACCTTTTTTAGAAGCTTCTTCTTGTTTGGTCTGGATTTCTTCCACTTGGGCCTTGGCTTCGTCAACCTCAACCTTAGCCTCGTCAAGTTCCAGTTTAAGCTCTTCCTTGTCCTTCATAGCAGTCAAGGTCAATTGCTGTTGTTGATCAATTTGCTTGTCCTTTTCGGCGATTTGAACGTCTTTGACACGCAATTGGTCATCCATGTTAGACAACTGCTCGTCCTTAGCCTTCAACTGAGCATACAGACGGGCAATCTCAGAGTTTTTCTCGTCTACAAGAATCTCCAACAACTCACGTTGTTTTGTTTCTTCATCGATTGGCTCATCATCAAAGATGGTTTTCTTGTAAATTTCCTCCAACTTAATTAAGCCACTGCGTTTAACGACAGTAACTCCTTTAGCATTTTTTTCTAGATCTTCTTCTGGAAGTTGTTTGACACGATTATTGACTGCTTGACGACTAACACCAAGGATTTCAGCAATCTCGCTGACTGTCTTTTCAATACTCATAATAGCCTCATTTTCTCTTGAAATGTCTCACTATGAGAATATCACAATCACTCCTTTCTGTCAATTTGACTAGTTATTCTGGATATCTGAAGGACTTTTTTCCTTTCACTCTTCAAACAATTGACTTGATAGGAAGCTAAGCTTTTGGTTAACTATGTGTGGGTATAAATGTATATAGAAGGAAAGTCTTTGACTTAAACAATCGGTACTTCCAAATTGGGTTTTGTCGGTATCAGATCTGTTGTATCTAGGAATGGTGGGAACAATTCCACAAGGTTTGAGAATTTCATTCTTGCTCCAATTTTTGATGGCATTCGAGCAACCTTGGTTGCAAAACGACTTGATATTGAAGCATCAATCACATTATCTTCAACGGTTTGACTGTTGGAGTTTTTTTATTGTTACTTTACTCGCTTACTAAAGCCTCATATTGCCATCCGAGATTGAAAAAAGCCCTAAATTATGCCATAATAAACAAAAGCAAAATAGAAAGAATGAGTCCTATGAAAAACTTCCGTGATGATATTAAGGTCAATGATTTGGCCCAGCCCTTTTTAGAGCCAATCATCGAACAAATGACCACTGTATTCGACCCAGAGATTGAGCTAGATATTTACAACCTTGGTTTGATTTATGAAATCACCGTCGATGAAAATGGCCACTGCTACTTCCTTATGACCTTTACTGATACTGGTTGTGGCTGTGAAGAGACTATGCCTTATGAAATCGCTGAAAAGCTAAAATCCATTGACGGTATTAAGTCTGTCAAGGTGGAAACCACTTATTCACCAGTCTGGAAGATGACACGTATCAGTCGTTATGGACGTATTGCTCTTGGTATCTCACCTCGAGGCGGAAAATAAAAGGAAAACCGGTTGGACATTTACAACCGGTTTTTTACTAGAGCAACAACAGACAAACCATTACTTGTCACCATACTGCCAACAACTGTCTTAAAAATTAATATCAAAAAATCACATCGAACAAATGTCCGGTGTGATTTTGTTTTATATCATTTCATTAGGCTTTACCTGATTTATCCATGTTCCAGAAGTCGGTAACGGCACCACGTGACGCTGAAGAAACGATGTGAGCGTATTTACCAAGGACACCACGGCTATAAAGTGGTGGCAACTCAGTTTCGGCTTTACGTTTCGCCAACTCTTCGTCTGAAACGTGCATCGTAATTTCTTTGGTATCTTGGTCAACTGTAACCATATCACCTGTACGGAGGTAGGCAATAGGTCCACCAACCTGAGCTTCAGGAGCAATGTGACCAACAACGAGTCCGTAAGTACCACCTGAGAAACGTCCATCTGTCAAGAGGGCAACCTTATCCCCTTGACCTTTACCAACGATCATTGAAGACAATGACAACATTTCTGGCATACCAGGACCACCCTTAGGACCTACAAAACGTACAACAACTACGTCGCCATCAACGATTTCATCAGAAAGAACTGCTTCGATGGCGTCTTCTTCTGAGTCAAATACTTTAGCAGGACCAGTGATGTTACGAACTTTAACCCCTGATACTTTGGCAACCGCACCTTCTGGAGCCAAGTTACCTTTCAAGATAATCAATGGACCATCAGCACGTTTAGGATTTTCAAGCGGCATGATGACTTTTTGACCTGGTGTCAAATCATCGAAGGCCTCCAAGTTTTCTGCAACAGTCTTACCAGTACATGTGATACGATCACCGTGAAGGAAACCATTCTTAAGAAGGTATTTCATAACGGCTGGTACACCACCAACATTGTAAAGATCTTGGAAGACATATTGACCTGAAGGTTTCAAGTCAGCCAAGTGAGGCACACGCTCTTGAAAATCGTTGAAATCTTCAAGTGTCAAATCAACGTTAGCTGCATGAGCAATAGCGAGCAAGTGAAGTGTCGCATTTGTTGAACCACCAAGTGCCATTGTGACAGTGATGGCATCTTCAAAGGCTTCACGTGTCAAGATATCTGATGGCTTAAGACCTAGTTCAAGCATCTTAACAACTGCACGACCTGCTTCTTCGATATCTGCTTTCTTCTCAGCTGATTCTGCAGGGTGAGATGATGATCCTGGAAGGCTCATTCCCATTACTTCGATTGCTGTCGCCATTGTGTTGGCAGTATACATACCACCACAACCACCAGGGCCAGGGCAGGCATTACATTCAAGATCTTTAACCTCTTCTGCGGTCATATCACCGTGGTTCCATTTACCGATACCTTCGAAAACAGAAACCAAGTCGATATCCTTACCGTTAAGGTTACCTGGTGCAATGGTACCACCATAGGCAAAAATCGCTGGAATATCCATGTTAGCAATGGCAATCATAGAACCAGGCATATTCTTATCACAACCACCAATAGCAACAAAGGCATCGACGTTGTGACCACCCATAGCTGCTTCGATTGAGTCAGCGATGATATCACGAGATGTCAATGAGAAACGCATCCCTGGTGTCCCCATCGCAATACCATCTGCAACAGTAATCGTACCAAATTGAACTGGCCAAGCACCCGCGTCTTTAACACCTTCTTTGGCAATTTGTCCAAAACCGTGCAAGTGGATATTACATGGTGTGTTCTCAGCCCAAGTTGAGATAACCCCAACAATAGGCTTTTCAAAACTATCATCCGTCATCCCAGTCGCACGAAGCATGGCACGGTTAGGTGATTTAACCATGCTATCGTAGACAGAAGAACGGTGTTTCATGTTATTTTCAGACACGATATTTTCCTCCATAGTTAATAACTATTCTAATTTAAACTTCTACTCCTATTCTAACATAAATTATCTAAAAAAACTGACCATTTACAAACTATTCTCCCTTTTTAAATTATGCTAAAATAAAGGCATGAAACATTTTGATACTATCGTTATTGGTGGGGGTCCTGCTGGCATGATGGCGACTATTGCCTCAGCCTTCTATGGCCAACAAACCCTTCTAATTGAAAAAAATAAACGTCTCGGAAAGAAGCTGGCTGGTACTGGTGGTGGACGTTGTAATGTTACTAACAACGGGACTTTAGACGATCTTCTAGCAGGTATTCCAGGTAATGGCCGTTTCCTCTATAGCGTCTTTTCACAATTTGATAACCACGATATCATTGCTTTTTTCGAGGACAATGGTGTCAAACTTAAGGTTGAGGATCACGGACGTGTCTTCCCTAAGACAGATAAATCACGGACCATCATCCAAGCTCTGGAAAATAAGATTCAGGAACTTGGTGCTAGCATACTCACCAATACAGAAGTTGTCTCTGTCAAAAAAGTCGATGAACAATTTCAGGTTAAGTCTGCAGACCAGATTTTTACCAGTGATAAACTCATCGTCACAACTGGGGGAAAATCTTATCCATCAACAGGTTCAACTGGTTTTGGTCACGATATCGCCCGACATTTCAAACTTCATGTTACTGATCTTGAAGCTGCAGAAAGTCCACTCTTAACCGACTTTCCACATAAAGCTTTACAGGGAATTTCTCTTGACGATGTCACGCTGTCTTATGGAAAACACAAGATTACTCATGACCTTCTTTTCACCCATTTTGGACTATCTGGGCCGGCTGCCCTACGTTTATCTAGCTTTGTCAAAGGAGGTGAAATATCCCATCTAGATTTTCTTCCTAACCATAGCCAAGAAAATCTCAAGACCTACTTTGAGGAAAATCGCGAGAAATCTGTTAAAAACACTCTCAAAGGTCTAGTGCCTGAACGTGTCGCTGAATTTCTAGCAGGAGATAAGGCAGATAGCAAGATTAAACAACTCCATCCAAAAGATTTGGAAAAGCTTATCAGTCAACTCAAGGAGATGGAAATTCCAATTACAGGCAAAATGTCACTTGCTAAGTCCTTTGTAACCAAAGGTGGCATAGACCTCAAGGAGATTAATCCTAAGACCCTAGAAAGTAAAAAAGTCCCTCATCTACACTTTGCAGGAGAGGTCCTTGACATCAATGCACATACCGGTGGCTTTAATATTACTAGCGCCCTCTGTACTGGTTGGATAGCAGGAATTCAGAGTCCTTGGGATTAGAAAGATTTTTCAATTAAGGACAACAAAAAGTTCCCTTCTGTCATAGAAGGGATTTTTTGTCTATTTCTCAAAGGAGAGGAGGGGATTCGAACCCCCGAGCCCCGTTAAGGACTACACGCTTTCCAAGCGTGCGCACTCGGCCTCTATGCGACCTCTCCACATCAAACGATTAGCCTATTAATGGCTAATCGTTATTTTTAATCAAGTTTTCAAGAGTTAATCTTTAAACTGGGCCTCTACTCGATAGATGACCTGACCTTTTTCTGAGAACTTACGCTCGTATTCAGTCATGACGTTGCCTTCATAATCACTGGCATGAAGGTCCAACCAAACTTTGTTGAGAACCATTCCATACTGTGAAAAGCTCGCCAAACTGTATTCAAAAAGTCCACGATTGTCTGTCTTAAAGTGAATCTCTCCATTTTCAGGCAAAATTTGCTTATAAGTATCTAGGAAAGTCTTGTATGTCAAACGACGTTTCTCGTGGCGACTCTTAGGCCATGGATCTGAGAAATTCAGATACATCATATCCACTTCGCCATCTTCAAAATAATTGGTCAAGGCTGAACCATCCACGCGCAAGAGTTTGACATTTTCAGCACCCGAAGCCAAAACCTTATCCAAGGCATAGCTCAATACAGACAGCTGAATATCAATACCAATGTAGTTGATGTCAGGGTTTTGTTGGGCCATACCAGTAATGAAGGCCCCTTTACCAGATCCTACCTCGATATGGATAGGATTGTCATTACCAAAAAGCTCATGCCACTTACCTTTAGCAGCCTCCGGCTCAAGGATAACGTACTGAGGATGGTTAGCTAGGTGTTCCTCTGCACCTTTACGTTTTCTAACTCGCATGTCTACTTTCTAATATCTGTGCAAGGTCTCTCTGAATTTACGAAGTTCATAAATTTCTCGGTTGGCATGTTCCATATCACGACTATCAAAGAATTTTGAAATCTGTGTCAAATATGAAAACTGCCCATACCAATAAATCTTGTCCATCACAAGGTCGTTGTTCTTATAGCCATAGTATGACAACCACTGTGGCCAATGTGCCAATGGAATGTAATGGCTGAGGATCTGCGCCACATCATACATACGATCTGTTAGACGTACAGAATCCCAATCAACCAAATAAATCAATCCTGAGGTTGTGATGACAAAGTTACTATGACGAGCATCTCCGTGAACAATTGTTGCAATTTCCGCACGAAACTCTGGAAGATGACGTTTCAAATCTCTAACAACGTCTTGAAGGAAGCCATTTTCACGCAATTGGTAAGCGGCATTTTCCTCCCACTCGTGTAGAAGATCGAAAGGATTTTCAATATGATAATCCAACTGCAAGAGTTGATTAACCAAGTGTTTAGAGCGGTGCAAATTACCAAGAATTTGGATAATCTGTTTACTGTTCATGTCATGTTTGGTCAAAATACGACCATCAAGCCACTCCTGTGCACTCATCATGTCACCATTTCCCAGACGCTTAGCCCACAAGAGCTGTGGTGCAATCTGTTCCTTGGCAAGAGCTGCCAAGATTGGTGTTGTATTCATCTTCACAAAGACGCGATCTCCGTTTGGGTAAGTTCCCATATAGGCCTTACCACTATTTCCTTTGAGAGGAGTCAGGCTCAAATCTTTATCTGTTGATGTCACCTAGGCATCTCCTTTTTCTTTAGTCATTCGTTTCTATTTTAACTTATTTAATAGGTGTTAGTCAATCATCTTCTTAAGCTTGGCTGGTAGGTAAACAAGGCTCAGAACTAGCATCATTCCAACCAAAATCAGGCTAAACTTAAGGTCGAAGAGACAAATAGCCTGTACCAGAGTCATCCCAAGTACAATCTGGCTAATCAAGCGCTTAAGATTGCTTACCTGCATGTCTTTTCCAACTGGCATAAGGTTAGCCATTCTCTGATAAGCAAAGTGCGATTTAAGTGCCGTGAGCTGAAAGAGCAAGAGGTAATCAAAAACAACCACAAGCACCATAGCCAACCATTTTTCAGGAACCAAAAAGATAACTAGAAGTGTTAGGGCAAACAGGCGTAAACTAAGGGCAAAGTAATCCCCAGAACGCAAGAAGGCTCTTAGGTAAAGATTGTACCAAGTATGTTCCTTGTCTTTCTTTGTACGTTTGAGAATACCATCCAAATAAGCACGGCGTTTAACACTCGACGTAATCCCTTTAACATTGGTAAAGAGTGAAAAGAACTTCAGAATCGATTGTTGACGCTTATTTTCCGCTGCAATAGCCTCAGTCCAATTCAGTCCAGACTGCTTATAAAAAGGTTGAGCCTTTTTCTGAAAAATGAAGTACTTAAGAATAGCCATAGCCACAGCTACAAGGATAACTCCCCAAACTGGAAGTCCCAAGGCTAAAAAGAGCGGAATAACCAAAATAAAAATCAGGCTTTGTACGATTACCCAAAATCTAAAAGCACGCCCTGTTGCCTTCTTAACATGGTCTAACACCTCTTCTTCCTTCACCAAAAGGTAATGCTTATCAGCTGGCTCTAAATAAGTCGCAATATTCCCCCAGAAAGGCAATAGAAGACAAAGCACTAGCAAACCAAGAATGATTGCCCACGGATTCTTTGGAAAATGTCGAAGCAACTGGCTATACTGAACCAATACAAAACCTAGCAGAAAGAGAAGAACCAAGATAAAGTGATCATTAAAGACGTAGCGACTATACTTAGCACAGCGGGCATTGAATCGCTTGCTACGCTCCTTAAATAGCTTAGCTATCATGACAATTCTCCCTTAGTCAACTGCATATAGATATCGTTAAGACTAGCACTATCGTTGCCAAAAGTCTGACGGAGCTCCTCGAGAGTCCCTTGTGCCAAGACCTGTCCATGGTGCAAAATCACAAAGCGATCACACATCTTCTCAGCCGAATCCAAAACGTGAGTCGACATGAGAATCGCCTTTCCCTTAGCCTTTTCCTCAGCCAAAAGTTCAATCAAATCAGAAATCGCCAAGGGATCCAAACCTAGGAAGGGCTCATCAACAATGAGAAGACTTGGACCAACAATAAAGGCACAGATAATCATGACCTTCTGCTTCATCCCTTTTGAAAACTGAGTCGGGAACCAGTCCAACTTTTCATCTAAGCGAAAAAGCTTAAGATACTTGTCCGCACGTGCCATTCCCTCTGTAACATCAAGGCCATATGCCATCAGCACCGTTTCCAAATGTTCACGAAGCGTCAATTCTTCATAAAGACTTGGCGTTTCAGGAATATAGCCAATCTTCTGACGATAGCTAGCTGGATCTTGTTGAATCGTTAACTCATCAATGGCAATCTGTCCCCCATAAGGTGTTAAGAGACCAATAATCTCGTTAATTGTTGTTGATTTCCCAGCACCATTAAGACCAATGAGACCAACCAATTCACCATCAGCCACCTCAAAAGTCACATCTTTTAGGACGGGAATATTAGCGTAACCACCCGTCACCTTTTCTAATTTAAGCATTATCTTTTCTCTCTTTGGTATGATATAATCTATTATAACAAAAACTCATGGAAAGGTCGTTATTATGGATAATTGTATTTTCTGTAAAATTATATCTGGAGAAATCCCTTCATCAAAAGTCTACGAGGACGACAAGGTTCTAGCCTTCCTCGATATTTCACAAGCTACAAAAGGACATACCTTGGTTATTCCTAAAGAGCACGTTCGTAACATCTTAGAAATGTCTGCTGAAACCGCTGAGACTGTCTTTAGCCGTGTTCCTAAAATTGCTCGTGCCGTGCAAAAAGCAACTGGAGCAATCGGCATGAATATCCTTAATAACAACGAAGAAGTTGCTGGACAAACCGTCTTCCATGCTCATATTCATCTCGTTCCTCGTTACGGTGCAGACGATGGTATCCACATGGGATTTGACGAACACGAACCAGACTTCGCTGCCTTGGTCGACCTTGCTGACAGCATTGCTAAAGAGGTAACAGAATGAAACTCGGACGCTTTCTAGCTCTTGGAACCCTTGCCTACGGTGCCTACTACGCCTATAAACGACGTGAAGACATCAAAGAGGAAATCCTAGACCTCAAACAATCACGAGAAAATATCTCTCACGATCTGGACAGAATCAAACGCAACCTTGACATCATCAAGGAACAAAACCTTGTGCTTGATGACATCAAACAAGACCTCAGCTATAAAACACGTATCTTCCAAAAAGACCTAGAACCTCGACTTAGCATCATCCAAAAACATTTGAAAAAATATCAAAGTGAAGATAAAGAATAAAGGTAAGTAGCATAGGCTACTTACCTTTTTATTATTCAGTTTTTTCAGCATTAAAAGAACTTATAGAGACTTGAGTTGTTGTAAACTCATTATCACCCTTAGACTGAGAGAACTCAAACAGAGTCTTACCAGATGGAGCCCAGTTATTAGCAGATACGTACTGTGTACCAACTGTAACACCATCAGCATTTACCAAATTAATGGTTAGGTAGATATCTTTTATTGAATATTCTGTTGTATTCTCAACTGTTGCAGAATAATATTTTGTATATTCATTAGACTTAGTATTATCTACTGTAAAATTGATATTCTTAACAAGATTTTCAATAGCTTCTTTCTTTACATTATTATCTTTAACTTCATTTCCTTGAGCAAGTAACTCTGATAAACCATCTTTATCTTGTACCGGAATAGAATTCATTTTATCTATTTCAGAAAGTAGAGATGTTCTTTTACCAAGATGTTCATCCCACTTGGTATCAAAACTATCCGAACCATAAGTTTTCGAAATTTCTAATCCATTGTTTAATTCATTAATATAAGAAATTGCCAATTCTTGAAGTTTACTATCCTTAAACTTCTTATCTTTATATCCACTAATTTCATCTAATTCTTTATTAATTGCTTTTTTTAGCGAACGAGCCGAGTCACTTTTTTCACTATCAACATACTTCCAACGAGCATCTAGACCCTTAGCTAAAGATTTTACAAAAGCTTCATCATATGTCTTACTTTCATTAGAGCTTGTACAAGCTGATAAAGTAATAATCCCAACTAAAAGCAATAATAGAATAGTAATCTTTTTCATAAAATTTCCTCACTATTTAATTTTTTATATATTTTTAATTTCATTAACTGTCAACTATTTATGAAAATAAAATGATTTTTTTATGCTTTTTCAGATTATTACAAATAAATTGAACTAACACTATTATTTTCTTCTCTCGCTCCACTCTTCCTCCAAGTTCTACCTTGTTTTATAGCAGTGTCTGAATTGATTTTATTATTTATTACATTTCCTGCTATCGCTCCTAAACCGAGCCATTTTGCTATATTACCTAATTTATTGATTACCTCTGAAATTGTAGCAAAAATCATGATAATTACCACGAATGCCATAAAGAACAACATTGGCCAAAATAAATCCATTTTACACTCCTTGAAATAATTTTCTCATATTCAACTATTAAAGAAATTTTTTCAGGCTCGCTAGATACAATGAAGCACCTATTATTCCTAAGATTCCGCCAATCCATCCTAAGAAAGGAATAAGAGAAATCGCTCCTCCAACAATCAATAGTACACTAGGAGCAGTTCCTACCGGTGTATCCCCTTTATAATATACAGCACCAACTATTCCAAGTACTAGTAGTGCTAGCTTTACAAGATATACAAACAAAGTCATTAATACAATCGCAGCTTCTGATCCCGAAGATGCTACACCTACAATAAACCAGAATGCAAAAAGAAGAAAGATGCCTCCGATTAGTCCCACTACTCCATTTGTTACGGCTAATGTTTTTGTTTTCATTTAATCTCCTTAATTATATTATTGAATTTGAGTTGAAATATTATCTGTATATTCCTTCAATCCATTACGGTAATTTTTCAAAAATTCAACTAGACTATCTTTACCAATAATCTTCGTGTTTCCCATCGCACCGTATTCTTTCTTCTGTTCTTCCAAAGATTTCAATGTTTCTTGTTTCATTTGCTCAATTGTATTTGCATCATCTAGTACTGTACCAGCGACAGCATTTTGATAATTCGTTAGATATTCATCAACAATTTTTGAATACATCGTTATATAGTCGTTATAGGTTGAAATACTCCTAATTGTGGCATCAGATGTGTCCTGAGGGTTAAAATTACTTGAACTTACAGAACTTGAAGAGCTTGATATTGTTGAAGAACTTGATGTTGTTGAAGAACTTGAAGAACTCGAAGAGCTTGATGTTATTGAAGAACTTGAAGAGCTTGATGTTGTTGAAGAACTTGAAGATTTACTTGTAACGCCTCCTGAAATATTTTTTGCAGTATTTATTAAGTTTTTACTAGCCGAACAACCTGTTAGTGCTATAGATAGTAAAATCACTGAAAATGTAAATAAACAATTTTTCTTTTTCATAAGAACCCCTAACCTAAATTTAATTTTCCGTAAATATTATATATATATATATATATA
>NZ_GL831112.1:327136-374177 GCF_000188295.1 Streptococcus vestibularis ATCC 49124 | reverse complement strand
AAGATTATTATAATTTCATCTCATTTGAAAATTAAGAATAAACATGGAAATCACAGCTATACACAATACAAGACTTTCCGCTGTGCGAAAGGTGAGAGAAGCACTATTGCTTCTCTCACTCGGAAGTCGCTTCCGTCCACAGCACCCAAGGAAAGTCTTAAATAAAAAAGAAAAAAACAGAGATGTCTACTAACATCTCTGCTTCATAATAGGATTAGGAGGTTTTATGCTTCTTATTCAGCATCTTTTTCTTTGATAACCAAGACACCATCTTCCATATCAGCTTCTAGGTGTTTAGCATCAAGGTTATCCAAGTGGAAGTCTGTGACTTTGTCACGGATTTGTTGTTCAACCACACGACGGAGTGGACGAACCCCCATGACTTCATCGTAACCTTCTTCAGTCATGTATTCTTTAGCAGCTTCGCTAACTGCCAAGTCAATGTCTTTCTTAGAAAGCGTCTTGTTAACTTCAACCAACATAAGGTCTACAATCTTAGAAAGATCTTCTTTGCTCAAGTGTGAGAATTCGATGACAGCATTGAAGCGGTTAAGGAATTCTGGACGGAAGTAAGGTTTCAAACGATCCATGAGTTCTGGTTTATCAGCATCTTCTGTCAAGTTAGCTTCGTAACCAAATCCTGCGTTTGAAGTTGCGATAATCACAGTATTCTTGAAGTTTACAGTGTTACCTTGACCATCTGTCAAACGACCATCGTCCAAAACTTGGAGGAGAAGGGTGATGACTTGAGGGTCAGCCTTTTCAATTTCGTCGAGAAGGACGATTGAGTATGGGTTACGGCGAACACGTTCTGTCAAAGTATTGCTATTGTCATCATAACCAACATAACCAGCTGTTGTACCAATCAATTTAGAAACAGCTGTGCGGTCGCTGTATTCTGACATGTCCAAACGGATGATAGCATCTTTAGTTCCGAACATATCAAGAGCCAATTGTTTAGCCAACTCAGTTTTACCAACACCAGTAGGTCCTACAAAGAGGAAGCTACCGATTGGACGGTTACCTTCGTCAAATCCTGCACGGTTACGACGGATGGCACGTGCCACTGCTTCAACGGCTTTATCTTGACCGATAACCTTAGTTTGCAAACGGTGACCCATATCTTTCAAACGTTCGATATCAGTTGCACCCATTTGTGACACTGGAATACCAGTCATACGTTCTACAGATTCAGCCACATCGTTGACAGTTGCAGTGACTTTAAGGTCTTCTGTATGGTTGGCAATTTTCTTTTCAAGTTCTTCAATACGAACCTTAGCATTTAGAGCTGCTTCGTAGTCTTCTTTGGCAGCTGCAGCTTCTTGTTTAGCTTTTTCTTCTTCAATTTCATGTTCAACAGCATTCACATCAGTCACTGGGTGTTGAGCAGCCAAGTGAGCAGCTGTTACATCGACAAGGTCGATAGCCTTATCTGGTAAGCTACGTTGTGGAATATATTGTACAGAGAAATCTACTGCTGCTTTCAAAACATCATCTGGTAAGATAACATTGTGGTGTTTTTCATAAAGGTCACGGATACCTTGGAGAATCTTGAAGGTATCTTCAGCAGATGGAGCATTAACCTTAACTTCGTTGAAACGACGAGCTAGGGCAGCGTTCTTCAAGATAGTGTTACGGTATTCATCTTGAGTTGTTGCACCAATCACTGTCAATTCACCACGTGAAAGAGCAGGTTTCAAAATATCAGCCAGACCTTTAGATCCTTGACCATCGCCAGTGCTTCCAGCACCAAGAATTTGGTGGATTTCATCGAAGAATAGGATAATATTTCCAGCTTCTTTGACTTCATTTACCAAGTTTTGAATGTTTTCTTCAAAACTACCACGGTATTGAGTACCAGCTTCAAGTCCAGAAATATCAATTGAGATGATTTCTTTGTTCTTGATAGCAGCTGGGACATCACCATTGACGATGGCTTGAGCCAAACCTTCAACTACGGCTGTTTTACCAACCCCAGCGTCCCCGACAAGGACTGGGTTATTTTTTGTACGACGAGCCAAGATTTCGCAAGCTTCTTGGATTTCTTTGTTACGTCCAATAACTGGATCCAATTTACCTTCACGAGCTTCTTCAGTCAAGTTACGACCAAGTTTAGCAAGAATACCATCTTGTTTAGGTCCTTTACCTTGTTGTTGAGTTGGGTTGACTGCTTCACCTTCATTACCAGGCAATTGACCTGTTTGGCGGTAAATAGCAAATTCTTCAGGTGTCACTTCACGACCGTTAATCATGTAGCGACGGTTTTCTGAACGGTAACCACCCATGTTACCCATCAATTGATTGAAAAGATCGTCCATATTGTTAAAGTTGTTGTTCATATAATTACCTCGTTTTGTGTTATCTTGTGAAATTTCTTAAACGTTATTTTTATGTTAATGTATTTTCTGACTTTTACTGACCAAAACCCTAAAAATTTTTAGTAGCTTCAACTACTCTTCTAATAATTTCAGGTTTTGCTCTTGGTAGGAGACTGAGAACTTTCACAGTCTTAAATAAATTATCATTTAGCATAAGAGCCACCTTCTTTCTGTGAATCTCTCAATATAGCTAACTTCCAAGCCTCTTTCAAAACTATGAATAGCTTTTTCAGAAAGAAACTTATACATTAAGGAATCCTTTTTCCTTATAGCTTTATCATATACCTTTCATTTAATCAGGTCAAGAATTTAGTTTTGACTTTTACTGACCTTTTAGATGAAAATTTTTGCAGACTAGCTGCAATCCTTTTTATTGGTATATGGGCTATTGACACAGCCTTCATAAGGATTTCATTTCCTTATGCTTATATTCTACAACATTGGTCAGTAATAGTCAATAGTTTTGTTTGACTTTTTTTGACCTTTGTCATATTTTTGTGCAGCCAAACCAAAATAACTTTATAACCAGTATTTAGGCAAGCACTGCAAGATTTATAAGGAAGCTAAATCCTTATGACACTATCATACACTATTAGTCAGCAAAGGTCAAAGGTTTTGTTTGATCTTTTTTGACCTTTTGGAAAATAATTTACGGAAAGTAAAAAAGCCTACCAGAGGTAGACCTTCTATAAAACTATTTTACTCTAATCGGTACGCGTCCGAAGTTTTGTTCGGAAAGCTCGGGGTTACCTAATTGGTAAACATTATCTGCTTGCTGTGTAAGCAGATCCCAAGGCTCCCTTCCAATACGAGCCACTATATCAACAGACTTTTTCACAGATTTGAGATGAGACTGTCCTTTTTGAGAAAATCCAAGCACATGAACAGCCTGGGGCAAAGGATTATCCACAGCTTCGACCAGGATATAGGTCAAAATACGACGTACTCGTGCTTTTGTATAGCGTTTGGTTGCTACCTTATCCACCAGTTCCTCCACAGAAGACACCTCGCGGATAACAGCTTTTAAACGACTAGCAATCTCTTCGTTAACTTGAAAAATAGTGGTCAAATCAGGGTTTGTAAGAATCTGATAACTCAACAATTGGAAATAATTATCCCAAGAGACCTGTGGAGAAGTCTGAAAAAGCTTGCTATTGGGCATGAACTTATCCACAAAATCGCTATCTTGCTTGTGGAGACGTAGACTCGTCGCTGAGGCGAAAGATACTTCCTTGTCTGAGGAATGATAACCGGCTCCTTGTCTCTGGATAGGATTCAACTTAATGCCCTTACCAGCACAAGCTTTGGCATAGGCTAGCCCTAGGATATGGTTGGGTGTATTGCCAGTGAAATCCACACCAGCAAACTTTTCCCACATTTTTTGTGTCTTTTGTGGATAAGATAAGTCACTCGGTAAATTTTCTACAAAAGCTTCCATATCCTCTGACTTTTCAGCATAGACATCTGCTATTGCCTGGTAATCTAGGACTTCTTCCGTTCCAAAAGTAAGGCTATCAATTCCCAGTCGGGACAAGATATCGACGGCTCCAGCAGCAAAATAATCGGCAGACTGGACTGCCGTCAAGAAAGGCAACTCAACCACGAGATCTGCCCCATTTTCCAAAGCCATCTGAGCTCTAGTCCACTTATCCACAATAGCTGGCTCACCTCGCTGAACAAAGTTCCCAGACATGGCAACGATTTTTACGCCTTCAGCCTGATCCAAGAGATACTTGTGACCGTTATGAAAAGGATTGAACTCAGCAATAATACCTGTAACTGTCATAGGCTCTTACTTTTGGGCCACAAAGAACCAACGGGCACTAGTTTCTGTCGGTTCCTTATCCTCAAAATCGGCGTAAAGTTTGAAGGATTTGAAGCCAGCCTGCTCCAACAAGATATCATAAGTCAAAACCTCATAGGTGCGTTCCTCATGCACCTCATCATGACGGCTAAAGCTTCCATCTTCCTCTTGGACAAAGAAAGTTAATTCATGGACAATAGAATGCGGAGCCGCATCCTCATAGGTATCCCAGAGCATAGCAAAGTCTTCTGCATTTTCATGGTAGGAATAGCCAGGGAAAACCTCATCCGTCTGATAGGTTGAGTGTACATCAAAGATAAAGACGCCATCTTCATTCAGTGCATTATAAACCTCCTTGAAGACGTCCCCAACCTCTACTTCATCCTGCATATAGCAGATAGAATCTGAGTAGCAAGTCACAAAATCATATTTGCCCGCTTGCGATAAATCCAACATGTTGCCTTCGATAAAATCGATTTTCTGCTTGGCGGAAGACGCACGCTTCTGAGCAACCTTCAACATGTCAGCACTCAAATCAAGTCCAGTAACATCAAAACCGACTTGGGAAAAACGTACAGATTGAATACCAGTCCCACAAGCTAATTCAAGCAATTTCTTTTTATCCTTAGTCTTTGGCAGATGACGGAGGGAAAAATCCGTCCACAAATCGTAAAGGCTGTCATCCATAACAGCGTCGTAGACCGCCGCAAAAGTTTCATAAGTAGCCATAATGATGATACCAAGTCCGTCCGTAATCAAAATGAAAATTAGGAGCTTGGACTTGGAGGAATCTCCAAGACAAAGCTGTCTATTTTCCGACGATTACAGGACGGGTTCAAATCCTTTCTAAGATACAAAGAGCGTCAAAAGCACAGAGAAAATAGGAAACTTTCTGCCGTATCGTTAGATACAAAGAAAGTTTATCTTTTTCTCACAGCTTTTAGTTCGTGTTCAGCTTCAACATTAACCAAACTCGACGCTCTCACCTTTCTAACAATTTTCTTCTAAAATAAGCAAATAAAACCCAGTTGACTACAACTGAGTTCATTATCTTATGCCAAATAGGCTGACACATCCATCATCGGTGCTTCATGCCAGAGTTTTTCAAGGTTATAGTGAGCACGTTCGTCTTCTGTAAAGATGTGAACAACAACGTCGTTCAGGTCCAAAAGAATCCAACCACCCTTGTTGTCACCTTCCATGTGACTAGCATCAAGGCCAGCTTCTTTAACTTTCTCACGGATGTTGTCGGCAATAGCTTCCAACTGACGGCTATTCATTGCACTCAAAATAACAAAGTAATCTGTTAGGCTAGTAAGACCATACAAATCTAGGGCAACAATGTCTTCAGCTCGCTTTTCATCAGCAGCTTTGACAACCAATTCAAGTAATTCTTCTTTCATTTAATCCTCTTTCATTAAAAAATCGTTTTGTAATCTAAGACATCTGCAAAACGTTCATCTCAAATGTTCTCGTAAAAATCATTAATTGTTTCTGCTGGAATGTCGTCTCCATCAAAGGTTGTAACAGTACCTTCGGGAACGACTAGCTTGTAGCCATGTTCGAAAGCAACTTTAACGGATGTATCAACACAATACTCCGTCTGCATACCGCATAAGACTAGTTTCTCAATTCCTTGTTGATCCAAGTATTCCTTTAATCCAGTCTCTTTAAAAATGCTATTGTATCGCTTCTGAAAAACCTTTTCATCAGACTGTCTCTTTAATAGTGGCGATAATTTCCAATCTTCCGAGGTTAGAGCTTCTTCCGTTTCAATATGCTGAATATAGATAATTTCAATCTGCTGTTTTCTAGCCTGATCTTGTAAATAAGAGATTTTCTCTAACAGCTTTTGTGTTTCAAAACCTGTTTCTACTAAGATATTTTGTACATCAATAATAATAAAAGCTGTTTTCACTTACTAATCCTCTTTCAAGCAATGCACAAAAGCATTATAGGTTTCAAGAGTTTGGGGATAAATCGGCAAGGCCTGGTGGGCCAAGTGTTCTACCGTATGGACTGTTTCAAAAGCAACTGCCTTATCCAAGGATTGCTCTGCTACTTGTCTAGCTTCCTCTACCAAAGGGAAATTACGGTTATGCTCAATATAATCAGCCACATAGACAATCTTATCTAGGGTTGACATTTCATGGCTTCCGACAGTATGAATCTCAATACTGCGTAGAATATCAGAATCAGTCAATCCCAAATCTTCTTGGATTTTGTAAATCCCAACCATGCCATGCCAGACATTGTTCCCCCATTTTTTCAATTCAGGATCAAGCTTATATTTATCAATAAGCTCCAAGAATTCCTGATCTGGAAGTTCCTTGGCATAATCATGAAGGAGGCCAGCCAAGCCAGCTTTCTCAGTATCATATTCGTACTTTTCAGCAAGAGTAATAGCAGCTCTCTCAACACCCAGAACATGATTGAAGCGTTTAGGACTCATGACCGCTCGAACTTTTTCAAGGAGTTCTTCACGAGAATAGTCTAAATATTTTTCATAGGTCATTTATAGAGCCCCGCTTTCTTGATGTAGGCAAGTACAGACTGTGGCACCATAAAGTTAGGTGTGCGATCCTTCTTAATGTAGGCTCTGACTGCACTCGAACTAATATCCATAAGGGGCACATCAACCCAAATAACTGGATAAGAGGTTCCAGCCTTATACTTAGGACGCTGAACACCCACAAATTGGACCATCTCGATAAGTTCGTCAATGCGATGCCATGTAGGCAGATAGTCGACCATATCAGCACCAATAATGAAGTAATAATCCGTATCAGGATTGGCCTCTGTCAAGAGTTTCATGGTGTCATAGGTATAGCTGATTCCCTTGCGCTCAAACTCGATGGTTTCAATATCCAAACCTTCGATGCCGTTAATAGCCAACATGAGCATATTTAGGCGATGCTGTTCATCAATAGTCTCTTTTTTATCGACATGAGGCGGCTCAAACTCAGGCATAAGAAGAACTTCATCAAGGCCTAACTGCTGACGTACCTGGTCCGCAACAACCAAGTGAGCATTGTGAACAGGGTTGAAATTTCCACCCAAAATTCCCACCTGCTTACGGCCAGTATCTTTGATTTCTTCTTCTAGTTGAACCTTTGTAAATGGGGTTACGAGATCCAGTGCCATTTACGCCTCCTCTTACTCAAACATCATCTAAATAACTGTTCTTTTGCCTTTAAGGTTTCAAAAGTCATCAACTATTTTTGGATGGCTTTAACCTTTGGTGATAACTTACGATTTTCTTTTTTAGCTGATTCTTTGTAAAGAATCAAGATACGTCCAATCTTTAGAACTGTATCACAGCCGATTTCTTCTTCCAAAATTTCAGCAACTTCATGGATATCTTCCATGGTATTTTGGAGTAGGGTTACTTTGATCAATTCACGGGCATCGAGAGCATTACGAACGCTCGTTTTGATGTGGTCGTTCAGACCGTTTTTTCCGATTTGTACAATAGGTTTGAGAGTGTGTGCTTCCGATTTGAGGAAAGCACGTTGTTTTGATGTTAGTGACATGTTTATTCCTTATAATTACTTTATTAAGTTTAAATAATCGCTTTTCGTACGACGACGCCAACACCTTCTGGTGCCCAGGCGGCAACGATGGTTGGTTGGTCAGCTTTTCCTTGAACACGAATCCAGCCTAATCCTGAGAAGACAATGTCTGTCTTATCTTTGATAGTAAATTCGTGACGAACAAGTTTTGGAAAATCAGCTAGATCCTTTGGTCCAGGAGGCATGAGAAGACTTCCAACATGCTTATCATAGAAGGCATCTGCTCCTTCAAGTTTAGTACGATGAAGCTTCAAGTTATTATCAAAGAAGGCTGTAAAACCTTGTTTATCACCATCAATAAAGTCAAAGCGTCCTAGTCCACCTAGGAATAGGGTTTGGCTTGCATTTAACTGATAAGTCTTCGGCTTAATTTCCTTCTTAGGACTAACGTACTTGAGGTCCTTGGCTGACAGATAGTGTGCCATCTGGTGGCGATGAATAATTCCTGGAGTATCAAAAATATAAGTACCATCATCCAGCGGAATCTCAATCTTATCAAGGGTCGTTCCTGGGAAACGAGAGGTAGTGATAATATCTTTATCACCTGTAATTTCCTTGATAATCGCATTGATTAAGGTTGATTTACCAACATTCGTCACACCGACAACATAAACATCACGACCCTTACGGAGTTTTTCAATACGCTGAATCAACTCTTTAATGGCGTGGTGATTTTGGGCAGACGTCAACATGACATCCACGGGACGCATGCCTTCTTCGTGGGCACGTTCTGTCAACCATTGGGTTACCTTACCATCTTTAACGGATTTAGGTAGGATATCCTTTTTATTTCCGACCAAGAGCACATCATTCCCAGAAACAAAGCGTGATAAGCCTGGTATGATTGATCCATTAAAATCAAAAATATCAACGACATTAACAACGAGGGCATCACTGTCTCCAACTTCATGAAGCAATTTTAAAAATTCATCATCTGTGATGTGGACATCCACAATCTCATTGTAATGACGAAGACGAAAACAGCGTTGGCAATATAACTCACCTGTTTCTTCGGCCTTTTTAATAGAGCTAGCAGGTGTGAAACCTGCTTTTTCTTTATCTTCTGTTTGAATTTGGGCTCCACACCCAATACAAAATAATTCTTCCATTAAATTCCTTTGTTAAAGGTCATTGGACCATATGCTTTTTCAATTTTTTTCCACATGCGACGTTCACGCCAACGGTTTAATTTGGTTACCCAAGCATCTGATTTCACCAAAGGCTTAACCAAAATCGAGCGAATGCCAGCTCGGTGGCTAGCTCTGATATCAGTCATGAGCTGATCTCCCACCATAACAACCTCGTCTCGATTAAAGTGGTAACGCTCAATCGCTTCATTAATGCCTTTAGTGAAAGGCTTCATGGCACGACTCACGAAATCCACATGGAAATTGGCAACCGCACGTTCAACACGTTCATGTTTGTTGTTAGAGACCACAACCACCGGAATGTCAGCCTCTGTCATTTCATCTAACCAAGCACGTAGCTCAGGAGTCCCATCAGGGTTGTTCCAAGCAATCAAGGTATTATCCAAATCGACCAAGACAGCACGAATACCGTGTTCACGTAGCTGGTCAGGTTTCAAATCATAAACAGCCTCCACCATAAAATGGGGCCTGTAATCGTCTATACTCATTTTCTCTCCAAAATGTTAGTTTACCTCTTATTCTACCATATTTTTAAGGTTTATGTGTGGGACTTAAGTCCTATTTTTTAAGAACATCAATGACACGACGGTATAGAAAAAGAGCCACAATCACTCAGGCTCCATTCTTATCTTTGAATTTTTTCTTGTTTTTTAAGGGTAACTAAATTCTTAAGCGATATGATGATAACAGCAAGAACAATTAAAAACATTCCAACCACATCAATGGCAAAGAAGCGGTCCCCCATAATTAATACGGTCAAAATGACCGACGCTATAGGTTCTACCGAAGCCAAGAGACTTCCTTTGACAGCTCCAACCATGGTTGTCCCCTTAAGGAAAACGGTGTAAGCAAAGACTGTCCCAATGAAGATCAAACCAAAAAGCGCTAAGAGATTTCCCCCAGTCAAAGAAAGCTTATACTTCCAAGCTTGGATAACAATCGGAAAGATTAAACCACCAATCAACAGACCTAAACCAATGACAATCAAACTTCCCCATTTTTCAATAGCCTTAGCAGGCAGTAAGATATAAATTGCATAGGTCACCGCCGAAAAGAGACCCCAGAACAAGCCCAGAGGTGTAATCGCCAGCTCCCTTATCTGACCATGCGTTGCGATGGTAAAGGTTCCCACAATAGCCAGGATAATCGCTACTAGCTCTGCTGCTGTTGGAAACCTACGATATTTTGCACATACAAAAGCCAGGATGATAACTGGGGTGACATACTGCAAGACCGTCGCTGTCCCAGCATTAGTGTATTGAATAGCACTAAGATAGGCGTACTGATTTAGTACCAGACCAAAGAGAGCAAATAAGGCGATACTTACTAAGGTTTTTCTATCTTTAATAGCTTGTACTAATTTGTCTCGCTGCCTAAAAAAGACCGAAGCCGTTAGTAAAATACCGGACAGAAGCAAACGTAAACTCGTCAAAAGATTGACATTAACACCATGAGCCATTAGGTATTGACCAGAAACTCCTGAAAATCCCCAGGCAATTCCTGCTGCCAATACCATCAAGCTCCCTTTTAGTTGTTTAGACATGTGTTTTCCTCGATTATGATAATGATTAATTATTATATCACAGAGTGGATAAGGTAAGCGGTTACCCCATAAAACTTAAACTGTTTTTCTTGAGGAATTTTCAAGCGACCAACCGACAATCCAGCCAAAGACTGAAAGATAATTTTCAAGTACTCCAATAGCATTGACTGAGTGATGATGTTGAAGATAGCTAAGGAAATGATTAGTCCCAATCACAAGGCCTCCAATAATCAAAGCTATCAGCACAGCTCTCAGATAAAACCAATCGTATTTGAGATTCACAGCAAGAAGGATGATTAGAACTGCCACATTCCAGATACCAATCTCCCTCTGCCAACCAACTGAAATGCCGTACCCCAAGTGACTTCCCATATAAGTTGGGAAGAACAGCTGAAAAATAATAGCACCAGTCATGTCCAGGATGACGAGGATAAATAGGACTCTTAAGAATTTGTTCATGGGGGGTGCTCCTACTTAATAGATGTTTTATTGAATACCATTAGTATAAGAAAAAAGACCTTAACAAAGTTAAGATCTTTAATCATAAATTAAGCTTCTTGTTCCTCTTTCAACAATTTCTTATCGTAAACACGAATGAATGGGAAGTAAACAAGGAAGGCAGCAACTGCACAGACAAGAGCAACTAAGACAGCACGGAGATCTGCTGTTCCTAAGAAGGCTCCGATTCCCACTGGGGTTGGCCATGGAACTTGTGCAATAACAGGATTAATCAAATGCAATGCATTAACAAAGTAGTAAATAGTAGCTGTAACCATTGGAGCTAAGATAAATGGAATCGCTAATGCTGGATTATAGATAATTGGCAACCCAAAAATCAAAGGTTCGTTAATGTTGAACAATGCTGGAACAACTGAGGCACGTCCAATCGCTTTAAGTTGCTCTGACTTGGCAGCAAAAGCAATGTAGAGACACAGACCAAGAGTTGCACCTGATCCACCAGCGATAACAAACATGTTAGAGAACTCACCAGCTACAGCATAGTGTCCTCCAGCAGCATTTTCTGCCAAGTTAGCAAGTGCGATAGGGCTAACGAAAGCAAAGATAATGTTAGCACCATGAATTCCTACAATCCAGAGGAGTTGAGTTAAAAGATAAATAATCATTAATCCAATCCATGAGTTAGTTAGGTTACCAACAAACCCAAATGGAATAGCAATAACTTTAAAGATGTCAGTTCCCAACGCCACGAGTGTACCGTTAATAAAGATAACTACAAATGCAACGACGAATCCTGGAATCAAGGCTGTGAATCCGCGAGAAACCCCTTCTGGAACAGCTTCAGGCATTTTAATAACCCAATTACGTTTTACACATGTACGATAAATAAGAACTGTCACAATAGCCATGATAATAGCTGTGAAAATACCAGTAGTACCAAAACGAGTAACGCCATTGCCCATTGCCCAACCATCAACAACGACTGCACCTTCTTTAAGGCTACCTACAGCTTTCATCATTCCACCGTCAAAAATGATTTGTGGAACTGTCATAATGAACGCCATGAGCGCAAGAAGAGCACCGTTAAGAGGATTCATATTTAGTTCTTCTTCTTCTGCATAGATTTTAGTTAACTCATAAGCAAGTGAGAGAACAAAGTAAAGAGAGAGGGAACCCATAGTAGCATAGTTAGCAACCATGTATAGAGAAGTAAACTTATCAAATGAAGCTGAGAAAATATCAGCTACAATTGGCCAGAATGAGAAAGCTTGTGGCAGAATACTAAATACCAAGAACATTGACCCAACAATAGTAAATGGTACAGCTGCCATACCTGCTGCCGTGATTGCACGTACAACTTTAAACTGGGCAAGTTTTCCCATTGGTCCCATGACATGATTTTCAAGGAAACCAAATAATCCGTTTTGTTGATCCATAATCGGACCTCCTTAATAATAATTATATATATTTCAATAGCAATCCTTTTAAAAGATGTTATAAGGTTATAGAACTCTTTTCTAACTGGATAAAGCGTTGATAAGCCTTATCTTTACGTTCATATATTTCTTGAATTCTTTTAAGATTTAGCAAGCAAAGGCCTAAACCTAGTAAAAGAATAACAAAAACGAAGAAACGTGCAGCTTGATTATTTTCAAAAATTGGGAAAAGAGTTGTAAACAGACTTGTCCAAGTTAGAACAAGTAGTCCCACCTGAATAACAGCTTGCGAGCGAACAAACATCTGAGTCACTTTCAAACGTTCATCACGCTTGCCATACAATCGAAACTGCTCAACAGTAGCCAAAATCGCTAATATAATTAACGTAATAGGGAGAACAATAACAAAAGAAGGACGAATAAATTGATTCAAGAGCCAATAAATATTACCAAAAAAGAAGAGTGCTATTGTATAACGTAGAAGAAGATAGCGATTAAAGAAAGTATTTTTTAACGCTGTCTCCCGACGTTGACGCTCGATTTCTAGTTGTTCTTTTTTTGTCATTGTCTTCCTCCTTGTTTAACTATATCTATTTAGCCAACCTTTCTATGAAGAACTAGCATTTCCTTTGCTACTTCCAATAGAGTCATTGTGGTCATTAAATGATCTTGAGCATGCACCATGATAATTTCAATCTTAATTTCTACACCACTTGCATAGTCTTGTAAAAGTTTTGTTTGTGCATGGTGCGCTTCTAAAATTTCTTCATTTGAATGATCTAACTTAGCTTCTGCTTCGTCAAAGCGACCTTCTCGCATATCGGCAAACGCTTCATGAATTTCCGTTCTAGCAGTACCTGAATGAAGAATGATTTCAAAGGCTGCAACCTGTAGTTCTTCTTGATTCATATGAACCTCCTATGTTATTTTTTCAAATATCTTAATAAAATCTTCAAATTTCTTGCAATTAATTAATTGCTCTTGTAAATCTTCATTTTCTGTTAAGGAAACTATTTTCTTCGTCACATCCTTCAATCCATCATTTCCATATAATGATGGTGATAAAAGAAAAACAAGTTGAATATGTGAGCTTTGACTATCCCAAGATACAGGTTCTTGACAGATAGCAACTGAGATCTTCACTTCTTTTCCCAAAGGCCTAATTGGGTGAGGAACTGCAATTTTTTCGGAAAAGACGACTGAGCTTAATTCCTCACGCTGTTTTATTTCATAAAGTAGAGACTGTTCGAAGTCCACTGATTCATCGACAGATAGAGACTCAGCCATTTCTTCCAATAGTCGTGTTTTATCGCCTTTCGTCCACACAAAGAAAGTATCTCGGCTAAAGTATTGTTTACAATTATCGTCTTCAATAGGGGATACTTCTGAACGTTTCCTATTTCTCGAGACTTGCATCTGATTCATAGCATTACGAATCTGAGATATTTCGTCAGATTTAAGAAAGACACTCACTGTAAAAACGGGCATCTGAAAGTAAAGGTTCGATAAATCAACAGCCGATACAATAAAATCAATACCGTCTATTTTTTCTTGGTTCAACTCATAGTAACCTATGACATCAACCACCTCTATACGATTCCCAAGCTCAGATTCAAGACGATTTTTAAGCATTTGAGCAGCCCCAAATCCTGTCGCACAAATCGCCAATACTGAAAATTTATGGTTTTCTTTTCGACGTTCGATAGCAGCCAAGAAATGAAGACAGACATAAACTATTTCATCGTCAGATATAGTAGCCTGTGAAAAAGCTTCCATATTTGCAAGAATTTCCTTGGTCATGAAGAATACATCGCTATAATTTTGTTTAACCTCATCTACCAATGGATTACTAAGATTAATATGACTGGCTAAGCGTACCTGTAAGGTCATCAAATGGGTTATAAGACTCTCAACAAGTTGAAAATCTGAGGAAAAGTGGTATATATCGTCTAACCCTAAGGTTTCAAAACGTTGGACCAACGAGTCTCTCAGTGCTTCTTTAGAAAACTCTGTTTGGTTGTTTTGGGGTAACTGACTTTTAGCTAACAGATGTAGGGTAATATAATCGATTTCTTGAACTGGAAATTCTTGATTGGTTACCTCACTAACTCTTGAAATAATCCTCTTAGCAACCCGACGTTCGATGTCGTTATCTGCCATCTGACAATCTAAGTTCCTAATTTCAAAACCAGACTTGATACGGCCTATTGCTAAAGCTATATGAACAACTAAATTTTGTAAAACAAAATCCGATAACTTTAGATTGGCTTCCTGACATTCTTCTAAAACAATCTTTGCCAATTCCTCTAATGGAAGATTTTGGTCAAAAAAATTTGACTTCACATATGAGTGCAATACTTTAAAAAACTGGTTCTCCAAGAAATAACTCATAATGAAGCGACGTTTGTCTAGTTCTTCACCAGAAACGTAGACACCTTTATTCGCTCTACTTTCTATAGTTAGGTTATACTCAGCTAGCATCTGGCGTATCTTTTTAAAATCATTAGACAAGGTTGAGCGACTAACATATAGCTCCTCAACTAAATCATCAAAATGAACTGGAACCTGTTCAAACAAGAGCTTATTTAAAATGAAAGCTAGCCGATCATCACTTTGGGACATGGAAGATTCTGTATTATAATCATCTCCTAATTCATAAATCAGACGAAAAGTTTGGCAAGCTTCTTGGCTTTCAAAAAACAGTCTATAACCTTGTCCTTGTTTTGATACTAAGCTAACACCTTGAAGGTTTAAGGTTTGATCAATTGATTTTAAGTGATTACGTACAGTCCTATCCGAGCAGGACAAGTATTCAGCAAGCTCTTTACTCGTAACATAACGTTCCCTATGCTTTATCAAGAATTGAAGGATGCTTTTTTCCCTAGTTTTTGACAATCTTATATCCTCCTAAAAATGATATATTCACCTTCTATTATAGGATATTTTCACACCTTTACTTCTTTTTATCGAGCATAAGTTAGATTATGAACCATTTATAATCTAGTCAACAGATAATATTAACTAATATCTATTTTTTACACTATTTCTTTAACGAAGATTAGATGTTTTCTACAATTAAATTAGCCATTTTTTCAATTCCCATTGGAATTGGAATGTAAGCTTGTGGTGGAATTTGAACAACTGGTTTTCCGACTTTGGCACCTGCCTCTTCAAACTGTTTAAAATACATTTTTGTTTGAGGACTTACAAGGTATAAATCAAATTCTGATGCTGCAATAGCTTTTCCACCTTCAGTAGCACTAATAGCATCAACCTCAATATCCTGACCTTTCCCTTTTAGAAATTCAGTTGTTTTCTTTGCCATTAGTGATGAAGACATTCCTGCTGCACAAATAATCAATGCTTTTGCCATAAGATTTTCTCCTTTAATCTAATCCCATCAAATTGATACTTGATTGGGCTATTTCTTATTTACACCTTAATTATAGAGTATAGCGCTTACAATTACCATTGCTGATTTTTCCTCAACGATACGGAAAATAATTATTTGTACTTCAATTTATAAATCAAAATAATACCAGATAGTAAAAACGAAACACTATTAGCCAAAATCAAAGGTAAGTCACCAATATGAAATCCATGAGCAAGCCACAAAGCAATACCAATAACCTGCATAACATACATCCCTAAGGCAATTGATTCAGTATCTTTTGTTTTTACCACACGCACAACTTGCGGCAAAAAGGCAAATGTTGTTAAAATTGCTGCAATGCTACCAATCATATCTATTCTCCTATTTAGTAAAGAAGCTGGGCATCTTCCCAGCTTCTTAATACTATTCTACTGTTGCACCATTGGATGCAATAACTTCTTTATACCAATTAAATGATTTTTTCGGTGAGCGTTCATAACTTCCCTGTCCATAATCATCTTTATCCACATAGATAAATCCATAACGTTTCCTCATCTCACCGGTACCAGCTGAAACTAGGTCTATACATCCCCAAGGAGTATATCCCATTAAGTCAACACCATCTTCTACTACGGCTTTTTTCATTTCACGAATATGTGCACCTAGGTAATCAATTCGATAATCATCATGAACCATGCCATCTGCTTCAACTTGGTCTATAGCACCAAAACCATTTTCAACAATAAATAATGGCAAATGATAGTGATCAGTAAACCAGTTTAATGCATAACGTAAGCCCTCGGGGTCAATTTGCCACTCCCACTCAGATGCCTGAACATAATTATTTTTAACCAAATCTTCTGTTTCAAGATAATCAAAATAAGGATTATTCTCACGATGAGAATCGATAGCGAAAGACATATAGTAACTAAATCCAATATAGTCTACTGTTCCTCCAAGTAAATCCTCTTTATCTTGATCTGTAAAATCAACTGAGATTCCTTTACGTTCCCAATACTTGAGAATGTGTTCAGGATATTTACCCAAAACATGTACATCAGTAAAGTAATAACGTTTTTGCATAGCCTTCATAGCCATTAAAATATCTTTAGGATTACAAGTTGCAGGATAAATAGGACACATCGCAATCATACAACCAATTTGAAAATCTGGATTGATTTCATGACCAATTTTTACTGCTCGAGCAGAAGCCACTAACTCATAGTGTGCTGCTTGATACATAATAGCTTCTCGGTCGTCACCTTCCTCATATACAATACCAGAGTTCGTAAATGGTGCAAAATCTTCCTGGTAATTGGCCTGATTGTTGATTTCATTAAAGGTCATCCAGTATTTAACTTTATCTTTATAACGTTTGAATACGACTTCCGCAAAGTGAACAAAGAAATCAATCAATTTTCGATTTTTCCACCCACCGTATTCTGTAACCAAATGATAAGGCATCTCAAAATGAGATAACGTAATTACAGGTTCAATTCCATACTTCAAGCACTCATCAAAAAGATCATCATAAAATTGCAAACCTTCTTCATTGGGCTCTAACTCATCACCTTTTGGGAAAATACGTGTCCAGGCAATCGATGTTCGGAAGCACTTAAATCCCATTTCAGCAAAAAGTGCAATATCTCCTTTATAACGATGGTAAAAATCTATAGCCTCATGGTTTGGATAATATTTACCTTCCAAAACGCCCGGGGTAATTTCACGGGCAACTCCATGACGACCAGCAGTCATCACATCAGCAACACTGATTCCTTTACCACCTTCTTGCCATCCACCTTCAAGTTGATGAGCAGCAACAGCACCGCCCCACAAAAATCCATCTTTAAAAGTAGTCATCGTTTTTCCTCCTGACTTTGATACTTCTATTATAAACTCCATAAGCATCAATGAAAACGCATTCTTTTTCCATAATACTACGGAAAGCAATAGGTCATCTTTTGATTGAAAACGTTTTATATAAAGAGTATAATATCTCTCATAAGGAGGCAATAATATGAATTTCATACAGTTTTTAATTGCTTTTGCAGGACTTGTTGTTGGAGTTAGCGCTGTTGCTATACTCTTCTGGTACTTAAGTAAGACTTTGAAGAAAAACGTCATTGTACGTAATAGTAATACCTTTACTATTGTTCATCTTAAAGAGCTAGATCAATACCCTGACTTACTTATGAATACTGATTTTAAGAAAATGGGAGACTGGACTGTCCATGATAACGGACATGAATTCCGAGGAACTGCCAATGTCTCCAAAGAAAAACTTCGCCAATGGATTATTGATGAATATCATTTAAAAGCTCATCAAGTTATTGTCACTGTTCCTGAAGAAATGAAGGTTGCTTCAGCTCTTCCTCATTTCTAAAGTCACTTAGCCTTTTTCAAAAACTCCTACGAACTCCACTCGTTAGGAGTTTTTGTATACCCTAATAATAGATAAAAAACCAACCTCTCGGCTGGTTCTTTATCTATTACTCTTCTTTCAACTTCGCCAATTCTTGAGCAAGTAACTTGAGGGCTACTTGTGGGTTAGCTTGGCCTTTGGTTGCTTTCATGAGGAAACCTGTGAAGGCCTTATCAGCGTTACGTTTACCTGACTTGAAGTCGGCTACGGCTGCTTCATTATCTGCAAAGACTTGGTGGATGATTGGGATCAAGACTTCAGGGTCTGAAATCTGTACCAATCCAGCTTTTTCGACGTATTCACGCGCACCTCCACCGTTTTTCGCCAAGTGAACGAATACTTTCTTGGCAATCTTAGATGAAATCGTTCCATCTTCGATGATGGCAATCATTTCTACCAAGTTTTCTGGTGTCAACTTGATTTCTTCAAGCGTTTTACCTTCTGCGTTCAAGAATTGTGCGACTTCACCTTGGAGCCAGTTAGACACTTGCTTGGCATCTCCGCCAAGGGCTACGGCTGCTTCGAAGAAGTCAGATGTGACCTTAGTAGCTGTCAATTGGTTGGCATCATAGTCAGACAAGCCAAGCTCTGCCACATAGCGAGCACGACGGTCTTTTGGAAACTCTGGCAACTCAGTACGCATTTCCTCAATCCAGTCATCTGAGATTTCAAACAATGGAAGGTCTGGTTCTGGGAAGTAACGGTAATCCGCTGCCCCTTCTTTGACACGCATAAGGATGGTACTCTTGTTAGCTTCATCGTAACGACGTGTTTCTTGACGAATGACACCACCTGAACGCAAGATTTTCGCTTGGCGTTGCACTTCGTATTCAAGACCTTTACGGACGTTTGAGAAAGAGTTCAAGTTTTTCAACTCAGTCTTGGTACCAAATTCCTCTTGGCCGTATGGGCGAAGGGAAATGTTGGCATCCACACGCATAGATCCTTCTTCCATCTTGACGTCTGAAATACCAATATATTGGATGACTTCTTTGAGGGCTGTCAAATAGGCGTAGGCTTCTTCTGGAGAACGCATATCTGCTTCAGAGACAATCTCGATCAATGGCACCCCTTGACGGTTAAGATCTACATAAGAGAAACCGTCTGTTCCGTGGGTGTTCTTACCGGCATCTTCTTCCAAATGGGCACGTTCAATCCCGATTTTCTTAGTTGAGCCGTCTTCCAATTGCACTTCAATCCAACCGTTGTAACCGATTGGCTCGTCAAATTGCGAAATTTGGTAGGCCTTTGGATTATCAGGGTAGAAATAGTTCTTACGGTCAAAGTGCATGTGCTGGTGGATATCCATATTCAGCGCCAAAGCAGCCTTGATACCAGCATCCACAACACCCTTATTCAAGACAGGAAGCACCCCTGGGAAAGACCAGTCAATCACATTAGTGTTGGCATTTTGCTCGTTCCCAAAGTGAGCAGAGGTTGGTGAGAAAATTTTTGAGTTTGTATTCAATTCAACGTGGACTTCAAGTCCGATGACTGTTTCAAAGTTCATTAATTGTCACCTCCGAAAATTAGGGGTTGTTGCTTGTGGTAATCCGTTGTTGCTTCAAAGGCAGCTGCAGCTTGGTAAATGGTTTCTTCAGAATACTTAGGACCAATCAACTGCAAACCAACTGGAAGACCTTGAGCAAAACCTGCAGGAATCGAAATTCCTGGAAGACCTGCCAAGTTGACTGGGATAGTCAAGAGGTCAGCCAAGTACATGGCAACCGGATCATGGTTGAGCGAATCCAAATCAAAAGCCACGCTTGGAGCTGTAGGACCAAGGATGAGGTCGTAATCCGCAAAGACTTTTTCAAAGTCTTGGATAATGAGGGTACGAACTTGTCCTGCTTTCTTGTAGTAAGCATCGTAGTAACCAGATGACAAACTAAAGGTCCCAAGCATGATACGGCGTTTGACCTCATTGCCAAAGCCTTGACTACGAGTGTTCACGTAGATATCATCCAAGTTTTTAGCATCTTCTGCACGGAAACCATAGCGAATACCGTCGAAACGTTGCAAGTTTGAAGACGCTTCTGAAGAAGCGATGATATAGTAAACGGCAACACCGTATTTAGAGTGTGGCAAGCTGACTTCTTCAACAGTTGCTCCCAATTTTTCAAAATGTTTCGCCGCATTAAGGATAGTTTCTTTGACTTCTGGATCAATCCCTTCACCGAGGTATTCCTTCGGAAGGGCAATCTTCATGCCTTTAATGTCCTGACCAATCTTAGAAGTAAAGTCTGCTACACGAACAGGCGCTGAAGTTGAATCCTTGGCATCTTCACTGGCAATGACATTGAGCAATTGTGCATTTTCCTTAACCGTTGGTGAGAAAGTACCAATTTGGTCAAGTGAGCTACCAAAGGCAATGAGACCAAAACGTGAAACCGTTCCATAAGTTGGTTTGAGACCAACAATCCCGTTAAAAGCAGCCGGTTGACGGATGGAACCACCTGTATCTGAACCAAGGGACAAACGGACTTGCCCTGAAGCTACAGAAGCTGCTGAACCACTAGAAGATCCACCAGGCACCTTGCTGTGGTCCCATGCATTTTTAGTCGCTCCATAGTAAGATGTTTCACCAGATCCACCCATGGCAAATTCATCCATGTTGGTCTTCCCGATGACAATCATATCTTTGGCTTTTGCATTGGCAACAGCTGTCGCATCAAAGATTGGCTCGTAGTTATAGAGCATTTTTGAAGCCGCAGTTGTCAAAATGCCATCTGTTGAGATATTGTCTTTGACAGCGAGTGGAATCCCTGACAGAAGGTTATCTGCATCGATCCCTTTTTCATCAATAGCCTTAGCTTGCGCAAGAGCAGTTTCTTCGGCCACCGTTACAAAGGCATTGACTGCTTCTTCACGCTCCTTGATATCATCAAGCGTCGCTTGTGTCAATTCAGTTGCCGAAATTTCCTTAGAGACAAGGAGGTCGTGCAACTCTTCAATGGTTTTATTGTTGAATGACATTAGGCATCTCCTCCATCTTCTAGGATAGCTGGTACCTTAATGTAATAGTTATCTTTTTCAGGTACATTTTTAAACAAGCGGTCACGGTCTGTCCCTTTTTCAGCAACATCCGGACGCAATACGGTCTTGCGATCAGCCATGGTCGTTGTTGGGGCAACACCTGTTGTGTCCACTTCTTCCAACAATTCCACCATGTCGACAATTTTAGACAAGGTTGTCGCAAACTCAGCTGTCTCTTCTGGAGAGAATTTCAATTTTGAAAGATTGGCAACGTGGGTTACCTCTTCTTGCGTAATTTTCATCTTGCTTCCTTTCGTGAAATGATGATTTTTCAATACCTTCTATTTTATCATAATTTAGCCTATTTTGCTTGGAGGATAAAAAAACTGTAGTAACTTTTTTATCACTACAGTTTACAGAGATAGAGCTTTTTCAAAACACCTATCGTATGGCTATCAAGAGCTTTCTCCAAGCCTCTAGGATTTCTGGTTTCAAATACTGTTTTGCCAGGTCGTATGAGATTTGATGTATAGACTCAAGATCACTCTCTAAGGCAAATACAATTTTGTCCGCCATCTGAGAAACAAGTAGGTCTTCATCCATAGTCTCGCTATAAGGAACCAGATAGCCATTCTCACCATCTTTGATGAAGGTTGGATTACCGTAACGGGCATCAAAACCAACCAGGGCTAAACCTGCTCCTACCGCTTCCATCAGAGTCAAACCAAAGGTCTCCCACTGAGAGGTAGTGACATAAAGTTAATACTGTGGGTAGACGTCACGCAAATCCGCATGTCCTCTAAGTTGAATGTAATCATTTGCCCCAAGAGTATTAATCAGATCTTGTAGATTCTCTTGCTCCCCACCTTTACCGTAGATGTCAAAGCGAAGATTAGGTTCTTTTTGATGGGCAAGGGCAACGGCTCTTATAGCTAAATCCGCCCAGATTCACTCCAAAAAGTGGTGACAAATCCTGCGTAAAAATCATATCACAATCCAAATAGAGAACACGATCTTCTTGAACAAACTCAGGAATCGCATAACGGAAAAAAGTCGCATAATGAATATGCGCACTTGGAAGCGAAAAATGTTTAAAGCTTTCTGCAGACACACGACAATTAAGAATTTCAGAATCAATAGCCTCTAAACGACGATTCATCAGCGTAAACCATTCTGTTGGTAAATTCTCATTTAGCACATAAATTTTCCACTACCCTTGGTGTACACACAAAGATTTAAGAGCTACCTCTAATTTTTCCATACAGGATAGCTCAGATACAAATACAACTGATTTTTTACCCATGTTTTCTCCCTCTCAAACTCTAATAAAAATATCATTTTTTAGAAAACATTACAATCTCTATTCCTTACAAAAAAGCCAACCCTAAGGCTGACTTTAAATGGAGATCAATTTTCTCTTAGTGCTCGTTAATTGCATAAAATAGGATTCAGACTAACATATGGCTTAAAAAACCAAACACCTCTCAACTCATAGTGTCATGGGTCGAGACTCATACCCTATTCTACAGAGGCACCGTTACTTGCGATAACTTCTTTGTACCAGTTAAATGATTTCTTCTTAGAGCGTTTAAGGCTACCATTACCATCGTTGTCACGGTCCACATAGATGAAGCCATAACGTTTCTTCATTTCACCAGTTCCGGCAGAAACAAGGTCGATACAACCCCAAGTTGTGTAGCCCCAAAGCTCTACACCATCTTCATTGATTGCATCACGCATGGCCTTGATGTGGGCTGCCAAGTAGTCGATACGATAATCGTCTTCAACATAACCATTTTCATCTGGTGTATCCACAGCACCAAGCCCATTTTCAACGATAAACATCGGTTTTTGGTAACGATCCCAAATAGCATTGAGGGTAATACGAAGGCCTAGTGGGTCAATTTGCCAGCCCCACTCTGAAGCTTCCAAATAGGGATTTTTAATAGAGGCAAAGATATTTCCAGCAGTCTTTTCATTAACTTCTGGATCACCTGAAGCCACACGACTTGCATAATAAGAGAAGGAAATAAAATCAACAGTATGCTCTTTAAGAAGGGCCAAATCTTCTTCCGTCATCTCAAGCTCAATGCCATCACGTTCCCACTGTTTCTTAGCATAATTTGGATACTCTCCACGAGCTTGAACATCAGTAAAGAAATAGCTACTACGGTCTTCTTGCATGGCTGCCCAGTAGTCACGTGGATGGGCTGTATTTGGATAATATTGACCTGCTGCCAACATACAACCGACCTTATTTTCAGGGTCAATCTCATGGGCCAACTTCGTCGCCATAGCTGAAGCTACCAACTCATGGTGAGCTGCTTGGTATTTAACCTGCTCCTCATTCTCACCCTCTTCAAAGCAGAGTCCTGCTCCCATAAATGGTGCATGGAGAATCATATTGATTTCATTGAAAGTGAGCCAGTACTTAACCAAACCTTTATAACGTGTGAAAAGGGTACGGCAAAGATTTTCATAGAAGCCAAGCATCTTACGATTACGCCATCCTCCATACTCGGTAATCAAGTGCATTGGACAATCAAAGTGTGTGATGGTCACCAAGGGTTCAATGCCATGTTTATGACATTCCTTGAAGAGGTCCTCGTAAAAGGCAAGCCCAGCTTCATTTGGCTCAGCCTCATCACCCTTAGGAAAAATACGTGACCAAGCAATAGAAAGTCTATAAGTCTTAAAACCCATTTCACCAAAGAGAGCAATATCTTCCTTGTAACGGTGGTACATATCGATGCTTTCCTTAGCTGGATAAAAATAACCATCCTCAAAATTAAACATCTTGCGACGTCCAGTAATAATGGAAAGGCGATCCTCACCAATCGGCACCACATCAACATTGGCTAAACCACGCCCATCAGCATCATAGGCACCTTCACATTGGTTGGCTGCTGTCGCACCACCCCACAAAAAAACGTTAGGAAAAGTTAATTTTTTAGTCATTATTCTACCTCCTATATATTTCGACTTAATAATAGTATACAATAGCATGTAACCGTTTTCTTATGGTAAACTACGGAAAACTGATACTATCCTATGATTTTAGACAAAGAATTGAGAGTAGGACTTACTCCTACATTTGATACGAACTGAATTTCAATCCTCTTACCATTATTACAATTATCAAAAAAAGAGTAAGAACCAACTCTTACTCTACAATTGTTGCTCCAAGAACATTTTTTAAATGCCCAATAGCAAAGTCATGTGCTTCAGGTGTCAAGGAGGCTGTTGCACTCTCTACCACCTCGATATCATAGCCCAAATTATAAGCATCAATAGCCGTATGTAACACACAAATATCCGTTAAAACTCCCGTCAAAACAACTGTCGTCACACGACGCTCACGCAAACGAATATCCAAATCTGTTCCTGAAAAAGCCGAATAGTGACGTTTGTCCATCCAAAAGACACGATTGTCATCCTTGATGGCATCATATACACCAGCTAACTTACCATAAAGTTCTCGTCCGTCTGTCCCTGCAATATTGTGAGGCGGAAAGAGTTTAGTCTCAGGATGGAAAGTATCCCCCTCATCATGTCGGTCCATGGCAACAAAGATATAATCTCCATTGTCATAAGCTTCTTGCGTTACCTGAGCAATACGATCTTCAATGGCTTGGGCAGGCTTACCAGCCGTCAACTTCCCATCATCTGCCACAAAATCATAAGAGTAATCAATTGAAATCAATGCCTTGGTCATAAAACCTTCTCCTTTTAAAAAAGTGCGGCGACCTCAGCCTACCTCACTTCTATTCAATGTTTTATTCGTATTCTTTCAATTTGTCGTAGATACCTTCGTTAAGGACTTTAAGATAAGTTCCTTTCATACCAAGCGAACGACTTTCAATAATACCAGCTGATTCTAATTTACGAAGAGCATTAACAATAACAGAACGAGTGATTCCGATACGGTCCGCGATAACAGAGGCTGTCAAACGACCTTCTAAACCGTCCAACTCATTCAAAATAGCTGAAACTGCCTTGATTTCTGAGTAAGACAAGGTGTTAATAGCCATATTAATAGCTGTTTGTTTACGAATCGTTTCTTCCAAGTTTTCTGTTTGAAGATTCAACAATTGCAAACCAACTACTGTAGATGCAATCTCAACCAAGATAAGGTCGTCGTCCACAAAATCATGGTCGTTACGCCAAATAATGAAAGAACCAAGACGCATACCACCACCATAGATTGGTGCAATTGTCGTTAAACCGTCTGGAAAATCATCTTTTGATTCCACTGGGAAGATGGTCAAGTCACTGTCAATACCGATATTTTCTTGAGTATCATAAACACGGCTAATACCACGTGTGTATTCCTCTGGAAGTTGTTTCGCTTCAAAAAACTCTTCCACACGGTCAGTATTGGTTTTGTATTTCATAGCAAAACCAAGGAGAGCACCACCACCATTTACGATAGCAGCATTACAATCAATAATATCTGCCAACTGAGCAGCCATGTTGTTGTATGGAAGATCTCCTTCCAAGCTATCTACTGAGCGTTGCAAGATAGAAGTAATTTTACGTGTTTTAGCCAGCAAATTTGCCATTTTTATTGTCTTCACTTTCTATTTATAATCTTAATAATCTCAGGTCCTGTACCAAGCATATCCGTTAAGACCCGCTAGCCCTATCATTATAGCATACCTGACCTAAAAATTGCAAACAATTGTCTGAAAATTATTTATTATTCTACTATTCATTATATTATGTCTTTTTCAAGGAAAACGTTCGGATTTTAGGTAAAAACGACTCCTTTTTAAGCAAGATAAAAAACGGACAAGCCTTTTTGTCCAGTTTTCACGAATTTAGCGCTTGTAATATGACAAAACACGTTCGATTTTATTTCCAAGATCAGCCAATTCTTCCACACGAGGAAGGTAGACAATACGGAAGTGGTCCGGTTCATTCCAGTTAAAGCCTTTTCCTGGAACCAAGAGGACTTTTTCCTTCTTCAAGAGACGAAGACAGAACTCTTCATCATCGTCAATATCATACATGTTACGGTCAATCTTAGGGAAAATGTAAAGACCTGCATCTGGCTTAACAGCTGTAAGTCCTGGAATATCATTTACTGTGTTTGTAATAAACTCACGTTGTTCATAAATACGACCACCAGGAATCAGGAGCTCATCAACAGATTGGTAACCACCAAGCGAAGTCTGAATTACGTGTTGAGAGAGCACATTAGAACAAAGGCGCATATTAGACAACATATTAAGCCCTTCAATATAGCCCCGAACATTCTTCTTAGGCCCAGAAAGAACCATCCAACCCACACGGAAACCACAAATACGGTGAGATTTAGAAAGACCATTCATAGATACACAGAAAACGTCTGGTGCAAGACTTGCAATAGCAATGTGCTTCTTACCATCCATAACCAAGCGGTCATAAATCTCATCCGCAAAGATAATCAAGTCATTTTGGCGTGCAATATCAACAATCTGTTCAAGAACATCTTTAGGGTAAAGAGCACCTGTAGGGTTATTCGGATTGATGATAACAATAGCCTTAGTATTTGATGTAATCTTTGATTTGATATCATCAATGTCTGGATACCAGTTAGATTTTTCATCACAGACATAGTGCACAGCGTTACCGCCAGCTAGACTGACACAGGCAGTCCAAAGAGGATAGTCTGGCATTGGGACCAAAACCTCATCTCCATCATCAAGCAAGGCCTGCATAGACATGGAAATCATTTCTGAAACACCATTACCAATATAAATATCATCAATATCTACATTTGGGAATCCCTTTAGCTGGCAATACTGCATAATCGCCTTACGAGCTGAGAAAATCCCTTTACTATCCGAATACCCTTCACTGTTACGAACATTCATAATTAAATCACGAATGACTTCATCTGGTGCTGTAAAACCAAATTCCGCAGGATTTCCTGTATTAAGACGGAGAATTTTTTCACCGTTGGCAATCATACGGTTGGCCTCATCCAAAACTGGACCACGAATATCATAGGCAACGTGTTCCAACTTTGATGATTTATCAAATGTTTTCATAAGTTAATCCTTTCAAAAGATACTAAAGCAGATACATCTAGTAGAAAATAAAAAAATTCAACACCTGATGGAGATTTCCACTTTTATTGACACCAACTTTAGGCTCGGCCATTTCATTTGGTATCATTTCTGAAGACTTGTCTTCCTCTTTTTTAATTATCATGTTTCTTACGAAGCTAATAACAGATTGTATTATACCTCTTTTTCAAGCAATCTTCAATTTTTAGATAATACTGAAATCTTCACATTACCAAGAGCATCCTAAAGTAAGCAGTCAAAAAAAGATTTCAGAAAATCTATAACAACGCTTTCATTTTTTAGATTAAAGGAGTATAATAAAGCTAAAGATAGGAGGTAGAGCTTATGTCTCAACAATATGAACGTATTATGGTAGCTATCGACGGTTCTTACGAATCAGAACTGGCCTTTATTAAAGGTGTGCACGTTGCAAAACGTAATAATGCTCAGTTACTATTGGTACACGTTATCGATACACGCGCCCTTCAAAGCGTTGCGACTTTCGACTCTTATATCTATGAAAAACTAGAAGACGAAGCTAAAGCTGTATTGGCTGACTTTGAACGTCAAGCCAGAGAAGCTGGTTTAACCAAGATTCGCAAAGTTATTGAGTTCGGTAATCCTAAAAGCCTTTTGGCTGTTGATATCCCTGATAAGGAAAATGTTGACCTTATTATGGTTGGTGCCACTGGTCTCAATACTTTTGAACGCTTGCTTATTGGTTCATCTTCTGAATACATTCTCCGTCACGCAAAAGTTGACTTGCTCATTGTTCGTGACTCTGAAAAAACACTTTAGTCACCTCTCACAAGCACCTCTGGTGCTTTTCTCATATAAAAAAGAACCGAGATTTTAACTCTCAGTTCTTTTTTGTTCTATTTTTCAGACTTTGCTGCTTCAGACATCACTGCTGACTCTGAAGTTGACTGACTTTCTATGGCCAAGTCTTCACTAGCAGACTGACTTGAGGCACCTGCTTGCTCCAAAGCAAGGCTAGTTGAAAGACTCTCACGCTCCGCTTCCTGACTAAGGCTAGCTTCAACAATCATGAGTTCCTTTTGACGTTCTGTTTCACGAAGATATTCACGTTCTTCAAGTTCTTCCTGACGACGTCTTTCTTGCTCACGTCTTTGAGCTTTCTGACGTTCACGCTTAGCATGGCGTTTTTGCGTCTCATCAATCAAGACCTTAGTGTTGTCTTTAATATGCATCCACTTAATAAGACGAACCAAGAGTCTCCATAGGAAAACAATAATCGATTCTGCAAAAAGAAGAATCTCAACCAGAATAACACCTAGCAAGCTCCAAGCCATGAAGAGTGTAATCAATAATTGCGTGAAAATCTTCTTCAAGTCACCCAAATGATTGTTGTGAATATTAAGAGTCTCAAGGAAAAGATCTAAAATTCCTTGCAAGAGGTGTGATTTAACCGATTTATCTCCCTCTAAGCTCAAGTCCGTTTGAACTTCTGCCGGAGTAACAACGGTCAAGTCACCATCTTGGTAGACGTCAATACGGTCTCCTAATTTTATATCAAAATCAAAAAGCGTGCGATCTATTTTCTTAAGTCGCCCGTCAGGATGACTGAGATAAACAAAGTCATCATCAAATTTTAAAATACGAAACATAATTTACCTGCTATTTATTGCTCCCTAAATAATAGCAAAGTTAAAAAGCCCTTGTCAAGAGCTTCTTTTTCAATCCAAGGTTTTGACACCGATACGATTTTTATACTCTTGATACGTTTCAGTGTGCATGAGAGCTTTGGCATTTTTAACCCGATCTGCAGTTGGTGGTTTAACCCCTTCCAAAGGATATGGAATACCGAGCTCACGCCATTTGAACTCACCCATTGTATGATAGGGAAGAATTTCAAATTTATCGACATTTTTCAAGGTCTTTACAAACTCACCAAGCTTAACCAAGTGTTCGTCAAAGTCTGTCAAACCAGGTACCAAGACATGGCGAATCCAGACTGGAACTTGTTTATCAGACAGATATTGAGCAAATTCCAAAATATTCTTATTAGGTTGACGAGTCACAAACTTGTGTTGTTCGGGATCAATCTCTTTGATGTCAAGTAGGACCAAGTCTGTCACAGCCAAAAGTTTGTCAACAACTTCATGATACTCAGGAGTATTACGGTAAACAAACCCACAAGTATCAAGCGTACAATGAATTCCTAGCTTCTTAGCCTCTGTAAAGAGGGCAGTGACAAAATCAATCTGAAGCATGGCCTCACCACCTGATACAGTGATACCACCATGCTCACCCCAGAAATGACGGAAACGAAGAGCCTCATCTAAGACATCTTCAACTGTACGTTCAACAGCCTTATTTGACTCCATAGCCCAAGTATCTGGGTTATGACAATATTGGCAACGCATCTTACAGCCTTGCATGAAAACAATAAAACGGATACCAGGACCATCTACAGATCCAAAACTTTCGGTTGAATGAACAAGTCCAGTCACCTGACTGTAATCAATTTCTGCCATGGCAGCCTCCTTGAAAACGCTTTTTACATGATTTTATTATACCTCTTTTATCGGAAACATGCTCCATATCTGCCTGAATTCAAGCAAAGGTTATACTATAATACATCTGAAATTACAATATAACTATACTATACCAGAAGAAAAAGTAAAAAGCTGGAAGAATCCAGTTTTTTTATTATCTATACGATTAGGCACGTTTCTTAAATCCCAATAGAACTGCAAGAGTAAGGAAGAATGTTCCTACAAATGTCAAGATTGCAGTTGATGCTTCACCAGTCTTGGGAAGAGTGACTTCTTTACCTTTGGCATCTTTACCAGTCAATGTACCGTCAGCATTCACTTTGAATCCTGCACCTCAGGAGCAACAAGACTTGTTGTTCCGTCATTATTGGCAACAACAAGTTGACTATTTTGTGTAGAAACGATTGTTTGACCAGCTGCTGTGATAACTGGTGCTGCTGGTGTCACAGTAACAACAGGTTGACCATTAACGTTGACTGAAGGAACTTCAGGTGATTGAGGGGCCTCACTTGTATTTGTATCTGTATCAGTTTTTGGCTGCGTAAGAACAGTATCATTTGTCGCAATGCCGTCATCTGCAAAAGAAGTTACTGGTAGAAAAGCTACTAGAATAAGGGTGAGTAAAAGCAAGCTACTATGTATAGGAATATAGAGATTTTTTAGAAGCTATTAAGATTTTCCTTTTTCATTTATCAGTTAATTTATATTCTGTCATAAAAAGAAATAGAGAAGCGTTTTAATCAAAATCTTATTTATTTTTATGCTTAATCTACCATCATTTCAAAACCTGTTTAAATTACTTCAAAAAATAAGGTCGTAGGCCAATAATAACTAGATATTTTATTGAAATAAAAAAGCATAGCGATTTTCATCCATTTTCTAATCTAATTATATCTATTAAAAATACTCATCGAAAAGATAATAAAAAGCGCTTCCTATTCAAAGGAAAGAAGGCGCTCAATTATCATTATCTTACTTTTTAGCTCTAGTCTTTTCTAATCTAAAGCTGGTGAATTCTATTCTCCTGCCTCTTCTGGAGCTGCTGTGATGATTACCTTAAGTTTAGTTACGCGACCATCCTTAACCTTATCGTTAATAAATTCAAGATGTTTGTCCCTGTTGATAACTTCATAATGTTCCTTGACTTCTTGAGTGGGAATTGCTCCTACACCAGTCAAATAATAGCCTGCGATAGTATCAACATCATCACTTTCAAGCTCTGTATCAAAGTGTTCATTGAAGTCATTAAGAGTCATAGCCCCCTCAACAATATAGGTATTCTCTCCTATTTCACGAACTTCCACACTGGCTTTATCTGTTTCGTCATCAATTTCACCGACGATTTCTTCCAAAAGATCCTCGAAGGTCACAAGACCAGCCACACCACCATATTCATCAAGCAAGATGGCCATTTGATTATTGGTATTACGAAAGGCTGCCAAGAGGTCATTAACGAAGATTGTTTCTGGAACAAAGAGGGGCTCATTCATGATACGGCGAAGCTTAACATTCTCAAAACCGAGCTCATAACCTGCTTGAAGGAGATTTTTGGTATGGATTACACCGATAATCTTATCCTTGTCATCTTCGTAAACAGGAATACGAGAGAAGCTTTCCTTGAGAATAGCTTGGATATTTTCTTGAGTATTGTCTTCAATATCAATCATGAAGGCGTCTGTACGAGGGACCATAACCTCACGCGCCATCAATTCATCAAGAGAGAATACCCCTTGGAGCATTTCAATTTCTTCAGCCTCAAGTGTATCCTCACTCTTGGTCAACATGTACTCAATCTCATCACGTGTCATCTGCTCATCTGCATCATCAAAGGTCATAGGTGTCAAACGAGACAAAAGATTGGTTGACGCCGAAAGAATCCAAACAAAGGGACTAACAATCTTACCAGTAACAATAATGACAGGCGCTGAGTAGATGGCTAGATTTTCTTTAAGATTCATGGCAATACGCTTAGGATAAAGCTCACCAAAAACGATAGAAATGTAAGTCAAGATCACCAAAGATACCACGCTACCTGCTGTTTTAGCCCAGGCTACGTGGCCAAACCAGGTCGCTATGACTGCTCCTAGCGAAGCAGAGAGACTGGCCCCTTGCAAAAGACTGATAAAAGTAATACCAACCTGAATAGTCGATAAGAAGTTATTGGGATTTTCAAGAACCTTGAGCAGGCGAATAAATTTCTTATCACCTTCTTCAGCCTTTTGTTCCACACGTGAACGGTTTAGTGATACTAAAGCCATCTCAGACGCTGAGAAAAAGGCCGTAAGCAAGGTTAAAATTAGTAATAAAATAAATTGAAATAATAAGGACTGACCACTAGAGTCTTCCATTTTATCTTCTCCTCTAAAAAAATTCTGACTTCCATTATATCACAATTTCCCAATATAGGTTCCTATTTTATGCTATAATTAGAGTAATTTATCATCGAAGGAGAGACTTATGTCACTTATACGCTTAGAAAATGTCAGCTTGGCTCGCCAAGGAAAAACACTCTTGTCCGAACTTAACTGGACAGTTGAAAAAGGCCAGACCTGGGCTATCCTTGGACTTAATGGTGCAGGGAAATCAACACTTCTACGCTTATTGACAGCTGAATTCTTTCCTTCTGAAGGTCATGCTGAAATACTTGGCTATGCCTTTGGTAACGGGGACATCACGGGTCTTCGCAAACATATCGGTATTGTCAGTTCCTTCATCACTGAGCGTCTGCCTAAGCATATGACCGCTGAAAAAATCGTCCTTACTGGTAAATACAAGAGCTCAATCCTCTACAAGGCATATGGGGATAAGGAGTTGCAAGAAGCTAAGGACATGCTGACCTCACTTGGTGCTGGGGATTTGATAGGTCGTAAATACCATAGCCTCTCTCAAGGAGAAAAACAAATTTGTTTGATTGCTCGCAGTCTCATGGAAGATCCTGACATCATTATCCTTGATGAAGCGACTGTTGGCTTGGACCTATTTGCTCGTGAAAAGCTCTTGCGTCAGATTGATCGTATCACCTCGCTTCCTCATGCTCCGCTGGTTCTTTACGTCACTCATCACGCTGAGGAAATTACCGAAAACATGGACCATATTCTCCTACTCCGTCAAGGAAAAATCGTAGCACAAGGACCCAAAAATGATGTCATCACACCAGAAGTTTTAGCTGACTTCTACCAAAACCCTGTTCAAATTATTCCAATTGATGACCATCGTTTTTACATTAACCCACTTCTCTAAAAACCGATCAATATTAGCTTGATTTAGGGCTAATTTACGAACAACATTAAAGAAACAAGTCCCTTAGACTATAAGTCTGGGGGATTTGTTCTTTCATCATTACTTCTCTTTTATTTGAGATACACCATACAAAATTAAAGCTAGAAGGACAAGGTGTTCTATAGACATTCTTGAATAAAATAAATAGTGCAGCGACTATATATAAGTGGCTTTTGTCAGAGATTTTACTGTGTGAGGAAATCTTTTGACTTTTACCAATTCAATAACAAAACAGTTCTTTTTTTGACCGAATAGATTCTAAGATTAACCACATAGACATATGATATTGTCCGAGAGCTACCCTTTCGATACATTAGTAAGTGTTAAAACAACAGATCTTCAGATATAGAAAGAGAGGTAGAAACATGACTAAAGTAACAGTTTTTGGATTAATCGGTACAGCAGTAACAGTTATCATTTACAGTATTCCCGGCCTCCCAAAAATAGAGAGTTCCCTTGGGCCACTCTTTCCAGTTGCCTTATTGATCTTCTTTACAATTGAGAATCTCATGAAAAAAAGATTATAAATCTAGCCTCATTAGTATCTTGACTGGGCTGATGATTGCTAATGCAATCTATGACCTACTCCCTATTCCTACCGAAACTCTGATTGTTGCCGGTATCCTAGTAGGCCTAGGATTGGGCTGTCTCTTTCCTAACCACGATAATGAGAAAAACAAACATTAAAAGAAGCCAAATTAATAACTTGGCTTCTTTTTTACTCTAAATTCTTTCTTAAGCTCCCCTTCGGGCCAGATTAATCATATCATAGGTCAAAGTATTGCTTGTTTCTTTGAGAGAATAGTCCTCCAAAGTATTGACTTCCTTACGAAGCTGTTTGGCATAACGACTAGAAATAAGCTCAGCCTGTTCATATTCGTTGATAACCTTACGTTCCAAATAATAGCCTCGCAACATTTCATCAACATTGTCTGGATTTAAGTGGGTGATAACCCTCTCGACAAAGGCTCCTGATTGGATAATTTCAGCCTCTCGAAGTCGACTGCGTTTCAAATAAGACAAAAGATCTGAATGATAGACACCTTCCAGGTTGCTCAAGGCTTCCAAAACCTGCTCAGTATTTGTTAAATAAAGCTCAGTCATATGGTCACGATTTTCCTCCGTCAATCGAGGACCTCGCCTATTCTCCTCTTGTTCAATTCGAAACTTGAAGGTAAGAGCTAAGTGCAAAATTCTACGAAGGCCACGAACGAAAACAGCAAAGGCATAAGAGAGACTAGAAACAAAACCTCGGTTAATACGACGCTCTAAGCCCTTGATATAACGTTGGTAGAGATTGTATTCGAGTTCTGAAATCTTACCCTTCTTGTAGGCATATTCCAGACCCTCACTCTCAATTTCCATAATCATGACTCGGATATTGGCCAACTCTTTTTTGACATCATTTGATTCCTGCTCCAAGATTAAATCTTCCAAGCGTTGATTGTAGTTGTCAATAGTAGCATAGACAGATCCTTGATTAGTTGACTGTTTTAGATCTTTTTCCAACTCACCGACCACATCATTAAGAATAGCAATCTGCATATAATGGTTGGTCGTATGCGCTGGTCCAGTGGCTAGCTTAGGTAGGACTAAAATACCTATCAAGAAGCTCAGTAGCGTAACACCCGCTACCGTAAAGAGTAAGAGACTGTGTTCTAGCGCAGTCATATTGGCAATCGGAAGCAAAAGGATTGTTGCAATCGAAACCGTTCCTTTTACGCCAGAAAAAGTCAAAAGCGTAGCACCCTTCCATATTTTTTTCAATGACCGTTTGGTCCGCCAAGCTCTTTGGGCAAACACTGCGCTAATCATGACAAATCGAATTCCAAACATGATCGCTGTTAACAAGACAATGGCAAGAAACATCCAAAGCGTATCGCAAGTACTGATAGACAGTACTGGGGTTGCTAAGGTTGGCAGTTCCGTCCCCAGAAGGAAAAAGACCATACCATTAAGCATGAAGGTAATGGTTCCCCAAATCGTATGGGAAACACTATCCAGTTTGGCATCAAAAACGGTGATTTTTTTGAAACGGCTAGCAAGCGAAATCCCTGCTACGACAACAGCAATAATTCCAGAAGCATGAATTTCCTCGGCTACAAAATAAGAGGAGATCGGTAGTACCAGCTCTAGTAAGAGAGCACCTGTGACATCTGCAGCATCCATATTATCCAAAATGGTCAAAAAGAGGCGATTAAATAGGGCTGTAATCAAGCCAACCAAAAAACCACCAAGCACAGAGATAACCAAATTCCAGCTCGCATCCAGGAGGGAGAAGGCACCCGTTGTCAAAGCGGTCACTGCCACCTGAAAGGCGACCAAGCCAGAGGCATCATTCAGCAAACCCTCTCCCTGCAGAATATAACTAATCCACTTTGGAAAACTGAAACGTTTAGAAATAGCGGAATAGGCAACCAAATCCGTTGGACCAAGAGCGGCACCGATTGCTAGACAGGCAGACAAGGGCACCGAAGCAGGCAAGACGGCCTTAGCAAGATAGCCGATTCCCAGTGTAGACACGAAGATGACTGGAAAGATCAAAAATAGAATGAGTTTCCAGTTACGGAGAATACTGGTAATGTCACTCTCTTCGCCCTCACGAAAAAGCAAGGGAGCAATAATAAACGCTAGAAAAAGTTCCGTTTCAAGCTCAAAAACTTCCCCCTTAAGAAGAAAACCAATACCAACCCCAAAAATAATTTGAATCAAAGGTAGGGGAAGACGTGGAAAGACACGATTGATAACGTTCGATAAAATCAAGCTAAAAAAAGAACAAGCAAAGCTAATGATAAATGCATAGTTCCTCCTAACCTTCCTTATGACAACAGTTTGAGAATAGTTCTTTTTGCTTGCGAATTTTTTTATCAATGGCAGTCACGTCTTCTTTTGCTAAAAGTTTATGGCAACGTTCGACCTCAAGACTAGCTAACTTTTTCTTAATTTTAGCCGTTTTACGATTATCAACCTTTTTCAAAGTATCTTCGGCACTTTGCTTATCTATATATTTGACCTGCATATCTGCAAGCTTTTCTTTAATATCTGTAATCATTGTAATTTCTCCAACATCACCAAAAATGGTGGGGTATTAATTTGATTAAGGGGTTGGTAAAGCATGGCTGTAAAATCACGCTGGTCCAAACCGATAACGTACTCGAGCACAGCATCCTTCTCCATATCGCCGCCATCATGACCATAGTAAATCATAATAGCTAAACGACCACCCACCTCTAGACGATCAAGAATCTTCTCAATGGCCTCAAGAGTCGTGTGGGGTTTGGTAATAACACTCTTATCTGCAGATGGCAGGTAGCCCAGATTGAAAATAGCTGCACGAATAGGTTCCGTGACATAACGGTCCAGATTTTCATGGCCATCTAAAATGAGTTGCGCATTTTCAATTTCCAAGTCCGACAAGCGTTGACGAGTCTTTTCGAGCGCCTGCTCCTGCACGTCAAAGGCATAAATCTTCTTGGCAAGGCCAGCCAGAAAGGCTGTATCATTACCGTTTCCCATGGTTGCATCAACAGCTATACTCTCATCGTCCAGTACTTCTGCTAAAAAGTCATGAGATAGATGAATGGGTCGTTTAATCATGTTTTTTCCTCCTTCTTACTAACGACTTTACACCCTTGCCATGAGTCACGACGTTCCATCTCTTTGTCAATGGCATTAAGGACTTCCCACTTATTGAGACTCCACATAGGACCAATCAACATATCTCGCGGCGCATCACCAGTGATTCGATGAATAACGATATCCTCAGGGATGATTTCCAACTGGTCACAGATGATGGACACATACTCTTCCTGACTCAGTAATTTAAGACGTCCCTCGTGGTAGTCCCTTTGCATACGCGTATTGGTCATCAAGTGGAGGAGGTGGAGTTTAATTCCCTGAATGTCATTATCCGTCACACAACGGCGAACATTTTCCACCATCATCTCGTGGCTTTCCCCTGGCAGCCCATTAATCAGATGCGATACAATCTCAGCCTTTGGCGCACGCTCACGCACGCGCTTAACCGTCTCCACATAGAGATCATAACTGTGTGCTCGGTTAATAAACTCCGACGTCTCTTCATAAGTCGTTTGCAAGCCAAGTTCAACGGTCACATGCATACGTTCAGTGAGTTCTGCCAGATAATCAACCACATCGTCTGGCAAACAGTCTGGACGGGTACCTATATTGATTCCAACAACACCAGGCTCATTGATAGCCTGTTCGTAGCGTTCCTTGATAACCTCAAGCGGCGCGTGGGTATTGGTAAAATTTTGAAAATAAACCAGATATTTCTGAACTTCTGGCCACTTGCGGTGCATGAAGTCAATCTCATGGTAAAACTGCTCACGAATCGGTGCCTCAGGAGCTACAATAGCGTCACCAGACCCCGATACTGTGCAAAAGGTACAGCCACCGTGAGCAACTGTTCCATCACGGTTGGGACAATCAAAGCCCGCATCTATAGGAAGTTTGAAAATCTTTTCGCCAAAAATTTCACGATAGTAATCATTGACTGTTCTATAACGTTTTTTCATAAAGACTATTATAACACTTTGCCCTAAAAAAGAGAGTAAGACTAGGACAAAAATCATGGATTTCTGCCTGTCCCACTCTCGCTTCTTATTTAGTTTTTTTCAAATAATCAATGGCTTCTTGAGCTGTTTTAATAGGGACGATTTTCATCTTGGTCCCCAGTTTCTTGGCAGCTTCCTTGGCCTCTTGATAATTAGTCTTGGCATCCGGATCAACCTTTTTCATTTCCTTAGTTACTGGATTATTTGGTACAAAGAAAATATCTGCGCCGCTATCAGCCGCTGATTTCACCTTAAGGTAGGCTCCACCGATATCACCGACAGAACCATCTTTTTCAATAGTGCCTGTCCCAGCAATCTTACGACCAGCCTTGAGGTCTTGACCAGACACCTGATCGTAAATAGCTAAGGTAAACATAAGACCAGCGCTCGGTCCGCCAACACCATCTAGTTTAAACTTAACATTCTCAGGACTCTTGACCTCAGTATGGTCCGTTAGGCCGATACCAATACCATTTTTGCCATTGGCGATCTTAATAATCTTACCAGTAGCAGTCTTTTCTTTGTCATCTGTCGTATAAGTGACCTTGACCTTTGAACCTAGCTTAAGCCCTTGAACGTATTTAATCAAGTCAGTAGAATTATCAAAGGTCTTGCCATTAACAGCCGTCACCGTATCAGCGATATTGAGGACACTCTTGAAGCTAGAATCATCAGCAACCTGAAGCACATAGACACCCATATACTCCAAACTAGCCTCCTTACCAGCCAGTGTCAAGCCCTGATAAATCGCTTGGTTTTGAGAAGTCTCCATGTAAAATTGGTTAATACGCATGAAATCTTCATCAGAGTAATTTCCGGTTGCTTCTTTAGCTGTTTGAAGCTTTGCAAAATCATTAAGCTGAGCATAGAGCATCAAGGCCAAAGTCGCCTTGGTTTGGGCCACCGCCACAAAATTGTAGGATCCTTTTGAATCATCAGCTTTCTTATCTACAGTCAAGACTTCCTTAGTATCAAAAGCACCACCCGGAAGCTCAACATAATAATTATTTAGCGGGAAAAAGAGGGCAAAAAGGAGGAAAAGTACCGTAAGAATACTTAATAACCACCACTTAATACGCCACATTTTCTCTAATAGTAATTTAGATTTTGTCTTGTTTGCCACGCTTGGCCTCCACTTCCTTAACAACTGCTTGCGGAACATAAGAGCTAATGTTCCCCTCAAAATAAATCAACTCACGTACACGACTGGAAGACACTGGTGTCACCTCATGACTAGCAATCAAATAAACCGTTTCTAATTCAGGCGCTAAACCTTTATTGAAATAGTCCATATTGGCCTCATAGTCAAAATCTGTCGCATTGCGAAGGCCTCGAACCAAATAAGTCACCCCAAGATCTTTGGCGACATCTACAGCCAGACTATCGTGAGCCGTTATAACCTTGACATTGGGAAGATCTGCTACAACCTCTTCCAAGATACGCTTGCGAGTCGCAACATCCCAGAAGCCCTGCTTATTTTTATTATAAAAAAGGCCTATATAGAGCTCATCAAAGAACTTGCTGGCTCTGGCAATGATATCCATATGCCCATTGGTAATCGGATCAAAAGACCCCGTAAACATAGCAATCTTTGTCATAGCATTCCTTTCTACAACTTCCCTATCTAAGGCTAACGTACGTAAACGGTCACCTTACTGATACCATATGTTTTCTGCTTCCAAATCCCAAAGTTTGAAATTTCTTCAGGCAAGTCCACTGCCTTATCCGTCTCGCAAACCAACATAACTTCTTCAGCCAAGAGCCCTTGCTCCTCTAACTGAGTAATATTGGCCACAATCTGCTCTTTGGCATAAGGCGGATCTAAAAGCACCAAGTCAAATTGACCTGTCAATTGGGTCAGTGCACGCGCTGCATCCATCTTCAAAAGCTGGAACTGCTTCTCACTCTTGGTTATTTTGATATTTTCCTGAATAATGGCTTGTGCCCGACGGTCTTTCTCCACGAGGACAGCAGACGACATGCCACGACTAATAGCCTCAATGGCCAGACTACCACTCCCAGAAAAAAGATCCAAAACACGTCCTCCATCAAAGAAAGGACCAATCATATTGAAAATGGCACCCTTGACCTTGTCCGTTGTTGGACGAGTCGTTTTGCCTTCTAACGTTTTAAGCGGACGTCCGCCAAAATCACCTGCTACAACACGCAAGTCGGTCACCTCGTTTCATTATTTTATTGAAAAAAGAAACCCTAGTTTTTATCAATGTACCTATTATAGCAAAAACCAATTGTATAGTATATTGAGCACATATAATCTGTATTGATTACACCAAAAAAAGAGGACATAACAGTCCTCAAAGTGTTTCTCACACAAATAGTATTTTCTTAACTAATTCAACATAGATGCTAATAGGCCACCTAGAATTAAAATAATAGCTCCACTTAAACGATTTGCCATTTGAGCAAAAGCAATCATTTCCATACGATCTGATGCAGAAAGTACAGCAATATTACCCGTACCACCCATAGAGTTATTAATCATACCGGCACCAATTGCCGTTTCAACTGGGAATAAACCTACAAACTCACCAATAATAGCAGCAGCAAGTCCCATTGCAACAACTGATGTCAAACTTAGAATAATAAATTGAACATTCATCGCTTTTGCTAATGTTGCCAAATCAATCAAAGAAAGGCCAATACCTGCAAGTACTGCATGGGTCAGATTTGACATGATGACTTGGTTAAACATTACAACACAATTTTCCAAAGTTTTTGGTACCACATCCAAGGCTTTCAAGATAAACACAATGATAATCATGAAGGCATAGCTGTGAATTTTTGGAACAAAGGCATTGCAAATCACACCAAGCAAAAAGATTGTAAAAGCAAACATCATTCCAACCCCAATATCAGTCGGATTCAAATTTAGTTTTTCCTTTTTCAACTCATCCTTATTAACAGGAATCAAGACACCATGTCCATTTGACTTACTATTAACAAAAACTTTTGAAATAAGAACAGCACCGATAATAGCCAGAATATTTCCTAAAGTAGTCGCAGGTGCTAATTGAGAGAAGATAGTCGCTTGATCACCATGTAAGTTAGAGGCATAAATTTTAGAAAGTGGCAAAATACCCGCTCCCATTCCTCCAACCATTTGAGGGAAGGAAACATAAAGGATAGAGTGCCCGAACCCTTGACCAAGAAGCATCCCCACAAGACCAACGCTAAAGGCACCAATAACCATGGTAACAAGAGACACGGGGATAAAGCGTGCAGAGGCTTTCACCAAAATCTTACGATTCATACCAAGGATAGCACCACAAATCAAGGCTGCAATATAAAAATCAAGAAAGCCAAAGGAATCTCCCAAAAATCCTTTTGTTGCTACAATAATATCTTTTGGAATGATATGAAATGTAGCAAGAAGAGTTGCACCAAGCAGAGTAAATACTGAACCACCACCTAGGTAAGAGTTCATAATTGGCAGTTTCTCACCAATAAAGTAGAGAACATGCCCCATGACGACCAAAAGGAGGGTCAGTCCAAGCATATTGAGTGGGAGTTTCCCCATAGCAATCGTCACCGCGAGAACGAAGACGATGAATGCATATAGAGGAAGACTGACACCGGAAATTTTGATTTCATTCAATTTTTTCATGGTTGTTCAGTCAGCTCCTTATTAGTATTTAGGATACCATTTAAGGTCACGTACAGCTTTGGCCATATCTGTTTCTTCAGCTTGAGCAAGCCCTTGTTCTTGAGCTTTCTTGGCAACAGCTTCTGCTACCTTGATAGACACGTCAGCTACATATTGGAATGGTGGGAGGACTGGCGCACCTGGTTGACCTGGATTGACGATACCTGACAATGAGTGAGCTGCTGCCCCAATCATTTCATCTGTCAACAATTTAGCTTCAGATGCCAACATACCGAGACCAAGACCTGGGTAGATCAAAGCGTTATTGGCTTGACCGATTTCGTAGTCCACACCTTTATAGCTAATGGTTCCTGAAGGTACACCGGTAGCTACAAAGGCTTTCCCGTCTGACCATTCAATGACTTGTTGGGCTGTTGCTTCCAATTTCTTGGTTGGGTTAGAAATTGGGAAGATAACAGGGCGTTCAGTGTTTTCACACATTGCTTCAACCACTTCTTTAGTGAAGGCACCTGGGTTTGTAGAAGTTCCGACCAAGATGGTTGGTTTTACTGTTTTGATCACTTCAAGAAGACTGGTCATATCGCCTTTGCCTTCGAAGTCAGAACGTTTTTTAGCAAATGGTTTTTGAGCTGGTGTCAAATCTTCCATATCATCAAACAAAAGGCCTTGTTTATCGATCATGAAGAAACGTTTGTAGGCTTCTTCTGGAGAAAGGCCTTCCGCAACCATTTCAGCGTGAACACGATCTGCGATACCAGCACCAGCAGAACCACCACCATAGCAAAGGTAAACTTGGTCTGTCAATTTTTCACCAGTGATATCCATAGCTCCAAAGATACCACCCAAGACAACGATACCAGTACCTTGAATATCATCGTTGAAAGTTGGAATTTCTTTCTTGTAACGGTTCAAGATATCAGCTGCATTTGAACGACCGAAGTCTTCCCAGTGAAGGTACAATTTAGGGAAAAGTTTTCCAGCTGTTTGAACAAATTGATCGATAAAGGCATCGTATTTTTCACCACGAACACGTTCATGACGGTTTCCAAGATACATTGGATTGTTCAACAATTCTTCACGGTTGGTACCAGCATCGATGACAAGAGGCATAACGCAAGCTGGATCAATTCCGGCTGCAGCAGTGTAGACCATGAGTTTTCCGACAGAAATGTCAACACCTTGGACACCCCAGTCACCAATACCGAGAATTCCTTCTGCGTCAGTTGCAACGATCAAGCGGATATCGCGATCGCCAGCCGCATTTTTCAAGGTTTCTTCGATATTTTCTGGGTGGTTAATATCAAGGTAAGCCGCATATTGTGGATCTACAAAGAGTTCAGAATATTGTTCAATGGTGTCCGCGATCACTGGATCATAGACGATTGGGTTGAACTCAACGATGTGTTGGTTAAAGAGGTAGTAGAAAAGAGTACGGTTTGTATTGAAAATCTCCATCAAGAAAAGACGCTTTTCAAGGTCAGATGGTTTGCGCAAGAAATGTTGGTAAGCTTGTTCAGCCTGTTCTTCGATAGTTTGAACATATGGAGGAAGAAGACCAATTAGGCCAAGTTCTTTACGTTCTTCCATTGTGAAAGCAGTTCCTTTATTAAGGAATGGATTGTTTAAAATTTCATGTGATTTCATTGCGAAATACTCCTCATAAATAATTTAGTGACTAATCTATTCAACTGTCGCTAGACATTATATTCCTCAAAAAATCTTATAGTCAACAAGCTCTGTTATCATAAAAATTATTTATAACAAATAGGGTTTATGATAAAATAAAAAAATGAATATCCGAGATTTAGAATATTTTTATCATCTTTACAGACTCCATTCCTTCACCGCAGCCTCTAAACATTGTCGGGTCAGCCAACCTACTGTTAGCTACGCCATCAAGCGTTTAGAAGATCATTTTGCTTGTCACCTTTTTGTTAAGGACCCATCTCATCGTAATGTTGCCTTTACACACCAAGGCGATATTGTAGCTAAACATGCTGAAGCCATCCTAACTGAGCTATCCGTACTCTCCAAAGAAATCCATCGCTCTATTCATGCAAAAGCAAAAATTGGGTTTCCTCCAATTATCAGAGCCAGAGTTCTTGCGCAACTGCTCGAAAAAAATCAAGATTTATCAATCTTATCCGAAATGGAATTTAGTACAGAAGGTTCTTTAGAATTGCTACAGCAATTAATCTCTGGAGACTTAGATTTCAGTTTAGTAGCTAGCCTTCATCCCCTAGAGCATCCTAAATTAACAACTCACGAACTCTATAAATCACCGTTTTATATTCTAGTCTCTGAAAGCCATAAATTTGCGGATAAAGAAGTCATCTGTTTCAAGGATGTTCTTGAAGAACGCTTTATTCTACTCAACGAGGGACATGTGCATATGGAAGCCTTCAATATACTGAATGAAGGTTATCAAAATCAGGCCGTTTCCTTCTTAGAATTAAGTGATCTGCCTACAATCGGTCAGTTAGTTGAAAAAAATCTCGGCATCAGTCTCATCACTGATGTCACACAATTTGAATCCATGGATAAATTGGTTAAAATTCCTTTAGAGGACGACGAGCAACTCGATTTTCATGTAAGCTACGCCTACCTAAAAGGAACACCCCTATCAAATGAAGTTGAAACGTTCAAAACTCTCCTAGACAAAATAACATAAAAAAGCCACCCCTTAGGGTGGTTTTTTTGTTATTTATCTTCTAAAGCAGTCACGTAGTTGTAAGCTTCGATGCCAGCTGTGGCACCATCACCTACGGCTGTTGTGATTTGGCGAAGGTCTTTCTGACGGATATCTCCAATGGCAAAGATACCTGGAATACGTGTCGCCATCTTATCATCTGTAATTACCCAACCGTCCTGGTCAGTGATGTCGAGACCAGTCAAGTAATCTGAAACAGGATCAAGTCCCACATAAACGAAGACACCGCCAAATTCGTGGTTAGTCACCTCACCAGTTTTGACATTCTTAATATCAACACTGCGAACCTTGATATCATCACCCTTGATTTCTTCAACGACTGAATCCCAGATAAACTTGACCTTTTCATTGGTGAAGGCACGGTCTTGAAGGACCTTTTGGGCACGCAATTCGTCACGACGGTGAACAATGGTCACGCTGTTGGCAAAGCGTGTCAAATAAATTCCTTCTTCAACAGCAGAGTCTCCACCACCAACAACCAAGAGGTCCTGATTACGGAAGAATGCACCATCACACACCGCACAGTAAGATACCCCACGGCTGTTGTACTCTTCTTCACCAGCAACACCAATGTGGCGGTGTTTAGCACCAGTCGCAATGATAACTGTCTTGGTTTGGTACTCCTCGTCACCAGTTTTGACAACTTTATAATCACCCTTATCTTCGATACCAGACACGATACCATAAAGGTTTTCAACGCCCAATTTTTCCAAGGGTTCAAACATCTTCATGGACAATTCTGGACCAGAAATACTTTCAAAACCAGGATAATTCTCAATATCAGATGTGTTATTCATCTGTCCACCAGGAGCACCTTGCTCCAAAGTTGCCACTTTAAGGTTGGCACGGGCTGCATAAAGTGCTGCCGTCATCCCCGCAGGACCAGCTCCAATAACAATTGTATCGTACATGATTAACTCCTTATATGATTTTCTTGTAGAGATATCTTACACCTAATTTGCCAACAAAGCTAGAATTATGCATTCAGTACGATAAGAATCGCCATAAAAGCAAATGCCAATACTGGAATCGAAACCATCGACATCATAATAGCATCATAGAGGGCACCTTGACGCTCCTTAACTGTTTTGTCTGCACGACGTAGGGCACGCCATCCAAGCCAAAGGGCGCCAAGCACCAAGCAAACAAAGAAAGCAATCACAAGGCCTAAGAGATAAAATTTAAAAATATTTAATAACATAAATCATCCTAAAGTAAAAAATAGAAAAGGCTGAGACAATATTCTCCAACCTCTGAATCCGAATAGTAATAACTGTGCGGTGTAGTATCTGATTGGACTCCTTAGTCGCCTTTGAAGTACTCAAAAGTTCCTAATCATCCTTGTGGGACTCTGACTATAAACTAGAAATGTAGTCCTATCCCATCACCTTTTCTATTGTAACAAAAATCCCATCTTAAAGGTATTGTTTTGAATAAGAAGCGAAAAATTCTTTTGTTCGCTCTTCTTTTGGATGGTTCAAGATTTCATCGGGTGTTCCTTGTTCAAGGATATGACCTTTTTCAAGGAAAAGCACCTTATCAGCCACTTGATAAACAAAGTTCATGTCGTGACTGACCAAAATCATGGTTTGACCTGACTTAGCCGCATCAGCGATTGATTTTTCAACCTCACCAACCAACTCAGGGTCAAGAGCAGATGTTGGTTCGTCAAGCAAGAGCACATCAGGCTTCATGGCAAGGGCACGGGCCAAGGCCACACGTTGCTTTTGACCACCTGACAAGTGACGTGGGTAGTGATTTTCTCGATTAGAAAGTCCAACCTTAGCGAGTTCTTCTTTCGCAATCTTAGTAGCTTCTTCGTCAGAAAGTTTCTTAACAATCTTAAGACCTTCCTTAACATTATCCAAGGCTGTACGACGTTCAAAGAGGTTAAACTGTTGGAATACCATGGCCAACTTACGACGAAGGGTAAGGATTTGCTCTTTGGTAATTGTTTCGAAATCCACCTTAAAATCATCAATGATAATTGTACCAGAATCAGGTTGTTCCAAATAGTTTAAGCTACGAAGGATTGTTGACTTCCCTGCACCAGAGGCACCAACCAGAGCGACAACTTCACCTTTTTCAATGTCAATATCAATGCCATCGAGAACCTTTTGTCCTGAAAATTCCTTGGTCAAATTTTTGATACTAATCATTAGCGGTCACCTCCAATGCCAGAAATGTCAGTTGCTTCAGGAACCTTAATAGCCATATGATTTTCAACTGAACGACCAATGTTTTCAATCAAGATTGAGATTACCCAGTATACAAGAGCTACTGAGATATAACGTTCAAAGTAACGATAGTCAGCACCACCTAGGATCTGAGCCTGTGCATACATTTCGACGATACCAGCACTGAAGGCAAGTGATGTTCCCTTAGTCAAACCAATCAAACTGTTAATTAAACTTGGTGTCGCAATAACAGCCGCATTTGGAATAATGACACGACGGTAAACCTGTGCTGATGTCATCCCAAGAGAACGGGCAGCTTCGATTTCCCCAGCATCAACAGCCTGAATTGCCGCACGAATAGTTTCACTCATGTATGCCGCTTCGTTAAAGGCAAAGGCTGTAATAGCGAAGATAGCTGGTGGAATCTCATTAATATTCCAATCTAATCCGAATTCGCCATTCAAGTAACGAAGGAAGAGTGGGATACCATAGTAGGTTAACATGAGTTGTACAAGAATTGGTGTCCCGCGCAAGAAACTCACAAAAACAGCTTGGATCGGATAAAGGATACGTACTCGATTGATCTTAACAACCGCAAAAACAAGGGCTAAAATCAAACCTAAGAAAGCACCTGCAATGGTCAAACCTAATGTTAAAGGTAAGTGTTCTACAATCTTAGGAACCGCATCAAAGACAGCCTTCCATGAGAAGAGCTTACCAGCTGGCATCCAAGATGAAATCCATTTGAAGACAATTGTAACCAATTGCAAAATATAGCTCCAAAGAATCTCCACTAACCATGATACGGGAATAGCCAAAGCAACAACCACTGCCAAACCAATTAAACCAATGATAACTTGGAGATACCAAGGTGACCGATTAAATGCTTCGATACTCTTTTTCACAATGTTGCCCTTTCTTTCTAAAAAAGTCGGTTAGCCTAGTGCTAACCGTCTTAATATCTTATCATAAATTTTATAATATTCATTT
>NZ_GL831112.1:316870-327086 GCF_000188295.1 Streptococcus vestibularis ATCC 49124 | reverse complement strand
TTTAGCACGACTCGGAAAGTCTGTGAAATAGTCTTTTCTTATCATAGTGATAAGAAAATCATATCACTGATAACACTATCTTGTTGAGGTTTAAACAGATTTTTGAGAATTTCTCTAAACGAATCCTTATTTTAGGAACAAAGTGAGAATAAACCAAGGCTTTCCGCCGTGAGAAAAACACCTGACATTTTAACGTTTCAGGTGTTCGGAAGTTTTGAGTCCTTAGGCTTAAAACTTAGTCATGGAACTTCTAAGAAGGTCACTGATGTCCGTTGTTACCTAAGGAAATCCTCAAAAGAAAACTTTGTTTTCGATCTAAAGCTGAGACAGCAGTCTCACCTTTTAACCATCTTATTTCAAATCACTGACGTAATCGCCACCAAAGTATTCCTTACTGAGTTTGGCAAGGGTTCCATCCTTCTTGAGCTCTTTGATACGCTTATTGACAAAAGTCTTGAGTTCCTTACCTTGCTTATCATTTGAGAAAAGAAGATATTCAAGGCCATCAGTCTTCATACCGATATCGTCTTTAATCTTGTTTACAGCCAACTTATAGCCTTGATCTTTAACAATGTACTCAGACGAAATGGCATCATAAAGGATAAAATCAATTTTTCCTTCTTGAATGTGTTGAACACGCGTTGAAAGACCAGTTGAGCTAGAAGCGTAGTTGATTGTAATTGGTGTCTTGTCCGCATTGGCGTGGTTCCAATTTTCAAGCAACTGAGCGTAGTTAGAGCCAGGAAGCACCTCTGTCGTCTTACCAGACAAATCGTCTAGGCTAGTATACTTGGTACCCTCAACACTGGTGATTGCATAGTTAGAACGTGAAATCGGATCTGAAAAACTATATTTCTGTGCACGCTCTTCATTGTAGTTGAAATCATTAGCTGCAATCTGATAACGTCCAGAATCCACCCCTGTCAAGATGGAATCAAAAGGCGTCGTCACAAACTTGACCTCATACTTGTCCGAATCCTTGAAAACAGCCTTTACCAAATCAATATCATACCCCTTGAAGTCGTCACCTTTTTTGAAAGTGAAAGGCGCCGTATCAGAGTCTGTCGCAACAGTAATCGTCTGCTTTTCACCAGATACCTTACTGTCACTTTTGTTTCCACAAGCTGCCAAAGTCAAAACCGACAAGCCAAGAATCCCTATGCCTGCAAGCCATTTTTTCATATCTATAATCCTCGATACCTTCATTAATAGTTAGTGATAACAGTTTACCATCTTCATCCAAACTCGTCTAATAATAAAAACCTAAGAGGTGATAGATAAAGGTTATAGGGATAATGCTAGAAATAGCAAGATAGAAAAGAGCTGCCACATCAGTGACAACTCTTTTCATCTTTAACATATTACATTAAATATTGATTGTCTAGTATTCATGTGAAATACTATCAACCTATCACTCCTATATAATCCTAAGAGGGAAAACAACTAAAAATAATCTATTATCCACACTACTTGTCCTTACCTGATAACTTATTACTTGAGTCGCTACTATCTTCAGGTTGATAGTCTGACAAATTATCATGGATACGTTCGGCGTAAACGGCTTTACTTCCTGATTCATCATGGCCAACCAGATCCTCGACAAGTTCTTTATAATCTTTTGTAGAGATAGTCCAGTTGCCCCCATTATCTTCGGTAAATTTGAAGGTCCTTTCCAAATTATCTGCACCTGTCAAAGGTGTATAGAACAATTCTTTATCAATATTCTTAAATTGCGTTAAATCACCGTTAAAGTTTTCACCCTAAAGAAACTTCGTTGTGAGATCTTTGACCTTACCCTTTTCATCATTACTCTTATCAGATTGGTTCCAGTGCTTCAACTTGTCAATATTAATACCATAGAGACTCATGAGGAGAGTACGAACAGCAGCTTCAGCTCCATGGACACTAACAGAGCGTGAAGTAAAAGTCACTGTTGCTTCATTTTCCTTGACTTTAACATCCTTCAGTTTATAGTCCTGAATCTTGCCAATCATATTACGGCGTACCCTGAGAAACTTTGAAAACACTTGAGTTGGTGCCTTAGCATTATAGCCTTCGATGTACTTATAGGTGTAATTTTCTTCAGGCGTGAATCCCTTCTCTTCAATAGTATCTGCAACCTGTTTTTTAAAGACATTCGTTTCGGTCCATGTTTCGTAATTTGTTCTGTATAGTTTTGAAAAACCGTTACTTGATTTTCCAAGCATGATATCAATAAAAATCGTCGTATCAGCCTTGACACGTTATGTCGAAGTTGATTCGTTTTTCTTTTTAGCTGGCTTATTTGAAGTACAGGCTACAAGAACCAAGAAAGTTGTTAAAGTCAAGCACAGGTAAGTAAAAACTTTTTCATTACTTTTATTACCTCATTTCTATTACTTACTAATTAAGATAGCACAGGTCTGATGATGCTTTAAGGTCAACTGGCAACGTAACAAGTCAAAACTCTACTATATATAATATAATCACGCCAAATCGTCTAAGTCTAACTGTCTACCTTCTTGATCTTCCAAACCTGTCAGCGTAACACCCAACAGTCGGACACCACTGCTATTTTCGTCTAGCTGATCAAAAATGCTATGGGCAATCCTTTCGATGGTGTCAAAGTCCTGGGTCGATTTGTCCAAGGTCATCCGTTTGGTTAGGGTTGAAAAGTCCGAATAACGAACCTTGATAACAATGATACGACCGACTTTTTTATTTTTCTGGGCACTTTCCGCTACCCGTCTAGCATTCTTAGTCAACTCAGCCTTGATGTCATCTTCATTATACAGGAGCTTACCATAGGTTCGCTCACTTCCGATAGATTTACGGACACGGTTAGGCTTTACTGGGCTATTGGAAATTCCTCTAGCCTTTCGAAAGAGATCGAAACCAAAACGGCCAAAGCGGTCTATTAAGGTTATCTCAGGAATTTTCAAAAGATCGGCACCGATGTATATATCCATGTCATGAAGACGCTCAACTGACTTTTTACCAACACCATGAAACTTTTCAATAGGTAGCTTTTCCAAAAATTCCTGAGCCTCCTCTGGAAGTACCACCGTCAAACCAGCAGGCTTTTGAAAATCAGAGGCTAGTTTGGCAATAAATTTATTATAGGAAACGCCTGCAGAACAAGTCAGATGGAGTTCCTGCCAAATATCATACTGGATAAGCTTAGCCACCTTAACTGCAGACTTGATACCAAGCTTATTTATCGTCACATCAAGATAAGCTTCATCGATAGACATAGGTTCAACCAAGTCGGTATAGCGTTTAAAAATCTCACGAATTTGCATCCCCACCTCTCGGTAATGGCTATAATTTCCTGAGATAAAGACAGCATTAGGACAACGTTCATAGGCTTCCTTAGAAGACATGGCTGAATGGACACCATATTTTCTAGCCTCGTAATTACAAGTAGACACCACACCACGGCCTCCTGTTTTTCTGGGATCATGACCGATAATAACAGGTTTGTCTTTAAGACTAGGATCATCTCTCATCTCGACCTGAGCAAAAAAGGCGTCCATGTCAATATGGATGATTTTCCGACTGGTATCATTAATTAGAGGGAACTCTAGCATGGCTTCTTGCCTCCTTTCTCAGATTCGTTTCATTATAAAGATCTTTACAGAAAACTTTGGGCCTACAAAGCACTCTCCCCCCTATAATACCAAAATCTATCAAAAAACAGAAATTTATACTACAGATTTTCAGTTTTATAAACTGTATTATAAAAGAATGTCTCTAAAAACGCAGTTTTAAAGTTGTGTAAGCGGTTACTGTGTGATAGAATACTTTTAGAGAATGTAACAGATGATTTTGTTACTAGAATTATAGGAGATCCAAACTATGGCAACGGTTAAAACTAACACAGATGTTTTTGAAAAAGCGTGGGAAGGCTTTAAAGGAACTGACTGGAAAGAAAAAGCTAGCGTTTCACGTTTCGTTCAAGCAAACTACACACCTTATGATGGTGACGAAAGCTTCCTTGCAGGACCAACTGAACGCTCCCTAAAAATTAAAAAAATCGTAGATGAAACTAAAGCAGGCTATGAAGCTGAAGGACGCTTCCCAATGGATACTCGTCCAACTTCAATCGCTGACATTGACGCAGGATACATTTCAAAAGAAGATGAACTTATCTATGGTATCCAAAATGATGAGCTCTTCAAATTGAACTTCATGCCTAAAGGTGGTATTCGTATGGCGGAAACTGCCTTGAAAGAACACGGTTATGAACCAGACCCAGCTGTACACGAAATTTTCACAAAATACGTGACTACAGTTAACGATGGTATCTTCCGTGCTTACACTTCAAACATCCGTCGTGCACGTCACGCTCACACAGTTACTGGTCTTCCAGATGCTTACTCACGTGGACGTATCATCGGGGTTTACGCTCGTCTTGCCCTTTACGGTGCTGACTACTTGATGCAAGAAAAAGTTAACGACTGGAATGCTATCAAAGAAATCGACGAAGAAACTATCCGTCTTCGTGAAGAAGTTAACCTTCAATATCAAGCACTTCAAGACGTTGTTCGCCTTGGTGACCTTTATGGTGTAGATGTTCGTCGTCCAGCCTTCGATACTAAAGAAGCTATCCAATGGACAAACATCGCCTTCATGGCAGTATGTCGTGTGATCAACGGTGCCGCTACTTCACTTGGTCGTGTGCCAATCGTCCTTGACGTATACGCAGAACGTGACCTTGCTCGTGGTACTTACACTGAATCAGAAATCCAAGAATTTGTTGATGATTTCGTTATGAAACTTCGTACAGTTAAGTTTGCTCGTACAAAAGCTTACGACCAATTGTACTCAGGTGACCCAACATTCATCACAACTTCTATGGCTGGTATGGGGGCTGACGGTCGTCACCGTGTTACTAAGATGGACTACCGTTTCTTGAACACTCTTGACAACATCGGTAACTCTCCAGAACCAAACTTGACAGTTCTTTGGACTGACAAATTGCCTTACTCATTCCGTCGCTACTGTATGCACATGAGCCACAAACACTCTTCTATCCAATACGAAGGTGTAACTACTATGGCTAAAGACGGATACGGTGAAATGAGCTGTATCTCATGTTGTGTATCACCACTTGACCCAGAAAACGAAGAACAACGCCACAACATCCAATACTTCGGTGCTCGTGTTAACGTACTTAAAGCCCTTCTTACTGGTTTGAACGGTGGTTACGACGATGTTCATAAAGACTACAAAGTATTTGACATCGAGCCAGTCCGTGATGAAGTTCTTGACTTTGACACTGTTAAAGCTAACTTCGAAAAATCTCTTGACTGGTTGACTGACACTTACGTAGATGCCCTTAACATCATCCACTACATGACTGATAAGTACAACTACGAAGCTGTTCAAATGGCCTTCTTGCCAACTAAACAACGTGCTAACATGGGATTCGGTATCTGTGGTTTCGCAAATACTGTTGATACATTGTCAGCTATCAAGTACGCTACAGTTAAACCAATCCGTGACGAAGATGGCTACATCTACGACTACGAAACAATCGGTGAATACCCACGTTGGGGTGAAGATGACCCACGTTCAAACGAATTGGCAGAATGGTTGATCGAAGCTTACACTACTCGTCTTCGTAGCCACAAACTCTACAAAGATGCCGAAGCTACGGTTTCACTTCTTACAATCACTTCAAACGTTGCTTACTCTAAACAAACTGGTAACTCTCCAGTTCACAAAGGGGTATACCTCAACGAAGATGGTTCAGTGAACTTGTCTAAACTTGAATTCTTCTCACCAGGTGCTAACCCATCTAACAAAGCTAAAGGTGGATGGTTGCAAAACTTGAACTCGCTTGCAAGCCTTGACTTTGGTTACGCAGCTGACGGTATCTCATTGACAACTCAAGTATCACCTCGTGCTCTTGGTAAAACTCGTGACGAACAAGTTGACAACTTGGTAACAATCCTTGATGGTTACTTTGAAAACGGTGGACAACACGTTAACTTAAACGTTATGGACTTGTCAGATGTTTACGAAAAGATCATGAGCGGTGAAGATGTTATCGTACGTATCTCTGGATACTGTGTAAACACTAAATACCTCACTCCAGAACAAAAAACTGAATTGACACAACGTGTCTTCCACGAAGTTCTTTCAATGGATGATGCTTTGGGATAAAATGAATAAAGAGCTCGCAATAGCGAGTTCTTTTCTTTTTGTAAAACACTTATTTTTAATTATAATTTTCTAAAAAAACTATAATTTACTTTCTTTCATATTAGCTATAAAATAAAAGCGTTTCTGTTTGGTTTCTCCAGACACTTCATTCTCAGAAGTAGCTCAAAGAACTAAGACTCTGTCACCATCTGACTGCTAGTTTACAAATAACGTGTTAACTAGCATACATGTCGAAAAATAAAAGCATATAGGGAGGATAACTAAGAAAAGTTTTAAGCTAATTGGATTATTGTCTCTTATAGCCGGTACCATCCTACTCGTAGCCTGCCAGTCTGAAACTCAAAGTAAAACCTCTAAGCCTCAAGAAGTCCAATGGAGCTATGCGGGTATAACTAGTCCTGAACATTGGGGTGACCTTTCTAAAGATTATAAACTCAGCAAGGCGGATAAGGAACAATCTCACATTAATATCACCGGAGCTGAGAACGTTGATCTCCCAGAACTAAACCTTAATAATCAAGAATCAGAAGGCCAAGTTGAGAATGAACTAGATGGCAAAACCTATACTCTTGTAGGGCATTTCGTCTACAAGACGTATAATGGAAAAATCGCAGTTCTCTCAGTTCTCTATAACTATGGAGATAAAAACCAAGCCTTGCAATTAAGCTGGGATAAAATGCCTCAGGCCACTAATACTGAAACGGATTTATCTCAGGCTATCTCACTTGATGATTTCTATCCTGAAAACAAGGTCTATTGCAACTTTGAAGTCTCATTGACAACACCGCCTTGTACTGAAGGCGTTAACTGGATTGTCTTCAAAAGCCAAGAAACTGTTAGTAAGGAACAGGTGGAAGAATTCACCCAAGCTCTTGGATTTGAAAACAACCGTCCTATCCAAGATGCAAACGGCAAAAAAATTAAAGAATAAAACCTATCAAAAGCTTGGTGACTACTCCTCTCATCAAGCTTTTTCTCATTGACGATAGACTAAAATCTTTGCTACACTATTCCTATGATTATCAAACATACAAGAGATACACTTTCAGAGACTTATCTAGATGCTGTGGCTATTCGAAACACCGTTTTTCGTTAAGGGCCAAGGAGTTCCGCGCTCCATCGAGATAGATGCCAATGAAGCCTACTGCATTCACTTTGTCCTCTATGATGCCAAGGGCCAGGCTACAGCAACCGTACGCCTACTTCCTAACATAGACTGGACACAAGTTACACTCCAACGTATGGCCGTGCTTGACGACTACCAAGGTCAAGGTCTGGGTAGCATCCTCCTAAAAGAGGCTGAAGATTTCGCTCAAGAGCAGAGCTTCAAATCTATTTCTCTCCATGCTCAACTAGGGGCACTTAAGTTCTATCTCAATAATGGCTATCAAGAAGTCGGCCAAATCTTCGAAGAAGCTGGTATCCAACACATCACGGTTGAAAAATCCTTAATAAGTAAAAAAGCTTAAGCAGTAGGTCAACTGCTTAAGCTTCTTCTTTTGTTGAAAATATAGAATAGCCATGCTCGATAGCAAGAACTGCCACATTTTCTCCTGCTTTTAATATTTCTGTTATTTTTTCCAGTATTTCACCCCTATAAAAAGAAGGAGCAAAATTTCCATGTAGACCAAAAAAGTAAGAGACAAGCTTTCTTTTCTTAGAGTGTCTACTCGACCGTTTCACAAACCAACTCCTTCTTCATTATCTCAATCAAAATATCTCTGTCCTTGATCCATTGAGCCCTCTCATCCTTGTAATAGGTACGATTACTGAGGAAAATCCCCGCACGTTGACGAGGGATATTGATAAGCACAAAGGTACCTGTATAACCAGTATGAATAAGCCAATCGCCTTGAAGGTCCCACGCGACACTACGCTCCTTCTTGGATTGACTGATATTTTGCGTCAGATTTTTAGCAAAATCATCCTTCAAATAATGGTTAACAAAGATTTCCAAGTCCTTTAGGGTTGAAAAGAGACCTGCTGAACCTGTGTGCTCTTTGAGCACTCGAGCCTTGGGATCGTGAACAGTTCCTCCCGGAACTCCCTCAACAGTTGGAACAGCAAGCTCAACTGGCCCAAACCGTGTTTCAAACATACCAAACTGTTGAAAAATCTCTATGTCAAAGAGCTTATCCAGAGTTTGTCCAGATAATTTCTCAAGCATCAACCCCAGGAGAATAAAGTTAATATCTGTATACAAGAATGGTTTATCAGACTTAACTTTGATGGCATTTATTGCAGCAATCAAGCCCTTTTGGTCTAATTCATCACGATTTGGAATAAAAGGATCAATTCCGCTACTATGAGAAAGAAGCTGACGAAGGGTTAGCGTCTTGTCTGCTACTTCAGGATAATAGGTGGACAACTTCTCATCCAAATCCAGTTTTCCTGACTGTAAGTAGAAGATACAAAGAGTCCCAACTCCCACCACCTTAGAGACACTAGCTAGATCATAGGTTAAATCTGGAGTTACTGGATTCTTGCCATCCTGAGTACCACAATAGTACTCTTGCCAATTCTTTCCATCATAAAGTGCAAGGCTGGCACCCGGGAAGATGTCAGCCTTGATATAGTCTGTAATTGTTAACAATGTTTGTTTGAAATTAGTCATTATTTTGTTAACCAAACCTCAATATTACTCATATCAGTCAGTGCAAGTAGACTTCCTTTAGGATCTAAATAACTTGAGAACTGTTCCTTGTCAAGTTTCTCATGCAAGACAGCCAAATCATAGTCCTCAGCTACCTTAAATTCTAGAATTTCCAAATCCCAAGTTTGGTCTGGACTTACTTGAAGGTCAGGACCTTCTGCCTTTTCAAAGTGGATAGATAAAGGCAATTCTTCGCCAAACAGATTATCGTAGAAAAAAGCCGCTTGAACCGTATCAACAACATTCAAAGTCAAAGACTGAACAGTAAAGTCTGAAACTCCTTTGAAATCTTCTTTTTCTTCAACATCTGCGTACTCGACTGTCTTTAAAGTTGATAAATCATCTTCAGCATGCACCAAAATAAGACCATTTTCTGGTGAGATAGTCTCAAAAGCGTAACCATTTTCCCCTTGGAAAATAGCCTTAGCTTGATGAACATCACGCGCCAAAAGGTACTCAATCTCAAGTGGATTTGAAACCTTAATGACCACTTTATTAATTTTCTTAGGACCTTCAACTGCACGACAACGGTAAGCTGGAGACTCCTCAATTACAAAAAGTGAGTTACGTTCTGTCCAGTCAGTGAAGACAGCAAGAGCATTTTCCTCAGTCAAAAGCTTAAATCCTAACGTATTTTGGTAAAAATCGATATTTTCTTGTCTATTATTCACACGAAAAATTGGTGTGTGAAACTTAAAATTCCCTGATTGCGTCATGACACCCTCCATTCTTTTCTATTTTATCCAAAAAGAGTCTGTGTGACAAGAATTTTCCTAAGAAAAAATAGGATTGTAATTTTTTCACTTTCTTTCGCATAAATTATGAAAATCATTATATTATCTTTACCTTAGGACTAGCTATTCCTCATTTTAGAATATAATAAAGACTCTGAAAACTTTCGTCAATTATTTGGCGTTTAGACATACCTATCAGGGATTCTTTTTACTACTTGGGGGTTTGTTCTTATTTTTTGATGAGAGTTATTGGGAGCAATCTTATGCTACCGACCCACACCAACTACCATGCGGAACTTCAAAGAACTCTTACGACAACGTCTATCCTCCCAGTAGCCATTAGCATGATGATTACTGCCTTCTTGCAAGAACTACTCTTTCGTAAGTCGGTTTGCCCTTAGTTGGCTCCTTATTCGATAGTTACTGCTTTAGTGAGTACCAGTCTCTTTTTCCTATTCCATATGCCTATCAACCTTGCCCACCTCTTCCTCTATATTGGAATGGGCTTGGCTCTCTCTATGGTCTACCAAAAAAGAGAAAACTTATCTGCAAGTATCACACTTCATGTTTTATGGAATCTTTACACCTTAGGTGCTACAATCCTAGTCATAACTACTCCGATGTAACTGAGAAAACTTTCTCAGTTTTGCTACTTTCAAATTTTTAAGCATAGTCAAAA
>NZ_GL831112.1:290438-316820 GCF_000188295.1 Streptococcus vestibularis ATCC 49124 | reverse complement strand
GACACAAAAAAAACTCTGAAGACAATGCTTCAGAGTTTTGGTTATTGATTAAAGGTAGAGAGCTTTGAACAAGTATACTGCCAAAAGTCCTGCAAGGATTGGCGCTACAACTGGAACCCAAGCATACCACCATTTAGAATCACCTTTATGCTCACCAAGAACTGATGTTGGCAAGATGTGGTGAAGAAGACGTGGCATCAAGTCACGAGCTGGGTTAAGGGCTGGTCCAGTAGGTCCACCGAATGAAAGAACCAAAGCAGCAACCAAGAAACCAACACCGATGTGAGCTACAGCGAGAGATCCATTCGCCATTTGGCCTGTTACAGCTGCTTTATCGTATCCATATTGAACCGCTTGTGAAACCAATTTGTGACCAAAGTAATTATTCGTCAAGGCAAGGGCACCAAAGAAGAGAAGGAATGAACCTGCAAACTCATTGGCAAAACCGTTAGCCCATGCACGATTACGATTTTCTGGAGTATCATCATGATCGTCAACTGCTGAGAACGTTGAGAAGGTACCAAGAATATTGTTAGGGTTCTCAGTTTGTACATAGTAAGGTTGGTGAACCCAAACCACAATAGCTTGACCTAAAAAAGCACCGAGAAGTTGTGCAACAAGGTATCCAGGAACGCCTACCCATGAGAACAAGCCAGATACAGCAAGTCCAAGGGTGAAAGCAGGGTTGATGTGGTTACCAGAAACATCACCAAACATAAGAGCTGGCATCATAACACCAAAACCATAACCAAAGGCGATTACAATCCAACCAGATTTGTTACCTTTTGTTCCCTTAAGCTCAACGTTGGCAACAGCACCATTACCAAGCGCTACAAGAAAAGCAGTCGCGATAAACTCAGTGAGGTACTTCAATAGCCATTCACTGGTGAACGCTTCTTTTAGAAAATCATTCATTTGTCTCTTTATTTCCTTTCGATTTTACAATAATTTAGACATCTATCATTTTATCAAGTATAATGTCTGATGTAAAGATATTTCTGGAATGTTTACGTATTATTTTTGAGGTTTTTGAATATGAAATTTAACCAGTTTAGTTACATCCCTGTTAGTCCTGAAATTGCTTGTCAAGAGCTCCGTTCTTTGGGGTTTGAAGTTTCTCTAGATGCTAGTGCCAAAGCCAATTTTGAATCATTTGTTCGCAAGAACTTCCTTTTCTTTGAAGATACTGATTTGGCTTTGAAAAATTGGATTTCCGATCCAGAGACAGACCTCCTGGCCTTTTTCCAATCAGATCGTCCTTTAACTGCTGAAGTCTTTGGCTTGGTAGCCCTTCAACTGCTAGGATTTGTCCCTAACGTGGACTTTACCGACAGTGTTGCTTTCCTTGAGAAAATGGCCTTCCCAATCACTTTTGATGGTAGCCTTAATAACCTCCACCAGTTGTTAGCGACACGCACACAATCTGGCAATACCTTAATTGATCAGTTAGTAGCCCAAGATTTAATCCCAATAAGTAATGACTACGTCTTCTTTAATGGTAAGAGCTTGGCCACATTTGACACCAATCAACTTCACCGTGAAGTGGTTTATGTCGAGACTCCTGTAGATACCGATAAGGATGGACAGTTAGACTTGGTCAAGGTAACCATCTTACGTCCTAATGTGGACTTCCCGGTTCCAGCCATGATGACCGCAAGTCCTTATCAACAAGGGACTAATGAACCTGCCTCTGATAAGCTCACCCACAAGATGGAGGGAGACTTGCTCGTCAAACCAGTAGGTGAAATCTCCCTTAGCCAACCAAAAATCAAGACACCAGAGGCAGACCTTACGCCTATCAATCCTGTCACGAAGGCTCAGGAGCGTTTTGCTCACACTGATACCTATACACTTAACGATTACATGTTGGCTCGTGGTGTGGCTTCTATCTATGTATCTGGTGTCGGTACTTTCAACTCGGAAGGTTTCATGACCTCTGGAGACTATCAACAAGTTCTGGCCTATAAAGCTGTCATTGACTGGCTCAATGATCGTGCACGCGCCTTTACTAGCCATAGTAGACAGCATACCATTACTGCTGATTGGGCTTCTGGTAAGGTGACTACTACTGGGCTGTCATACTTGGGTACCATGTCCAACGCCCTTGCTACAACTGGTGTTGACGGTTTGGAGATGGTAATCGCTGAAGCAGGTATTTCTTCTTGGTACGACTACTATCGTGAAAATGGGCTCCTCGTCAGTACTGGAGGCTACCCTGGTGAGGATCTCGATACCTTGACTGAATTCACTTATTCTCGTGCCCTATTAGCTGGAGAATACCTACGCCACCAAAAAGACTACGAGGCCTACCTTAAGGCGCTAAGCACAGCTATTGATCGTAAGCACGGAGACTATAACCAGTTTTGGCATGACCGTAACTATGTGCAGTTCGCAGACCGTGTCAAAGCTACTGTAGTCTTTACACACGGTAGCCAGGATTGGAACGTCAAACCGATTAACGTCTATCAAATGTTCAGAGCCCTCCCTGACTCTCTTGAAAAGCACCTCTTCTTCCACAATGGTGCCCACGTTTACATGAATGCTTGGCAGTCTATTGACTTCCGAGAAAGCATGAACGCCTTGATTTGTCAGAAACTCCTTGGTTTGAATAACGGCTACACACTGCCTACTGTTATCTGGCAAAACAACCAGTCTGAACAGACCTGGGAAGTTCTCGATAACTTTGGACACGACAATGGTAAACACATTCAGCTTGGTGAGACTGAAGCTAGTATCGCTAACCATTATGAAGAGGAAACCTTTGCCAAATACGGTAAAGCTTACCAAAGCTTCAAAGATGACCTCTTTGTGGATAAAGCCAATGCCATCACCCTAGACTTTGAACTGGACCAAGACATCCAAATCAATGGTCGTGTCCACCTAGAGCTCAAGGTTAAGTCTAGCACAAACCGTGGTCTCATTTCGGCCCAAGTTCTAGAAATGGGGGACAAGAAGTATCTCGCACCTATCCCTGCACCCAAACGCATGAGTTTAGATAACGGTCGTCTCTTCAAGGAAGAAGCCTTACGTGAACTGCCATTCAAGCAGGCCAAATATCGTGTCATTACCAAAGGACACCTTAACCTGCAAAATCGCAAGAACCTCCTTAACATTGAGAATGTCACCCCAAATGAATGGATGACTATCGGTTTGGATTTGCAACCAACCATCTACAAACTCAACAAGGGCGACAAACTCCGACTCGTTCTCTATACCACAGACTTTGAGCACACTATTCGTGACAATAGTGACTATGAAGTGACTGTGGACCTAAGCCAAAGTCAGATGACATTGCCTTATTAGTATTTATCGCAAAAACTCCCATAGGATGAGAACTCCCATGGGAGTTTTTGATTGTGTGGAAATAAACAAGATTTAATCTTCAATTTTTACGATTGATTTTAATATTATTTAAACAAATGATGTAGCCAAGACAGTGGAATAACACAAATTCTCAATGGACAACTCAACCTTAAAACCAAGAAATCCTCCCTAATGGCATCAATAGCCATAACGAATCGCTAGCAATTTTCGCAACTCTGCCATTCGCTCCTCGATAAAGGGAGACAAGGTTAGCTGGTCTTTTCTGACCACTTCGGATATTTCCAGTGACATCCTGCTTAAGATATAGGGAGTGGCTGAACGAGAGTCTGCAAGTTCCGTTCGGTAGGAGTGCAGGACCTGCTTCAAATCAGCATAATCTGGCTAATCTCCAATAGTTTCAATTACCTCATCGATGATAGCTACTGCTTGTTCTCGTCTCTCTTTGCCTCCTGCAAACCATTTAAGTCCTGTCATTATGAAAACCTCCTTATTTCTTTCAACTAATTTTTCAATCACATCTTTAGTATAGCACCCTGATAGTCATTTAAAAGCCAGCGTCCCAAAAAGTGGCTATACGTCCTGAATGGTCATTCATATACAAAATGAAAAAAATTGAGGGAGATACTCAATCTTTTTACCTATTTAATACAATATCTCAGTGCTAACATGAGTGAAGCTAAGATTGCTAATGCCCCCACAAAAGAGACAAGTGATTGCTCACCGTCATTTGTTTTAGGGAATTCTTTTGTGTCTGCTACTTTATCAGTCATTGGTGCCATTTGCCCTGTTTGAGCGTTCAGTTCCTTCTGAACCGTTGACATCGGCTGTGGTTGAACAGTTGGCAAAGATTTCTCTTTCGTACTCTCTTCGGTTACTCGTGTAGGACGAACAGTTTTAGTTTGAGGTTCAGAGATGGTTGTTTGTTCCTGATTCAAAGTCATAAAACGTGGACTAGAGCTGGCTAAATGGTCATAAACTGTTTGAGCAGGTCCACCACCAACCCATCCTGATAATAGCTGACCATTTTCCAGATAAAGTAGTGTAGGTGTACCTGGAATACCAATCTCACCAAACACATAGTTTCGGTCAAAATCCTCACGATCTGTATCGTAATACTCTAAACGACCATCCATCAGTTGGTTCAAGACCTTCAACTCTGGTGAAAATTGACGACAATAGTAACAGGTTCCACGTCCAAAATAAATCGTATGTGCCTGACCATCCTCGGTAAAGGCATTACGCACATCATCTAAACTTATTTTAGGTAAATCAGCAACATTAGCGTCGTATTCCTCACGAGATACTGCTGGGATATCATTTGCAGTCTCCTCCTCAGACTCAGCCAAGGTTACTGATTCAGTCGCTGCTGGTGCCTCTTTATCTTCAGGAAGCGACTGCTCCTGACTATCTGATGGTTGTTCTACTGGAGTAGATTCGGTTGCTTCAACCTTTGGAGAATTATCAGCTCCCGTTTCTACCACCTCATCCGCTAAAGCAGTTCCTACCGATAGATTCAGTAACAAGGCTGAACTCATCAGCCATAGCGTTAATGTCCGTTTTTTCATCATAAACTCCTTTCGATTACTTAGTCTAGTTTAACAATTTACAACTCTCATAGAAGCTAACGTCCCAAAAAGTGACTATACGTCCCGAATGGTAAGAATATAAAAAATCCCACTATCACCAGAAGGTTCGGGTAATAACAGGGACTTTTTAAATTCTTATCAAATGAGAGTTGTCATTTCAAGTTCTTACATAATAGCACAGACAGGTAAGTATACCATCGGATAGGCTTCGTCTCGTGGATGCCGAGGCAGTGGCACTAGGGTTCCTTTAAAAGGGTCACCCTCCTTGTTATTCACATTTGGCATACGACAGACAGCGCCACCTTGAATAGCTTCAAGTTCTTTATATGTTAGTTCTATAAGCATTAGTTTACCTCCTTATGGTACGACAGAAGTGTATTGCTATAAGGGCAGAATTTATTCCTCAAGGTGTCACTAGAGATACTAAGTTAACTCTAAGCCCCATTATTCCTGTAGATTACTTTTCCTTTCTGATTATTTTTAACACTTTGGGAGTTATATAAGCTAAGTAACAAACGTCAAGAAAAAGTAAAATAACCATATAGTTATTCCATTCTTCATCAGTACTGATACAAATACTGTAAATCGCGTATAAAATAGCACCTAAATTAACCAGTCCTAGCACTGCATAAATCTGTTTAGGTGTAAAGTTTTGTTCCTCTACTGGACGAATGCTCAGTTCTCGTTTAATAAGCAGTGGTAGATAAATCAGGAAAAGTAACGAAACCAGACCTAACGGCAACCAAAAAAGGAATGAATAACCATTAGAAAATAACTCAAGACAAATATTCCCACCTAGTAATCCTAAAGTGACAATTATTAATCGTAAATAACGTAAAGTACTTGAACGAAGTCGGTTAAGATGCAACATTTCATTATACCTCAAAGTCAATCATACGTTTCTAGAATCACGATAACTATTAGTGAGTTCTAAGAATCACCCATGTGCCCCCACAATATTGTGCACCTAATACTGCTCCACCAAGCGCTCCCGGTACAGAACCTAAGGCACCTCCAATAACAGCACCTGCTGTGGCACATATTCCAAATGCAGTCCCTACATCACCTGCAGAAAGATTACCTCCTTCAATATTAGAAAGAGTTGTATCGTTCAAGTTCAAGAATTTTTCAAGTTCTTCAGTTTTCATTATTTTTTCTCCTTAAATAAATTTAGCTTGCTCTAGTGTGGAAAGAAGGCTCCGACCACCGCTCCAATGCCAGCACAACCAACAACAGTATACGGTGTGAGAGCTCCAACGCCAGCACAATAGTAAACTCCTTCAGCAGCACCCCCAACAGAACTTAAAAAGACATCTGCTGTTCTTTTCCCTCCTCCTTCAACACTAGCAAGTGTTTCAAGGTCGAGGGTGTTAAAGTTTTCAATTGTTTGAGTTGCCATGGCAACTACCTCCTAAAATTTTTATCGTGTGATCTCTCAATCACATCTTTAGTATAGCATTCAAGTGTCTCTATCAGAGCTAGCGTCCCAATAAGTGGCTATATGTCCCGAGTAGTAAAAAAAAGACTGAATATCATTTTTGATTCATTCCATGTCTTATTGAAAAAGCTTTAACTAATTCTTTCTATACTGCCTATAGACTCCAAATAAAAAGAAAAAGAATCCTATTGATGCTAACAAAAGTTGATAGATATTTCCTGATGACAATAGTACTTTGCTATATAAATATATCATCGCAATAGTCGAAAAAATGATTAGGTATTTCTTCATTTGTATCACCTATCTCAAATGAAGATTATTCAGCTGTACCATAACAAAATGCTGTGCTACCGCCTGCAAATCCAGCTCCTGCACCGTCGTTATGAGTTAATTTTGTAAACATTGCTTATACTCCTTATTTTGTCAATTACTTACTTCTCTATATTATGGTTGATATACTTGATGCCCCATAAAAATAGTACGAAACCCAATAATGAAAAAAAACCTACAAATATAGCGATAACTTTTTGATAATAGAAATCTGTTGTCAAAAAACGAAGGCAACTAAGTGTCAGTAACAAGAAACAAGCTAGGGAAGCTTTTAATTGATTTAACACAGTTGGTTCTTCTCTTCTTGTCATTATTTTTCGAATGAGCAATATATCAACCACAACCACTAAGAGGGCTGCTACGATGTAGACCAATTGGAATACGGATGATAAGTTATGAAGTAATTGACTAAAAAAAAGTACCAGTAAGGATATGCTAACTACTTGGGCAATGACAAATAGCACTATATCCCTTTTTGAAACTCTATGTGTCATTGTTGTTCTCCTTAACAGCCAGGTAAGGCTACTCCACCTCCAATAGCTGCACCTACTGCACCAGTTCCAATTGTATACGGTCCAATGAAGAAAGCCGTTCCACCTGCAGCTGCAGAGAATCCTTCTGAAGCACCTACGGCGACAGAGGCCCCACACATTCCCCATCGTTCCCAATTGACTCGTCCTCCTTCAACACTAGCAAGTGTTTCAAGGTCGTTATATGTTAGTTCTGTAATCATTAGTTAACTCCTCATCTACATAAAAATAAACTATTTGTTCAAAGAAAATAACACTATCTTATAAACAAATTATTAAAAATTGTTATGAAAATACCCGTATATGTTCAAGATGATTTTTTATGTTTATTTTTATTGACCTTGTTGAAAAAGATATTACCTAACAAAGCAACAACAAAACCTATAATAAAATATACCATAGATTAGCTCCACCAGCAGGTTGCTCCATAGGCAACAGTACCACCTGCGCCTCTCCAACTACATCCACCTCCTTCAACACTAGCAAGTGTTTCGAGGTCAAGGGTGTTAAAGTTTTCAATTGTTTGAGTTGCCATGGCAACTACCTCCTAAAATTTTTATCGTGTGATCTCTCAATAACATCTTTAGTATAGCATTCAAGTGTCTCTATCAGAGCTAGCGTCCCAAAAAGTGGCTATATGTCCCGAATGGTAATTCCTGAAGAACATCCTTCAATCATTGGAAATCTTCCTCTAATTTTCACATATTTACTGAATCACTTTCTTATTATAACACTTTTATGCAACGTAAATCGAATAATGTCACAAATGGTTACTATATTTTCTATTTTTTAAAATATTTTTTGACTTGCAAGTAAGCTAGAAAATCACAGAGAATTAACAAAAGCATTAATACGACCAACATTATGCGGTCTGTGGTATCACTAAATGTAAGTAATGTGTAAAACTCTACACAAAGCACAAGAAATGAGATGACAAGAAAAACAATGAAGGACTGCCGTATTGTTAACAGATTTACTGAATCTGGACGCTTCTTAAGCATACGGTAGAGCAGTCCATTAACAAAAATGACTACTAAAGCTAGTGCTCCGACTGCTAGCCAAGTTCCTGGCGAGATCTTGCTTTTGTAGAGAGAAAGGCTGATACTTATAAGGAAAACTGCCAACGCAGCAGTGATGGTTCTAAAAGATCGCAATACACTCGAACTAATATTCTTTAACTTCATGATAAAACACCTAAACTATGAATAACCTCAGTCAGTCTTGCAAACCTAATAAGCTATTACATTTAACTCTATTCCTCTCTGTATTTTATTATACAGCTGTAAGATTTCAAGTAAGCCCTTAGCGATTAAATTCTACTGGAGATGTAATACAGTAGTGTCATTAGTACTGATACTTTAAATAGGCGAATATACATATCTTTGTTTTCTCTATTACAAAGATATGCAATCAAATATAATATAATCTCCGCTATCATTAGCAAGAATAATTTTACTTCGGGAACATCAAAAATAAGCATTTGCAAGCATCTTACGTTCAAAGTGACCAAAGGTTACTTTTGAAACTGTACCCACTTTTTAAAAAGTAAGCTATAAAGAAGCACCGTTAGCCCTAGCAAGTTAATGGTATGGTGAACTGCATCCAAGCTTCTAAATAGATTAGCGAGGCCCATTCCGATGAGAATGGTAGCCAGTAAATACGGTTTTGAGTTTTTAAACATACTTTTCTCCTTAAAGTGTTTTTAGCTAGTCTGTGCATAATCTATGAATTTTATTATAGATTGGAAGCCGATAAAAAAGTAGTGACATAAATGTCACTACTTGTCTGACCTTATATCCTTGATAACCGTACACATAAGAAAGAGAAATAAACATAACCCGATAAGATTTAGGCATTGAAGTCCAAAATTCAGTTTTTCTCCAAAGTTATGTAAGGCAACAAGGACGAAGCCCATAGACATCATTAGAGACACTAGGCGTTTTTTGGTCATGATTACAAATACCTCTTCTCTTATATCGAAATTTTCAATCATAATTCACATGCTATTCACAGACCAGCAATTGACAAGACATCTCAGTTAGGATTTCTTCTTAACGGAATTGGTAGCCTTGTGTTTTTCAAGAAATGACATAATAGGCTTATCTAAAAAACTCATAACAGCCATGCAAACCATCCCTAAAATATAACTTTTCAAATCAAACATAATCCATCACCACCTTCAACGTTTGCAAGTGCCTCAAGGTCAAGGAGTTCAAAATTGTTATTTGTTTGCCTTGTCATAGCAACAACCTCCTAAACTATTTTTTAGCGTTTGCTCTCAAGCTATGATTTTATTATAGGCTGGAAGACAACAAAAAAGTAGTGACATAAATGTCACTACTCGATTTTGATTTTTAGGAACTCTACATTTCGAATACTTCTATTTTTTGAGTCGCTCCCATTTACTAAAAATCAAACTAAAAGTGATTAATGTTAACCCTACCAAATTAATGATATGATGAACAAAATCTAAATTTCTAAAAAGGTTAGCAATTCCAAATCCTAAAAGGAAAATGGCTAGTAAATACATTTTTTTATCTTTAAACATAGGGTCACCTAAATATTAGCAGAATGTGGCGTAACCAACTAAAGCTCCTCCCCGGTAACCTACTGGGCCTCCTGCTGATCCTACTAGAGCAGATCCAATTGTGCCGGCATAACACTTAACCCATCCTCCACCTTCAACATTTGCAAGCGTCTCGAGATCGAGTGTTTCAAAAGTGTTCATTGTTTGTGTTGTCATTCTAACAACCTCCTAAAATATTATTTTTTAGCTTTTTCTCTCAAGCTATGGTTTTATTATAGGTTGCAAGACAACAAAAAAAGTAGTGACATAAATGTCACTACTCGATTTTGATTTTTAAGAAATCTTTTCGAATATAGAAGCTATGGTCTAGATTATCTTAGGCTCCTTCCATTACGCCTGCTTGTAGGCTGTACATCTTGTGATAGGTGCCGCCGAGGTCTAGGAGCTCCTCATGGCTACCGTGTTCGATGATGCAGCCCTTGTCTAAGACATAGATGCAGTTGGCATCTTGAATCGTTGATAGGCGGTGGGCAATAGCAATGGTTGTGCGTCCTTGACGCATTTTTGCTAGAGAGTTTTGGACAATAGCCTCTGTCTCCGAATCAATATTGGCTGTCGCTTCATCCAGAATCAAGATTTTAGGCTGGCTAACAACGGTTCTAGCAAAGGCTAGAAGCTGGCGTTGACCGGTTGAAAAACTTGAACCTCGTTCAGAAACTGGAGCATCATAGCCTTCTGGAAGTTTATCAATAAAGTGATTGGCATCCACAAACTCAGCAGCGGCTTTAATCTCTTCATCGGTTAAATCCTGATACATGGCAATATTGGATTTGATTGTACCATGATAGAGAAAGGGTTCCTGAAGGACAAGACCAATGTTCTTACGCAGCTCTGCCTGACTATAATCGCGAATATCTACACCGTCAAGAAGAACTCGTCCTGATTGGAACTCATAAAAACGCATGAATACGTTGATAATAGAGGATTTTCCAGAACCTGTGGAACCGACAAAAGCGATGGTTTCACCTTTATTGACAGAGAAGGAAATATTATCCAAAATCTGGTGCTTACCGTCATAAGAGAGGGAGACATTTTCAAAGCGAATATTTCCCTCTGTAACCTTGGCGTCTGTGTCTCTCTGTTCAGGCTCATAGGTACGCTCGTCAATCAAGGCAAAGACCCGATCTGCTGAGACCATAGAGGTTTGCAGGGTTGAGAAGTTTTGTGTCACTTCAATCAAGGGATCAAAGAGGCGATTAATATACTGGATAAAGGCATACATGGTCCCTGCTGTGATTCCCAGATAGATACCTCGGTAGCCAAAATAGGCCATAAGAACAGCATAACCCAGCAGCTTCAGTAAACTCATGGCTGGGCGTAGAAAGAGAGAATCCAGTGACATGGAACGACTAGCGTAAATCAGGTGCTCCTCATTGATGGCATCAAACTCTTTTTTGAGACGTTTCTCTTGGTTAAAGGCCTGAATGATGCGAATCCCCTCGATACTCTCTGACAATTTGGCATTTATATCTGAAAGCAAGGCTCTGGTCTTTTCAATGATGACCACTGATTTTTTGCGGTAGAGGTTAACCAAAAGGACAATCAAAGGAAGAAAGAGCACAATAAGCCCAGTCAGACGAATGTCCAAAATCATCATGGTATAAAGGGTCGTGACAAAGATAAAGATAGCCGAAATAAAGCTAGAGAGAATTCCTGAGAACATCTCGCTAATGGTTTCAGTATCATTGGTCAAGCGGGAAACGATAGAGCCTGCTGGAGTTTTGTCAAAGTAAGACATGCCCAGTTTTTCCATATTGGCAAAGGCATCTCGACGAATATCTCTGACAATACTGTAGGACACACGCGCAAAGAAGAGATTTCCCAGATACTGGGCCAGTGTCTGCAAGAGGTAGAGACCATAGTATCCAATCAGAATCATACTTGCCGCCTGATTCAAATCCTGGAGGTAGTGATCAATAAAATAGGAGGCCGCCAGGGGAATGATACTCTTGATAACCGTTGTGGACAAGAGGAAGGCCAAAGCTAGAAAGGTCAAGAATTTGTAAGGCCTGAGATAAGTCAAAAGACGCTTAAACACAGACCATTGGTTTTGATTAGGCACGAGCTTCTCCTCCTTCCATTTCTAACTGTTGAGACTCATAGGTCTTGGCATACCAACCATCTTGAGCTAGTAAGTCATCATGACGGCCACGTTCAATGATACGACCATCTTGCATGACTAGGATGAGGTCAGCGTGCACCACCGCACTAAGACGGTGGGCAGTAATGATAGTTGTCTTGTCCTTGCGAGTATGCTTGAGATTATCAATAATGGCATGTTCTGTCTTAGCATCAACCGCAGATAAGGAGTCGTCCAAAATCAAAATATCTGGATCCAAAATCATGGCACGACTCATGGCCAGACGTTGCTTTTGACCACCTGATAGGCTGACACCCTTTTCACCAATGATTGTTTCAAAGCCTTCAGGCATAGCCTTGATATCCTCATAAACTTGAGCCAACTTAGTCGCTACTTCCACCTTGTCAATGGAGAGATCAGGATTACCAAAGCGAACATTTTCTAAAATAGAACTGGCAAAGAGAAACTGGTCTTGAGGGACATAGCCCATCAAGCTACGCAAGTCTGATAAGCGGTAGTCTCGGATATCATGACCATTCAAATAGATGGCTCCTTGATTGACATCGTGCTCCCGCAAGAGCAACTTGACAAGGGCCGTCTTTCCTGAGCCAGTCTGCCCAACCAAACCAAGAGTTTGCCCCTTGTCCAAGGTGAAATGAATATCTCGCAAAGTATCCTCATCCTCAAAAGCAAAGCGGTCAATCGCATACTCTAAGCGACCATTTTCGATACTTGGGAGAGGATGCGCAGGATCTTGAACATCTGATTCCTGCTCCAGAAGATTTTCAATACGTTGGTAGGACACATTTCCCCTCTGTGTGATATTAAATAGGAAACCAATGGCCATCAGAGGCCAAACCAGCATATCCAAATAGGTAATGAAGGTTACCAAATTTCCGACCGTTATCTGACCGGCCTGAATCATAAAGGCCCCGACAAGAAGGGTCAAAACATAAGATGAGCCAACAAAGAGTAAGACCAAGGGATCAAAAAGGCTATCATACTTCATCGTATGCATATTCTTTTTGAAGGTCATCTTATTGGTCTCTTGGAAAGACTTAAGCTCAGCCTCCTGATAGCCAAAAGACTTGGTTACCTTGATTCCTGATACCGACTCTTGAACCTTATTATTAAGTTCGGAAAAGGCTGCCTGGGATTCTCCAAAAGCTTTATGGGTCTTACGGCCCAAACGACTGGTCGCAAAAGCCATGAAGGGGAGAGGTAAGACAGCCACCAGCGTCATCTGCCAAGAAATGCTGAAGAACATGGTGATTAAAGTTACCAATGCTGTGATAGAGGCATCTACGGCTGACATGACACCCCCACCAGCCAAGCGTGTTAAGGAGTTGATATCATTGGTTGCATGGGCCATGAGGTCTCCAGTTCGGTACTTTTGATAAAAAGAAGGCGACATCTTGGTAAAATGCTCAAATAGGCGTGAACGCATAATCTGGCCTAAGCGATAAGAAGTCGCCAAGATATACATGCGCCAAACATAACGCAAATAGTACATCCCCAAAGCTGCCAAAAGCAAATACACAAGATTCAAAAGCAAGACCTGATTGGTCAATTTCCCCGATGTAATAGCATCAATGACCCGCCCCATAACCATAGGAGGAATCAGATTGAGTACCGAAACCAGACTCAGTGCCAAAATCCCGACAATATACCGGCGTTTTTCTAACTTGAAAAACCACCAAAGTTTTGCAATGATTGATTCTTTAAAAAACAAGTTATTACCCCTATCCTTACAAACGAGTGATTATAATTCTAACAAAAGGTTACTTCCAATAGCGATAGATTGTGCCATCTTCTAACTGAAAGTGACCAATATAAGATAACTTCCCAAAATCAGTAGACTCTGGCAATTGATAAGCAAAGGAGTCAAAATTATAGACCTTGTACCCACCATCCATAGAGTATCTCTCCTTGTCACGAATGACTGACGCATCCTTCTTAGGGCTCCAAATGTGTCTGATTTCATCAGAAGTCTTATATTATACTCTATGACAAAATTGTACAATTCAAAGTTAGTTGCCTCACTGAGATAGCGACCATCGGTATTGTAGTTGGCTAATTGAAGCTTTCTCTTAGCCTCAGAATAATTTCAAACCTGTCCTCTTTCTCGCATGATATCGGCATCACGACCACTTTGATAAGTATCTGCCTTAACCATCGTCATTGTTACTCCTAACGTTAATACGGTGACTACTGTCATCATTAAATGTTTCATTATTTCTCCAAACGTGTTTATTCATTTTCCCTCTTTTGAATGTGTTGTATTTGTATGATAGAAAATAAGTGAAACCTGAGACGCGTAAGCTCCCAGGTTTTTTACTCTTTAGAATGCGTTTGAATCAGTTTTACAAGAAGGCGGTAGACACCTAGTGCCACCAAACCTCCCAAAGTGTTGGTCCATAAATCATCTAACTCAAAGACACGATTAGCATCAATGAGAAGATCTAGGATAACTTGTCCAACCTCAATCGTCAAAGACATGACAAAGGTCGCTAAAAGAACCTTTTTCCAAGACCTGAATCTGGGGTACAAGGCTAAAAGCCCTAAAATCAGCGGACTCAGTAAGAAAATATTGGTCACATTTTGCCCAAGCACAAAGACAATCTCTTTAAGACTATCCAGCTGATAAAAGTTGGTCAAACTATTGAATGGGGTTAATAGGACCACGACACGACCAAAATGTTGAATACCAGGGGTTTCAACACCTTCAACTAGCCCGTACTGGGGTGTCCAGCATAGGAGTACTAAACAAAGGAGATAAGCACAGACCAAAACTCGGCTTAGCTTTCTTCCTTTTGGTGTTAGTTCTCCATCCTTATCTACCCAAGTCTTAAGCTGAAACATCTTACTTACCTTCTGATTTACCAGAAGCTTCTGCCACTGCCTTTTGACGGTCGCGTTTCATGGTGTTTGAACGCAATTGTCCACAAGCTGCATCGATATCTGTACCGTGCTCTTGACGAACCACGCAGTTAACCCCATTTTTCTTGAGCACATCGTAGAAGGCTGCCACACGTTCTTTCGTTGAACGACTATATTGGTCGTGCTCTGATACTGGGTTATATGGAATCAAGTTGATGTATGACAACTTACGGATTTTCTTAGTCAAATCAGCCAACTCTTGAGCATTTTCAGGATGGTCATTGACCTCATTAAGCATGATATACTCAAAAGTGACACGACGGTTGGTTGTCTGGATGTAATACTCGATAGCTTCAAAGAGTTTTTCAAGTGGGAACGAGCGGTTGATACGCATGATGCTTGAACGAAGATCATTGTTAGGTGCGTGAAGTGATACGGCAAGGTTAACTTGAACACCTTCGTTAGCAAATTCCTTGATTTTTGGTGCCAAACCAGATGTTGACACGGTAATGTGACGTGCTCCAATGGCAAGACCATTGTCATTGTTAATGGTACGCAAGAAGCGAAGCACATTGTCATAGTTATCAAATGGCTCACCTATACCCATAACAACCACGTGGCTGACACGTTCACCGTCGCCACGGTCATCAAAGTATTTTTGTACCAACATGATTTGCGCCACAATCTCACCAGCAGTCAAGTCACGTTGTTTCTTAATCAAACCACTCGCACAGAAAGTACAACCAATGTTACAGCCAACCTGAGTTGTCACACAGACAGACAAACCATAGTGTTGACGCATCAAAACAGTCTCAATCAACATACCATCTGGCAATTCAAAAAGATATTTAACAGTACCATCTTTAGATTCTTGAACGATACGTTGTTTCAATGGGTTTACGCAGAAATTCTCGTTCAATTTAGCAATGAAATCCTTAGAAATGTTGGTCATTTCTTCGAAAGATTGCACACGCTTCTTGTAAAGCCAATCCCAAATTTGAGTAGCACGGAATTTCTTTTCACCGTGTTCCATAGCCCAGTCAATCAACTCATCACGAGTAAGACCGTAAATAGAATGCTTGTAGCCCTCCATATCCTCCAATTTCTGACGTTTACGACGTTCTGGTTTTGCTTGTGTTGTTACTTCTGACATAGTTTAATTTCCTTTTTTCTGATTGTAAAATGCTGACCAGCTGACTTGGCATTGCTTTGTTTTTTCAGTGAGGTGTGCTGATTTTTTGAAGTCTTCTTCTGACTCTTCTTGAAGTTAGACTTTCGCTCACGACTAGCATCCTCAGACCTAGATTTGAACTTAGGCCGACGCTTGATTTTCTCAAAGCTTGGCCCCTCTTGGTCCCTGTCTCTTCGTTTGGACTTATCCCGCTTTTGCTTAGCAGAAACTTTTTGGTCCTTATTCTTTTGAGAAGCATTACGCTCCTTCTCTCTAGATTCCTGAGAAGAATGACGACGATTGTTAGAACGACGACGCTTGCGACGAGGCTCTGTCTCCTCTTCAAAGACGATTAACTGCGGCTCTTCATTTTTTAAAATAAAGTAGGCACAACCAAAGGCACAGTATTCACGTAAATACTCTGACAATCGGCTAATACGATCTGTCTTACGCGTATTAGGACGCTCGTCCTCGTAAAAGCCCTTAAGGCGAAGCTGGTCATTAGACCAATCCCCAACAATATAGTCATACTTAAGCATGATTTCAGAAAAACGTTGCCCAAAGCGGGTAGCGTCTAAAGCATCCTTGTGATTTTCAAGAACCGTAAACTGATAGGCATCTGATTTCAGAAGGTCGGCCACGTACACAAAGTCTGGCCCTGGATATTTATTATAATTAAACATTTCTGGCAAGATTTCTTTACGCATGTGCCATCCTTTCTGCTCTCTCTTATTTTCTATTCTGATGCTGTGATAATGCTCTTATCTCTTATCCCAATTGGCACCATTTTTTCTTAAATACTTAGCCACAAGTCCCCTTAACAAATCCGGAAAAAGAAGAGTGACTTCCTTTTCTTTGATTTTAGGGAAATAAGAAGCAAAGTAGTATTGATCCACAAGGACCAAACTAAACTTCTCATTGGAATCTACAACCCTACTATTATACAACAAATTACCGTTTTTGTAAGCAAAATTCCCCGTGATTACTTCACCAAATGTCTTCCCTCTGAATCCCATACCTTTAATAGCCTGGTTTTTAAGGAGTTCAGCCTTGGTAAAAACTTCACGACAGATTTCCTTGAGTTCTTTCCCTGTCACGACTAAACGCACCATCCGCATCTGATGGGGAAGGGCTTTTTGAAGGTCTGCCATGGTCACTTGAGGACCTAGCGTTTTCATGATGAGTCCAGTATTTAAAATCGTTAACTGGCTATCTGTCTCCTGACAAACAGCTTGTAAAACCAATTGACAAGTCTCATCAAAATCTAGTTTTCGACCTAGATTAGCCACTTTTTCCTGAGCCAAACGACGATGGCCTTCCTCACGCATAGCCTTGATAAAGATTTCGTCCTCCTTGTCCAAATCCAAGATGTATGACTTGGTGGGAATAGCCTCGATCTGACACTCTATCAATTGCCCATTTTCCACAGTAAAGTCAATACAGCCAAGATAATAGCCATATCTATCAGCAGCTGCCAAATAGGTTTCATTTACTAATTTTCCCTCTTCAAAAAGGTGATGCGTGTGGCTCCCGATGACAAGGTTTACCTGCGGATAAGTCTCTGCAATCTGCTCATCATAACGTACACCCAGATGGCTAAGAACGACGACTATGTCTGCATCCCTTACCTCAGGGCGAGCCAAATCCTCTTCCAACCGAGCCATAGGCTCTAACACCTGCCAACCGTTAGGAGCATAGGTGATGTAATATGGGAAGGTATAGGCCAAGAAAGCAATGTTTGTACCTGCTTTAGTTTTATGGATAAGATAGGGTTTGGCCCATTCAGGCTGTCTCCCCTCATCCTTGAGATTTCCTATAATTGGCTGAAACTTGGCCTGCTCATAAAGACAGTCTAGCTTATTCTTAGCTAGACCAATTCCCTCATTATTTCCAATAGTCGCATAGTCTATTCCCAACTCATTCATCAAGGCTACATTAAAACGCCCAGCGGTCGCATCAGATAGAGGATGGGACTTATCCACATTATCCCCAAGATCTACCTTAATCAACTCTCTATCCGTCTGACTCAAATCATCCACAGCCCGCTTGAGTTGTGGATACTGTTCAAAATGAGAGTGCAAATCATTGATATGAAGAATTCGAATCGTGTCTTTCATGACTTCTATTTTAGCACTTTTACCACAAAAAAACTTGACATTCATTTTGCCAAGTTTTTACATATCTAAATTTGCTTACAGCTAAACGCCAAGGCTTAGAAACTTTGCTTCTTAGCTTTACGCTCAGCACGTCCCTTAGCACGATTAGCTGCACGACGCTCACGTTTGCGTTTTTCGTCAACCTTCCACTGAATTTTCTTCTTGTAACCAGGCTTGATTTTTTTCTTTTTCTTCTTAACCAGACCAATCATTTCCGTATCAAGTTTTTGATAGGCTTTTTCTCGGTTGGCACGACGGTCGCGGTCATAGGTATCTTGAAACTCACCATCTTTAAATACCTTAGGTTCAAAGGTAATACCCATTTTTTCCAGCTCACGAATATCTGAGTCGTCACTTGGTTGATAAAGGGTGATAGCTGTCCCTGACAAGCCGTTACGTCCAGTACGTCCTACACGGTGAACAAAGAATGACAAATCTTGAGGAATAGCGTCATTGATAACATGGCTAACCCCTTCAATATCAATTCCACGCGCTGCAAGGTCAGTCGCTACAATATACTCAAACTCAAGTTTCTTAACTTGATTCATGATACGTTTACGTTCACGCGGTGGAATACCGCCATGAATTTTCGCAACTTTAAGACCGTTTGATACCAAATAACTATGTAAATCATCCGCACGTTCCTTGGTATTGACGAAAATCATTGCCAAGTATGGTTGCATTCCCTTAAGCATCTCAAGAATCTGTTCATTCTTGTTGCGCCCCTTGGTAGATACCAACCAGTTATCAATGGTATCTGCAATCACAGTTGAAGTCTTGATTTGTTCCATGACAGGATTGGTCAAGTATTTCTTCAAGAATGGTTGCAATTTTTGAGGAATGGTTGCTGAGAAGACCAAAATTTGAACTTCCTTAGGAAGACTTGCCGCAATCTTATCCACAGTATCCAAGAATCCCGTATCCATGGTCATGTCAGCCTCGTCAACAACAAAAGTATGGGCCTTGTGGATAGCCAAGTCACCAGATTTAACTAGGTCATAGATACGCCCTGGTGTCCCGATAACAATATGAGGTTGGGCTACCTTGAGTTTCTCAATCTGACGTTGCTTGTCTGTACCACCCACATAATTGACTACACGAATTTCAGTCTCAGAGTGTTTGGCAATTTGTTTTGTCGCTTGGTAAATTTGTGTCGCCAATTCACGTGATGGCGCTGTAATAACAACTTGAACATCGCCACTCTTTGGATTGAGCTTCTCAAAAATTGGCAAGAGGAAGGTATGTGTCTTCCCTGAACCAGTCTTGGATTCACCCACTAAATCACGGCCAGAACGGACTACTGGAATCAATTTTTGCTGAACAGGTGTTGGCTCCTTAAATTTAATCTCGTCGAGAGCCTTTTGAATATAGGCTTTAAAATTAAAATCTTTAAATGACATTTTTTCTTACTTCTTTTCTATCTAGTCTATCCTTATCATTATAACAAAAAAAGAGCATTTCTGCTCTTTTCATTTATTTCATAACGTTTCCAAGAACCATCCAAAGGGTAATGGCACTTGCAAGTGCTCCAACTGCCCAAAGGAAAGCATCAACCTTCCACTCTGACCATTTGTCGCCCTTACCTGAAAGACCACCCAATTCGAGGTGGTGGTGGAATGGTGTCATACGGAAAATACGACGACCTTCTCCATACTTACGCTTAGTGTATTTGAAATAGCTGACCTGTAGCATGACAGAAGCTGTCTCAAAGACATAAACCACACCAATCAAGAGTAGCGTCCACTCTACACGTAGGGCAATAGAGATAACCGCAAGCATAGCCCCAAGTGACAAAGACCCAACATCCCCCATAAAGACCTTGGCTGGCTTGTGGTTAAAGACGAAGAAGCCAAGAAGGGCACCAATCATAGTAATAATGATAGTTAAGATAGCGAACTCACCCTTGACAAAAGCGATGATTCCATAAGCAATCAAGCTGATAACCACAGAGATAGAAGCTAAACCATCAATACCATCTGTCAAGTTGACCGCATTTGAGAAACCAACGATCCAGAAAAGGACAAAGAGAACATAGAAGACACCAAGGTGAATTGTCAATCCTCCAATAGATAGGCTATTTGTCCCACTAGGGAGTACATGGATGAAATAGAAAAGCAAACCTGCAATAATCTGCAAAGCCATCTTTTGCCAGGGTTTAAGACCCTCATTGATTTGATGGAAAATCTTAAGGAAATCATCAAGGAAGCCGATAATACCATAAATCAAGAGTACAAAGAGTATTCCTACTGGGGCACCATAGGCTTGGTGTCCCTTGCTAAAGACATGGAAGTTGAAAATCAAACTAACCAAGATGGCAACCACTAGGAATACTGTCCCTCCCATAGTTGGTGTACCAGCCTTGGCCAAGTGCTGCTTCACATCTTCATGCATCTGTTGACCACCGATTTTTTTGATTTTGTAGTAAGTAATAAAATGAGGCATGGCGAGCACCGTCAACACAAAGGCGGCCACGCCTGCTATCAGACTCATAGTCATCTTAGTCTCCTAAAGTAATGGTAATCTTTTTGGTTTTAGACAGGGCTTTTCCTGCCGCAACACTTTGTTTGGTCACAGTCCCTGACTTGCCACCTTTGTAAGTAATTTTAATGCCTTTCCATTTGGCAAATGTTTCAACATTCTTCTTGGTCCAACCATACATGTCTGGAAGTTCTGTGAAGTCATTAGTCATGATTAGGATCTGCTCATTAGCTTTAATATCAGCTTTTGCATCTACAGAAACCTTTTCAATCTTATTGCCAACACCCAGAACAACCGGATGAATTAGGTTTTGGCGAAGAGTATTAGCTGTCTCTCCTGGTGTCTTACCAATGATATCACCAGTTTGATAGCTAGTCTCTTCAGTATTTCCACTCCCCTCAGAAACAGAAGTCTCCAAAGTAGCACCCATTGACATGGCTTCTTCTAAAACAGGGTTCACCACAGTCGCATAAAAATTATTATCCCAGGTCTTAGGCTCTTGAATGGTCAAATACATGATGTATTCTGGATCATCAGAAGGAACCATGGCTACAACTGAGTTGAGAGTCTCGTTGGTCCCAACTTTATAGGTTCCTGTCTTTTCATCAGCCACTTGGGCTGTTCCTGACTTAACCGCAACATCATAGTTACCAACCTGAATGATTGGCGAACCTTCAGACTTGTTGTATAGGGTACCGAACTCTGGATCCGTACCGACAGAAATCATATAGTTACGGGTTTCAGATGCAGTCTGCTTGGAAACAGGTTTACCAATAACTTCTTTCTTGGCTGTACGAACAGTACCTTGATTAGTATCGGCAACTTGTTTAATAAATTGAGGCTCTAACATAATACCATTGTTAGAGATTGCGGTAAAGGCTCGGAGCATTTGGACTTGAGTTACTGAAATCCCTTGTCCAAAAGATGATTGGGCAATATTAACTGAGTTTCGAGAGACAATCCCTGAAGACTCACCAACCATCCCAAAGCGGGTTGGAAGTCCAAATTTGTATAGCGATAGGTAGTTAGACCAGACTTTGTCTCCCATGTCTTGTTCCAGCATGGTCATACCAACGTTACTTGAATATGAAAATCCTTGTGCAAATGACATCGTTCGACCTGTTGAAACACCTTCATTGATTGACCAGTCATTGATTTCAACATCATCAACCTTAATACCATTAGCGTTACTGTAGGTTGCATTCGGGTTGAAACTTCCATTATTGATAGCTGCTGACAAGAGCATCACTTTCATGGTTGACCCTGGCTCATACTGAGCTTCATAGAGGCGGTTGACCCAGTCGTAACCTTTTTTAGTCTGTCCTTCTAGCGTATCCGAGTTATAGGTTGGACGTTGTGTCGTTGCAAGGATTTCACCTGTTTTCGCATTGACAACTGTTGCTGAAGCATTTACACCTTTGGTCTGCTCCATAAACGTATCCATCTGCGTTTCTAGGAAGGTCTGAAGAGGGGCCGACAATGTCGTATAGATATTCTTACCATCGATAGCTTCTTTGGTAATCGTTTCCGTTCCAAGAAGGGTATTACCGTCTTTATCCTTCTCGTAGATAGCTTCGCCATCTTTACCTGTCAAAAGGCTATTCAGCGAACGCTCTAAACCTGTTTGACCGACCAATGAATACGAACCGTCTTTTTTATTTTCAACAGCTTCGGCACGGCCAAGAAACTCTGAAGCAAAGGTTCCATTAGGATACATACGGGAGGTTGTCGCTTCAAATGCCATCCCCTTAATACCTGCATCCTTAAAAGTCTTTTCTAGGTCCTCTTTGACAGAGTAGGTGATTCCTTTTCCTTTTAGTCCAAAGGATACTTGATAGGCACCCTTGGTACGCAATTGAGCCAAAGCATCACTCTTTTCAATTCCTAGCTTGTCTTTCAAAATATCGGCAACCTTATCAAACTGACTATCTTGGACATAGAGTTTTTCCCGAGTTGCTGACACATAGCTGGTTGACACAATAGCATAAATGGAATAACTGGTTGAATCCTCAGCCAAAACATTCCCATTTCGGTCATAAATCGTCCCACGCTTGGCCGCCACTGTGGTTTTCGTGTTATAAGACTTAGCAGCCTGTGTTGACAAATCAACACCAAACTTACTATCGGTCCCAATAATTACCACAAAGTTGATAATAAAAACAAAAAAGATAAAAATGCTGAGAACCATCAGGTTCTGACCAACATGCTGTCGGTTTTGGGCTGGCTTTTTCCTATCCCTTACGACATAGTTTAGAAATAAATGTTTAAGTTTTTTAAGTCTGTTCATTGGCTATTTCACACTCTTAATACTATCGTTATTAATAGACAGTCCTGCCTTAGTGGCAATCTCTTTGATACGATCAGAGTTAGTTAACTCATTTACTGCCTGCTTAGCATTGTTAAGCTCTGTCTTTTCGTCACTAATCTTGCGATTAAGGTCTGTGATTTGTTGCTTGATAGCCTGATTACGCCCTTGTAAAAATACAACAGCGATACTCATCACAATAGCTGTCAAAACAATTGCCGAATAGAAGGCCTTTTCCATACGTGTCATAAAACGAATATGGTTTCTAATAGCCCTATTAACAATCTGACGTTCCTGATTTTCCATAGTTACTTCCTGATTTTTTTAGCCACACGCAATTTAGCAGAGTGCGAGCGGTTATTGGCTTCTAATTCTTCCTGACTAGGTAGGATAGGCTTACGATTAACCAGAGCTACCTTCGGTTGTAAGTCTTCGGGAATAAAAGGTAAGCCTTTAGGTACATCTACCGTGCTAGCTTCCTTGAAAAGTTGCTTAGTCAACCGGTCTTCCAAAGAATGGAAGGTAATCACCGAAATGCGACCATCCACAGCTAGGAGATCCAAAGCCTCCTGAATCGATTCATCCGCAGCACCAAGTTCATCGTTCACTTCGATTCGAATAGCTTGGAAAATTTGCTTGGCTGGATGGCCCTTCTTCTTCAATTCCTTAGCAGGCTTAGCTGATTTAATGATTTCCGCCAGTTCCGTCGTGGTCTCAATTGGTTTAACCTGACGAGCTTGTTCAATTTTACGTGCAATTTGTTTAGAGAACTTGTCTTCACCATACTTGAAGAAAATGCGCACCAAATCGTTGTAAGGATAGGTATTAACCACCTCATAAGCAGTCAAGCTCGCCTCCTCATTCATACGCATATCCAGCTTGGCATCCTGTTTATAGGAGAAACCACGCTCACGCTCATCCAACTGTGGGCTAGACACACCCAAATCGTAGAGAATGCCATCAATTTCAGACACTCCCAGAGCTTCAAGGTTAGATCTGAGGTTACGGAAATTATCCTTAATGAAAGTCACCATTCCCTTATCAATATAGTCCTTGAGACGCACTTGAGCATTATCAATAGCCTTTTGATCCTGATCAAAACAGTACAAATGACCCTTTTCAGACAATTGTGACAATAGATAAGACGAATGTCCTGCGCCACCCAAGGTCGCATCAACATAGATGCCATCGGGCTTGATATCAAGCATATCAACAGTTTCGTGTAAAAGAACGGTTACATGGTGAAATTCATTAGTCATAACTTCTATTATAGCACAAGAATGGAGAAATTGTCTCGTTCTGTAAGTTAACAGGATAGTAAAAAAGCCAGACCTGTGGCCTGGCTTGATGATTGATAGATCGGTTCTCGAAAATCAGTCAACTCTGTAAAAATAACTTTCCTCAGATGGCTTACCATTAGTCGCTAAAATTCGGTCCTTACTGTTATCTCCCGCATCACTTCCATCGCTAACTCCTTTAGGACAAAGCTCAATTGGAGCATTCCCTACTGGGCTAGAATACACATAAGTTAGGGTATATATTCCTGACACATATTGATTGGATGAGACTTTGTCGATAGGGTAAGTAGAACCCCAGAGTTCCAACTGTCCATCCGAAGTAATGGTGATAGTCTGTCCATTTGAAGACTTCCATGTCCCTACAGCTGATTTATAGTTACCATTTTTCAGTTCATCAGGCTTGAGGGCTGATGAACTTGTTTGAGTTTGTGATGCTGTGCTAGATTCAATAGAGGCACTGCTCAGGTCCTTCCAACCCCAATTAGAGAGATCAGCCTTCTCTGCACCCGAATCACTGTCATCTTTTATAAGAGACTGGCCATCACTACTAAAGTGGTAGCCAGAACCTTCACCAGCCATAGCACCAGCACTACCATAGTAGCTAAAGGTTGTTATCCATGAGGTAGACCAATGTCATACGCTCACCCAACATGCCCAGTTGCGGACCTTCTGTCAGACGAATGACCTGACCACTATCCTTAGAGATAGTGTAAATATCCGTAATCATATGCTCCTTAAAGAGTTTACCTGGTTTAAAAGCAAACACCAACTCGTCAACCCCATTACCATCCAAATCACGGTAAGTATAGACCGTTGAAGCAGGACTGATTTGAGAATTAGCATAGGTCACCACCAAAGGATTAATTGAATCGTCAGTTTGATTGTCATCTACAGCTGTTTGGTACTTACTAATGATGCTATCATAGGCAGAGGCATCTACCTTTTTCTCTTGACTAGAGCTTGAGCTAGAGCTTTCACTACTACTTGATTGGGACTGCTCTACTGATGATGAAGAATTGGTAGATGATAAATGATTAGACTGATTTGAACAAGCAACCAATAGGGCTAGACTAGGCTAGATAATCCTGTTACTAATACTAAAACTTTATTTTTCATTGCTGATCCTAAATTCCTTTTCTCTTACCCTTATTCTGTTGTCCCAGAGCTAATATCTGAGCCGTAGGCAGGGTCTGTATAGCTTGAGGTCTCACTATTTGAGTCGGTATCAGTTGTTGGAGGAGCATAATTATACTGTGGCGCTTGGTAAGTTCCTTGAGCTGAGGAAGGAGCCGGTGTAACCGTAGTCGTTGTGGCTGTCTGTGCCTGGCTAGCTGCTACAGATGCCGTGCTAGAGCTTGACAACTCGCTAGACGTTGATGTTGACGATGACGAGCTAGAGCTAGATGATTTAGAGGGAGCCTTAGCTTTTGATGACGACTGTTTGGTGCTAACCCTCACTCCTACCTCGGCATGATGATGAGTAGGACGGAAAAAGACAATAGCCAAAGCCAATAAAAGAGCTGGTAGGGTAAATGCCAAAATAAGGTAACGTTTTTCTTTTATGTGACGAAATAGTTTCATAAGTTATTCACATTTCTTAAATTATATTTTAGTGTTGATTAGTCTCAGATAAGATTATATCAGAAATATTAAAATGTGCAACATTGACATAAAGCTTTTTGACATCAGAAAAACCAACTCTTTGAGTTGGTTGATTGTCGTTATTGTTGTGGATTATTGAAGTTGTTGAATGGCACTTCTACTTTTGTTGGTTGACAGAACAAAATTAAAAGTACAATCCCACCTATCCCCACGGCAAATCGGAAGAAAATAAAAGCCCAGTGATAACCAGCATCACGCAAACGACGGACTTGGATTGCAGTAAATGGTAATACAACAGCAAGACCATATATTAACATAGCTAATATCAGTAAGATTGCAATAGTACCTAGTGGACCGGCCACACTACCATCATTAGCACCTATAAATATACCTGCTAAAATCTCTACAGCGAAAATGACTAAAATATTTGCTAACACCGCAAACCAATAATCTGAGTGGCTTGAACGTCCTTCAAAATCTACATAGCCCCTCCAATATTTTTTATAAGCTTTAAACATCACCAAAGCTCCTCATTTTTGATACCTCCAATATATCAGAAGCTTCTTACTCTAGCAAATAGACCAAAAAAGCCCCATGAGGAGCTTTTTGTTTATTCT
>NZ_GL831112.1:284281-290098 GCF_000188295.1 Streptococcus vestibularis ATCC 49124 | reverse complement strand
TTTATTCTCTAATCTGACCTTGGCCATTAATATAGAACTTGGTTGAAGTTAGGGCCTCAAGTCCCATTGGACCACGGGCGTGCATTTTTTGGGTTGAGATTCCGATTTCAGCCCCCAATCCAAAGACGAAGCCATCTGTGAAGCGAGTTGAGGCATTGACATAGACAGCTGCAGCGTCTACGTCGTCTTGGAATTGCTCCGCACGACTGATATCCTGAGTCACGATAGCCTCTGAATGCGATGTCGTGTAAGTATTAATCCAATCAATGGCCTCATCAAGGCTGTCTACCACTTTAACAGACATAATATAGTCAAGAAACTCTGTCGCAAAATCTTCTGGTGAAGCTGGTACAGCTTTTTCCATGAGTTTCAGAGCCGTTTCATCTGCACGGAACTCAACAGCTTGAACTTTTGAAATAGCTTTTTCTAAGTTAGGTAAGAATTCTTCTGCAATATCAGCGTGAACGACGAGAGATTCTGCAGCATTACACACGCTTGGTCGTTGGGTCTTGGCATTGATGACAATCTGTGTCGCCATATCTAAGTTAGCATATTTATCCACATAAATATGACAGTTACCAACACCCGTTTCGATGACAGGAACCTTGGCTTTTTCTTTAACCGTTTGGATGAGACGGGCTCCACCACGAGGGATGAGCAAGTCAACATACTTGGTCGCCGCCATGAGTTCCTCGGCTACCTCATGAGAGGTATCTTCAACCAGTTGAACAGCATCTGCTGTGATACCCGCATTTTCCAAAGCCTTACGAGCTACTGTAACCAGGGCCTTGTTGGAATTGATGGCATCACGTCCTCCACGAAGAATAATGGCATTATTAGTTTTAAAGGCAAGGCTAAAGGCATCGATTGAGACATTGGGACGGCTCTCAAAAATCATAGCGATAACACCCATAGGAACACGCTTTTGAACAATTTTAAGACCGTCTAGATTTGTATAGCCACGAACCACTTGACCGATTGGGTCCTGAAGAGCTGCTACCTGACGGACACCCTCAGCAATCCCTGCGATACGGTCTTCCGTTAAAAGCAAGCGGTCTCGCATAATCTCTGAAATACCATTTTCCTTGGCATTGGCCATATCCTTAGCATTTTCAGTAATAATATAGCCACTCTCAGCTACTAGAGCTTTAGCTACCTGATTTAAAAGGTCGTTTTTAGCTGCTGTTGACAATTTAGCAATCTGACGACTCGCCACTTTGGCCTGATGGCCCAATGTATCAATATATGTCATATTAGTCCTCCTGTTTAAAGAGTGTACCGATTTTGGCTCCTTCTAGGACACGAAGAATGTCACGTGGATTTTCACCATTCATTAAAACCATTTGACTATGATTTTCAAAAACCATCTGAGCGGATTTAATCTTACTCATCATACCACCCGTACCAAATTTACTACCGGCACCACCAGCTGATGCCAGAATTTCCTCTGTAATCTCTGGGACATAGTTACGAAGGGTCGCATCCTCATAGACATTTGGGTTCTTATCAAAGAGCCCATCAATATCTGACAACATGATAAGTAGGTCTGCACCAACAATCTTAGCAACGATAGCAGACAAGCGGTCGTTGTCCCCAAACTTAGTCGCATGATCCATTTCATCTACGCTAACAGCGTCATTTTCATTAACAACTGGGACAACTCCAAGCTCTAAGAGGCTCTCAAAAGCATTGATGGCATTGGCTAAACTCTCGGGATACTCAACCACATCACGCGTCAAAAGCAACTGAGATACCTTGGTTTGGTAATGTGAAAAGACCTGAGAATATAGGCTCATCATAGCCACCTGTCCTACACTCGAGACAGCTTGTTGCTTACCGACTTCAGCCGGTCGCTTGTCTAGGTCTAAGACATTGAGCCCGAAGCCCATGGCACCAGAGGATACGAGGACAACCTCAATCCCTTTATTGTGTAAGCTAGAAATAACAAAAGCTAGCTGATCGATTTTTTCAAGATTAATTTTCCCTGATGGCAAAACCAGAGAGCTGGTCCCGATTTTGATAACTAGGCGTTTTACTGAGTCAAAATTTCGTTTCATGTTTATGATTATACACTAAATTCTTGTATTTTAACATCTATAATGTATAACTTTAAATAACTAACATTATCATCAAAAAAAGAATCCCTCCAATCGGAGAGACTCTTTAAACAGTTTGTTCTAGGCAAAAAACATGGCTCTAATACGTTTCCAACGTCTGCGATCAACAAAGAGATAAACGATTAAGGCAATTAAAGCTATAAGCCCAGATACTATAGTATTGACTACTAGGGCAATCCAGAACTTACTTGCAAAGAAGACCACACCGCCCAGCAAGGCTGCAATAAAAATGGTAAGGACAAAAATACCCATATAAAGCCACTGGCCGCCGCCCCGGTTGAAGAGTTGGGTAACTTCCTGCCAATTCACTTCCAACAATTTAATGTCACGTTCAAAGAAATAGCCACCTGCAAGATAGGTTGTCACAAGGAAACCAATGATGAAACTCAGTACTAAAACCGGATGGAGATGTGCAAGGAATATTAAACCAAGTCCTCCTAATAAGAGGGAAACACTGACTTGCAAGCCATAGAAAATCCAAAACTTTTGACGAAGATAGTCACCCATATTGATTGGCAAGCTACGAATAAAGTCAAAGTTTGTCCCCTCTAAGGAAGTTGCCACACCAAGAAAACTTGTTGGTTGAGCTGAAAAGAAACCAAAGGCAATTCCGACCAAAAGCAGGAGTCCGAAATAGTCTGGACCCAGATCTTTCAAAAAGACCGCACCCCCACCTAGCATGATCATATATAAGACTGGTACCACATAGGTATTGATAATGAGGGTTGAATTCCCCAAAGTAGATAAATGATGGCGAACCAAGACCTGTCTTTGGCTTCGGGTAACAGCTTTGGCCTGAGACTTTCTAGCCTTCTGGTTATAGATGGCTTCGTGGAAATAACGAGGCATTCTGACTTTATAAAACCAATAGCCCAAGATAAGCACTAAGATAAGAGGAAGATAGAAATTTAGCAGAGCCTCTGGAGATAGAGGGGCAGCTACGACATCATAGTAACCTCTTAGATAAGGCAACAAGGGAAAATTGACATGCCCAGCACCCTTAATATAACCATTAAGAAAACCAACCATCATGATAGGCAACATAATCAATATGGTCGACAGAGTCATCAGGATACTCGAATAGAGCTTTTGACGAGAGCTACGAACAATCATGGTCCCAATGCTATTAGCGAGAACTACTGACAGAACGAGATTGACAAAAAGACAAAGGATAAAGGCAAATAGACCTACAGGTATCCCAAGCGGCCCAATAAATTGCCAGTAAGCTAGAATCAAAAGACTAAGGATAGGTACCATGAAGCTCATACCAACCATAAAACCTGACAAGGTCTTGGCAAGGAAAACTTCTGATGGTTTCAAGGGGAGAGATAGATAGACCTTGCTATCTTTACTGTCATAAAAGGTACTATAGAGAGCCGTGAAGGTCTGGAGAAGTCCCATGATTGAAAATGTCAAGAGATATAGGGTTAAGACTCCAGGATTGGCCTTATAATCGACACCTACAAAAAGATAGCTATAGACAACCGTAAAAACAACTAGAATCAAGAGTTGTTGTCTAAGCATGGCATTAACGATGGAGAAATTAGCTTTTTTCTTTTTCTCCTGACGTTTCTGTAGGTTAGTTACTGCTTGAGGATTGGCGTAGAGGAGATTAATTTTAAAAAGCTCCCAAACATGGTTCCAGTTCATGACTATACCTCCTCAATCTTACGTCCAGCCATTTCCAGATAAATGGTTTCCAAATCCTTATCAGGGTACTGAGATTTCAGTTCAGCTAGAGACCCTTGGAAGATAAGTTTTCCTTTCTTCAAGATAGCAATACGATCACAGAGTTGCTCAGCTACACTTAAAACGTGGGTTGAGAAAAGGACACTATTGCCTTCCTTGGCATGATGACGCATGGCTTCCTTCAAATCATAAGACGCCTGTGGATCCAGACCAGTTAAGGGCTCATCCAAAACCCAAATCTGTGGATTAACTAAAAGGGCACCGATAACAACAACCTTCTGACGCATACCGTGAGAAAAGGAAGAAATGAGGTTATAGCGATTTTCAGTCAAGTCAAAGGTAGACATGAGATCAGTCAAACGTTCCTCGACTTGACTAGCTTCCAAATCATAGATACGTGTCAAAAAGTACCAATAGTCATTAGCGGTCAAATTTAGAAATAAGTCCGGCGAATCTGGCACATATGCTATTTTCTTCTTAATAGCATCACGATGCAGGCTAAGGGCCATATCATCGACGTAAACTTCACCGTAGCTAGCTTCAATGATAGACGTCAAAATGGAAATGGTAGTGGTTTTACCAGCTCCGTTGTGCCCAATCAAACCAAAGATTTCACCATCTCGAATCTCGAGATTAAGATCTGAGAGAGCATCTTTATCTTCATAACGTTTCGTTACATGTTCAAACCGAATCATCTTTTATCCTTTCTTGAGAACCTATTTAACGATGGCCTCATCTTATAATTTATATTAGATTTTGAGTTAGAGTTGTTTCCTTATTTTTTATGAATAACGCTCTAAAAATACTGGAAATAGATTTAGATAAGGCTATTTCGTTACCTCCTCATTCATTGTATCATTTTAAAGGTACAATTTCAAGAAAACGTTTGCAAATACGAGACAATTTTGCATTCAGCCTTTGATAATGCTAAACTTATAGTATTTAGAACAAATAGGAGGAAAATCACTGGTGCCAACTGGAATTATCATCAACTCGCTATCTATTATCTTAGGAGGAATCGCTGGAGGACTCTTTGGGGATTATCTCAGAGACGATTTCAAAGACAATCTTAACCTTATCTTTGGCCTGGCCTCTATGGTTATGGGGATTAGCGCCATTATGAATATGGTTAATATGCCTGCAGTTATCTTTGCAGTAGTTATCGGTACCATCATTGGACTGGCCCTAAAGTTTGGAAACCTCATCAACAAGGGAGCTGGACTTATGGAAAAAGGCTTGTCCAAGATTACGCCAAGCAAACAAACAGGGTTAGCTCACGATGAATTTTATGCACAGCTCTTAACGGTTATCGTCCTTTTTTGTGCGAGTGGCACAGGAATTTATGGGAGCCTTGAGTCTGGGATGACAGGCGATGCTTCCATCTTGATTTCCAAATCTATCCTAGATTTCTTTACGGCCATGATTTTCTCTTGTAGCCTAGGCTACATCATCTCCATGATTGCCATTCCACAATTTATCGTTTTCTTCCTCCTCTTTGTAAGTGCTGGTTTCATTCTTCCTCTAACAACAAAAGCCATGATTGGAGACTTTAAGGCTTGTGGGGGCTTCCTCATGATTGCGACTGGTTTTCGTATTATGAAACTGCGTCAATTCCCAACAGCAGATATGATTCCGGCCATGATTCTGGTTATGCCTATTTCCTGGGCCTGGGTAAATTGGGTGGTGCCTTTTCTTGGCTGAAATTACTATTGAAATAACGACATACCGTCAGTCTAATGCTGGCGGTTTTGGTCTCTATTTATTGCCATTATAGATACAAACTATTAAAAACTAGTAATGTTTATAGTGTTTAATTTTTCTAACCTTGTTTAGACTGAGATGAGTTTGTTATAATAGCCCTTTTAGGCCTAAGCAACCTACAAGATACTTTTTTCATAACTATTTCCATCCTCTAATATTTTAACGAACTTACAATACTGATGGGAATCTATCAGAAAAGACTGGTGTGTGCATACCGGTCTTTTTTGGTGGAATTAAGACACAAAAAACC
>NZ_GL831112.1:218559-284231 GCF_000188295.1 Streptococcus vestibularis ATCC 49124 | reverse complement strand
AAAAAACCATTCTTTCATAATGAAAGAATGGTTATGCTATAGCTTATACTTCTACAACTTCCAAGTTTTTTCCACCTAGGAGAATAAGGTATTTATCAATCTTATCTACTTGATAGGCTTGGCTAAGTGCTTTAGCATATAGGCTCATTTGCCCTTTGTAGCGTTCCTTAAGCTCACCAGGTTGAGTAAAATGGTCCGTCTTGTAATCAAAGAGGACAATACGGTCTTCAAGAAGAAGGTAGCCATCGATGATACCACGGACGACAAAGTCTTCTTTACTAGCGGGATCTTCTGCTAACATAGCAAATGGTGCTTCACGACGCAACTTACCACGGTTAGCTAGAATGAGCTTCCCAAGTTCGGTGTCAAAGAAGCCTAGTAGCTTTTCTAACTGCACACGCGCCTTAACTTGATCATCTGCCGATACCCGACTCAAGGCCTGTGTCAAGTCTTGGAGGGTCACAGTATCAGAAAGAATCAAGCGTTGCATGAGTTCATGGGTAGCAGAACCAACCGCAGCTCCGGTTACCTTAATCTTTTGTCCAAAGTCTGGTAACTCAAAAGTGGTTGCTGTCTCAAGAGGTTGGACTTCCTCTTTCTTGTCCATGATATCTACACCTTCTGTATCCATAACTGGTTCGTAGAAAGTCTTCAGCTGACTTGGAGTACGCACCGATGGTAGGTCAATCGCTGGTGCATAGAGTTGGTTGAGTTTTTTAACACTTTCTAAGACAGTCAGGGCACGCTTAATCTCTTCTGTCTGACGATTGTTAGATAAATCATCGGCATCTACTGCCGCTTGAACTTCAACCTGACCAATAGCCTCTGGGATCAACTCCTCAGCCTCAACAAAGCGAACAGTAAACTTGAGATCCTTTCTCATAAAGGCAGTATCCAAAGCCATAACCCAATCCTGATAAGTAGCGATTTGGTCACGTAGGGCTACTGGTAGGCGATTATTTTCAACATCCGTGCCAAATTGCTGGGTCAATTTCTCCTTACTGCCCTTACCAACCAGGTAGAGTTTTTTCTCTGCACGGGTCATTGCCACATAGAGTAGACGCATCTCTTCTGAGATACTTGCCCGTCGCTCTTCCCTACGATTTTCCTGGAAGGTTAAGGTCTCGAGAACAACATTTAACTTAGGCAAATTGGTGTTTATCTGGTCTTTAAGGTCAGCTAGGTACTTAATGCCAAGCCCTTTTTCACGGTTGATAATATACTTCCCGCTCAGGCCATCCTTGCTGTGACCAATGAACTTGCGATTCATCTGAAGGACAAAGACATACTTAAACTCTAGCCCCTTGGACTTGTGAATGGTCATGAGGCTAACGGCATTTTTGGGAACCAAGTCTGCCACTTCCTCTAGGTCGTTACCGCTAGAAATAATCTTATCAATCATACCAATAAAACGAGAAAGCCCCTTAAAGCCAGTCTTTTCATAGGCATTGGCACGCAAGGCAAGGGCGTAGAGATTGGCCTGGCGTTGCTCAGCTCGTGGAAGGCTGCCAACATAATCATAATAGAAACGATCGTCGTAAATCTTCCAGATGAGGTCATAGAGCGAGTGCCACTTACTGTAATCACGCCAATCTGATAGAGTCTCAATTAAGAGAGTCAACTTGGTCTCAAGTCCTTGGGTGACAACTTCTGGATGAAGTCCTGATTTAGTATGAGCTGCAAGAAGCTTATCGTAGAATTGGCCTTTGTCAGCCTGGACAGCAATCCTAGCCAGGTCGTCCTCGTTGAAGTTAAACATCGGTGAACGAAGGAGAGCAACCAAGGCGTAGTCATTGAGAGGATTATTGATGGCACGAAGAGTATCCAACATAATCATAACTTCTAGTGACTCAAGGTAACTTGACTTGTACTCGTCAGGAACCAAAGGAATTCCGTGCTCCTCAAAGCTTGCCATCAAGTCCAGATAGGTGTTGCGGGTTGGCGCAAGGAGGGTAATGTCCTCAAAACGTACACCCTGCTCGTGAAGTTTGATGATTTCTTTGATAACCAAGGAAATCTCGCCGCTACTGATAGGTTGATCAGCACTTTCCTCGTCGGGAGTCACATTTGCTTCATCACTATTATAAATCAGAACCTCTGTCTGATTTTCAGGATGGGGCTCTCTTTGCTTCTCGCTACCTGCTACCAACATATGAGTCTTGTCATAGAGGATGTCCCCGATTTCCTGATCCATGAGGTGGCTGAAAACACCATTAGTCGCATCAAGAACTTCAGATTGACTACGGAAGTTCTCCTTTAGAAGGATAAGTTTACCTGCATCTGGATTTTCAAGGAAAAGCTGGAACTTACCATTAAAAATCTGAGGGTCTGCCTGACGGAAACGATAGATGGATTGCTTGATATCTCCCACCATGAATCGGTTGTGTCCATTAGATAGGAGTTCCAACATGCGTTCTTGGGTATGGCTATTGTCCTGATACTCATCTACCATTACTTCATGGTAACGGTCACGGTAGCTAGCTGCCACCTCTGGATTTTCCTCCAAAATACGGATGGCAAAATGGGCAATATCCGAGAATTCAAAAGCATTTTCCTGAATCTTGGCCTGTAAATACTGGTCCGAAAAATCAAGTACAAAGGACTGAAGCAACTCCAACAGAGGTAGGATGTCATCATTATGCTTGGTCAAAACCTCGAGGACCGTTAGTTGGGTATCAACCTCTCGCAACTGGGCCACAAACTCATTTTTGGTCTTGTTGTAAGCTTCCTTGTAGGCCTTGAGTTCCTCGTCTTTAGGACGGGTCATATTGGTCAAACCAGTACCTCCTGACAAAGTCAAGAGTTGTTTGAGCAAGTCCTCCATATCCGTTTGGTCATTGGCCAGAGCTCCTTCAAGAAGGCTAATGGCATCCGACACATTATTCAGATACTTAGCCTTGGCAAATTCACGCTGAGCTAGACCTAAATGGTCTCTTAAGAAAGCTAGGAAATCAGCCAACAAGCCAACTTTAAGACCGTCTAAAAGATCATTTTTAGCCTGTTCTGGCTTGGCCTCCGTCTGCCCCTTTAAGAGATTTTGACGTAGCCATTTTTCAGGACCTGCAGTAGCCTGAGAAAAGTTATAGACATCGTAAACTAAATCACGGAAGGCCTTACTAGTTTTGCTATGTCCAGTGAAATTGCGGACCAATTTTTGGAAAAGCTGGGCATCCTTTCCTTGCATGTAATCGTTGAAGAGGTCAGCATAAACCTCATTTTTCATAAGTGTCTGCTCGGCAGGATCTGTCATGATGCGGAAAATAGGTGACACACCCAGGAGATAGCCATACTGATTGACCAATTTCTGAGTAAAGGCATCCATGGTTCCAATATCAGCTGTCCCAATCTTAGCAATCTGGTCCGAAAGAAAGGCACGCTCTTCATCCGTCTCAGCTTGTCCAAGCTGCTCTGTCAGACGTTTTTCCAGACGCTCTTTTAACTCACCTGCAGCCTTTACCGTAAAGGTTGAGATAAAGAGTTGGTCAATACCAACGCCACGTCCAATCATATCAAGGATACGCTCAACCATGACAAAAGTTTTCCCTGATCCGGCCGAAGCTGACACAAGAATATTAGTACCATTACTGTAAATGGCCTCAATCTGTTCTGGTGTTAACTTACGTTCCTTGTCAGAAGCTGATTCTTGGGCAATACGTTCCTCAATCTCTGTTGGACTTAAAAAAGCTTTAGTCAACATGGTTGTCCTCCTGGTCTTTTTTGTCTGCTGTCACATCTTGATCAATGACTGGAAAGGGGACGATAGTTTCAGCAACTTGCATCTCATTATCGTCCTCATCTTTTGCCATCAGCTCCAAATAGGCTTCCTTCTTGCCCTTACTTGGTAAACGCAAGAGTTTTCGAGCCTGTCCCATGTGTCGGTCGGCCTCAAAATGAGTAATTGCCTTGATTTGATCTCCTTGAACAGACTTGCCATCCTCAGTATAAGGATTAACCGCAAAATTCCCGCTTCTAATAACTTCAGCAGCACTTGTAAAGAGCTTAATATTGTAATCGAGCAAGGTTTCTAGGTCCTCCTTGTCATAAGTGACAATCTTTTGCAAATCATAGTTTCCACCAGCTAGATGCTCTGTTTCTGAAGCCACAAAAAGTCCCTTATAGGTCAATTCCTTATGAGCCTGAGCTGCTAGCTTATCCAGACCAAACTGAGCTAGGTTAAGCTGTGGGTCCTGCATGTGAAGATACATGGCACCAAAAAGCTGATCAGCATCAACCTTATAGGTCTGACGGAGGGCTTCCAGATAGGTCACCAATTGCGGACTAAGGCCATTGTAGAATTTTTGAATGTCAAAGATATTTTTACCTGACTTGTAGTCAACGACACCCAGAGCCCCATCTGTTAAACGGTCCACACGGTCAATAATCCCTGTAATCTTGATGCTATTTGCTAAAAGCAAATCAAACTTGGCTTCCTCACGCTCAACCTTAACGGCCGCATTGTCACGTAAAACACTGGCAGTTGAACGGGCGATATCTTCCAAAATCTGACGAGACAAGCGACTCTCTTGGTCCTCTGTATAGAGAAGTTCAAAGGGCTGTTCCTGATTGGTCTGAGCAATAGCCTTTTCCAATTTATCATCGAAGTTTTCTGACGAAGAATCTCCCATAACACACTCAAAGACACGGTGCAAGTAAGTCCCGTGGTGTCGAGCATCTGGATGGATGGACTCCAACTCTTCAAGCCCCAAAACATAACGCAAAAAATAAAGATATTGGTTGTTATAGAAGGTCATCAGAGCCGAAGCTGATAATTTCAGTGGTTCTTCCCCCGGAAAGACCAGCTGCATGACCTGATCATCCACCTTGGTTGTCGTCACATCGTCAATCACATTTGGAATCAAGACTTGGTCCTTATCAAGTCGCTTACGGAGATAACGCACAGCAACGGTCCAGAAAGTCTGCGTTTCCTTATCCAAATCAGCATCTAGATGGCTGCTGTTAAGGGCAATGACAGTTGATAGAAGGTCCTTGTAGTTCCCAATCTGGTCACCCTTAGCCTCGAAACGATTACGTCCCTTTTCAACCAAAGGAAGACCAAGGTCAAGCAGCTCTTTCAAATAAACCGACATGTCATCTTGAGTCTCATTGAGAATTTGTGGCTGACTAAGCACCAATTGTTCACTAGCCGCATTAAAAAGTGACATAGCTACAAAATGCCCCCGCTGACTATTGCTCTGCGTAACAATATCCAAACTCCTGTGTTCATCCGTCGCCTCATTGATACGACTACGTTCCTCGTCAGACAGGAGACTCTTATTTTGCCCTACCTTAGGAAAGTGTGACTGGGTCATCCCCAGGGCAAAAACATAAGGAGCAGAATGTGGTTGAATCAAATCGTATTTCTTCACATTGACCACATCGATAGTGGCTGGAACCGTACGGTAATCACAGGCCAACATTCCTGAACGCAAAATGGACAAAAAGTCGTCCACTGACAGTGTTTCTTCCCCAAAAATAGTCTCAACCTGCTCCAAGAGTTGTGTGAAAGCCTTCCAGACCTGTTCATTCTGTTCTTTTTCGGCCTCACTAGCCTTGGCAGTCAAACTAGCCATCTTACTTGGCACTTGCACAGCCTCTAAAAAGACCACTAGTTTCTTGAGTAGACTAGATCCCTTTTGTTTGCGACTATTAAGCAATTTGTCCAAGGGCTCTACCATCTGTAACCTTAAGCCATTGAGCAGGTCTAAATCATACTTATCACGACTATTAGCCGTAAAATCAGACAAGAACTTGTGACGCCCCTTGATGTCTGCAAAATTGATATAATACTCAAAAAGATCTAAGTCCTCTTGAGCAAAACCACCATAGAGACCGGATTTTACGAGATTAAGCAAATCCTCGGCACGGTAGTTATAGCGCTTGATACGTTCCAGCGAATCCACAAACTGCACCAAAGGATGGCTAGACATGGTTTCTTCTTTGCCGAAATAATAGGGAATATCAAATTTTCGGAAAATCTGCCCTACCTGAAGCTTATAACTCTCCTCATCACCAAGTAAGACCAGAATATCCTTATAGCGCTTGCCATCTGCCAGCAACTGACGAATACTCTTGGCAACCTGAGCCACCTCTTCCTTTTGGTTGACCACTTCCCAGACCTGCAAGGCTTGCTTGTCCTGAGCAGTCAGCTGCTCATCTACCGTACTAAAATCATGACGGCTCTCCAAAAGACGGCTAATGCGATCAAAAGAAGGATTGCCCTCTTTGTCTGTCGTTACATAGTCGGGTGTCACCTTATAGGTTTGAGCCAAAGTTCTCAAAAAATCCACTGAGGCCTGATAAACATTGCCATAAACAAAGTTAGCCCTATAAGCTTTTTGACTGGCATAAGTTCCAATGACAATCTGATGGCACTTATCATTCAAGAGTGCAACCAGAGCCTCCTCCTCGGCAGAAAAACGCGTAAAGCCATCAATGACCAAAACCGTGTTGCCCAGGGCCTTATCCAAATGACCTGAGGTAATTTCCTTAAAAAAGGCACTGAGCTTTGATTGATTGTCAAAATCCCCTGCCAACAAGAGGTCCTGAGCCACACTGAAAATCCTGACCAAATCCTCTTGTTTCTCAACCTGATCCAGATGCTGCAAATCCAGAACCGTCATATTAGCCTGCTGCAACTCTTTATAAAGGTCCACCAATTGATTAATAAAGTTGCTATCCTTACGCAAACGGCCATAAACCTTGAGTTCATCATCGCCCATATGCGACAACACCTTATAAAAAATCATGGCCAAACCTGTATCATCCAGCTGCATCTTGGGGTTGCTCGTATTGAGAATAAAGTATCTCGCCATCTGAGTAAAACGAGTCACCGTAATCTCAAAGGATGCTGACTGAGGCAGGTATTCCAAGACCTTACGCTCCTTCTCAAATGACAGGGCATTAGGGGCAATATAAAAGACCCTTTTCCCTTTTTGAGCATAGCTGGTTGCCTGCTCCGTCAGAATTTCTGTCAAATCCTGAGACATATCCGTATAAAGTAATTTCATAAGACGTCCCTTTCTTGTCTCTACACCAGTCGTTGGGCTAAGCAAGGATCGCCATTCACTTAGCGCTAACAACCACTAATCCTTGCTATTATAACACAGAATTAAGCAACAATCAGACTCCTTCCTCATCCCTTTTTAGCCCTCTGGACTATGGGTCAGACATAAGCTTATCCCCTACAGTAAAAGTCCCAAATATCTGGTCCTATAGCCCAAAAAAGAACCAAATCAAAAGATTTAGCTCCACAACTTTATTTAAAAATTAATTCCTAAAAGGTAGTCACCACTGCTTGGAATCAGCTTGGCATCACTATACTTCCTAAGAATATTCTTGGCTGAGTGAAGGTTAAGACCAGAGGTCTTCTTCTGATTTTCTTCCTGCATAATGGCATCAAGGTCAACTTTTTCTTCTTACGTCCTATTTTCCATGATAAGGATGGTAGCTACCATCCTTATCATGGCTATGAAAACTAAAATTGATTTGACTTACAGGCACCTGCTTACTCTCATCAATCGCATTACTAAAGAAAATAGACACTCGTAGGGTCAAGTCAACCACATTCATAGCAAAACCTGATCGTCATTCGTCCCCATCAGAATAATCTCTAGCACATCTTCACTAACAACAGACATGACAGGGTTAGTTGTTCCTAAATCAACCAACCGCTTTCTTTCTCATAGTAATTTCCCTTCTAGCCTCATTTTCTGTTTATCTGACTTTCAGTCTTAGCATGCATTCGCCTAGATTTTTTAATGTCATATTCGTCACATAAAACTCCAATAGAGTATAATCATTCCAATCTAGTTTTTCACTATACTCTATTATCACAAATAAAGAGACTACAAAATAGGAAAAAAGGGAGTGGGAATCAATCTGATAGATTGGATGAACTTAGAAATACAGGAGTATTATCCACTTAAAGTGTCATGCTCTTAGCAACTTCTCTCCTAACTTAATCAATCGAACTCTAACCAACATAAATAATTTCTAAATTACCCAAGGAAACTTCCCCTTTGATGTAGAAATCCTTGCTAGTCAAATTACTTGGATTTTCCTGGTGTTGAATAGCCGAGAGCGAGTTGTCCACATTAATATGAACTCGCCAATCACTGGGAACATAGAGACTCAAGCTTCCCAGAGAAACGTCCACATCAAACTGGGCAGATGACCCCTCGATATGACAATTATCAAAATAAACGGAAGCATATCCTAAACTTACATCCGCACTTCCATGAGTAAAGTGTTGATCATTGAGATATTTGGTCACCGTTGAAAAAGACACATCGATATCATTACCACCATTGTTAGCTTCTGAGCCAGTAGAACCCAACCCAAAACGATTCTTTGTTTTACTAGAAGAATTGAAGAGGATATTCAAGCCAATAACTGCAAGAATAGAAGAGAGGATAACGACCAAATTAGATACTGGAAGAAAATGGAACTGCCCGTTAAGTGAAAAAAGAGCCACAATGCCATAGGCGAAACCAAGAGCAAAATGTCGCTTCAAAAAACTAGAAAGGGACAAAATAGCCAGTAAGACTACCCAAGCTAACATCCAAAAACTAATTTCCCATTGTATAAAATAGTCTTGTACAATTACCAAAGCTGCCAAAAGGATCAAGAGGATCCCAACTAATTTCTTTCTCATTATCTTACCTCATTTCGTTTAGTCGTTCTTTTAAAACTTGATAGTAGCGTCTTGATACATGGACCTGCTTGTGGGTCTGATAGAAATTAACCGTGCTGGTCCCTGAAAAAGACTTCTCTAAAGAATAAATCTGCTTTACGTTGACAATGGTCGATTTGGAAATCCGACAAAAGGCAATCGGTAACAAGTCTTCCAATTCGTAGAGCTTTTGCTTTACCTCATAGGCCTCATCCTTAGTATGACCATAAATTTTCTCCCCGTCTGTTTCAAAAAAGAGAATATTTGCCAAATCCAGAAAATATTCACTACGATCCTTATAAAAGGTTAAAGGAACTAACTTTTGCTTTAGAATAGACTCTTGGAGCTGGGCTAATTCCTGTGTTAACCGAGGAGCTCGAATCAAGATTTCAGACTCATCCATGGATGGGTCTAATTCGATTCTAACTTTCATAAGACTCCTTTCCTGTCCTTTTGATGGTTCCATTATAACAAGTACTTTACACAAAACAAGGCCTTTTGGGGTAAGTGGCACAGTTTAGCCCCTAAGAGGTAAAAACAGCCAAACAAAAGAACCCAGCAATTGCCAAGTTCTCCATTTTTTAGTGTGGAGGACTAACCTCCTATTTGTAATCTGTTCAATGCTAACTAACTGAGAAAGCTACTGTTATTTCACGGTATTTTCACGGCTCACATGTTGCGATTCGCCAGCCTTGCCGTTGATACGATAGTTGCTGTAGTCAGAACTACTACTGCTAGAATCGCTATCATCGTCTCCAACGTATTCCACATTACATGACCAAGAGATTTTATCTTTGATATCTCCTGATGACTTGAATTTTGAATCATAACCATAGTAGAAATCATAAACGGCTGTGAAGGTCACCTTGAAGGTCTTCTCACCAGTCTGAACGACTTCTGTTACGTCAATGCCTGAGAAGGTAATACTATCGGCAGCTCGGTTTTTAGCACCTGTAGTATTTTTATCAATATCAGCCGTTACATCCTTATACATGGTATCATCAGTACCATTAAGGAAAATGACAGAAACACCATCTGTAGTCGTGTTATGATTTGAGGCATAACTATCAAACTTACCATAAGCTGCTGTCAAAAAACGGTCTGCCGTATCACGGTCAAGAACTCCGTCAGCATCTAAAGTAACCGTTTGGCCTTCAGAGATTTTCTTAATAGACAATGTCTCTGTCTTGATAGAGCTATCATCTTCGAAATTCTTCTTAACATAAACAGCTGATGGCCCAGCAACTGCTACCTTGTTTACATCAAATTTCTCTGAATTAAGGGTTCCAATCTTAGTACCACCGATGTAGAGATCCCCATCCTTAACATTAGATTTAACAGTAAAACTGAGATACTCTACAGAAAGGTTGACTTCCGTTTTAGAGGTCACATTTTCCTCAGATGAGACCGTGATTTCTTGGTCATTGACCTTACCAGAAGCCACAAAATTGTAAGTTCCTGGATAGAGATGGTTCAATTTAGACGTGTAGTTATTGCCATCTGTAGTCGCATAAGCAATACCATTAATAGTCACATTCAAATCAGCTGTATTAACGGTTAAATCAACCGTTCCAGGATCTACCACGACTCTCCACTTAGGAAAAATAAGAAACTGGCGGCCAACCTTTTGCATACGTTAACCAGACATAAGTTAGCTCTTGCTATAGGCTTGTGTACTTGGCTTCGGATGTTTTAATTTCCTTTTTAGTATCAGACCATACTTGGTATTCTAGGCTATCCCTAAAGCTCTTCTTAGCTGCTGCTTCATAACGTTCTGCTACTTGACCACGTGAGTAGTAATAAGAACCAAAGCCATAACCAGCAAGCGCTAGGACTGCTACAACAACACCAGCAATAATCAGGATTTTCTTTCCTTTAGCCATGGCTGGTTTCGCTGCCTTACCATCTGAGATAAACTGATGGATGGTTGACACATCATAACCTGAAGACTTACCAAGTAGGAATTCCTCAGGAAGAGGTTGACGTCCAACATAGGTTTTAAAAGCCTTCATCCAGATGGCTTGTGCTTCTTTAGAAGCGGCCTCTGAATTTTCTTCAGTTTGACCTTGATCTGCTTGAGATACTGGTGAAAGCTCCTCAATTTCTAAAAGAGTCGTTTCCTCTTCATCACCAAGCGGGACATCTTCAAACACTTCCTCGGCAACGTCATACTCATCAACTTCTTCTGTTGGTTCAGGATAAGTAACTTCCTGATCCAAACCCATTGCAGCAATGCCTTTAATAGCCTTTAAATCAAGGTCTTCTTTTTAGCCTTCTTCAATTTCCAAGACACGGGGCGGACGACCAACTGCCTTTTCAAATAAATCAATCGACTTTTCTTCTGTTGCCATAAAGACTTCTATACACTTGCTTTTTCAAAAAATGCTAGAGCTTTACTTAGAATAGAAGACCTATTGTAAATGATGACATGATAGTAAATACGATTGCAAATAAGATAGACAAAATGACACCATTCAAAAGTGCTGCCAAGATCATTTGATAGAACTTATCAGCCTTCCACGCTGTTGTTACAGGAACAATTGTAAAGAGGTTTGCAAGTGCAAATAAGAAGTAAACAACATAGAACAAGAAAAGTGGGAAGCCAACAAGTCCAATAGCTCCGAACAAGATGGTTACAAGCAATACTGGCAAGGCTAATGATGTCAAGCGACCAAAACGGTCAAAACTATTCAAGAAAGTAGTCTCTGGGTCACGGAAGATGGCCTTACGTGTCACAAATCCTGCCAAGATGAAGGCAAAGATGAAGAGGAAGGCAGCTAGGATACTTGCGAAGAAAGCCCCAAAACCAATACTAGATGTATGACTTGAAAATGAAGATGAGTAACTATCTGTTCCATAAGAACCAAACATACTAGACAATGCATTTGTTGTTGATACAACTGGGCTAATAAATTTACGTGCCACAGCGCTCAAGATTGCAAAGAAGGCAAGTCCAGTGAAGAGTGACAAGAAGATATAGTTAAGCCAACCATTGTGTTTGCCATAATCTGTCATGTCAGCTGGACGACGCCATGCATTAAGCAACCATGTCCAGTAGTTTTTGAAAGTTGTCGCAAATGCTGATGGTTGTGCTGGAACAACTACAGCTTGGCCATTGATAAATTGAACGTTTTGAGCTGGTTGAAGAGGTTGACCGTTAGCAAAAGCTGCTTGTTGACCAGCTTGAGCATTCGCAAAACCAGCTTGTGGTTGCACTGCTTGATTTGGCACTCCTTGTACTGGAGCAGCTTGCACCCCCGCAAAGGTTGGTTGAGGTTGTGCTGCCTGAGCAGTTGCAAAAGGAGCTTGCGGTTGTGCGTCTTGTGCACTCGCAAAAGTCGGTTGTTGTTGCGCTTCTTGTGCACCAGCGAAAGTTGGCTGTGGGTGCGACTCTTGGGCTGGTGTTTCTTGAACATTAGCGAAAGCTGGTTGCGCTGGCGCTTCTTGTACTGGAGCAGTTTCTACTTCTGGGGCGTCATCTTGGAACTCACCAGCTGCAAGTGCCGCTGCAATTTCTTCTTCAGTCGCTGAACGACCATTGATGGCTTCAAAAAAATCTAACCAATCTGCTTTAGTCATAATAATCTCCTTAAAAATACATAGAACGACTTTATTTTATCACAAATAAATCCATTAATAAATGTCATTTTTATTAGAAAAAGGTTTGGAGCAGACTGTCCAAACCTTTTTCTCTTCTTATTTACTTCTTTGTAGGGATTTTTGAATCTGACGATCTAGCTCACGTTTAATGTGTGGTTCTGGTGCAAATCGCTCTTCCCAATCACTTGGTTTAAGAATTTTGTGGGTCACAGGATCAAAATGAGCCTTGCCATCTGGGAAAATTTTCCCCATATTAGCCTCATGAACGGTATCAAAGAAAGGCTTAGGATCCACCCCCATAAGAACAAATGAACCATAGGTCAAATAAAGCAAGTCTGTCAAAGCATCCACCTGACCAACCATAGTTGATTCTGAATGCTCTTTAGAACTAACTTTGAGGGCTGCCTTATCAAGAGCAGCATGCAAATCCAGGACAGCCTGACCAAAGACACGCTTGTCCCCACCTGATGAAGCGTAAAGGAATTCGACAATTTCTTCCAACTTGAAGTCCGAACGGTGACTAGCTTCCTCAATACCGTAAACACGAGGCATATCAGTAGTTGAGCCATCCATCAAATGGTGGAAATCCTTAACCTTGTTGAAGTTGTCATCATCGCTGGTAAATGAATTTTCTGTCTCAAAGTGAATCAAACCATAGTGTGACAAGGCTTTAGCAATCCCATTCTGGTTATTAGTATCAGTGACATGGGTAGCCTGGTCTTTCAGTTCGTCTTCACCATTACCCATGGCAACACCAACGCCGACGCCAGACAGCATTTCTAGGTCATTTTCCGAATCCCCAAAGGCCATAACCTCACTGAGTTCAAAACCAAAAACCTCACCTAAATGAGCGATACCTTTTAACTTAGATTGGTCCGCTGAAATAATATCAGCTGAATAAGGGCTTGAACGGGTAATCTTCACATGAGGAAACTTTTCTTCAATATCTTGTGTTTCCCCCACCGTCGCTACCATAACCACCTGATAAATAGGCTCACGCATGATAGTCTTAAGAGTCTCAATACTTTGTGGCTTGAAACGACGAATCAAAGACTTGAAACTACGTTCCACCATCTTAGCCCAGGACTTAGGGACAATATGGCTAACGATTTGTCCAAACTTACTCGTTCCCATACTAATAATATTGGAACCAACAAGACCTGTGCTAGTCCCTAGAGAAATCTCTCTACGGTGCTTGGTAGCATAGCGAATCAAGTTGTAGACTGTTGATTTAGGGAGCTGATTTTGATACAGGACCTTGTCATGAGTCAAAATATATTGACCATTATAAGTGACTGCAAAATCCAGACCCAGATTGTCCATGAAAGGCTGAACAAATCCTGGACCACGACCTGTTGCCAAACCAACTAAGATACCATCTTCCTTCATTTGACTGATAGCTTTTTTGGTTGAACTTGACACACGTTTTCGGTCATTTAGAAAAGTCCCATCAATATCAAAAAAGACTGCTTTAATGGCCACAGAGCTCCCCTCCTTCTAACATTTTATGATAAAATAAATTATAACACATAATCACACTACTTTTCCACAGGGTTTTATTAGAGTGATAACAAAGCGATTTTGTGAGCTATTTTAGTAATTCACACCCCATAAGTTGCCGTTTGCTTACCTCAAAAGTTAGCAAAAAGGAAAGCAAAAAAAATACCCGTTAGGGTATCAATCACTACGAGTTTAGCAGGCAAGAAAAGACACCGTTCTAGGTGTCTTTTAATTATATTTTATCAATGTTATTACTTAATTTTTAATATCATTACCACTAATTCATCTTTAGAAGCATTAGGGGCGATTGTTTTAAAACCAAAAGAGCTATAAAAATTAATTAACTTAGGGTGATTTTCACATTCTAACCATACATATTTTGCACGTATAATATTAGAAGCCTCTTCAACTTTATCAAAAGCTAAAGTTAATAAATCTCCTCCAGTAATTAAATTTGAAGCGTCCTTAGAAAAATTTTTTCCTAACTGACCAATCAAGTAGCTATTAATTTGAAACTTTTGTCCTATAGCACGTCCATGTTGCTTTAACTTATTTTGTTGATTATTACTTAAAGCGTCAAAATTTCTCTTTGACATTGTTAAGGGTTTGTTCGCTAAAGAAAAGAAGCCAACTAAAATATTGGTTTCTCTTTCAAAAACTAAATAAGTCGAAGCGATAGCAGCTCTTTCAAACTGAATTGCCTTTTTATGTAAAAAAATTTCAATATCGTTGGGAGGCGCTGAGTTGCTTTTAAAACTTAAGATTACTTTTTCCAACTCTTCCTTATCTAATGCTTCTATTAGATTAGTCAACGATATTACTTTATACACACCTATTTATCCTTTTTTAAACATTGATCTGATTTCTTCTAAATTTTGAATATCACTCGCTTTAACATCTTTTGAGCGTTTAAATTTACGAGTTTCTGATAAAGCAGAAATTAAATTATCAGCAGAACGTCTATTAAAAGTTAAATCTGTGGTGAAACTTTTAGTTGCCATTTTAATTTCCCCCTTTAATAAATACTGTACAAGAATATGTGTTCCTATACAACATCATTATATATTTTATAGCCTCTTTTATCAAGGCTTTTTAAATTATATTCCCTAATTAAAGTAATTGGTATAGACACCCTATAAAAAAATGGAAAAAATTGCGCGTGATGTAAGACAACACCTTGTAGTGGCTCTCCAGACGGCAATATAGGGGCGGGGGTGTATTTAAAAATAGCCCGAATGTTATCGGACTATTCTTTGTCTAGGGCGTATTAAGAACGTTATAGTGGTGTTTTATACCGACATTTTCCAACAATTAAGGCGTTTTATATCAACTTTTTTCAACTTTTTATACCACGCACTCCATTTATCGCACCTTTTTTTGGAACGCTCTGCTTACTTAAATCCTTGATATATCTAGCTTTTTTTAACATTCAAACCGTCTAATATGTAGTATTTGTTTGTTTTGTAAATTGCACACCACTTCATATTGTCTCACAATCTCGAACCATTCAGCCAAAAGCTATCACCTTTTTTTAGTATACTTCAAAAACTTCTTATAGTGCCTGTGGATATCTAGACAAGTACCGCAACTAAAATACAAATACCGTTTATAAAGCAACCTGCACCGCCTCCCACAATCAGGGTAAAGAGCGTTTCATTCTAATATTTTCTAACATTTATGGTTTCCATTCCCATATTTTCCAATAATATAGTGGTGTTTTATTCCAACATTTACCAACATTTCCCTATAATTAGGGTGTTAAGAACGTTCACCGCTCCATGTAAAGAGTAACTAGAAAAATTGAGAACGTGCACAAATTTCGAAACGTTACGAAAAATCAAGATCATATCATAGTTTAATACCACTTAACCATAAGTCTTCACCTTTGCGCCAATATTGATAATACTTAGCTCTATGCTTGTAATAAGTTTTCCAGTGCATTCCTTTTGGCTTATCGGGAAAATCGGGTGTTAAGTAGTCCTTTGCCTCATATCCTGGTACTATCTTTTGAGCTTCCTTGACTGCCTGCTCCCAGTAATAAACACAATCGGTCTTACTTCGGTTTAATGTTCTATTATGCAACCCTAGACACTTACGACATGACAAGTCTTCACAATACCAATATAAGCTCGTTCTAGCCTCTCCACAGTTAGGGCAATATAAATAATAGCGATAGCCTCCATAATTTAATGACTGCCGTTTTAGGGGCGTTTCTTGACCGTTATAAACTATGGTCAACTTATCCAAGTCTAGCCATACCCTAGCTTTGCCGTTTGCTAGCTTTGCTTTGGTTAGGTTATTAGCTTTGAGAACGTCTATAAACACCTTTAATTCAATTTCTATCACTTTGACACCACGCCCTATATTAGGGCAACCCAACTATTCAAGCAAATCAACAAGTTCACCGTTTCGATAATTTTCAGCAAAAGCTAAACAAGCAAGGTTAACTAGCTCTTGGAATCTTGTTTTAGCATAGCCCAATTCTTGAGCGATAACCCAGTTTGGTGCTGGTGGGTGTTGCAAGAAACGGCGATAGATAATAACCCTGTAGCGTTTATCAACGATGTTTCTGTGTGCTTCCTCAATAGCTTCCAGCTCATTTATGGCATTCATTCGTCTTACTGCCAGTGTCTCAACAATGTTACTGCGGTTATTGTTCTTAGAACGTGGCTCAAAGGTATAATTTGCCGTTATACGCTGTTCAGCGCTATCGTGTGCAATCTCTCGCCATCGTGGGTATTCTCGCAACTTCTTTTTAGCGTTCTTAATTGTCTGCTTTTCATTGATTGCCATAAGTTCCATGATTTATCCTCTCTTTATACTAGTTAAAAGCGCTCAGATAACCCAAGCGCTTCATCACCTATGCTTCACTGCAACCCTTAGAATAGCTCTCAAAGCTATCACAAATACGGTTAAACACCTTTGTAAGGTCTTCATCTTCCACATACTTAACAACCATTGTAAAGGTGTTGTTAGCCTCGTTCCCGCCGATTGTGATCTCTGTTGGCTGTTGTTCATACGTTCCGACCATGTAACCAAGGATAGCAGTAGATGATACTTTGGCATGATCCATAGTTTCAAAGTCATGTTTGAAAGTGAATGATTTAGCATTGTCGCTGAATAATTTGAATGTCATGGTTGTTCTCCTTTTCTTAATCGGTATGATTAGCTAGAAAGTTATATCTTTCTCTGAAATTTGTAGTTTTAGTTTTAAAAAAGCTCAATAACTACAAGTAAAACTACTTAAAAAAACCAGTAGTATCAAGGGTTTAGGTCAATTTGTAGTTTTTGTAGTTTTAGTTTTGGCAAAAGACTTTTATTTTTTACACGCTATACAAATATCTATATATTATTATCTATGATATTTAATACTACTAAAACTACAATATAGTATAAAGCCTATAATACCAGTGTTTTGGGTTGTAGTATTGGTTGTAGTTTCTGTGTAGTTTTTGTGTAGTTTTAAATTCGTTCATAGTAAGATACTGGAGTGCCACCTTTAAACAATCTTCTTTGTGTAGGTTGTTCTCCCTTTCTCCATCCGTCGTCATTATCTAAAAAGTCGCGTATTTTTTGAGAAATCAAGGTTTTTCCACCTCGGTTTGGGTTTTGATTGAAAGCAAGGTAAGCGATATGATTGGGGCTTGTGAATTGAATTAGACTATCCGTCTGTATAGCTGGGTAATCGCTATATGCATTTACGCCACCATCTAGGGGCTCTCCTAGTTGTTTTAAAACATATTGTCGTTGTTCATATTGTGAAAGACTATCCCAACCCTCAACGATTTTAAATTCATTCAGTAATTGCTTAATGATCTCTTTATCCACATCTTCGACCTTATAATTTTCTTGGATATCGGTCAGCTTTTCCATTAACTTTTTAGACGGTGTGAGTGGCTCTCCTTTATCAAACCAAACTTTCGCCTCAGCAAGTACTTGTAAGAAGTAATTTTCTTCAATATCCATAGGGTGTTGCTTCACATCATTAATACCACATTCAATAGGGAAGAAACGCCTTTCTGTTCCGCTATCCTTAAGAAAAGATTTCTTGTTAGCCGTCCCAATAAAAACACAATGCCTAGGGTGTGGGGTAGCCTTACGCTCGTAAGGGTCACGATAAGTGTCACTATCCGAAGAAATAAAACTTTTAACCGTTTCAATTTCTGCTTTTGACATTCCTTTCAGTTCCCCTAATTCAATAATGGCATTAGCTTGTATTTTTTGATAATCGCTATCACGTTTACCAAACGTTATTTCTGAATCGGTGTGATAATCTGGAAGCAATCGCTTAGTTACAGTGCTTTTCCCAGTCCCTTGCCTTTTATCAATTAAAATAGGGACAACTTCAAACTTAACTTTTTCGAGATAAACCCTAGCCATGAGCCCCGTCAGCCATACCTTAGCAATTTCTCTGTTATAGGAATTGTCAGCACACCCTAATAAGTCGATAAAATAGCGTTCCCCTCTTGGTTTACCATCCCATTTTTGGCTTTCGATACGTTGCTTAATAGGGTGGTAGGTGTTCTTTTTAGCCAATGCGGTAATGGCTACTTCTATGTGTTCTTTTCGAGGTGTAAACCTATATTTTTCATCAATAAAGGCGATACAAAGGTTTGTCTGCTCGCTTGTCCATAACCCCTTTTCCTTAGACCAAGGGAGTGTCTTTGTGACTTCGATAGTTCTTTCAAATTCATTGTATTTAATACCTTTAAAGATATTGTCATGAAATTCAAAAACCTTACTGACATTGTAGGGACTGCTAGTAACATATTCTTCCCCATCTTTGCCTTTTTTCGTTCTAAATGCAGGTCCAAAAAACGACTGTTCAACTTGTGATAATTTATCTTCAAATTCTTGTAGTTCTTCTTTTTCTATGGCTCGATACCTCTCTTTCTCATTTCCGAAGTTAAGATACTCCTAAAAGTCCTATCTATCTCATTGCTAGATAAAGGCTTATCAGTAACCTTATTAGCTATCATTGTCAGTTCATAGGCGGTAGGGATATCTGCCTTTACATATTTTGATAACAATAACCCTACAAACTTAGTTACCGCAACATTTCGCCCACCCTCGTCACCAAAGCCATGTAATAGGGTATCAAGCACGCGCATGGTGATTGTTTTATTACCGCTTTGGCGTGGTGTGTGATAGTGTGGTTTCTGAATAGCCGTAACTGTATTTGCAACGGGATAATCACGCCCTCTATTTACTATCTTTTCATAATCAGCAGGGTCTCCAGTGGTTACTGGTAACCCTTGTAACTGCGACCATGTTAGACTTGTACTGTCGAAAGGTAGCCCGATTTTGTCCGCTATCTCTTGGACAGTCTGCCTATAGGTCTGCTCGTTCATTGCGTCGCTAGGTTTCACCACAAGCCTATAACGTGGCTTATTAGCCGTGTGCTTAATAGTTGGGTAAGCTATATAAGAATACCCGTGTAAGGCGTTATCGACCACGCTAGGAAAGTCTATATTAGCCTCTAGCTCGTCATAGTCCAAGAAAATCAAGTCACGATAAACTAAGCTAGCATTATTGCGTTTGTAGTTGCCGTTCTCGTCTTGTTTCACCTTGCCAGTAATACAGTAAGGGGCGGAACTGCGCTTAAAATCGTCGATATTTTCACCTTGTGGCACTTTCATAGGTCTACGTTCTGCAACATAGTCAAAGGGTGCTTGTTTATCGAATAAATGTAAATCATTACCAAAACCCTTGCTTTCGTAGATAGACATACTTGCACCCTCTTTCTAACTTTCATTCCCCATAAATGCATAAATACTACTTCTAAGGTAATACACTTTGCGTGTCCCCTCTACTGGGGCTTGATAGCGTTTAAGTCCCGCTTCTTCCCAACGTCTTAGGGTGTTATAACTTACCCCTAATTCGTCTTGTACTTTCTGGGCAGATATTAGATCTAACTGTTTGTTATCATGTTTGGAAATGGCTTTAAGAAAGTCTTCAAAACGATTGTCAATGATTCGAAGTAGTTTGTCTTCGAATTCTTCACTTAAAACGTGCATATTATCCCCTTTCTAGTATTTTCTCGTATGCAGTCACGTCTTCGATAGACTTTAAAATGTCTAATCTTTTCTGTTCATTCTTGACTTGGTTTTCAAGAGATCTAAGCCCCTCTAATAGTTCCTCTCTGGTTTCAGCTATATAGTAACCATTACGAGTACCAACCCTAGCACCAATGATAGGAACACCATAGCGAATAACTAAGTTACTGATTGCACTAGAAATTAGGCGGGAGTTGTAACCCGTGATAGTGGCTATCTCTCCGCCAGTCGTAGCGTTAGGACGCCCTTTCTTTAGGATTACTAAGACTGCCATTTCCGCCTCTTGTAGTCTATTTCTTATCATTTACACCTCTTTCTAGTTGTATTGTTTTCTCTGCTATATAAGCTAGTTTCTCTATAGATTGTTGTTGTGTTTTAATGATATCCAGTAGTCGCTTAATGATCTCGACAATTTCCGGAACAACGTCCGTATCCGTATCTTCCATATCCGTAATTGTAACTAGAGTTGTGCTTAGTGTTTCTAGCTCTTTATTCCGTCCAAAAAGGTCAATAATTTCTGTCATAGCACGCGCCTTCCTAGTTGTAATACTTGCCTTGAGCTTGAATATAAGCCCCGTAGCGTGTGCCTACGTTGCGCGTGGTGTTATCTGTCACGGTATCAGTTTTAGGCTCTATATCAAGCTGAAAATAGCTCTTTTTAAGCCATAAAACGGTTAGGGCGATCGATAAAACAGTAACTAGGATAAAGAACTGGGTAGCAGATAAATTTAATTCAGTAGCCATGGTTTTACTCTCCTTTTCCCTCTGCCTCGTGTGCTCTTAATTCCTCTGGGTTGGCACACTCGAGTAGGAAAAACGCAACTCTATCTAGCTCGTTAGAATAGATTTCTACGCGGTCACGGTGGTTTAGATAAAGCAGGAAGCCAATCAGTACCACCATAGAGATTACCGCCTGTGTATTGGTCAAATCTAATTCATTCATGTTATGCCCTCGCTTGATAATTCTTAATAAATTCCACTTGTTTTTCACGTTTCATCTTCAGGTATTCGTCTACCTCTTTGGGTGTTACCTTTCTATCTACAAAATCAGCAATAAACTGAAAGAGATTAGGACGTTCCTCCTTGATTTCAGTCATTACTTCATCAAATTCTGCTTGTGTCATGTTGTCTAGGTCTAGTGTCATTGCATTGCCTCCTCAAACTTCTCTATAAGACAACTTTTATTTGCTTTCTGAGTTCCATTTTTAGAGTTAAAAAGAATATCTTTTAAGGTTACAGTAGCCTCTAAATACTCCTTTTCAGCATGCTCTATATACGCCTGTTGCTCTGCTTCGTTGTCAAAAAAGTGCTTAGCTTGGCGTTTAAAGAATGCTTGTCGCATAGCATCCATTTCAAAAATACCAGGACTGAAATAGATTCCCGTAGTTCTTTTAGAGATCGCTTCGATTTTATGGCTGTCATTCAATTCAGGAAGTTCAATCCAAAGTAAGCGGTGTAAATCTTCTTTGATAGCTTTTAATTGTCCTGATAAGAGTCCTATTCTTAAAAAATCATTGTTTTCGTCTGCTTGGTGTAATTCCATGCTAATTCTATCCAAGCTTTTAGTGATAATATCGTATGTTGTTTCTGTCATGTTTTTTACCTTTTTCTATGATGTGTAATTTCCCTGATGGCCTTTTAATGTCGTTTCTTATACAGGATTGACACCACTCCAAACGCTGGGCGATTGCCCCAAGTTGGCGAACGCTTGGAAGTGGTGTCCAGTTTTAAGAGTTGGCGCTCTAAGTAGGGGTACACGATACCAGCAATTCATGATATAATTGAGGTATCTAATTTGATTGCTAAAACCCGACATAATATGGCTTGCCTGCCTGTGTGTTTCGTTTTAGTTGTGGATAGTTAAAGGCTTGTGAGTTTGGCGACTGCTAAGCCTTTTTTGTTGTCTTATTCCTAATAAAATAATTCATCAATAGTTATATCTGACTTTAATTCAGAAATCATCGTTTTTATAGCTAGCTTTTCTCTGTCGTTAAATGCAGTTTTACCAGTCTCTTTATTGTTATATGACTGAACAGAAATATTTAGTTCTTTTGCCATATCACGCTGAGTCTTACCTAACATTACTCGATAACCTTTTAATTTCGTCATGTTGTTTACTCCTTTTTTATTTTTTGATATCAGACATTTATGTCCGATTCGAGAATAGTATAACAGACTTTTTTGTACGATGTCAAATAAAAAATTGTTATTTGTTAGGACATTTTTGTCTTTTTTTATGTTACAATCAATAAGAAAGGTGATAAGTATGAGTAAATTAAGAAAATTACGAAAAGCAAAAAATATGACTCAAAGCGAGTTAGCAAAAAAGATAAAAGTATCTGAAAAAACTATCTCACGTTGGGAAAAAGATAAAACATTGATGAAAGCCAATAAAGCAAAAGAGTTAGCTGACCTCTTCGGGGTAAGCGTTGGATATCTGTTGGGATATATTGATGATTCTGAAATATATGACGATGAAGTTGTAATAGAACCTGAAAAGGGGATGATTTTAGCTTACTCTTTGGAACGTTTTAACAAAAAGCACCAGGAAAAGATGTTTAAAGACTTCATTACATTTTTCCGTGATAACAGTATCTTCATCAGCGATAATGAAATTTTGTCTCTATATTCTATGGTGCAGGCTGCCAATCTCAATAATGCCACCCCAAGAGGCAGACAGTTTATCGATTTGATTTTTTCTGATAATGACGAATCAAAACAAATAATTGATGATTACTCATTAGTTTTTGGTAATGAGTTTGCTAGAAACGATTTAGAGGAGCAAATCCACGGTTATATCTATGATGAAACAAACACTAAAGAAAAAGCTGAAAAACTCTTGAAAGTCTTACAATCAGCGTATGGAGAACGCGACTATCTAAATCAGTAATGTTACCATCATCAAAGTCGTAAGCCTATATAGACAAAAAGACTAATCTATTGACCATATACATAAACCAATCTAAACCCGATATAATATGGCTTGCCTGCTGATGTTTAGAAAGGTTTATCATGAAAATTAACGAGATAAAGAAAAAAGACGGGTCAACCGTCTATCGTGCTAATATATATCTTGGTGTTGATGTAGTCACTGGTAAGAAAGTTACAACTAAAGTAACCGCTAGGACAAAGAAAGAACTCAAAACCAAAGCCCAACAAGCGCAATTTGATTTTAAAGCCAATGGCTCAACACGTTACAAAGAAGTAACAATAGAAACATACGAGGCGTTAGCTACTTCATGGTGGGATAACTACAAGAATACGGTTAAAGTAAACACAAGAAAGTTACAAAAATCCATCTTAGATAAGCATCTCTTACCGTTGTTTGGTAGTTTTAAATTAGATAAGCTTACAACCCCACTCATTCAGTCTATTATGAATAAACTGGCAAACCGTACAAATACTGGTGAAGTTGGCGCTTATCTGCATTACGACAAAATTCACGCCCTTAATAAGCGTATATTACAGTATGGCGTGGTTTTACAAGTTATTCCTACTAACCCAGCTAGCAATGTTGTTTTACCTCGAAACACTCAAAAGGATAAGAAAGCCAAAGTTAAGCATTTCAATAATGACGAGCTGAAACAATTTCTTACCTACCTTGACAGCCTAGATAACACTAAATATAATACTTATTATGATATCACGCTATATAAGTTCTTACTTGCTACTGGTTGCCGTATTAACGAGGCCTTAGCTCTCTCATGGTCTGATATCGACCTTGATAACTCGGTTGTGCATATAACAAAGACTTTAAACTGTGAAATGAAGTTAAACAGTCCAAAGTCAAAGTCTAGCTATCGAGATATAGACATAGATCGGCAAACCGTAACCATGCTGAAAAAATACCAACGTAAGCAAACCCAAGAGGCTTGGAAACTAGGCAGGACTGAAACAGTGGTATTCTCTAATTTCATCAAAGCCTATCCAAGAATTAATCAATTAACGAAGCGACTACGAGCGCATTTTGACAAAGCAGGGGTAAATAATATAGGCTTCCATGGTTTTCGTCATACTCATGCCAGCTTGCTTCTTAACTCGGGTATTCCTTACAAAGAGTTGCAGCATCGTCTAGGTCATTCCAAACTTTCAATGACTATGGACACTTACAGTCACTTATCAAAAGAGAACGCTAAAAAAGCAACGTCATTTTTTGAGCAAGCACTAAAATCTATCTAAAAGTAAGCAAAAAGGTAAGCAAATTAAAATTAGAATATAAAATAGCACTCGCAAACCCTTTATTTTCAAGGGGTTTGCTTGTTCCTATAAAAATAGCGATATTATAACACATAATATAATGGTGAGTAATATAAATGATAAAAAAAATCCTAGTCCTTCATACTGGAGGAACCATTTCCATGTCCGCAGATGACGATGGCAAGGTCAGTCAAAATGCTGATAATCCCATGAACCATGTTGGACTTGATCTAGATAATCTGGACTTAACTGTCCTAGACTTCCTTAACATCCCTAGCCCACACATTACGCCTTACCATATGCTTGATATTTATAAAAAAATCAAGGAAACAGCTGGACAATATGACGGGGTGGTTATCACCCACGGAACAGATACCCTGGAAGAAACAGCCTACTTCCTAGATACCATGAACATCCCTGAAATTCCAATCGTCATAACTGGTGCCATGCGTTCGTCAAACGAGCTAGGAAGCGATGGTGTCTACAACTATCTCTCAGCCCTTCGTGTCGCAAGCAATGACAAGGCTGCCGATAAGGGTGTCCTAGTCGTTATGAACGATGAAATCCATGCGGCCAAGTATGTAACCAAGACTCATACTACAAATGTGGCAACCTTCCACACACCAACCCATGGTCCACTAGGCATCATCATGAAGCATGATATCCTCTGGTTCAAAACTGCTGAGCCTCGTGTTCGCTTTGACTTGGAACAAATTACAGGAACAGTACCAATCATAAAAGCCTATGCTGGAATGGGGATTGGAGATGGTATCATCAGTCTCCTAGACCCTGAAAAGATTGACGGCGTGGTTATCGAGGCCCTAGGTGCTGGAAACCTCCCACCACTAGCTGCAAGAGAAATTAAGTCACTTATGGACAAGGGAGTTCCCGTTGTACTCGTTTCCCGTTGCTTTAACGGTATCGCCGAACCAGTCTACGCCTACGAAGGGGGAGGCGTTAAACTCCAAGAAGATGGCGTTATGTTTGTCAAAGAACTCAATGCACCAAAAGCCCGCCTCAAACTCCTCATCGCACTTAGTGCAGGACTGGAAGATCAAGAATTGAAAGATTATATCGAGGGGTAAAACATGAAACTTAGCATTGAAGCAACTGATAAATTGGAAAACAAAGATTTCCACTATGAACTAATCGTCTCACAGACACATGTCGCCATGGTCTGTGGTACTGTGCTAGCCAGTCTAGCCTTGATCGCATGGTTGAAGAAAAAATAAAAAAGCTTGAAGCATGGTCACTATAGAAGTGACTGAACTGCTTCAGGCTTTTAGTTTTCTTCGTCTGGTCTATATTCAAGAATATCTCCTGGTTGACAATTCAACTCCTTACAAATAGCGTCCAGTGTTGTAAAACGGATTGCCTTGGCCTTGCCTGTCTTAAGAACCGAGAGATTGGCTGGGGTAATACCAATCCGTTCTGCAAGCTCACCCGAGCGCATCTTCTTCTTAGCAAGTTCAACGTCCAAATTGACAATAATCATAAGCCCTCCTAAATCGTATACTCATTTTCCTCAGCAATGGCATTAGCCTTAGTCAAAATCATAGAAACAGCATATAGAACAAAACTAACTAGCAAATAACTGATGTTAAAGAAACTATAACTCTGGTTGCCTGTTCCAAATGTAAAGATACCATTATTGATAAAGGCCCCAAGAACTAGCAAATGCGCTGACCAGCGAACCAACTTAGCATTTTTAGCGATGAAAATATCAGAACGATACAGATTAATCAGAAAGGCACGTAGACACAACAAGAATCCTAGGTTGACTGACATACGAAGGAAATCAATGATTGCTGCAAAAAGTGTCAGACTAGTGCTACTACTTTTCACGGTAACTCCTGAACCAAGAAGCATACGCAAACCTTGTTGTAAGAGTCCTTCATGACCGGTCAGGATAAAGGCATCATTAAGAATGGTAATAACAAGACTTAAAAAGCCCGCAAAAAGGAGGACATTAACGAATAAGAGAACACTACGCAAACGTTTTTGTTCTTGCGTTTCCTGGTGACTTTTGGCACTTTTGGCAGACCGCCAACCATAATAACTAGAGCCAGCTAAGGCTAGGACGATTAAAACATAAAATAAGATAGTTTTCATGTGTTACCTCGATTTGTAAATACATTGTGATTTTTTGAAGAATAGACTTGAAAAAGCCAAGGTGCCTATAGGAGACCTTGACCTCATACTAAATCATTAGCTAACCATTAACAGTATCAATTATATCGAATATCAATATAAGATACTAGTTTATAGATAAGATTTTACTACTTTTCAAATAAGATTTGTTCAATGATTCAAAAAACAGAAAAACCAGACAAGAAAATCTCAACTGGTTAGCTTACTTATGTTAATCGCCTAGACTGGTCATGCTTCCGTCTAGACTTTTTATGAGTTTAAGAAGAGGGATTCTACGTTATGAAAAAAGGAAAAAGGGATTTTGGAAAATGAGGGATGAAAGTTGTAGAATATGGGTAAATTTAGCCTCTTCCTAGCATCAATACTAGTTTTGATAAACCTTAAAGTCTTGAGGATGCTTCTGGAAATTTCGGTTGTAGGTTACTTTAATTTTTACTGTCATTGTTATGTCCTCCTTTTTAGGAATGGTTTGGCCTAGCCAAGACGTTTTATTATCAAAACCTATCTCGTTTTGATGGTTTTATTATAGGTTCCCTAACTTAAAGAAAGCTTGTAATAAACTTGAAGGAAACTTAAAACTCTCAGTGAGTTTACTGAGAGTTTTTGTTATCATGGATAAAATAAGGTAAAACCTGCAAAATAAAATATAAGACCTATCATCGTAAGAAAGAAGGCATGGAAGATAGCAAAAAATCAAGTTTTAACCGCTTCTTTTCATTGATTTCCTCCTCAGTCAAACTCACTTTGACTTCTCAAATGAACTTCTAGCACCTGCCAATCAGGATTCTCACGCCAGTTAGGGTCAGATACAATTTGACTGGCCACGCGCCTTGCTTCTTCTAGGATATTATAGTCTTCCACAATATCAGCCACTTGAAATTCAGGAATTCCTGACTGACGTGTTCCAAAGATTTCTCCTGAACCACGCATTTTAAGGTCCTCTTCTGCTAGAACAAAACCATCCGTAGTCTCACACATGGCCTGCATGCGTTTTTTCCCGGTATCATTTTTAGGATTAGCCACTAAAACACAGTAGGACTGCTTGTCGCCACGACCTACACGGCCGCGAAGCTGGTGAAGCTGGCTAAGTCCAAAACGATCCGCATCCATAATGACCATAACCGTAGCATTTGGCACGTTAACTCCCACTTCAATAACTGTGGTTGATACTAAAATTTGAGATTTTTTGTCCTTGAAATCTTGCATAATTTGGTCTTTTTCATCATTTTTCATGCGACCGTGCATCAGAGCCACTGTAGCTGAATCCCCAAAGAAATCTGTGAGTTCCTGATGAAGGGCAACAGCATTTTTTAAATCAAGAGCTTCAGACTCTTCAATCAAAGGTGAAATAAAATAGACCTGAGCATCTTTTTCCAACTTACTTTTAATCCAAGTCAACACGGTGTCTAATTGCTCATGTTTAACCCAACGGGTAATAATGGGCTTACGCCCAGCTGGCATCTGGTCAATGATTGACACATCCATCTCCCCAAAGGCAGTGATCGCCAAAGTCCTAGGGATAGGTGTCGCTGTCATCATAAGGACATCAGGATTATCGCCTTTCTCACGGAAAATACGACGTTGATTAACCCCAAAACGGTGCTGCTCATCAGTAATTACTAGCCCAAGCCTGTGATAAGTCACTGTATCCTGAATCAGTGAGTGAGTCCCCACGATCATCTGAGCCTCCCCAGATTCGATTTTGGAAAGAGCTACTTTTTGTCCGCCGCCTTCATCCCAGAAGTTAGGAGCGCTACCTCTAGCTCAGGAAAAAGCCCTTGAAAACTCTGATAGTGCTGCTCTGCTAAGATTTCCGTAGGTACCATGAGGGCAGACTGCAATCCTGCCGTGTAGGCTCCATACATGGCAAGGCTAGCGATAACTGTTTTCCCTGAGCCCACATCTCCCTGCAAGAGACGGTTCATATGAGCCCCAGATTTCATATCAGCTAGGATTTCCGATAAACTGCGCTGTTGGGCTTCTGTCAAAGGGAATGGTAATTCTGCAATTTTGGATTTGATTTTGGCTTCATCGTAAGCAATTGCTAGACCATTGGTTTCGGACTTATTCTCAGCCTTCAGCACCTGTAAGTTCATCTGGAAATAAAAGAGCTCCTCAAACTTGGTTCTACGTAGAGCCTGCTTATATTCAGCCAAATCTTTCGGAAAATGCATGGCATGCACAGCCTCTTGACGTCCCATGAGACGATACTTGTCCATAAGTACCTGTGGGAGACTCTCCTCCAATAAATTCAAGGCCCCACTATCAAAAGCTGCCTTTATAGCCTTTATCAGCTGGGCCTGACTAACACCCTGGGTCACATGGTAAACTGGCTGCATGTCGTCCTCAACTTGAGCTGATACTTTCATACCAGTCACTGCAGACTTCTTCTGGTCCCATTTGCCAAAAATAGCCACTTCTGCCCCCATCTCAATCTTGTCCACAAGATAAGGCTGGTTGAAGAAACTAATAGCAATCACTGCCTCTCCTTGCTTGATTTTAAAACTCAGACGATTACGTTTAAAGCCATAATACTGCACATTGGCAGGTGTCACCACCGTTCCCGTAATAACAGCCTTTTCGCCATCCATCAGTTCAAAGATAGACTTACTCTTAAAATCTTCATATCGGAAAGGAAAATAAAGCAAGAGGTCCCCAACCGTGTGCAAATCTAATTTGGTAAATTTTTCAGCGGACTTAGGACCAAAGCCTTTCAAATCCGCAATTGGTGAATCTAGTCGAATCATATTCTCTATCATTTCTATCGTGTTCTTCTCCTCGTAAAAGAGGAAGCCTTATCAGCTATTATAACACATGAAAATGGTCTTCACTAAAGTCAAAAAATCCAGCATCAAACTGGATTTCTCTTTTTATTTATATTAGTCATAGCTACGAGGTACACGATCACTAAGCAAACAGAGAACTTCATAGTTGATAGTGCCACGTTTTTCAGCCACCTCTGTCGCAGTGATGCTTGCTCCCCCATTTTCACCCATAAGAGTGACAGGAGTCCCTAGGGGATAAACCTTAGGAAGGCGAACAGTGATCTGGTCCATAGACACGCGCCCAACAATAGGACAAAGCTGTCCATCCACAATAACGTGGAAACCTTGTAAATCTCTGGTCCAACCATCCGCATAGCCAATCGGAATGGTTCCAATAACCTCATCAACTGTCGTCGTATACGTTGCACCATAACCCACATCTTTACCTGCTGGCAGGGTCTTAACATGAACAAGTGCTGTCTCCAAGCTTAAAGCAGGACGAATGTTATATGGAAGGTCTAAAACACTGCCACTAGGATTGAGACCATAGATAACGACACCTAGACGTACCGCATTAAAGACTGTTTCTGCATGCCAGATACTCGTCGCAGAGTTGCTAGCATGTACCAAGCGAGGGCGGTCCACCAAGTTATTAACCAAATCCGTGAAGAAGGCCAATTGACGTTTGAATTTACTATCATCTGCCTCATCAGCCGTTGCAAAATGAGTAAAAATACCTTCGACATCAGCACCAAGATCCTTCAGACCAGCAATCAAGTTATCTGCATCCTCTAGGTTACGTACCCCAATGCGTCCCATGCCTGAATCAATCTTAATATGACAGGTCAAACCAGTCAAATCAAGCCCTTGCTTCTTAGCCATTTCCAACCACTCAAGCGAAGCTACCGTCAGCGTGATGTTTTCTTGAATAGCCAAAGGAACCTCGTCTGGCAAGACGACTCCTAAAATAAGTATCGGTTGCTCTAAGCCAGCTTGACGAAGTTCAAGCGCCTCGTCTAGGTTGGAAACACAAAAACCTTCCACCTGCTTAGACACATGCTTGGCCACTTCAACAGCGCCATGACCATAAGCATTGGCCTTCACAACTGCAAAAGTCTGCACCTGTTTAGGAATATGACTAACCACTTGTTCAATATTTTCTGAAATTGCTGACAGATCAACCTTTGCCAAGGTTGGTCGATGTAAACTCGAAATCATAAGCTATCCTCTTCCAACATCTATCTCTTAGTTTTTTTCTAAAATAACACTTGCCTGAACAAAATCACCGCTATGGGAAATGGAGATAAAAACCTTGCCTTCAAAAGGCGACTGAGTGACCACGGGAGCTCCCTTGTCATTGTTTAGAATTTCAATATCCTTAAAACCAACTGCTCCGATTCCAGTACCCCAGGCCTTTGAAAAAGCTTCCTTACCAGCCCAACGCCCTGCCAGAAATGACATCTGACGATTTCCAGAAAGGGACTCAAAACGCTCCCATTCTCTTGGTGTCAATACTTTCTTTGCAAAATGTGGGTTTCGGTCATAGGCCTTTTTAACTGCTGAAATTTCCTGCAAGTCTATACCATGTCCAAAAATCATAATTATAACGAAAGTCGATTGTGGATTTCACGAATAAGGCTATCTGTCTTATCCCAACCAAGACATGGATCTGTAATTGATTTACCATAAACTTCAGGTGTGTCTTGACGACCATCCTCAAGGTAAGACTCAATCATAAAGCCACGCACGGTATCCGCGATACGCTCATCCCACTCACGGTTAAGAAGGACTTCACGCACAATACGAACTTGCTCCATAAAGTTTTTACCTGAGTTGTCATGGTTAGTATCAACAAGAATAAATGGATTTTCCAGATTAAATGCACTATACTTGTCCAAAGCCTTAACCAAGTCCTCGTAATGGTAGTTAACAATATTCTGACCATTTTCATTGTTGGCACCACGCAGGATAGCGTGAGCAAGTGAGTTACCATCTGTTTTCACTTCAGCGCCATTGTAAAGGAAATGCTGTTGGTTCTGCGCCGCATAGATACCATTAAACATGACATTCAAATTCCCTGACGTTGGGTTCTTCAAGCCAATTGGTACATCAATACCTGAAGCTACAAAGCGGTGTTCTTGGTCCTCAACCGAACGTGCTCCAACAGCGTGGTAGCTAAGTAGGTCATCAAAGAAGGAAAGATTTGACGGATAAAGCATCTCGTCAGCGATTGGAAGGCCTGTTTCAGTAATAATACGTGACTGAAGGTGGCGAACCGCCTTAACCCCAGCAAGAAGGTCTACATCACCCTCTGCATCTGGTTGGTGGATAAGCCCCTTATAACCATCTCCATTAGTACGTGGTTTAGCCGTATAAACACGCATAACAATAAAGATTTTATCTTTCACTTCTTCCTGAAGTTTGGCCAAACGGTGGGCATAATCAAGAACGGCTTCTTCATTGTCGGATGAACATGGACCAATAACCAAGAGAACACGTTTGTCCTCACCCTTGATAATTTTTGCCAAGGTCTCATCATTAGCCTGTTTAGTTACTAGAGCGTCTCCCGTAAGAGCATGTAATTTCCTTACTTCCGCTACATCAATCAGCGGACTATTTTGGTGAATTCCCATTTATTTCCCTCTCTTTGTGAAAAGAGAGCGAACCGCTTGGTCATCCAAACGGTTCACTCCCCATATATGGTTTCTGTTACCTTATTATTTTGACAAAGTATCATGGATTTCACGAATCAATTCTTCTGTCTTATCCCAACCAAGACATGGGTCAGTGATTGATTTACCATAGACATCTGGCGCATCTTGACGGCCATCTTCAAGGTAAGATTCAATCATGAAACCACGTGCAACTTTGTTGATTTTTTCATTCCAATCACGGTTAATCAAGGTTTGACGAACGATACGGATTTGTTCCAAGTAACGTTTACCTGAGTTATCATGGTTTGTATCAATAACGATGAATGGATTTTCAAGGCCCATTTGTTCATAATGTTCGATTGTTTCAAGCACATCATCATAGTAGAAGTTAGGCACGTTTTTACCATATTCATTCGTTGAACCACGAAGAATAACGTGTGCCAATGGGTTACCTGATGTTTCAACTTCTTCACCGTTAAAGAGGAAGTTTTGTTTGTTTTGCGCAGCGTAGATACCGTTAAACATCACGTTAAGGTTCCCTGATGTTGGGTTCTTCATACCAGTTGGAACATCAATACCTGATGCAACAAAACGGTGTTGTTGGTCTTCTACAGAACGTGCACCGATGGCAATATATGACACAAGGTCATCTACCAAAGGAAGGTTTTCTGGGTAAAGCATTTCATCAGCAGTTGTGATACCAGTTTCAGTGATAACACGGTAGTGAAGATTACGTACAGCCTTGATACCATTGATTAGGTTTGGTTTACCTTCAGCATCAGGTTGGTGCACAAGCCCTTTATAACCATCACCATTTGTACGAGGTTTAGCTGTATAAACACGCATAACCATAAAGACTTTATCTTTCACTTCTTCTTGAAGTTTAGCCAAACGGTGAGCATAATCAAGAACGGCTTCTTCATTATCAGATGAACATGGACCAATAACCAAAAGCGTACGGTCATCTTCACCCTTGATGATTGCTTCAAGCTCTTTATCACGAGCTTGTTTCTTGGCAAGGGCTTCACCTGTCAATGTAGTTGATTCTTTAACTGCATCAAAATCAATTTTTTCACTTACTGCTTTAAAAACCATAATAATTACCTATTTCTTTTTATCTAAAACTGTTTACGACCGTGACAATTTTTGAATTTCTTACCAGAGCCACATGGACAGAAGTCGTTACGACCAACCTTACTAAAGTCAATTTCTTGACCATTAGCATCTGCTTGGTGGGCCTGGATATTGCCTGTTGCTGTTGTTGAAACGCGTTCATTAACATGTTCACGAGATTGTTCGTGGATTTGTGCTTTCATCATCGTACGAGTCACATCATACTCAATAGCACCAATCATATCTTGGAACATCTTGAAACCTTCAGATTGATATTCAACGATTGGGTTGTTTTGCGCATAACCACGCAAACCAACGGCGTTACGTAATTGATCAAGGGCATCAATGTGGTCTGTCCACTTATTATCAACAACCATCAAAATCAAGACTTTTTGGAACTCACGGATAGCTTCCTCTGAACGTAATTTCTTGATTTGACGATTATAAACATCGTCTGCTAACTCAGTCAGATAAACCTTGATAGCATCATAATTAACACTACGTTTCGTTACCTCTCCCACTTCTTGTAAATCTTCAAGTGAGATGGCATTCTCAGGAACCAGGGCCTGACGTGCAAAGTTCAAGATACCTTTAAGAGCTTCTTCTTGATCGTTGCGACTGTGCCCATCAACCGTACGGTTAATAGTACGCTTGATCATAGCCTTGATTTCAGGTTCAAGGTCACGCTCTGCTGTAATAACATCATAACGCTCAGCATAGATGATTTCACGCTGTTCACGCATAACGTCATCGTACTGAAGGACTTGTTTACGAGTATCGTAGTTATTCCCTTCGACACGTTTTTGAGCTGATTCCACTTGACGGGTCAACATACGTGATTTGATAACAATATCTTCGTCATCAGCGTTCAAACGTTCCAAGACATGCTTGATACGGTCAGAACCGAAACGACGCATCAATTCATCTTCAAGAGATAAGTAGAATTGAGACTCCCCTGGATCCCCTTGACGTCCCGCACGACCACGCAACTGGTTGTCGATACGACGGCTTTCGTGACGCTCTGTACCAATGACACAGAGTCCACCAAGGTCAAGAACACCTTCACCAAGTTTGATGTCAGTACCACGGCCGGCCATATTGGTCGCAATCGTAACAGCACCACGTTGACCTGCATTCATAATAATATGTGCTTCTTTTTCGTGGTTCTTGGCATTAAGCACTTCGTGAGGAATACCTGCGTCAACCAACATCTTAGAAATCAAGTCAGATGTTTCAACGGCAACCGTACCAACAAGGACTGGCTGCCCCTTCTCATAACGACGCTTAACATCTTGTACCACAGCACGGAATTTAGCATCCAAGGTTGAGTAAAGAAGGTCGTCATGGTCAATACGTTGAATTGGACGGTTTGTTGGAATTGGGATGATTCGCATGTTATAGATTTCACGGAATTCATCTTCTTCAGTCTTACCAGTACCAGTCATACCTGACAATTTCTTGTACATACGGAACATATTTTGGTAAGTGATTGAGGCAGAAGTCTTAGTTTCCTCTTGGACTGGTACACCTTCTTTAGCCTCGATAGCTTGGTGGAGCCCATCTGAGAAACGACGACCTTCCATGGTACGACCAGTAAATTGGTCAACGATAAGGATTTCTTGCTCAGGACTTACCACGTAGTCAATATCATGCAACATGATATAGTTGGCACGAAGGGCATTGTCAATATAGTGAGTCAAGGCAACATTGTCAATATCGTATAAGTTGTCCAAGTTGAAGAATTCTTCAGCCTTGTCAATACCTGAGTCATTCAAACCAATCGTTTTTGTTGGAATATCAATGGCATAATCATCTTCTGTCAAGGTCTTAACAAAGGCATCTGCACGATGATACAACTGGTTAGTTTCTGAACTTACAGGACCTGATACAATCAATGGTGTACGGGCTTCATCAATAAGAACCGAGTCAACCTCATCGACTAAGGCATAATTCAATGGACGTTGTACCATATTTTCCTTACGAACAACCATGTTATCACGAAGATAGTCGAAACCTACCTCTGAGTTGGTCGAGTAAGTGATATCACAGTTATAAGCTTCACGTTTTTCAGCTGGTGATTTAGCTGAAAGGTTAATCCCTACTGACAAACCAAGCCAACTATAAAGCTCACCCATTTCAGTCGCGTCACGCTCTGAAAGGTATTCGTTAACGGTGATAACGTGTACACCTTCACCTGAAATAGCATTCAAGTAAACAGGCATTGTCGCAGTAAGGGTTTTCCCTTCCCCTGTACGCATCTCCGGTACGTCACCATGGTGGAGCACAATACCACCCATAATTTGCACACGATATGGGAAAAGTCCAAGAACACGTTTCGCTCCCTCACGAACAACCGCAAATGCCTCTGGCAAGAGTTGATCTAGACTTTCTCCGTTTTGATATCGTTGTTTAAATTCTTCTGTTTTTGCCTGAAGTTCTTCATCTGAAAGAGCCGCCATTGCATCAGCATAGCTCTCAACTTTCTTGGCAGTTTTTTCTAGTTTTTTAATTTCGCCTTTATCATTTTCAATGATTTTGCGTAATATATTTGCCATCTTTTTTCCTTTCGACAGTCTTTATCTCCATATTTTACCACAAATGCCCCTTTTAAACAAGAAATCACTCAAGTATTGACAAAGAAAAAAGCCCCATTTTAAAGGCTTTCACAACAGATTAGCAAATAAACAAAAACTTCTTTATTAGATTCACTGAAAATATCGACAATAACACTTCAAGGCTATTTCTCAGTGATTTCTTGATTCTCTAAGAAATCCTCAAAGTCATGTAAGAGATTTTCAAAGGCCTGTTCAAAGAAAGCTCTATCACTACTACTATAAGCCTTCATAATCATAGGACTGGCCTCAAAATCCACGTAAAATTCGTATTCCAGAACACCATTTTCCCAGTAAAATTTGATGCTAGGGGAGGCCGTTTTTTCACCGCACATCCCAGGAATAGCCCGTTGTAAGCCATAAATGTGGTCTCCATAGTCTTTCAGACGATAGTAAGCTCCCTCAAAATAATAGGATTTGCCGATTTCAATACGCTCAAATAGTGCAGCTAAAACTTTTTCATTACTCATACTTAAGCCTCATTAGGGTGACTGACAATCATCTCCAATTGTCCATCAATTTCCCAATCTGTCACATCATTTGGAAGAATGAAGTGATCACCTTTTTTTAGACAATAAATGCGTGAATCGATAGTCATAGTCCCATTGCCAGAAAGTACTGAACAAAGCAAATAAGGAGCTGATTGTTTGAAGTCAACCAAGCCATTGAGTTTCCATTTATATACGGCGAAGAAGGAGTTTGATGTCAAACAAGTCGACTCTAATTGCAAGGTCTTAACAGTTGCTGGGACGCTATTTTCTGGGTCCCCTAGATCCAAGACATCAAGAGACTGTTGAATATGAAGCTCACGTTTATTGCCCTGATCATCCCTACGATCAAAATCATAGACACGGTAAGTGGTGTCGCTAGATTGTTGAGTTTCTAAGATCAGGATACCTGGACCAATAGCATGCATGGTACCACTTGGTACAAAGAAAAAGTCACCTTTCTTAACAGGAGTTTTCGACAAAAGCCCATCCCAATCACCCGCTTCAATCAAAGCTGCCAGCTCTTCCTTGGTCTGAGCCTTGTGGCCATAGATAATTTCGGCGCCCTCTTCGGCGTCAATAATATACCAACACTCCGTCTTTCCTAGTTCACCTTCATGCTCCATACCATAGGCATCGTCTGGGTGTACCTGCACTGACAGCCAATCATTAGCATCCAAAATCTTGGTCAATAAAGGAAATACACTCGCCTTTGGATGTCCAAAAAGTTCTGGTTTATCCTTGTAAAGCTCTGCCAGATGAAAACCAGCATACTTTCCATTTTTGACATAGGATACACCATTAGGATGAGCAGAGATTGCCCAGTATTCGCCAGTGTGTTCACTGGAAATATCATAACCAAATTCTGTCTTAAGGCGATTACCTCCCCAGATTTTTTCATGCATTGGCGAATCTAAAAATAAAGGTTCCATTACATCCTCCTGTATAGAGCAAAACGCCTTAAGATCATGTCTTAAAGCGATTTTACATATTTTGCTTATTTGCGTGAGTGTTTGTCAGCTACATCTTTGGCAAGTGCAAAGTTACCAAGCGTCGCAGAGCCATTACCTGAAACAGCCGGTGTCACAATATATTCAGTCACGTCTGGCACTGGAAGGTAACCATTCAAAAGAGTTGTGAATTTTTCACGGACACTACGAAGCATGTGTTCTTGTCCCATAACACCACCCCCAAAGACGATAACTTCTGGACGGTAGAGCACAGTTGCCTGGACAGCAGCTTGAGCAATGTAGTAAGCTTGAACATCCCAAACCTCAGAATTTTGCTCAATCAATTCGCCACGAATACCTGTTCGAGCTTCGAGTGATGGTCCAGCAGCCAAACCTTCCAAACATCCGCGGTGGAATGGACAAGTTCCGTTAAATTCATTGGAAACATCATTTGGGTGAAGAGGTACATATACGTGACCAGCTTCAGTGTGACCCATACCACCAATGAACTCACCATTTTGAATAGCACCGGCTCCAATACCAGTTCCGATAGTGTAGTAAACAAGACTCTTAACACCTTTACGAACAAGTGTCTCACCATAAGCAGATGAGTTAACATCAGTCGTAAAGTAGAAAGGAATATTAAACTCTTTAGCAATCAAACCAAGAAGGTCGACATTTGACCAATGTGGTTTTGGTGTTGAAGTCACAAAACCATATGTTTCAGAGTTTGGATCAACATCAATTGGTCCAAATGAACCAATTGCAATTCCAGCCAATTGATCTTCATAACGTTTGAAAAATTCAATCGTACGATCAATTGTTTCATAAGGTGTTGTTGTTGGGAATTGCGTTTTTTCAATGACTTGGAATTTCTCATCACCAACAGCACAAACAAACTTTGTACCACCAGCTTCCAAGCTTCCGTATAGTTTAGCCATATGTAAAGCTATCTCCTTTTATGATCAATAAATAACTATCTTATTACTATTATAAAGAAAAGCAAGATAAAAGACAATCTAAATAAAAGCATATTTAAGCTGCTACAAACTTGGCTTCATATCACTCTTCTTTATAAAACATTCAACTAAAAAAGCCGAAACAGCTTCGACTTTTCTAGCGTATTATTTAACTGCGATGAAGTCAGCACCCTCAGCAACTGAACCAGTTGCTACTGATGAAACATCTTCGAAGTCTGCAGTGTTTGTAACGATAACCATAGTTGTATCGTCAAGACCTGCTTCAGTGATAACTGAGCTATCGAAGGTAGCCAAGACATCACCTTTTTTAACACGTTGATTTGCTTGAACCTTAGCATCAAATCCTTTGCCATCAAGTGAGACAGTATCGATACCGATGTGGATAAGCACTTCAGCACCTTTATCAGATTTAAGTCCGTAAGCGTGACCTGTTGGGAAGGCAATTTGCACTTCACCGTCAAATGGTGCAACAACTTGGTTACCTGAAGGTTTGATAGCGGCACCTTTACCCATAGCTCCTGAAGAGAAGACTGGGTCATTTACATTTTCCAAAGCTACAACTTCACCTTTAAGTGGAGCAGCGATTGTTTCAGCTTGTAATGCAACTGGAGCTGATTCTGCAGATGCAATATCTTCAGCAACAACTTCTTTTTGAGCTTCAACTTCTTCCTCTTTATAACCAAAGAGCCAAGTAAGAACGAAACCAAGAGCAAGTGTTACAAGTACCATGATCACATACTTAAGTACTTGACCGTTTAGGTAAAGAAGAGTACCAGGAACGATTGTTACACCAAATCCTGTACCAGCAAGGTTAAGGATTGATGCCAACCAACCACCGGCAGCACCAGCGATAAGCCCCATGATAAATGGTTTACCGAAACGAAGGTTAACCCCGAAGATAGCTGGTTCAGTGATACCAAGTACCGCTGAAAGAGTTGCAGGGAAAGCAAGAGCTTTCAACTTAGAATCTTTAGTTTTAACACCCACTGCAAGTGTCGCACCAGCTTGGGCAGTCATAGCAGCTGTGATGATAGCGTTAAGTGGGTCTTTACCAGTATTAGCAATGAGGTTAGCTTCAAGCAAGTTAAAGACGTGGTGAACCCCTGTAACGACGATAACTTGGTGAACTCCACCAAGAACAAGACCAGCAAGACCAAATGGCAAGTTAAGAATCCATTCTGTAGCAGCAAGAACATAGCTTTCAACAGTATGGAAGACAGGGCCAATGATAAAGAGAGCCAAGGCTGACATTACAGCAAAGACGATAAGTGGACGCAAGAGAAGGTCAAGAACGTCTGGAACCCATTTACGAACCCATTGCTCGAACTTAGCACCAAGCAAACCTACGAAGAAGGCTGGAAGCACTGAGTTTTGGTAACCTACTACTGGAATAAAATCAAAGAAGTAGATTGGTTTAGCAGCACCTGATGCAACATCCCAAGCGTTAGGAAGGGCGTTGTTAACCATCATCAAACCAAGAACCAAACCAAGAAGTGGTGAACCACCAAATACGTTAAAGGCTGACCAACAAATCAAGGCTGGGAAGAAGGCGAAGGCTGTATCTGTCAATACAACTGTGTAAGTATAGAAATCAGTAGCAGCAAAAGCTTTTGATGTTGTACCGAACAAACCAAGAACTGTATCGTTATTAATTGCTCCACGGATACCCATAAAAAGACCAGTCGCTACGATTGCTGGAAGCAATGGAACGAAAACATCACCGAACGAACGGATAGCACGTTGGAACCAGTTTCCTTGTTTAGCAGCCTCTGCTTTTTGTTCGTCTTTAGATGCTGTTGGAAGACCTTGAGCAACGACTTCGTCGTAAATCTTGTTAACAGTACCTGTACCAAAAATCATTTGGTATTGACCTGAGTTAAAGAAAGCACCTTGAACTTTTTCAATGTTCTCAGCCTTTTCTTTATTGATTTTGTTTTCATCTTTGACCATCACACGTAGACGAGTCGCACAGTGAGCAACACTGTTGACGTTTTCACGTCCACCGAGGGCATCGATGACTTCTTTTGCAATTTGTTTGTTATCCATTTGCAAAATTCTCCTTAATAAAATTTAATATGAAAGCGTTTAGCTTTTCTTTACGATAACTATTTTAGCATCTTTTTGTCATATGTCAACCGTTTAGCATATTTTTTGTTTTTTTATGATAAATCGTTGATTTTTCTAGGTAAAACGTTTACTATATTACTAACAAATAGATTAGGAGATCCCTTTATATGAATCTACCAACAGAAGTTCGTTACCGTCCATACGCAGATTGGACAAACGAAGAAAAAACAAAAATTAAAGAAAATGTCGCTAAATCACCTTGGCGTGCAAGCTACCATATCGAACCAGAAACAGGGCTTCTTAATGATCCAAACGGTTTTTCTTACTTTAATGGTAAGTTCCAACTTTTCTACCAAAGTTGGCCATTTGGAGCTGCTCATGGTTTGAAACAATGGGTGCATACTGAAACTGAAGATTTGGTTCACTTTACAGAAACTGGTGTCAAACTCTTGCCAGACCATGAAAATGATAGCCACGGTGCCTACTCAGGTTCTGCTTATCAAATTGGTGATAAACTCTTTATCTTCTACACAGGTAACGTTCGTGATGACAATTGGGTTCGTGACCCACGCCAAATCGGTGCCTGGATGGATAAAGACGGCAAAATCGAAAAATTAGACAAGGTTCTTATCAAGCAACCTGCTGACGCTACTGAGCACTTCCGTGACCCTCAAATCTTCGATTACAAGGGACAATTCTACGCTATCGTAGGTGCTCAAAACCACGATAAACACGGTTTTATCAAACTTTACAAGGCAGTAGACAATGATGTCGAAAACTGGGTTGAAGTTGGAGACCTAGACTTTGATGGCACTGGCTCAGAATACATGATTGAGTGTCCTAACCTTGTCTTTGTAGATGGTAAACCTGTTCTTCTTTATAGCCCACAAGGTCTTGATAAAGCTGAACTTGACTACGACAACATTTACCCTAACACTTATAAGATTTTCCAAGATTTCGACACTGAGAAACCTGCCCTCGTTGATGGCACACCAATTATCAACTTGGACTATGGATTCGAAGCATACGCGACTCAAGGCTTTAACACTCCAGATGATCGTGCCCTTATTGTTAGCTGGATTGGTCTCCCAGACGTAGACTATCCAACTGACAAATACGACTACCAAGGTGCTATGAGCTTGGTTAAAGAATTATCTATCAAAGATGGTAAACTCTACCAATACCCAGTAGAAGCTATTACAAGCTTACGTGCTAGTCAAGAAGATTTCTCTGAAAAAACGGCAACAACTAACACTTACGAGCTTGAACTTAACTTTGAAGCTAACAGCCAAACAGAACTTGTCCTCTTTGCAAACCAAGAAGGAAACGGCTTGTCACTTACTGTTGATACTGAGAACGGAAAAGTTATCCTTGACCGTTCTAAAGCTGGTGAACAATATGCTACTGACTTTGGAACAAGTCGTGAATGTACACTTGATGCCGGTCAAGCTGCAACCGCAAACATCTTTGTAGATAACTCAATCGTTGAAATTTTCTTCAACAAAGGTGAGAAAGTCTTCACTAGTCGTGTTTTCCCAAGTGCAGAACAAACTGGTATCAAAGTAACATCAGGAAACGTTTCTGGACACTACTTCGACTTGAAATACTAGGGTGATTTATGGTCGCAAAGCTTACTGACGTTGCCGAACTAGCTGGTGTGAGCCCAACCACAGTTTCTCGCGTCATAAACAAAAAGGGCTACCTCTCACAGAAGACCATTGACAAAGTTCACGCTGCTATGCAAGAACTCAACTATAAACCTAATAATTTAGCTCGAGGTCTTCAAGGAAAGTCGGCCAAACTCGTTGGCTTGATTTTCCCAAATATTTCCAATGTATTTTATGCCGAACTTATTGAACGTCTTGAGGATGAACTCTTTAAGCAAGGCTATAAAACCATTATTTGTAATAGTGAGCACGATCCTAACAAGGAGAGGGACTATTTGGAGATGCTTGCCGCCAACCAATGTGATGGCATCATCTCGTCTTCTCACAATCTTGGTATCGAAGATTATGAAAAGGTTGAAGCTCCTATCATTGCCTTCGACCGTAATCTGGCCCCAAAGATTCCTATTATCTCATCTGATAACTTTGAAGGAGGAAAATTAGCCGCAAAAGCCTTAGTCAAGGCTGGTTGCCAGCGTATTGTCATGATTACAGGTAATGATAATTCAGATTCTCCAACTGGACTCCGTCAACTTGGGTTCAATTACGAATTGAATAAACACGGTATTGTCTGCCCTGTCCCAAACGATTTATCTCTCATGCGACGAGAATTGGAAATCAAATCTATTATTTCTCGTGAAAAACCGGATGGTATCTTTGTCTCAGATGATTTAACAGCTATCTTAGTTATGAAAGTAGCTAGACAACTAGAACTTTCCATCCCCAATGACTTAAAAATCATCGGTTACGACGGTACTGCCTTTATCCGACACTTCTATCCAGAGCTAGCAACCATCCAACAGCCTTTGGATGAAATTGCTAAACTTTGTGTCGAAATTCTTTTGAAGAAAATCAAAGGCGAAATAGTCAGTCGTGATTATGTGCTACCAGTAAATTTGATTTCTGGTGGCAGTATATAAATAAAAGTCGCAAGAAATCTCCGTTTGCGACTTTTTCTTGAGCTTAGTTATCAAAAAAAGAAGTTGAAACAGCAATCAACTTCTTTTTCTTATGCTTCGTCTGTCACAAACTGACTAAGAACACCATTAATGAACTTAGCAGATGTTTCATCAGAATATTTTTTAGCAATTTCAATAATTTCATTGATAGCCACACGTCCTGGTGTCTCTTCAAAAGACGTGATTTCATAAAGTCCCAAACGAAGGAGAGTACGATCTGTCACAATCAAACGTGAAAGACTCCAACCTTCTTTCAATTTTTCTTCAATTTGACTATCAAGTTGAGCCAACTCTTCACGGACGCCTGTTACTAGGCTAAGGAGAAAAGCTGGTACATCAACTTCAGTTTCTTCGTCAATTGGCTTGTCATAAGTGTAAGCGAAATGTGCTTGTTCCAGAGCTTCACCACCAAATTCAAGGGCAAAAAGCGTTTGAAAAGCACGCTCACGAAGGTCACGACGTGAATCTTTAAAGATATTAGTCATTCAAAAAATCCTCGTTAAACAATTCAGCCAAGTCCGGTTTTTGCGACTTTTCAGTAACAATAGATTCAACGTGAACGTTGACTTCTGAAATTGACACTTCGGCCATATCATAGACAGCTGCTTTAACAGCCTTTTGAATCTCAATTGAAACCGCAGGCACATTAACGCCATACTGAAGAGAAACGTAGATATCAGCGTTTACTGTACCATCTTCCTCAGTTTGAAGATAAACACCACGTCCCAAGCTTGTTTTGCTGAGACTATCTGTAACGTTTTTGTTTTGAAGGGCGTAAACACCGTCCACTTTAGTTGCAGCGATACCAGTAATCACTTCAAGAACACGAGGAGCAATTACGATTTCACCGATATTTTCTGTAGTCATCGCATATTTCCTTTCCGTTAGTTTGGAAAATAAAGCTTTCAAACCAGTGGTTCGAAAGACTTAGTTAGGCTTAGGCACGTGATACGTAAGTACCTTCAGCTGTGTTGATAACCAATTTTTGACCAGCTTCGATAAAGTCTGGAACGTTAACCACAAGACCAGTTTCAAGTGTTGCAGGTTTACCTGAACCTGTAACTGTTGCACCTTTGATTGATGGTTGTGTTTCAGTAACTGTCAATTCAACAGTTGTTGGCACTTGCACACCGATAACTTCTGTTCCGTAGAATTGGATTTTTACGTCTGAGTTTTCAAGGATAAATTTCAATTCTTCTTGAACGTTGGCTACTGGGATTTCATATTGGTCATATGTTTCAGTGTTCATGAAGTATGCAGTATCATCCATTTGGTACAAGTATTGTGCTGGTACTGTTTCGATGATTGCTTGTTCAAATTTTTCTTCTGGACGGTAGCTAGTGTCAAAAGTTGAACCTGAGCGAACATCACGCAATTTCATACGCATGATTGTGTTACCTTTACCAGGTTTGTGGTGGCTAGCTTCAAGAACTTTGATCAATTTGCCATCACTTGTTACGAAAGTCATACCCGCACGGAGTTTACTTGCTTCAATCATTATTAAATACCTCTTTGTAAAAATTATTATCAGTTTATTCTACCATAAATGACAGCATGGCTCAAATGTTTTATAGAATCAGACCTAAAACCTAAGATTTTCCAAGGAAAATCTAGTCATCCATCCCCAAGTGTACCTCTGGAACATCATGTTGCACATAAGAGACTCCCTTTTGTTCCATCAACTCAATCGCAAAGGCGTGGGGGCGATAATTAGCCTTATAAGTAATCTTAACAACGCCAGCCTGAAGGAGAGCTTTGGTGCAGTTAATACAGGGAAAATGCGTCACATAAATTTCTGTATTTTTAGTAGAAATCCCCTCTTTGGCACACTGGATAAGAGCGTTCATCTCCGCATGGACCGTACGAATACAGTGACCATCTTCCATGTAGTGACCAACCTCATTACAGTTATCTGTCTCAGAGACTCCACCGTTATAACCTGTAGCAATAATGCGGTTGTCCTTGACCAAAACAGCACCAACAAAGGCACGGTCACAGGTAGAACGTTTAGAAATCAGCTCTGCATTAGCCATAAAATAGTCTTGCCAAGATAGACGGTTTGGCATAAAATATTCCTCCAAATCTTAGAGTACAATCAATTCCTTAGGTGCAAGAGTAATCAATTCGCAACCATTTTTAGTAATAATGATATCATCTTCAATACGAACACCGTATTTGTCAGCCAAATAAATACCTGGTTCATCCGTCAAGACCATACCAGCTTCGATAGTCTCATCAGAATTACCGAAGTAAGGAATCTCGTGAATATCAAGACCGATACCATGTCCAATACCATGTGTAAAGTAGTCGCCGTATCCCGCTTCGACAATAACATCACGCGCAACCTTATCATAGTCACGACGTGTCATACCAGCCTTAGCTGCGTCAATCAAGGCCTGGTTAGAACGTAGAACGATATCATAAATTTCACGCTCCTCATCAGTGGTGTCACCAATATGGATAGTACGAGTCATATCACTAACATAGTGATTGTAGTAACAACCAAAGTCCATAGTCAAAGTTTCTCCTGACTGAATGACCTTGTCTGAAGCAACACCGTGAGGCATAGCTGAACGGTAACCTGAAGCAATGATAGACTCAAAGGAAATACCTGAAGCTCCATATTCACGCATACGGAAATCTAGGAAGTTAGCCACTTGTAGTTCTGTTGTTTGACCTGGTTTGATAAAATCAAGCACATCTGTAAAGGCACGGTCTGAGATAGAACAAGCCTTACGGATAGTTGCCAATTCTTTTTCGTCCTTGATCATACGCAACTCTTCCATGAAGTTACTTTGTGGTGACAAAGTGTAGCCTTCAAAAATCGCTTGAAGACCTTGATAGTAAGCAAATGATACCTGATTGTCAAAACCTATTGTCTCCAGTTTATCAGCCCCGATAATTTTAACAATATCCTTAAGTGGATCCTTACTTTCAATAATATCAAAGCCATGCACGGATTGTTTGGCAATGAGGGTATAACGTGAATCGGTTAAGAAGAGGCGACGATTCTTAGTGATGAAGACAGTCGCATTTGTCCCCCAGAAATCTGTCAAATAATAAATATTGTTTTGTCCTGTCACCAACAAGGCATCAAGGCCTGATTGGGCAAGTTTAGCATCAAATCGTTCAAGTCTACGTTGCATTTGAATGACTCCTTTGGTATTTTAGGTTAATTATACCAAATTCTCAGATTTTAAAGGACGAAATTGATACTTTATCGTGTTTTTTTGATGGCATTAAGAAAAAGCCAGATGAAATTCTGACTTTATAAGCACTACACATAGGCTCGCTTTTCGTAGATAGTTGGCGCAAAGAGGAGCAAAACCAAAGTCCAAGCAAACAAAACAAAGGCTTCGCGAAGACTGAAGAACTGTTGACCGCTAGTAAAGACTGCTCGCATAAAGCTAAATGGCACATAAGTCATCAACTTAGTTATGGTATCCCCTAAACTAGCCAAATAGAGCGTAAAGAAAGTCATTCCTGTTACACCAAAATAGGTCATTACAAAGGCTGTCAAGGTACTTTTTACAAACAATACAAGTAAGGAGGAAACCATATAAATAAAGGCTCCATAGAGTAGAAAATCAATATAGATGCCTCTGATATAATCCCACAAAGGAAAATCGACATGTTGCACAGAATACTTGTAGAAGGCCAACTCCAAAACCAAAATAGTAGCAGCAACTATAGACAACACAAGGAAACTTAAGAGTTTTCGAAGAATAACCTCGCATCCAGATAAGGAAGACACCCGAATCATATTAATTGTTCGATTCTGAAATTCTCGTCCAAGACTAGATACTGCTAAATAAACAAAGACGATATCCACGATAAAAGAATAACTGGCAACAATCGCAGATGGACCAAGGTAATCTCCCCTATAGCCATCACATAAGATTACAATTGCACCAATCAAGGCTACCAATCCGAGACAAATAAAGACACTCCTCGTCACACATTCCTGCTGTAAAAATACGGTTCTCAATTTACTTTTCATTGAATAGCACCTCACTTAATCCTTCTTTTTCATAAGTAAAAGGAATCCCCTCCCTATCCATAACCTGCTTAACAGCTGCTAATCCTTTGACTAAGATATCATGCTTTTGTCGTTCAAAAGGTAGACCATTTAATTTGAGCAGAGACATCAATGACTTCAAACTTAAATCCTCAGTATAAATCTTGTATTTAACATTATCACTATCATCTAAGTAAATCAGCTTATGATTCCTCAACAAATAGTTTTTCGTACAAACCTGCTCAAGATTAGACAAGATATGACTCGAGATAATAAAGGTTAGACCATGATTTTTCGCTAACTTTTTAATTAATGTGAGAAGACTGTTGATTCCATTAGGATCCAGACCATTTGTAGGCTCATCAAGAAGGATAAGTTCATCTGAAGCAATTAAGGCGATAAACAACCCCACACGTTGCTTCATTCCCAAAGACAATTTGGAAGCCTTGCGTTTAAGATAGGCTGCCACCTCCAACTCGTCCTTATAACGGTCAATCAATGCGTAATCTTTACTGTACAATTTACAATAGAATTTAAGATTAGCTTCAACAGTCATGTTAGGATATAGAGCCGGAGCTTCAATCAAGGCTCCTACAGTTCTTGTTTTTAAGTCAATAATATCCTTGGGTCCTGCCAAAATACCTGAAACTAGTTTCATCAGGGTCGTCTTCCCTGCACCATTATTACCAATCAAACCGGCAATATCCCCCTTCTCTAACGTAAACGAGATATTATCCAAAACGGTTTGCTTTCCAAAACTATAGGTTAAGCCTTTCACCGCTAGCACTGTCATCTTTCTACCTTTCTTTGTTTAAATATATTTCTAATATAAATCTTTAACATCCAAGTGATTAGTTCACCTGAACGATGATAACTTATAACGTTTATTCTTTTTGACTCTCATGAAAATAAGAGTTATTTAATAACCTGCTATCTTATTTTTCTCAGTTTTAAAATCTCAACTGCAATATAACTTACTTGTCCAACTCCATAACCAATGTCATATGCTACATTTCCCCCAACAATTTCAGAAAGCTTATCAAAGGTTAAAGAATCAAATTTATCCATCATCATTGTATCCATATACATTTTCCCTTAACCTCTAAATCCATCTACAAATCCACGACCAAAATCATAAACCGTGTGAGTAACTACTCCGACTCCATATCCTACAGATGAATCAATACTTCCACCAACTACAATTACTAAATCTTTAATATCAATTTTTTGAAATGCATTTTTCATGTTCTCTCCTATTCTTTATTTCATTGACTTCGACTACCTACCACGCATGATGAAAACCTTTTACAAATTCGTTAATAACGTACTTACCATATTTAACTGGATTGAAACCACCACTGATTTGCTCTAAATCATCATTGGACAACACCGTAAATAATTGTTTTTCTTCTAACATTACAAAGCTCCTTTCTAAATAAAATTCTAAGGTTAGCTCTCTCAGCAGCTCTTAGCTACTAAGTCCAATCTATGACTTCATTATAAGAGCTTAACAAGATAAAAAAAGTGACATAAATGTCACCATTCCATAGCATTAAAGGCAAAAAGAAAAGGCTAAGCAAATAAACTCAACCTGAGACTATAGTAATCAACAGAGAAAATCATTTCTCCTTATCCTTACTCGCCACCCTAAGCGCAAACAAAGAAAAAGCTAGCGAAAGTGTTGACCAGACGAAACAATGGTCAATAAAGGCAACGCCTTCGTTGAAACTTAGCGTAGCATTTATCATCACAATAAATAGCCAGACGATCACGATAACAATGCTTAAACTTCTAATAAGATTATTCTTCTGTTTATCCATATTTCTCTTTCCCATATTTGGTACTCATGGTAACTTCTAATCGCCATAAGGAGGGCTTCTTTTCAACCACCATTTGTTCCAACCCAATCGTTCAGGCAAGGTTTGAGGTCTAGCTACAAAACCACCCCCTGTAACATTTTCTAAGGTTTCAGCATTGAGCTCTTCACCATATGCCTTAGTTCGCATTCTTATTTCTCCTTTCTTTTCAAAAATAAATACAGCAATAACCACCTGGACTATACAAGATTTAGTCGTCTTGGAGACCTAGTTGGTTTGGGTATAAGATCATTATAAGTTCTCTCTTTTCAAAACAATAGTGACATAAATGTCACTATCACTGAACACAAAAATCCAAGCCTCTATAAGACCTGTTCCAAAACTTGTTTATTTCTACGGTGTTTCAGAATAAGATAAAATATCACTTCAAAAAGGAGAAAACTAACATAAACTCCTGAAACGTAAAGTAAGGTTTGCGATTTATCCGTTGTTGATTGAAAACGACCATGATGATCCACTGTACGGATGCTAATCAAAAGACAAATATCTAGAAATAGGGCTAGAAGAATACCATTAAAGCCTATGAAAAAACGCTTTTTAACCATAGTCTGACTCCTGTATGTTTTTTCCTAACCATAGAATAGCAAGCTCAACTTAAACCAACCTAAAGCAAAAAAAGACTCAAAGAGTCTTTTTACTTTATGTCAATTTTTCTTTCAAATATCGTCCTGTGTAGCTTTCTGGAACGGCTGCTACCTCTTCTGGAGTCCCTGTAGCAACGATAGTACCTCCACCGACACCGCCTTCAGGACCCAAATCGATGATATGGTCTGCGGTCTTGATAACATCCAGATTGTGCTCAATCACGAGAACAGTGTTTCCATCGTCCGCAAAACGCTGAAGCACCTTCAAAAGACGTGCAATGTCATCTGTATGGAGACCAGTCGTCGGTTCATCCAGAATATAGAAAGACTTCCCAGTAGAGCGTTTGTGCAACTCACTAGCCAGCTTCATACGTTGAGCTTCACCACCTGAGAGGGTTGTTGCTGGTTGTCCCAAGGTCACATACCCAAGCCCCACATCCTTGATTGTCTGCACTTTACGGGCAATCTTAGGAATAGCCGCAAAGAAGTCAACTGCGTCATCAACTGTCATATCCAGAATCTCCGCTATATTTTTCCCCTTATAACGAACCTCTAGGGTCTCAGAATTATAGCGTGTGCCATGGCAAACCTCACAAGGCACATAAACATCCGGCAAAAAGTGCATCTCAATCTTGATAATACCATCACCAGAGCAGGCTTCACAACGGCCACCCTTGACATTGAAAGAGAAACGCCCCTTCTTATAACCTCGGATCTTGGCCTCATTAGTTTGGGCAAACAGATCACGAATATCGTCAAAGACGCCCGTATAAGTCGCTGGATTAGAACGAGGTGTACGACCAATTGGACTTTGGTCAATATCGATCAAACGCTCGATATGCTCGATTCCTGTCACTGATTTGTGTTTACCAGGTTTCTCACTATTGCGATTGAGCTCTTGGGCAATTTTTTTCTTGAGAATTCCGTTAACCAAAGTCGATTTTCCCGAACCAGAAACACCTGTGACTGCAATCAACTTTCCAAGTGGAAACTTGACAGAGACATTCTTCAAGTTATTCTCACTAGCTCCTATGACCTCGATAAAACGACCATTACCTACACGACGTTCCGTCGGTACAGGAATTGATTTAGCACCTGACAGATATTGACCAGTGATTGATTTCTTATTCTTAGCCACTTCCTCTGGGGTTCCTGAGGCCATGATTTGACCACCAAAAGCACCAGCACCAGGCCCCACATCGATAAGCCAGTCAGCCTCACGCATGGTATCTTCATCATGCTCCACCACAATTAAGGTATTGCCAAGGTCACGCATCTTTTTAAGACTTGATATCAAGCGATCATTGTCACGCTGATGAAGCCCTATAGAAGGCTCATCCAAAACATATAAGACTCCAGAAAGGTTAGAGCCAATCTGTGTTGCCAAACGGATACGCTGACTCTCACCACCTGAAAGGGTTCCAGCCATACGAGAGAGGGTCAAATAATTAAGACCTACATTATTTAGGAAAGTCAAGCGGTCCTTGATTTCCTTAACAATTGGACGAGCGATCACTCTTTCATTTTCACCCAATTCAAGACGATCTATTTCCTGAAGATGGTCTGAAATAGACAGATCAGAGATTTGACCAATATTGAGGCCATTCTCACCACCAACACGAACCGAGAGTGCCGCTTCGTTAAGACGATAGCCATGACAAGTTGGACATGACAGCTCATTCATATAACCCCGCATGACATTGCGAGTGAAATCACTATTGGTCTCGTGGTAGCGACGATTGATATTAGTCACAACCCCTTCAAAAGGAATGTCAATATCACGCACCCCACCAAAATCATTAACATAATGAAAATGGAATTCACGATCTCCTGAACCATAAAGAACCAAATCCTGCTCTTCTTTTTTCAGTTTTTCAAATGGCGTATCCATATCCACGCCAAACTGATCCATGGCTTGCTCAAGCATGGCTGGATAATAGTTGGACGAAATAGGGTTCCAAGGCGCCAGCGCACCTTCACGCAAGGTCTTACTAGCATCAGGAATGACCAAATCCATATCAACTTCCAGTTTATTGCCCAAACCATCACAGGTCGGACAAGAGCCAAATGGGGCATTAAATGAAAAAAGACGAGGCTCCAACTCAGGAACTGTGAAGCCACAAACCGGACAAGAATAATGTTCTGAGTAAAGCAGCTCATTATCATCCATAGTGTCCACAATCAAGTAGCCATCCGCTAAACGTAGCGCCGCCTCGACTGAATCAAAGAGACGACTACGGATACCATCCTTATTGACCAAGCGGTCCACAACAACCTCTATGTTGTGCATCTTAGACTTAGACAACTCTGGCACTTCTGTAACATCGTAAATCTCACCATCTACACGAACACGAACATAACCATCCTTTTGTACACGTTCAAAAACGGCCTTGTGTTGCCCTTTTCTACGACGAACAATCGGAGCTAAAATCTGCATACGCGTACGCTCAGGAAGAGCTAGAACCTCATCCACAATCTGTTCCACAGAGGACGACTGAATGGCTCCATGACCATTAGGACAATAAGGGACACCCACACGCGCATACAGGAGACGAAGATAGTCATTAATTTCTGTTGCCGTTCCGACCGTCGAACGAGGGTTTTTACTTGTTGTTTTCTGGTCAATGGAGATGGCAGGACTCAAACCATCAATCGAGTCCACATCAGGTTTCTCCATATTTCCCAAAAACTGGCGGGCATAAGCCGAGAGACTTTCAACATAACGACGTTGCCCCTCTGCATAGATGGTATCAAAGGCCAAGGAAGACTTCCCAGAACCTGACAAGCCCGTCACCACCACCAGTTTATCACGCGGAATCTCCACATCGATATTTTTTAAATTGTGAGCTCTTGCTCCGTGAATCACTAACTTATCTTGCATATTTTTAAGAGGCCTAGCCCTAAAGCAACTGCCACTCCTTCCTACAGACGGATGGAAAATCCATCCCGACTTTCTCTCATAATTATAACAAAATTTCAATTTATCCAGCCAAAAAATGTTTCAAATGTAGTATAATGGTGAAGTGTCTAAAAAAGGCAAGGAACATCATCCCAAGCCTCTTTTGACAGCACCAAAAAAGCTAAGAGTAGTGCTAATTAGACTTAAAAGCGATTGTAAAAATCCTTTTATAATCAAGATGCTAGCACTTACTTAATGATAAAGGAGGGGTTCCCATTGAAACAAATGTTCTTATCCACCGGAAAAGAATTCAAAGAAATTGAAACATTCGAGCCTGGTGCTTGGATTCATTTGGTGAACCCTTCCCAAGAAGAAGCCATGAAGGTCGCAGAACGGTTTAACATTGATATTCAAGACCTCCGCGCCCCTCTGGACGTGGAAGAAACTTCACGTATCGATGTCGAAGATGACTACACCTTGATTCTGGTCGACGTTCCAACCCAGGAAGAGCGTAATAACAAAAGCTACTACGTCACTATTCCATTGGGTATCATCGTTACCGATGAGGTGGTTGTTACTACCTGTCTTGAGGACATTAGTCTCATGGATAACTTCCTAAACCACCGTGTGCGTAACTTCTACACCTTCATGAAGACACGCTTCGTCTTTCAGATCCTTTACCGCAATGCCCAACTTTACCTAACCGCCCTACGTTCTATCGACCGTCAGAGTGATAAATTGGAAGCTCAGTTGGAAAATGCGACTAAAAACGAGCACTTGATTGACATGATGGAATTGGAAAAATCCATTGTCTATCTAAAAGCCTCACTTAAGATGAATGAACGAATTGTCAAAAAGCTAACAGGTAACGCCTCTAGCTTGAAGAAATATATCGAGGACGAGGATCTATTGGAAGACACCTTGGTCGAAACCCAACAGGCCATCGAAATGGCAGGCATCTATGAAAATGTCTTGAATGCCATGGCCGAAACTTCTGCCTCTATCATCGGTAATAACCAGAACACTATCATGAAAACACTGGCTCTTATGACGATGGCTCTGGACATCCCGACCGTTATCTTCTCCGCTTACGGTATGAACTTTAAAAACAATTCTATGCCACTAAACGATTTAGATAACGCCTTTTGGGTCATCTTCTTCATCGCAGCCTTCGGGTCATCCTGCGTTGTTATCTACTTTATCAGAAAAAAATGGTTCTAACATAGAACCTCTTCTTTTCCCTAAACTGCTAAACTAAAAAATTAATACTATTTATCGAAAGGTCATCTCATGGACATCCAAAAACTCACCAAGAAAAACCAAGAATTCATCCACATCGCAACCAATCAGCTTATCAAAGACGGTAAGTCAGACCAAGAAATCAAAGACATCCTTGGTAATGTCATTCCTGAACTCCTTGAAAATCAGAAAAAAGGAATCACAGGACGCAGTCTTCTTGGTGCTCCAACGGTCTGGGCAGCTAGTTTCTCTCCTGAAAAACATCCACAACCTAACTCAGACAAAACCAGCAAAGAAGTCCCAGAAACAGACAAAACACCTTGGAAGATGTGGCTTGATACCTCACTTTTCCTTCTCGCCATTGTTGCCATCATGAACGCAGTCTTTGGTTTCTCTGGTACGCAAACAAGCTACGGCCTCACAACTCTTCTATCCGTATCATTCATCGGTGGTCTAGCTATGTACACTCCTTATCACTACATCTACCGTCACAATAACAAACCAAAAGAAGAACGTCCAAAATGGTGGTTCAGCATGACCGTCATCACACTCTCTTTTATTGCATGGTTCGCTCTCTTTAGTCTTACAGCCCTTCTTCCAAGCTACCTCAACCCTGGTCTTTCACCAATTGTGATCCTTACTATTGGTGTCATCGCTGGTGTTGCCAAATACTTCTTCAAACGTCACTACAACGTTCAAAGTACTTACGCACCTGCATCTTAATCAACCTCAACCTCAAGCACCCTTATGGGTGCTTTTTTACGTCAGAAATCTTGACACAGTTGGCTATTCTATACTAAAATGTTAAGGTTAATAGACAAAAGAAAGAATTCCAATAGATGCGTATCAAATTTTCTCTACTAATCATTGCTTGCTGCCTATTACTTATGGCTTGTGGCAACAAGAATACTCAGAAAAACTATCAAGCTTACTATAGTTTTAACAATGTGACAACTTCCACTCAGGAAAAGCAGCTAGCAAAAGCCTTAAAAAGCAAGGGTATTCCAACAAAAGACTGGAACAATCTAGCCCCTTATATTAGTCGTTACAATCAGGAAAATACAAACCTTCAACCTGTTGTCAAAAAATGGACCCAAAGTAAAATCGGCAAAGACCAAAACCAATTTGTCACCTTCCTTAATGAAAAAACTTTCGAAGATAACAAATCGCACTTTACTGATGATTTAAACTGCCGACGAACATCCTTCCTGCTCCTTCATAACCTTATTACAAGCTCAGAGGACCTTACTAAATTAGACCTCCCTCTTCAAAATGAATTTCGTGATCTCAAGTCACGCCACAAAGAGCTAAATGCCAAAGATCAAGCCCTCTACAGCCTTCTCTTTGGGGATAATATCAGCTACCAATCTACAGATGAACTCCTGAAAGCTTGGAAAGAAGCCGGACTCAAGTTTCCAGAAAATGTAAAACTCCTCTCCGTCTTTCAAAATAGCCCTGGTGATGTTAGTAACTTCCACACAGCTATAGCTTACGAAAAAGATGGTAGTATCTATATTTTTGAAAAACAAGATCCAACACTTCCTTACCGCTGGAGTTGTTTCAACAATTGGGTCGACATCAAAACACACTGGTTAGGCAATCGTTTCAAGGTTTTCAAAGACAATGTCGATATCCTCGTTAACGACCAAAAATTTGATGATTTCTTAAAAAACACCCTCTATATACCACAAAACAACCAACTAGCCCCTCAAGATAAAAGAGAAGACTAGTTGGTTTCTCTTTTCCCCTAAAACATAAAATTAAACTCAGCACACAAGCCTAAAAATGACAAAGGCCTACAAAATCTAGGCAGAAAAAAATACCCTCAGCCGAGGGTATTATTTTTAGTCTTCGTTTACGTAAGGCATAAGTGCCATAACGCGAGCGCGTTTAATCGCTGTTGTTACTTTACGTTGGTTTTTAGCTGAAGTTCCTGTTACACGACGTGGAAGAATTTTACCACGTTCTGAAACGAAACGGCTAAGAAGCTCAGTATCTTTGTAATCAACATATTCGATTTTGTTAGCTGCGATGTAATCAACTTTTTTACGGCGTTTGAATCCGCCACGACGTTGTTGAGCCATGTTTATTTCTCCTTTATATATTTAATTCGTTTTGTCCATTCTTAGAATGGGAGATCGTCATCTGAAATATCCATTGGATTTGAATTACCAAATGGACTCTCGTCACGACCGAAGTTTGGTGTAGATTGTGCAGGTTGTGATCCACCAAATGAACCACCAGTTGAAGCTCCTCCACCGAATGAATTTGAATTATCAAATCCTCCAGCGTTGTAAGAACCACCACTGTGACCTTCACGTGCCGCACGGCTTTCCAACATTTGGAAATTATCAGCGACAACTTCAGTTACGTAAACACGTTGACCCTGTTGATTTTCATAGTTACGAGTCTGAATACGACCTGTAATTCCAATCAATGCACCTTTCTTAGCCCAGTTAGCCAAATTTTCAGCTTGCTGGCGCCAGATAACACAGTTAATAAAGTCAGTTTCACGTTCACCATTAGCACCCTTGAAGTTACGGTTAACCGCAAGGCTGAATGTTGCAACAGCAACGTTACTTGGTGTATAACGAAGTTCCGCATCACGGGTCATGCGACCAACGAGTACGACATTATTAATCATAATTTACCTTCTTACGCGTCAAGTTTAACGATCATGTGACGAAGAATGTCGCCGTTGATTTTTGAAAGACGGTCGAACTCGTTAAGAGCTGCATCGTCGTTTGCTTCAACGTTAACAACGTGGTAAAGTCCTTCACGGAAATCTTGGATTTCGTATGCAAGACGACGTTTTTCCCAATCTTTTGATTCAACAACAGTTGCACCGTTGTCAGTCAAGATAGAATCGAAACGTGCTACCAAAGCGTTTTTAGCTTCTTCTTCAATGTTTGGACGAATGATATAAAGAATTTCGTATTTAGCCATTGATATTTTCCTCCTCTTTTGGTCTAATGACTCATGGACTTTCGCCACGAGTAAGTGAGGTGCACTCACAAGATATAATTCTACCAAAGTTTGAGGGATAATGCAAGGAAAAAGTAAAGAGTTAGAAATTTGAATCCCTCAGAAAAAAGTTAAGCCCTATGCGTTATCTTTTCTCCGGTCAAACTTCATGCTAAAATAAGAGAATGCTTTATCATAAAAAGAAATTAGGAGAAAAACTAGGACTTCCCACCTTTAACCACTACTATAATATTCCTATTATTTCCCTAGAATATAACCTTAAAAAATTAGGTTCTAGTGATACCTATATTATCACTTTCAAACAGGACAATAACCTTTTTGTTGTTGACATAAGACATCAGCTTGGTCATACCAGCCATTTTGATACCGTCTCCCTCTTTGAACAAGACAAGCTCTTATCAGGTATCGCTGCTGTCCCTTTGGCCTCTGTTCATAGCATACAAATCTTGTCTTTTCCAGACAAGTTACACTCTCTGAACCCTAGTCAGCGTCTAAAAAATCTCGTCGCTCTTTACTACAAGAATGAAGAAATCATGCGTTACCTCAAGACGACTAAAAATATCGGTGATCAGGTGACAAGATATCAATTAGAGGCTGGTCGACTAGAAAGACAAGGTAAGGATTATGACTTCTTCAAGTACACCAGTCGTGGCAAAATACGAGAAGAAGACGGTATATCGGAAGTGTCTAGCAAGGACTACAACTTCATTCCTGATTTTCATCCCTTCTTAACCTCGTCAAGAAGCCAGCAGGTTTTAAGCGTACCAGTAACCTACTTTGATGACAAAACGAAACAGACCGCTAGAATAGACATCATGGGGTGGTATATCAAGGACCAACAACTTAAGATTCGTTGGAAACCCAAGTACATGCGCAAACGCCGATGGCGCTCATCACGTATCTCAATTGATATCGTGACCGACAAGTACTTCTTCCAAGGACAAATCTATAGAGACAGTAGCGCCCCCGTATTTCTGAACAACCTAAGCTTTGATAGCAAGATTCCTAAGAGCTTCCTGCCACATCTCCAAAAACAGTACCAAATCTTTATGGCTCTAGTAGAGGAACAAAAAAGACTGGCCCTCCTACGAAAGGTCCAGTTAAACAATAAGGATTAAGTATCTTTTAGCTAAATTCAACATATCAAAAAGCTCATTCTTACACGCTAGAATGAGCTTTTAATATTTTTCAATTGTCATTAGAACATCCTTTTGGAATTTTGTAAAAAATATTTTCATAAGGAGGAGTCATTGTGTGTCTCCATTTTTATACCTAGCAATCATAGATTACCTCCATCAATTTATAAATGACTTTTATGCATTGTAAATTCTCTATTACATTGGTATCACTCCCTAAGCTATTTTACGAAATAACTTAAAGTATCTCCATTTTTATAACGTCCTAAATTCATCATCATAGCAATCACCTCTGATTCGTATGATTGAGACCTATCTCCCCATTAACCACTCAATGAGGTTTACTTGTCGCCGTTCTTATAACGACTTACATCACATCAACATAAGCGTCACCTCGGTACTTTGTTACAAGATTTCAGCATTAAACTTTTGTCGACAGTTTACTCATTTGGCATCGGTATCACTCCCTAAGCTATTTTACGCAACAGCTCAAGTGTCTCCATTTTTATACCTACTAACATTTCTCATGAGCTTTACCTCACTTTTTCTTAAGTTAACAGATTTGAGTTTGGGTTTCGATTTCTGGTGGTATCACTCCCTTGTAGCTATTTTATGCAACATTTTTAATCGCCGTTCTTATAACGACTTACATCAAACATCAACATAAGCGTCACCTCGGTACTTTGTTACAAGATTTAAGCATTTAACTTTTGTCGATAGTTCACTTGTTTGGCATTGGTATCACTCCTTAAGCTATTTTACGCAACTGCTTAAGTGTCTCCATTTTTATACCTACTAACATTTCTCATGAGCTTTACCTCACTTTTTCTTAGGTTAACAGATTTGAGTTTGGCTTTCGACTTCTGGTGGTATCACTCCCTTGTAGCTATTTTATGCGACTAAATTAATCTCCGTTCTTGTAACGCCCTACTGTCATATGACCACGCTCCTCAGAGATGATTGGTAAAGTTAGTTATTTTGCCTACTGTTTTGTTTAGAGACCTTAGTCTCCGTTTTTGTACCTTGCAATATTGACTCTCACCATGGCTTTTACCTCCTTGATGAATCCTTCTCTTCTTTACACTCTTAGTATAATGTAAACGCTTACTTTTGTCAATCTTTTTCTCTTGAAAACGAAAGATTTTTTGAAAAAAGATTTCTTTGCTACAATAGAGATATGTTAGATTTAAAAGAATACGGCATTGTCATGTGGGATTCTGAGAAAATCGTATCTTTTCGTCGTACCCTCCTGGACTGGTACGATCGAGAAAAACGAGACCTACCGTGGCGTAGAACTAAAAATCCCTACTATATCTGGGTCAGTGAAATCATGCTACAACAAACCCAGGTTCAGACTGTCATTCCCTATTATGAGCGCTTTTTAGACTGGTTCCCAACAGTTAAGGATTTGGCTGAGGCTCCAGAAGAAAAACTCCTCAAAGCTTGGGAGGGTCTAGGTTACTATTCACGTGTCCGAAACATGCAAAAGGCCGCACAACAAATCATGACTGACTTTGCTGGTCAGTTCCCAGATACTTATGACAATATTGCAAAGCTCAAGGGGATCGGCCCCTATACTGCTGGTGCTATTTCTAGCATCGCTTTTGAACTCCCTGAACCTGCTGTTGATGGGAATGTTATGCGAGTCATGGCTCGCCTCTTTGAAGTTAACTATGACATCGGAAACCCTAAAAATCGTAAGATTTTCCAAGCGATTATGGACATTTTGATTGACCCTGACCGTCCTGGTGACTTTAATCAGGCGCTTATGGACCTTGGGACCGATATCGAATCGGCCAAAAATCCAAGACCCGACGAAAGCCCTATTCGCTTTTTCTGTGCAGCCTATCTCAATGGAACCTATGACAAATACCCCATCAAATTGCCAAAGAAGAAGCCCAAACCTATGCAAATTCAGGCTTTTATTATCAGAAATACAAAGGGTGAATTTCTTATAGAAAAAAATATAGAGGGGCGTCTGCTAGGTGGTTTCTGGTCCTTCCCTATCATGGAAACAGACTTTATTGGCCAACAACTCAGCCTTTTTGAAAAGGATGATTATATTCTTGAGACAGTCTCTCAAAAGGCTATTTTTGAAGAAAATTATTCCCTTAAACCGGAGTGGACGAACAATGATTTTACACCTGTAAAACATACCTTCAGCCACCAAAAATGGACCATCGAGATGGTGGAAGGAATCGTCAATGACAACAAACTTACTACCGATAAAGAGCTATGCTGGGTAACGGCTGAGGACTTTAACCAGTTCCCAATGGCCACACCACAGAAGAAAATGATTAAAACTTATGAAGATAGCAAAAAAGGGTAGCATAGCGCTACCCTTTTTCTTATGCACCAAGTTTATCATACTTACGGCTACGATCCTTAACATAGCCAATCAAAATAATAGTGCTATCATAAGAGTCAGTAAATATCTTTCCTCTGTTTACTTGCCTTATATTTTTTAAGATAGGATATAATTGGCCTATCAAAAAGAGTCAACAAACCCATATCCTACTTGGTCATAAAGTAGGTGATAATCACCAATACTGTCACGATACCTAGGATAACGGCTAGAAATCCCAGCATATAACACAGGAGAAAATAGGTAAATGGAAAATTTTCTTTCATGCTTTACTTTGCCTCATACCATGTGCAGCCGTCATTTTCATCTGCGATGAGTGGGACAGCGAGTTCGACTGCAGCTTCCATGGTTTCTTTAACCAAGGCTTCCATCGCTACAAGTTCATCGTTTGGCACCTCAAGGACGATTTCATCATGCACTTGAAGGAGCATCTTAGTTTTATAGCCACCTTCTACCAAAGCCTTGTCTAAGTTAATCATAGCAATCTTGAGGATATCAGCGGCACTTCCTTGGATAGGTGAGTTGATGGCTGTACGCTCTGCGAAGTTGCGGACGTTGAAGTTACGAGAGTTGATATCTGGCAACTCACGACGGCGGTGGAAGAGGGTTTCTACATATCCTTTATCCTTGGCCTCACGAACCACATTATCCATATAAGCCTTAATACCAGGGTAACGCTCAAAATAGGTGTCAATATACTCCTTGGCCTTCTTACGGCTAATGCCAAGGTTGTTAGAAAGACCAAAGTCAGAAATACCATAAACGATACCGAAGTTAACAGCCTTTGCGTTACGACGGTCGTTAGGTGTGACATCCTCTGGCTTTTCAATACCAAAGACACGCATGGCTGTAGAGGTATGGATATCTGCCCCCTCTTTAAAGGCAGCAATCAAATGCTCATCTCCCGAAATGTGGGCCAACACGCGCAACTCAATCTGTGAGTAATCCGAGCTTAAAAGCACTGCATCCTCAGTCGATGGGACAAAGGCCTTACGGATGAGACGGCCTTGCTCCAAGCGAACAGGGATATTTTGCAAGTTTGGATCCACTGATGAGAGGCGACCTGTCTGTGTTAAATCTTGCACATAACGGGTATGGATCTTGCCATCCTCAAGGATATAATCCTGAAGCCCCAAGACATAGGTAGACTGAAGCTTGGTGATTTGGCGGTACTCCAAAATCTTAGCTACGATTGGAGCAATCGGTGCCAAACGTTCAAGGACATCCACAGCCGTTGAGTAACCGGTCTTGGTTTTCTTAGTGTATTCCAAAGGTAGACCCATCTTTTCAAAGAGGATAACACCCAACTGTTTAGGCGAGTTAATATTGAACTCCTCGCCCGCCATCTCGTAGATTTCTTGGGTCAATTTGTCAATGACCACTTGGTTTTCCACTGCCATCTCGTTAAGGGTTTGTCCCTTGACCTTAATACCAGCGATCTCCATCTTGGCTAGCACATTTGCCAGTGGTAACTCCATGTCAAAGAGAAGCTCTGATTGGCCGTGTTCAGCTAGCTTTTCTAGCATGACCGGTTTGGCAACCTGAAGGACCTTGACTTTTTTAGCCAGGTGGCTGAGCAAGACCTCTTTTTCAGGAACGGCACGCTTAGCTCCCTTACCATAGACCACTTCATCTGTTTCTAACGGTAGGTCCGTATAGAGACGGGCAATGGTTGACAATTCATTGTCTTCAACGGTTGAGAGCAGATACTTGGCCAGACGTGCATCAAAATTAGCCGTCGGCAAGTCAATCCCTAAATGGCTCAAAAGGACCTTACTACGCTTGAAATCGTAGATATTAACAGCTTTAGAAAGAGCTGCTTGGAATGCTTCTGATTTGAGTAGATCAGTATCTGTAGACGCATAAATCTGCTTTTCATTTCCCCAAGCAAAACCGATGATGGGTTCTGTATGATAATTGTCACCGAGGATTTCAAAATAGAAGAAATCGTCAGAGCTAAAGTGATCCGCTGTTACTTGGCTAGGCTCTGCATAGGTCACATCAAAATCCTGTGGGATAGCCTCTCCGCCAAGAGCATTTTTGAACTGAACGAAACCCATCTCATCATAAAAGGCTGCCAATTTTTCAAGGTCAGGTCCCGTAAAGGCCGTGTCATCTAGGCCAATTTCAATAGGAGAATGGGTATCAATGGTCGCCAGAGTTTTAGAAAGGAAAGCTTGTTCCTTGTCGTTGATGAGATTTTCCTTCATCTTGGATTTCTTCATCTCGTCAATATGGTCGTAGATACCTTCAAGGGAACCGTGTTCCAAAAGGAGCTTAAGACCAGTCTTTTCACCAATCTTAGTAACTCCTGGAATATTATCGGACTTATCACCCATGAGGGCTTTGAGGTCGATGAATTGCGCAGGGGTAATACCCATTTTCTCCATGAGGTAGTCAGGTGTGAAGGCCTCAAACTCAGCCACACCCTTTTTCGAAATCTCAACCACGGTATTGACATCAGTCAACTGAATCAAGTCCTTGTCCCCAGAGACAACAGTAATTTGATAGTCCTCACTGGTATTTTCAGCCATCTTAGCCAAGGTACCGATAATGTCGTCTGCCTCGTACTGAGCCAGATCATAATAGGCGATACCACGTGCAGCCAACATCTCACGGATATAAGGGAACTGCTCACGGAATTCCTCTGGAGTCTTGGCACGACCAGCCTTATAGTCCGCAAACATCTCTGTACGGAAAGTTGTTTTTCCAGCATCAAAGGCTACCAAGACATGCGTCGGTTGAATACGCTCAAGTAGGTTGTCCAACATGAGGTGGAAACCGTAGATAGCATTAGTATGAAGGCCATTATTGTTACGAAAACGGTCAATTTGATTATAAAGTGCGAAAAAGGCACGAAAGGCAACGGATGAACCGTCAATTAGGAGTAATTTTTTCTGATTAGTCATAGGTTTATTATAGCATAGATGGGAGCATTGGTTTTAATTGAAATCCTCTTATTTTAGGGAGACTCTTTTGTAAAAATAGCTATTCAACATCTGATGACAAAAGTCCGCTCATAAAACGACCTCAGGCATTTCCCAGCTCCACGTCCTATGGTCAAATATGCTATAATAGGAATTATGAACACAAAGATTTTAGATCAATTAGAATTTAACAAGGTCAAGGACCAGTTCACAGAATACCTACAGACTGAGCAGGCTCAGGCGGAGTTACGTGACTTGGTGCCTATGACCAATCCAGAAAGAATTCAAAATCAATTTACAGAAATCCAAGAAATGTCTGAGATTTTCGTAGAGCATCATAGCTTTGCCATTGGGAGCTTAAGAGATATTTCTGAGTCCTTGCGTCGCTTGGAACTGGATGCTGACCTCAACATCCAGGAGCTCATTTCCATCAAGAAGGTCTTGCAAGCTTCAGCTGACCTTGGTCGATTCTACGCTGACCTTGAAAATGTTGAGCTCGTCGCTCTAAAACGTCTTTTCGAAAAGATTGAAGCCTTTCCAAGTCTACAAGGCAGTCTTCAGAGCATCAATGACGGTGGTTTTATTGAGCATTTTGCTAGCCCAGAGTTGCAAAATATCCGTCGTCAACTTAAATCTTGCGATGATGCCATTCGCCAGACCTTACAAGACATTCTCAAGAAATCTGGCCACATGTTGGCTGAGAGTTTGATTGCTAGTCGTAATGGTCGTTCAGTGCTTCCTGTCAAAAATACCTACCGTAACCGTATTGCTGGGGTGGTGCATGACATCTCAAGCTCTGGAAATACCGTTTATATCGAGCCACGCGCCGTTATCCAGCTTAACGAAGAAATTACACAATTACGTGCAGACGAACGCCACGAGATGACCCGTATCCTGCATGAACTGTCTAATCAACTACGCCCACAAGCTGCTGCAATTGCTAACAACGCTTGGATTTTGGGCCACATGGACTTCATTCGAGGAAAATACCTCTATCTCCAAGATAAGAAGGCGGTTATTCCAAAGATTAGTGACAACCAAACACTCCAACTGCTTAACGTTCGTCACCCGCTCTTGGTCAATCCAGTAGCCAACGATTTACACTTTGATGAGGACCTCACAGCCATTGTCATTACAGGTCCCAATACCGGTGGTAAAACGGTCATGCTTAAAACTCTAGGACTAGCTCAACTGATGGCTCAATCTGGCCTTCCAATTTTGGCTGATAAGGGTAGTCGTGTAGCCATTTTCCAAGAGATTTTTGCGGACATCGGAGATGAACAGTCTATCGAACAGAGCTTGTCTACTTTCTCTAGTCACATGACGCACATTGTCGAGATTCTGGACGCTGCCGACAGCAACAGTCTTGTCTTGGTCGATGAGCTTGGGGCTGGTACTGACCCTCAGGAGGGGGCTAGTCTAGCCATGGCAATCCTAGAGCACCTTCGTTTGAGCCAGATTAAGACCATGGCTACCACTCACTATCCTGAGCTTAAGGCCTATGGAATTGAGACGCAACATGTGGAAAATGCCAGCATGGAGTTTGACACAGCGACTTTAAGCCCTACCTATCGTTTTATGCAGGGGGTTCCTGGTCGTTCTAATGCCTTTGAGATTGCTCGCCGCCTCGGATTGAATGAAATTATTGTCAAGGAAGCAGAGAACCTCACGGATACTGATAGTGATGTCAACCGTATCATCGAGCAACTTGAAGCCCAAACCGTCGAAACGCAAAAACGTCTGGAACACATCAAGGACGTTGAGCAAGAGAACCTTAAATTCAACCGTGCGGTCAAGAAACTCTATAACGAATTCTCCCATGAGTACGACAAGGAACTCGAAAAGGCTCAAAAAGACATTCAAGATATGGTGGATACAGCTTTGGCTGAGAGCGATAGTATTCTCAAAACTCTCCATGATAAGAGTCAACTCAAGCCTCATGAAGTTATCGACGCCAAAGGAAAACTCAAGAAACTTGCCCCACAAGTGGACCTCTCTAAGAATAAGGTCCTTCGTAAAGCCAAGAAAGAAAAGACTACGCGTGCCCCTCGTGTCGGAGACGATATCATCGTTACCGCCTACGGTCAACGGGGTACTCTTACCAGTCAGGCCAAAAATGGTAACTGGGAAGCTCAGGTCGGTCTCATCAAGATGACTCTCAAGGCAGACGAATTCACTCTGGTTCGTGCTCAAGCTGAGGTGAAACAGCCTAAGAAAAAACAGATTAACGTAGTTAAAAAAGCCAAGAAGGCATCTGGTGGTCCTCGTGCCCGTCTAGACCTTCGTGGGAAACGTTACGAAGAAGCCATGCAAGAGCTTGATGCCTTTATTGACCAAGCCCTACTTAACAACATGAGTCAGGTGGACATCATCCACGGTATTGGTACCGGTGTCATCCGTGACGCAGTGACTAAATATCTCCGCCGTCATCGTCATGTTAAAAGTTTTGAATATGCTCCACAAAGTGCCGGTGGTTCCGGATGCACCATTGCAACCTTGGGATAAAACTAATTAAGAGAGACTGAGACTTTGTGTCCGGTCTTTTTTGCAAGACAACGGAAAAATAATAAAAATGGAAGTTGTTACAAAAATTATTACTGCCATGGGCGCATTGGTCTCTATTGGTGGCCTAGGATGGGCCTTTTTAGGCGCAATTGAGTTTTTCCAAGGAAAGAAAAACCAGAATGCACAACTAACCGATAACGGAATGGTAGGTATGATTTATGTTGGCGGACTAGCTTCTGTATCAGAAAGTATTGCAGCTACAATTGTTGTTGCAATCAACTCAATTCAATTTTAAAAGGTATTTAGAAAGATCTCAGAGCATTAGTAATTATGATATATTAAGAAAAAGATTAGGAAAGAGGTTGCAAAAGCTGAAAAAGATGGTGAATTTGTCGTTCTCCATGAATCATCTAATCCATCAGTAATCGATAATGACAACTATACCTCCTATAATAAAAATACCTATACACATAAAAAGACTGCTCAGAAAAAATCATATCAGTGATAGGTATATTTTCAAATGTATCTGGGCTATTTTACTAGGTCTATTTACAGTTGCAACTTGGATACTTTCCGATGCATTCTGTATTGCAGGGTTATTATTCATATTTTAAGTTTCATTTTTACTTTTACACGTTTTCATTATGAGAGTATCAGCTAATTGATACTCTCATAATGAAAACAAATATCGTTTTTGGGTACTAGCCCCC
>NZ_GL831112.1:180310-216572 GCF_000188295.1 Streptococcus vestibularis ATCC 49124 | reverse complement strand
GAAAAAGAGGTCTACAACCTCTTTTTTCTTTATCTAAGTGCTTTAATGGCTTCGATTGCAGCATCGCAATTTGGTTCACTATTGATGTTGTCTAGGTACTCAACGTAAGCGGCCTTGTTATCCGCATCTAAAACCAAGACAGTACGTGCAAGTAAATGCCATTCATTTATTAAGAGTCCGTAGGCTTTTCCGAAGGAATGGTCAAAGTAGTCTGAGAGCATGATGGCATTTTCAATTCCTTCTGCAACACACTATTTGACTTAAGCTAAAGTAAAATTTACAGAAACCGTTAAAACCACAGTGCCCTTCATGTAAGAGAGGGCCTCTGGTTGAAGTGACGTGTTTAAGGAGAAAAGATACCTGTGCCAATGGATGAGATTACGATAAATATTTTTTTCTTGCCAGCAAAATCAGCCAAAGATTTTTTTCTCGAAGTTAAGGGTAGTCAGTGAAGAGTCGTAAGCAGTGTCTCTAACTTGATGTCCGGTAAAGGTAACAGGATTTCCTAAAAATGTTGTCATAACAAAGACTCCTTTTTCCTCTTCAGTGTACATCAATGAAGGGGGAAGAGCTACTGATTTATTTGAGAAGCTAATGAGTTTGGAGCCTTATTGGTTCAGACCTTCTGCAATTTTCTCTAAATTCCATTTCATCATACTATAGTAGCTGTCACCTTCTTCCCCTTCTTTAGCAATCGAGTCAGTGAAGATCTTTGCAAAGATAGGAATATTGGTATCTTTAGCCACAGTTTTCATAGGGCGTTCATCGACACTGGATTCGACAAAGAGGGCCGGAACCTTGGTTTGACGCAATTTCTCTACCAGAGTTTTGATTTGTTCTGGTGTCCCTTCTTCTTCAGTATTGATTTCCCAGATATAGGCAGATGGGACTCCATAGGCTTTCGAGAAGTACTTGAAGCACCCTTCACTGGTAACGATCATCTTCTTCTCTTCTGGAATATTCTTGAATGCTTGCTTGGCTTCTTGGTCTAGCTTATTGAGCTTTTCAGTATAAGCTGCTAGATTTTTTTCGTAAAAGTCCTTGTTTTTTGGATCTTTAGCGATCAATTGTTTGGCAATGTTTTTAGCATAGATAATCCCGTTTTCGAGATTGAGCCAAGCATGAGGGTCTTCTTTTCCAGCTTGGTTTTGACCTTCTAGGTAGATGACGTCGACTCCATCGCTAACTGCGAAATAATCCTTGTTTTCTACTTTATTGGCATTTTTGACTAGTTTGGTAAACCAAGCATTGCCACCGGTTTCTAGGTTAATCCCGTTGTAGAAAATCAGGTCTGCTTGTGAAGTTTTTTTGACATCTTCTGGTAGCGGTTCGTACTCGTGGGGATCCTGACCGACAGGGACAATACTGTGTAGGTCGATCTTATCTCCAGCGATATTTTTGGTAATATCTGCAAGGATTGAGTTGGTGGTAACGACTTTCAACTTATCGGATGAGGATTTGGAAAAAGAGCTCTTGTTACAAGCCATAAGACCAACTAAGAGCACCACAAAGAGGGTGAGGACAGAAGCGATTTTTTTCATGTGTTTCTCCTTTAATGAGGTTAGAGAGCAGTCTTGTTCTTTCTCTGCTTAGGAGCGATAAAGAAGCTGATGAGAAAGAAGACTGCAGAAGTGAGGACAATACAAGACCCGACGGCGATGTTGAAGCTATAGCCAATAAAGAGTCCTAGGATGGATGCAAGAGCACCTAATCCGGATGAAAGGAGCATCATGGACCAGAGGCTTTTGGTATAGAGATAGGCTGTCGCAGCAGGTGTGATGAGCATGGCGACAATGAGAATGGTCCCGACACTCTGCATGGCAGTGACAGAAACCAAGGTTAAGAGCACCATGAGGAGGTAGTGATAGACCTTGACCCGTACGCCCATAGATTGAGCGAGGACAGGATCAAAAGAAGTGAGCAGTAACGGACGAAAGAGCAGGCAAATCACCAATAAAACAGCCACTCCAACACCGATGGTCATCCACATATCCTGGTCTTGCACAGCCAAGATATTCCCAAAGAGGATGTGGAAAAGGTCGGTGGAACTTTTAGCAATTCCAATCAGAATGACCCCTAAGGCGAGGAAAGAAGAAAAGGTAATCCCAATTGCAGTGTCGCTCTTGATGATGGAGTTGCTCTTGATATAGGTAATCAAGATGGAAGCTAAAAGCCCGAAGGCAATGGCGCCAATAAAGAAATTGATGCCCAAGATAAAAGACATAGCTACCCCGGGAAGGACCGCATGTGAAATGGCATCTCCCATAAGAGACATGCCTCGCAAAATGATGAAACATCCCACAACTCCAGCGACAATTCCTATGGCAATAGCTGTGATTAGGGCATTCTGTAAGAAGTGGAATTGCTGTAATCCATTGATAAATTCTGTAATCATTCGACTCCACCTCCTATAAAGAGTTCATGCCCGTAGGCTGCGTGAAGATTTTCTTTGGTAAATGTATCCTCTGTTTTCCCAAAAGCAATCAGCTTGCGATGGAGGAAGATGACCTGATCAAAATAAGCTGGAACCTTGCTGAGGTCGTGATGAACAATCAAGATGGTCTTGCCTTCCTTTTTCAAGGTGTGCAGTGTCTGCATGATGATGTCTTCACTAACGGAGTCAATACCAGCGAAGGGCTCATCCAAAAAGATGACATCTGCTTCTTGGACCAAACAGCGGGCGATTAGGACACGTTGGAATTGCCCTCCCGAAAGCTGGCCAATCTGGCGATCCGCTAAATCAAGGAGATTGACAAGCTCTAAGGCATCTTCCACCTTTTGGAGGTTCTCTTTGCTTTTTTTCTTAAAGATAGAAAGATGGGGATAGAGTCCCAGTGAGACACACTCCCGTACCGTGATAGGGAAGTGAAAATCGATAGCTGTCTTTTGTTCGACATAGGCCACTCGTTGAAGAACTTGGCCGATATCTTTTTGATCGAGCTGGACCCTTCCCGAATGAGGCAAAAGTCCTAGCATGGCCTTGATCAGGGTTGATTTCCCTGCTCCGTTAGGTCCAAGAATTCCTAGGATGGTTGGACCCTGGATGGTGATGGAAAGGTCCTCTAAGGCCAGTGTTCTCTGGTAAGAAACACTTAGATGTTCAATTTGAATCATAATTTCACTCCTTTGATATTAATATACATGAATAAAAAAATTAAGTCAAGTTAATTTTTGAAAGAGAACTCGATAGAGTTTCCCTTCAGAATGAAGACAGACATCAAAAACGATGTTTGCCTTTTTTATATTCACACTTAATTCTCGCACAATCCAATAATATTGAGGTATTTGGATTAAATAATAGGTCTTCCCTACCATCATTTTTACTAATTTTTTGATATTTAGATATGCCAAAGTAAGCCCAACCATATCTTCCATCTTGGACTTTCCTTTTTCTCTGTATAACGCAAGAAAAGTCCCCAGAAGATAACTTCTGAGGACTTTGTCTTCAATCAAAACACTCCCTTAATCAAGGAAGACGTCTATTTTCTATATCACACTTGTCCACAAGTGTTGGATAATCTGGCTAACTGGAAAATTCCAATTAATCAAAAAACGCAAAAACCAGCTAGATGACAAGACCGTTTGAATATTGTTTATGGGAACGGTCGCAAGTATATTCCCCAACATAGTCAAAGGTACTAAACTTACCAAGGAAGCCAAAACACCACTTGCCACTTGGAACCGTGTCTGGTCAAGACGCTCAATTTTCACAAAATGGAAGAAAATCCCAAGAAAGCGCAAACCATAATAGGTCACACAATAGATGGCGAAGTAGCTAACGCCCGCATAATAGACACGGTCAAGTGAGAAAACATTCTGGTCTGTAAAAAAAGCTACACTGGCATCTTTGGTTGGATTAGCATAAGGTACCCAAAGATTAATAGCCTCACCTAGTGACTTGTAAAAATAGGCCGCGACGCACATGGCAATAATGACTGAAACCACGTAATAGGCTTGCATAAAGAGACCTCTTCGGTAGCCAATATAGAAATTCCAAGCCATGATGGCTAAGACAAGGAGTCCAATCATGCGTCATCCTCATCGTCATCACTTTGAGCTGTCGCCTTGACCTTAAGTTGTTCGAGTTGCTTAGCTCTCAAAATTTCCAACTCTTTTTCCATATCTTCAACTTGGATTTCACGTTCCAACTGAGTTGATAGAGAGTTGATGGCCATTAGAATAGCAATCGTTTCATTATCAGCATTTTTCATCTGCTTTTTGATAATTTTATATTTCTCATAAGCAACACGTTCCACCTCTTCCATGAAAAGGTTGTCCTTATCAGTTGTTAGCGTGAGATTTTTTTCTCCAAAATGAAATTTGTAACGGTTTTTATTTGCCATTTGCTTATTAACTGCCTAATCAATGGTGGGCAGGGAGTCTCCACCACAGCTTCTCCTTATTTTTGTTTTTAGCACCCTTTTTAGTCAGATTTTAACACCTTCTCCAGGGTGTGTTCGACATATAAATACCAACTGACTCCTCCAATCATCGAAAAAAGAGCAGAATTTGGCATTCTTTTTCTAATCATTATATCCTAAATTTTAAATTTCGTAAATTTTATACTTTGCCCTTCTCCAGAAAAATAATTTTCAAGGATTCCTAACCTGTAAAATATCTACCAATTCTCCTTTTTTGTGCTAAAATAGATTCCATGGGCACAATCGTATTAAAAATGACAGCAGAGCAGATTTCAGTACTCCAGAAGGATCTAGCAAGCTATGCAACTGCGACTAAAAATCCATACGCTAGTTTTTCAGCTAAGGTCGATGGAACAAGTGTCATCGCCTATACTTCAGGTAAGGTGACCTTCCAGGGTGCTAAACCAGAAATCCTAGCTAGCCGTTTTGGTTACCAAGCCACGCCTAAGCAGTCAACTGATGGGCAAAATCTGGCCCTAATTGGATCAGACGAAGTCGGAAACGGCTCCTATTTTGGTGGTTTAGCTGTTGTAGCTAGCCTAGTTACTCCCGCTGACCATGCTTTTTTGAAAGCTCTAGGAGTCGATGATTCTAAAAATCTAAACGATACTAAGATTCGTCAGATTGCACCTCTCTTGGAGGAGAAAATTCCCCACAAAGCACTCCTGCTTTCTCCTAGAAAGTACAATGAGGTAGTTGGAGACGGTAAAGCACATAATGCTGTATCCGTCAAAGTAGCCCTCCATAATCAGGCTATCTTCCTACTATTACAATCAGGTGCTAAACCAGATAAGATTGTCATCGATGCCTTCACCAGTGAGAAAAATTATCAAAAATATCTCAAGAACGAACGTAATCGCTTTGACTTTCCTATTACTTTAGAAGAAAAAGCCGAAGGTAAATACCTAGCTGTCGCGGTGAGCTCTATCATCGCCCGCAATCTCTTCCTGGAAAATCTAGATAAACTCAGCCAAGAAGTAGGTTATACGCTTCCTTCAGGTGCTGGTGCTAAGTCTGACCAGGTCGCAACCAAGCTTCTTCAAGCCTACGGAGATCAGGCTCTCCAAGCTACTGCTAAATATCATTTCGCCAATACTAAAAAAGCCTACCAACGCTTACAATAACCCTGAAAGGCCTTAACTATGAAAAACAAATGGACCCAATACTTCCTCATTTTACTCCGTGAATGGGGACTCTTTATCCTCTTTATCACATTCTTCCTCTTGACTCGCCTCTTCCTTTGGCTCCCTGTCCAAGTTGATGGTCACTCAATGGATCCCACTCTAGCCAATAATCAACGTGTTATTGTTTTGAAACATACATCCATTGAACGCTTCGATATTGTCGTTGCCAAGGAAGTCGAAGATGGTAAGACGAAACAAATTGTCAAACGTGTCATCGGGATGCCGGGTGATACAATTACCTATCAAAACGATAAACTTACTGTCAACGGTAAAGAAGTTAAGGAAGAATACCTCAAAGAATTCCAAGCTGCCTTTGCCAAGGATAAGCTACAAAAAGAATATGCTTACAACGATGATAAGAGCAAGAGTAGCTACTTCCAACAACTAGCTAAGGATGCCAAGGCCTTTACAACCAATGCTGACGGCAACACGACCTTCTCTGTCACTGTTCCTGAAGGCAAATATTTCCTACTTGGAGACAATCGTATTGTTTCCAAAGATAGTCGAGCAGTTGGTTACTTTGACAAGAGTGCTCTTGTAGGAGAAGTCAAATTCCGCTTCTGGCCAATTAATAAAATTGGTACCGTTGAGGACAACTAAAAACACTAAATAATATAAGGTTGGGGAAACCCAGCCTTATTATGTATCTAGGAAAAACACATGCAAGAATTTTATTTTTCAGGAACTATCGAACGCGTCATTTTTGAAAACGCTAGTAATTTTTTTCGTATCCTACTCTTAGAAATTGACGAAACAGACAGTGATTTTGAAGACTATGAAATCATTGTTACTGGAACTATGGGGGATGTCATGGAGGGTGAAGACTATACCTTCTGGGGTCAGCTAACCAATCATCCCAAGTATGGCGAACAACTCCAAATGACACGCTACGAACGGTCAAAACCTTCTGCCAGCGGTCTTATCAAGTATTTTGCCAGCGACAATTTTAAGGGGATTGGTAAGAAAACAGCTGAGCGTATTGTCGAGATTTATGGCGAAGATCCTATTGACAAGATTCTCGAGGATCCTAGCAAGTTAGAGCAGATTTCTAACCTTTCAAAGGTCAATCGAGAAGCCTTCGTTGCAAAGTTAAAAATCAACTATGGAACCGAACAAATCTTGTCCAAACTTTCTAGCTATGGACTCACACCAAAGGCTGCCTCACAAATTTTCAACCAATATAAGGAAGAGTCGCTTAATCTTATTGAGGAACACCCTTATCTCTTGGTAGAGGAAGTTCAAGGAATCGGATTTAAAATGGCGGATCAACTGGCTGAACGTCTCGGCATTGCTAGTGATGCTCCTGAGCGTTTACGAGCCGCCCTGATTCATTGTCTACTAGAAGCTAGTATGGAAGAGGGCGACACCTACATCGAAGCCAAAGCCTTGCTTGAACGAACTATCATCCTTTTGGAAAGTGCTCGCCAAATTGAACTTGACCCCTCCTTGGTCGCTAACCAATTAACCAACCTCATCCAAGAGGATAAAGTGCAAAATATAGAGACTAAAATCTTTGATAATACCCTATATTTTGCGGAACAGGGCATCTATACCCACCTAACTCGTATCATGAAAGACCAACCTGACATTAGTGCAGAGGACAAAATCCAATCAAGTCTTGAAGAGGTGGAAGAGGAGCTTGGTATTACTTATGACAAGGTTCAAAAAGATGCCATTATCAAAGCCCTACAAAGTAAGGTCTTCATCCTGACAGGTGGTCCCGGAACAGGGAAAACCACTGTTATTAACGGCATTATTAAAACCTATGCCGACCTTCATGGTCTAGATCTTAAAAAGTCTGATTTGCCTATTATTTTAGCGGCACCAACAGGACGGGCTGCTCGTCGGGTGAACGAACTCACCAAACTTCCTAGTGCCACTATTCATAGGCATTTGGGCCTCAATAGCGAGGACGATTTCAAGACCTTAGATGACTATCTCGATTGCGATTTGATTATCATCGATGAGTTCTCTATGGTTGATACTTGGTTGGCCAATCAACTCTTCGAAAGCATTTCTGATACTACTCAAGTAATCATTGTAGGTGACCAAGATCAGCTGCCTTCCGTAGGTCCTGGCCAAGTCTTGGCTGACCTTTTGCAGATTGATGACTTGCCTAAGGTTTCTCTAACCAAAATTTTCAGACAATCTGAGGATTCCACTATTGTTACCTTAGCTAGCCAGATGCGCAAAGGCCAACTACCCGCTGATTTCACAGAGAAAAAGGCTGACCGATCATACTTTGAGGCTAATGCTAGCCATATTCTACAGATGGTCCCTAAAATTGTCTCTGCGGCTATTAAAAGTGGGATTGCTGCTCAGGATGTACAGATTCTGGCCCCCATGTACCGAGGACAGGCTGGTATCAACAATCTCAATACCATTATGCAGGATCTACTCAATCCCAAAGAAAAAGCCAATCAATTTGCCTTTAATGATATTTTCTTCCGTAAGAATGACAAGATTCTCCATCTGGTCAACGATACAGAACTCAATGTCTTCAATGGCGATATCGGAATCATCACTGACCTCATACCTGGTAAATATACTGAAAGTAAGCAGGACGAAATTTACATGTCCTTCGATGGCAATGAGGTTATCTATCCTCGTAACGAATGGAATAAGATTACTCTGGCCTATGCCATGTCAATCCACAAATCCCAAGGGAGTGAGTTCCCAGTCGTTATCCTTCCTATCACACGCCAAAGTGGACGTATGCTTCAACGTAACCTCATCTACACCGCTATCACACGTGCCAAGAGTAAGCTAGTCATGTTAGGGGAAATTGCAGCCTTCGATTATGCCGTTCACAACGAAGGCGCCAAACGCAATACCTACCTCATCCAACGTTTTGAACAAACTTATTCACAAGCTGTTGATAAGTCTGTCGAAAAGATTGTTAAAAACGAGGCAACAGATGCCTCTAATCAAACAATAACAGAAAACGATATACCCTCAGAAACCCTTAAAAACAAAGACTTCTTGGAAAATATCAAACCATCCCAAACTCTTATCAACACTTATTCACACCCTGTGGATAAGTCTGTTAACAAAGCTGTGCAAACAGAAGAAAACAGTCGTTTAACTGAGGAAAATTGGGCAACTATCGACCCAATGATAGGTCTCAGCGAAGATGATATTGCAGCCTTTTTTAACAACAACTAAGAAAAAGACTTGGAGATCAACTCCAAGTCTTTTCATTTACTAAAATACTAATCGAATCAGGGCCATGGACACAATACCAACGATCACAGCATAGAGGAGATTCTTACTCTTAAATGCTACAATTACCGTTGGCACCATGGCCAGGATTTCCATCCACCTAAACTGTGGCAAGTGACCAATCTTCTCAGTCGTGAGACTAGAGAGAACCAGGGCAAAAAGAATAGAAACTGGTAAGTAGTGTAAGAAACGAACAACTATATCTGGTAGACCCTTGTATTTAACCAGTACAAAGGGGAGAATACGAGGAACCCAACTGACTATAAATCCAAGTAAGATAGCTGTGAGAATAAACTTATTGACGGCCATCACACATTACCCCCACACTACATCCAATCAAAGTAGACACTAGAACGGCCAAAGACTCTGATAAGATGATACTAAAACTCAGATATGCCACCGCAATAGATAACAGAATCATAAACAGCTTACGCACCCCTTCACCTAGCAAGGCATCAAACTGACTACTTAACAAACCAAGAAACATAGCAATCAAGGCAAAATCCAAACCAAAAAGCTCAGGATTAGGAATCATTGAACCAATCAAGCAACCAATTACTGATGATACAATCCAAACCAGATAACTGAAAATATTGTTACCATGCATCCAGTCAGCGGAAATATCTTTATGATGCACATATTCTCCTAATAAGACACCATAACTTTCATCCGTAATCAGACTACCAATTCCCAGCTGATTCCAGAGGCTTGTTTTTGTAAAAATCATCGTTGCATGTAAACTCATCAACATATTACGCAAATTAACCAAGAAAACAGTCAAGGTTAACTCACCTAGGCCAGCTCCCGCAACTACTAAAGCACACATGGCAAACTGGGCCGAGCCACCATAGACCAAGGCACACATGAGAGCAACCTCAAGGGCTGATAGACCCGAAGCGGACGCTACAACACCGAAGGATAGGCCAATAGCTACATAGCCTAAAGCTGTCGGTACCGCGGCTTTTACACCTAAACGAAAGTCAGACACTCTCGATTCCTTTCTAAAGGAACCTCTTACCAGACGAGTAAGAGGTTCTTCTTATTCTTCAAATCCTGCAAAGGCTAGACTTGGTTTAGCATTTAAATCTAACTCAGCAAAATGTTTTTTATCATATTCAATAGCTGCTGCTAAAGCAATCATACCAGCATTGTCACCACAAAGACGCAAAGGAGGAATAATCACATCTACATCTGTGATTTCCTCAGCCAAGCGTTCACGTAAGCCCTGATTAGCTGCCACGCCCCCAGCAACAACAAGTGTTTTGACAGGGTAACGCTCTAAAGCTTTCTTCGTCTTAGCTAGGAGAATATCCAACACAGCAGCTTGGAAGGAAGCACAAAGGTCTTCTGTTACTAAAACTTCCCCTTTCTGCTCAGCATTATGGTGCAAATTAATGAAGGCTGACTTCAAGCCTGAAAATGAAAACTCCAAGTGGTCTTCCTTTATCATAGCGCGTGGAAAATCATAAACATCTTTCCCTTTATGAGCCAATTCATCAATTTCACGCCCAGCTGGGTAGGTCAATCCCATCACACGACCGACCTTGTCATAGGCCTCACCAACTGCATCATCACGTGTCTCACCAACAATCTTGTAATTTCCCGGTTCTGACACATAAACCAACTCTGTGTGTCCCCCAGACACCAAAAGTGCTAGGAGGGGATACTCTAATTCTTGAACCTCACGCGCCGCCATCAGATGCCCTGCCATATGATTGACCGGAATCAAAGGCAAACCATGAGCCCAGGCAAAGGCCTTAGCTGCTGCCATCCCAACCAAGAGGGCTCCAACCAAGCCTGGGCCATAGGTTACAGCTACAGCATCCAATTGTTCAGCAGCAATTCCCGCCTCAGATAAAGCATCCTTAATACAAAGAGTCACTACTTCCACATGGTGACGGCTAGCCACCTCAGGAACAACACCACCAAATCGTTTATGACTTTCTACCTGACTGGCAATAATATTACTTAAAAGTTCTTTCTCATTTTTTAAAACGGCAACTGAAGTCTCGTCACACGAGCTCTCCACCGCCAAAATATATCTATCTGCCATTAGACTTCCTCTCGCCTCATGATAACCGCATCCTCTTGAGGCTCATGATAATAATTTTTCCGAATTCCTAAACTGTCAAATCCAAATTTTCTGTATAGCGCCTGAGCGACTTGATTTGAATCCCTAACTTCAAGAAAGATTGGCTCACTACGCTCTTCTAAATACTTCATCAGCTGACTGGCATAACCACGTCCCTGATAAGCTTTTAGAACCGCAATATTGGTAACCTCAAGCTCTCCAACTAAATTTTGAAGAGCTAAAAAACCAACGACTTCTTCCTGATCATAAACATAGAAATACTCCGTAGTATCCAAAGCCAAGTCTGCTACCACTTGTTCTATCGTCCACGGAGACTTGTCATAAACATCCGACAAAATCTGGTAAATGAGCTGAGCCTGTTCCTGGCAACTCAATCTAGACGCGCTTGATGTAGTTGTCACGGTTAGTCTCCTCATGTGTCTTAAGCCAGTTTTCCTCTGCCTCAACCCGCTTCAAGTAATGTGGGACAAAGGCATCCACATTAACAGGAGGCAATGATAAACCTAAACGACCAATTAACAGGGCTGACGGAAGACTTGACAAGATAGTTGCCTCTGGAAGGCTTTCCTTAATCTGATCCACAAAATTAACTACTTCACCTACAAAAGTTACCTTTTCAAACGTTTTAGCTTGCTCAAGAACATCTGTAAAAGCAGCATGACAATCAGGGACGATAGCTTGGCCGTTTTTATAAAATCCGACGTAAACATTATTACGACGGGCATCCATGATAGGAATCACAACACCGTCAACCGAAAGGTTTGTCAGCGCCTGTAGACTTGAAACTCCCACTAAATCAATGTCAAGCGCATAGGCTAATGTCTTAGCTGTTGCAACAGCCACACGAAGCCCTGTGTAGGATCCAGGTCCTTGAGCAACAACGATACGGTCTAAATCAGCTGGTTGCCAGCTCGCCTGAGCGACCAAAAAATCAATGGTGGGCATCAAACTAATACTGTGATTCTTTTTCACTGTCACGGTTGCCTCTGCCACTAAGTTCTCATCTTCCAACAAGGCTACTGATAAAGCCGTGCTAGAAGTATCAAATGCTAATATTTTCATCTTTTTTCCTTGTTTCCTTTTATGCTTTTCTATTATAACACAAGTAGTTATTTTCCAAAAACGAACATTCCCCAACTTTTTCCGCCATTTTCTTTATCTAGCCCTTATCTTATGGTACAATAATAGTAATTGTTAAACGAATCAAGGCTACTAGCTATTACTCATAAAGTGAATATCATAACGTCAAGTAAATCATAGAAAGATTAACTTGACCGGTTTTTTTATAGAATGGCAGAGCCTTTTGGAAAGAAAGGAAAACCATGATTTATAAAGTCTTTTACCAAGAAACTAAAGAGCGTAATCCACGCCGTGAACAGACAAAATCACTCTACCTAGATATCGATGCAGAAACTGAACTTGAGGGACGTATCCAAGCTCGTCAAATCATCGAAAAAAGCACTGCCTATAACATCGAATTCATCGAGCTCCTCTCAGAAAAAGCCCTTGAATACGAAAAAGAAACAGGCGTTTTTGAAGTAACGGAGTTCTAAGACTATGGCATCAAAAATCAATCTAAAACCTGAAGAAGTTGGGGTTTATGCGATTGGTGGTTTGGGGGAAATCGGTAAAAACACCTATGGTATTGAATACCAAGATGAGATTATCATCGTCGATGCAGGTATTAAATTCCCTGAGGATGATCTTCTCGGTATCGATTATGTCATTCCGGACTATTCTTACATCGTTGAAAACGTTGACCGTGTTAAAGCTCTTGTCATTACTCACGGTCACGAAGACCATATTGGTGGTATTCCCTTCCTTCTTAAGCAGGCAAACATCCCAATCTACGCAGGACCGCTTGCCCTTGCTCTCATCAAAGGAAAATTGGAAGAACACGGGCTACTTCGTGACGCACAACTCTATGAAATTAATGCTAATACAGAGCTTACTTTCAAAAATATGAGCGTGACCTTCTTCCGCACAACTCACTCAATTCCAGAACCTCTCGGAATTGTCATCCATACACCACAAGGTAAAATTGTTTGTACCGGTGACTTTAAGTTTGACTTCACTCCAGTAGGTGAGCCAGCAGACCTTCATCGTATGGCTGCACTCGGTGAAGAAGGGGTTCTTTGCCTCCTCTCAGACTCAACCAATGCTGAAGTCCCAACTTTCACTAATTCCGAGAAGGTCGTTGGACAATCCATCATGAAAATTATTGAAGGTATTCACGGACGTATTATCTTCGCCTCATTTGCCTCTAATATTTTCCGTCTGCAACAAGCTGCCGAAGCTGCTGTAAAAACCGGTCGTAAGATTGTTGTCTTTGGACGTTCTATGGAAAAAGCCATCGTCAATGGTGTTGAACTAGGCTACATCAAGGTTCCAAAAGGAACTATTATTGACCCTAGTGAGATGAAAAACTACCATTCCAGTGAGATTCTTATCATGTGTACTGGTTCTCAAGGAGAGCCTATGGCAGCCCTTGCACGTATCGCTAACGGGATGCACCGCCAAGTGACACTGCAACCTGGTGACACTGTTATTTTCTCATCTAGCCCTATCCCAGGAAATACAACCAGCGTTAACCGCTTGATTAATACTATTCAAGAAGCTGGCGTCGATGTTATCCACGGTAAAATCAACAATATCCATACCTCTGGACACGGTGGTCAACAAGAGCAAAAACTCATGCTTCGTTTGATCAAACCAAAATTCTTCATGCCTGTTCACGGTGAATACCGCATGCAGAAAGTCCACGCAGGTCTCGCTGTTGATTGTGGTGTTCCAAAAGATAATATCTTTATCATGGAAAATGGTGATGTCCTAGCCCTAACAAAAGATTCTGCTCGTCGTGCAGGTCATTTCAATGCTCAAGACATCTATGTCGATGGTAATGGTATCGGTGATATCGGGGCGGCCGTTCTTCGTGACCGTCGTGATCTTTCTGAAGACGGGGTCGTCCTTGCTGTCGCAACTGTTGATTTCAAGTCTAAGATGATTCTAGCTGGTCCAGATATTCTCAGTCGTGGCTTTATCTATATGCGTGAATCTGGTGATCTTATTCGTGATAGCCAACGCATTCTATTCAACGCAATTCGTATTGCTCTTAAAAATAAAGACGCCAGCATTCAATCCGTTAACGGAGCTATCGTCAATGCATTACGACCATTCCTATATGAAAAAACAGAACGTGAGCCAATCATCATTCCAATGATTCTCACACCTGATAACTAAAAAATGGTAGCCTAACAGCTACCATTTTTTAGTCCGATACAAATCTTCAGTAAGTAAAAAAGTTCCATAAACGCTGCTTCTCCTTTTATGCACCTGGATAAATGTAAGATACCGCCCCTGGTGTTGTTGAATTTTATAAATTAAACCAAGCATGATAGTTATCAATGTGTTGCTAATTGTTATAGTTCAACTTCAAGATTCGAATCTAACCAGCTTGTGTAACATAACCAACGTATCCATATCCACCATCAGTCCAACATACAATCGAACGAGCAGCATAGCCTTGGCTAGTAATTAAGAAGAACAAGTCTTCATTTTGAACAGTATAAGAATCGGCATCAGTTGTTTGAGCGACTGTAAGACCGAGCAATAATGTACTTGGGACTATTGCTAAGGCAGCTCTTTTGTTGTTTTTATATTTCCCCCTGAATAAGATTGATATAAAATTAGTTTAACATCTTGATATTTTTATGTAATTAATAGAGAAAAAAGAAATATGACAAAAGTAAACAAATCTGTTAGAGGTACGTAATCTATCCAAGAACTTAATAAACTCCTTTTTAAACAAAAAGAAAACCAGGTAACCCTGATCTTCAAATTATTTTATTAATACAGATCTAAGTAGTTATCAATTTCCCATTGTGAAACGAAAGTAGCGTAGCTTGCCCATTCCATACGTTTCGCATCAAGGAAGTTTGTATAGATATGATTACCCAATGCTTGACGAACCACTTCATCCGTTTCCAATGCTTTAAGAGCATTACGTAGTGTTGATGGCAAATCAATGATACCAGCCTCTTTACGTTCTTCTGGAGACATTGAATAGATGTTTGTTTCAACTGGATCTGGTGCTTCAATCTTGTTAAGAATACCATCAAGACCTGCTTCCAAAAGAACAGCAAGTGCCAAGTATGGGTTTGCCATTGGGTCTACTGAACGCAATTCCAAACGTGTACCCATACCACGAGAAGCAGGGACGCGAATCAATGGTGAACGGTTGCTACCTGCCCATGCAATATATACAGGTGCTTCGTAACCTGGTACCAAACGTTTATAAGAGTTAACCGTTGGATTAATAATGGCAGTATAGTTATAGGCATGTTTCATCAATCCACCAAGGAAGTAATAGGCATCTTGAGATAATTGCATACCACGTGGATCTTCTGGATCGAAGAAAGCATTTCCTTCATCAGTGAAGAGAGACATGTTACAGTGCATACCACTACCAGCAATACCGTATTTAGGTTTCGCCATAAATGTAGCATAGAGACCATGTTTACGAGCAATTGTCTTAACAACTAGCTTAAACATTTGAATATTATCACAAGCTTTTAAAACATCAGCATATTTAAAATCGATTTCGTGTTGTCCAACCGCAACCTCATGGTGAGATGCTTCAACTTCAAATCCCATTTCTGTCAACACATTAACAATTTCACGACGTGTGTTGTCGGCAAGGTCAGTTGGTGCAAGGTCAAAATAACCACCTTTATCGTTAACTTCAAGCGTAGGATTACCTTGTTCATCTAATTTGAAAAGGAAAAATTCTGGCTCTGGTCCAAGATTAAATGATTTATAACCAACTTCTTCCATATGACGCAAAGCTTTTTTCAAGTTACCACGTGGGTCTCCTGCAAATGGTTCACCTGCCGAAGTATAGATATCACAAATAAGACCAGCGACTGCCCCATTTTCATCACCCCAAGGGAAGACTGTCCAAGTATCAAGGTCTGGGTAAAGATACATATCAGATTCATTGATACGAACAAAACCTTCGATTGATGAACCATCAAACATAGCTTTATTTGAAAGTACCTTATCCAACTGTTCATCTGTCGCAGGAATTTCAACATTCTTCATAACACCAAGGATGTCAGAGAACATTAAACGCAAAAAAGTAACATTCTTCTCTTTGACTTCGCGACGAATATCAGCTGTTGTGATTGCCATAATAGGGGTCTCCTTTATAAAAACCAAAAATAAAAGTTCAAAGCGTAATTAAATACGCAAGTTACCAAATCGTTGTGATGGGGTCGTAAAACGGCCTTGCTGAAGGAGTTCATCATGCAAGATACGTCGAACGTCCGCATCAGTTAAAGCTACTTGTTTTTGTTGCGCACGAACTTTACGTTCCTCATACTCATGCTTAATTGCTGCAATATTGTAACCGTCATTCAAAAAATCTTTGATTTCCAATAAACTATCCATATCATTTAATGAGTACATACGACGATTTCCAGCTGTACGTTCAGGTTGAATCAACCCCTGATCTTCATAGTAACGAATTTGACGAGCAGTTAAATCCGTTAACTTCATAACTGTGCCAATCGGAAAAACAGCCAAAGAACGTCTTAGTTCTTTTTCTCTTGCCATGATCATCCTCCTTTCCTAACAATTATATTCTGAATGTTACTACATGTCAACAGATAATGTTACTTTTTCTTACACAATAAGAAAATTCCGAACATTGTATTGCTTATTACCTTATATTCAAGGATTTTATTTTAAAAACCATAAAAAAAGAGCTCAAAAGAACTCTATTATTCTTATTTTAAATGTTTAAGTAACCAATCATAATCATAATTAACAAGGATTGCAATAAACACTCCGCAAAACGTTTCAAATACTCTGGCTATCACATAGGTGAAGGTATTATCAGGTGGAATAGACAAAGTAATAATGAGAAGCGCAGCCACTCCTCCAATAACTCCAGAAGCATTATTAAAGGACACATTAATGACAATAGTCAACATTGTTAAAATAGGGACCAATAGCAAAGTCACCCAAACTGAATTGTCAAACCACATATTCACAAAATAGAATAAAAGCGATAAAAGACCTCCAACTGTATTCGCAAAAATACGTGACTTTCCAAATTGAACACTACGGTCAAAATTCTCACGCAAACTAAAAACAGCAGTTAAACAACCAATCTGAAGCCCTTCCCAGCCTAAAGCAGAGAACAAGCCTAAAACAAGAAAAACGGCTATCCCGGTCTTTAGTGTACGCATACCAAACTTAAATTTTTTTGATTCAAATTTCAATCCCATTCTACTATTTTACCATGATTGACTGGCTTTTGGGATATTTCACTGTATAATTAAAAAAGAATGTTGATATTTTACATCTTACAATTGAATAGTCTTCAATTCAACAAAAAAGAACGCCTTACAGAACGTTCTTAATTTACTAAAAATTATTTTTCAGTCAAAGCTGCAAGTCCTGGGAGTTCTTTACCTTCAAGAAGTTCCATAGAAGCTCCACCACCAGTAGAGATCCATGAGAATTTATCTGCACGTCCAAGGTTGATTGCTGCGGCAGCTGAGTCACCACCACCGATGATTGATTTAACGCCTGGTTGTTTTACGATAGCGTCCATCACACCGATTGTACCAGCTTGGAAGTCAGGGTTTTCAAATACACCCATAGGACCATTCCATACAACTGTTTTCGCACCAGTCAAGGCTTTATCGAATTCAGCAATTGATTTAGGACCGATATCCAAGCCAAGGAAACCTGGGTCTACTGCTTCACCTTCAGTGTCTTTCACTTCAGTGTAGTCAGCAAATGCATTAGCTTCTTTTGAGTCAACTGGCAAGATCAATTTACCGTTTGATTTTTCAAGAAGAGCTTTAGCAACATCAAGTTTATCTTCTTCTACAAGTGAGTTACCGATTTCGATACCTTGTGCTTTGTAGAATGTGTAAGTCATACCACCACCGATAAGAACTTTATCAGCTTTTGCAAGAAGGTTTTCGATAACACCAATCTTATCAGATACTTTAGAACCACCAAGGATAGCTACGAATGGACGTTCTGGAGTTTCAACTGCTTCTTTGATGTAAGCAATTTCATTTTCAAGAAGGAAACCAGCAACAGCTTTGTCAACGTTTGCTGAGATACCAACGTTAGATGCGTGTGCACGGTGAGCTGTACCAAATGCATCGTTTACGAAGATACCATCCCCAAGTGATGCCCAGTATTTACCAAGTTCAGGATCATTTTTAGATTCTTTCTTGCCATCAACATCTTCAAAACGAGTGTTTTCAACCAAGAGAACTTGTCCATCTTCAAGAGCGTTGACAGCTGCTTCCAATTCAGCACCACGTGTAACACCTGGGATAAATTTAACGTCTTGACCCAATTTAGCAGCCAAGTCAGCAGCTACAGGAGCAAGTGATTTGCCTTCTTTATCAGCTTCTTCTTTTACACGTCCAAGGTGAGAGAAGAGAATTGCACGTCCACCTTGTTCAAGAATGTACTTGATAGTCGGAAGGGCAGCAGTGATACGGTTGTCGTTAGTGATCACGCCATCTTTTACAGGTACGTTGAAGTCAACACGAACGAGAACTTTTTTCCCTTTCAAGTCAACATCTTTAACAGTCAATTTAGCCATTTGATCAGACTCCTTAATTTTTTAATACGTTTTCATTATATCACAAAATGCATAAAAGAGATAGCAAAATCAGAAGGATTTCTAGCTTATTACTAATATAAGGCATTTAGCATATAATCTAAATAGAAAGGTCGAATATCCATGAAAAACAGCTAAACACGAAGCAGAAACAAGCTGACCAGGATCTAAATGTAATCCTTATTCTTACCCTTGTTCCTCTGCTCCTCTTTCTTACTCTTAAACCAACTCTTTTTTCATACACTAACCAAATATCAGTACCGCTATGGCTTCGATTAATCTTATTAGCTAGTTGTCAATTTGCCATCGCAGGCTTAGGAACCAGCACTGTTATGCTTTATTGCAAAGAATCTTTCAGACACTTTGGATTAATCACCAAAAATTTAGTTATCATCCTTTTTCAATCTCTTCTTGTAGCCCTACCACTTATCATATTTAAAGGAATTACTCATCAGATTCATTCCTATCTACCTCTTCAATCAATACAATTAACAAAAGAAGTAATGAGCCAATCATTTCCTAGTAATATCTTGGCATACCTATTCATCTGTCTTATTTGGGGATTCTGGGAAGGCTTTAACTATGCAGTTATCGCTGAAAAGATAGGTATACATTTTCCATCTCCTTACTCTTGGTTAGATAGTGGAGCAATAACTTGTGCGATTTTTTGCCTCCTTATCCATGGAAACATTTTTTTGATGTCTATACCCTATTTGAATCACTTACCGTTTTTATACTTATTTATGGTATGCTAGCTATACAAAAACATAATAAGAACTCCTGGAGTTGTGTCATGCCCTTTCTACTTATTTGGAATACCTTCTAGCTTATTCATAAATCACAATCCTACTGAGATTATAACAGCCTATTTATGCGACTGTTTTATTATTTTGGAAAATAAAAAAAGAGCCGAAGCTCTTCTTCCTATACAATTGAATTATTTAGCGATTTTCGCGAAGTATTCAAGAGTACGTACAAGTTGTGAAGTGTATGACATTTCGTTATCATACCAAGCAACAGTTTTAACCAATTGATGTCCATCAACAGTTTGAACTTTAGTTTGAGTTGCGTCAAACAATGAACCGAATGACATACCAACAACGTCAGAAGATACGATTGGATCTTCAGTGTAACCGTAAGATTCGTTAGCAGCTGCTTTCATTGCTGCGTTAACTTCATCAACAGTTACTTCTTTGTTAAGGACTGAAACCAATTCAGTTACAGAACCTGTTGGAATTGGAACACGTTGAGCAGCACCGTCAAGTTTACCGTTCAATTCAGGGATAACCAAACCAATAGCTTTAGCAGCACCAGTTGAATTAGGAACGATGTTAGCAGCACCAGCACGAGCACGACGCAAATCACCTTTACGGTGTGGTCCATCAAGGATCATTTGGTCTCCAGTGTAAGCGTGGATAGTAGTCATCAAACCTTGTTTAACACCAAAGTTATCTTGCAATGCTTTAGCCATTGGTGCCAAGCAGTTTGTAGTACATGAAGCACCTGAGATAACTGTTTCAGTACCGTCAAGGATATCGTGGTTAGTGTTAAATACGATTGTTTTAACATCGTTTCCACCAGGAGCAGTGATAACAACTTTCTTAGCACCACCATTAGCGTGCAAGTGTTTTTCAGCAGCTGCTTTAGTTGCAAAGAAACCAGTTGCTTCAAGAACGATTTCTACACCGTCGTTAGCCCAGTCAATTTGTTCTGGGTCACGTTCAGCAGAAACCTTAACGAATTTACCGTTAACTTCAAATCCACCTTCTTTTACTTCAACAGTTCCGTTGAAACGACCTTGAGTTGTGTCATATTTCAACAAATGTGCAAGCATTGTAGGATCTGTAAGGTCATTGATGCGAGTAACTTCAACACCTTCTACGTTTTGGATACGACGGAAAGCAAGACGACCGATACGACCGAAACCGTTAATACCAACTTTAACTACCATTAGTGATTTCCTCCTTATGAAAATCAAATAAATATAATTTTGAGAGCAAGCTCTCCCTATTGTGAAAAGATTAACTTGAGCGCTTTCATTTAACCTTTTAACATCCCTATTATATAATTTTTTTCAGGAAAATGCAAATAGAAAAAGGCACTTACTTTCATAAGCACCTTAACTTAAAAACTTCTAATTAAGCTTCACCAGAATTTTTCTTGATGATTTCTTCTTGAACTGATTTAGGAACATCTTCATAGTGGTCGAATACCATCATGAATGTACCACGTCCTTGAGTTGCAGAACGAAGTGTTGTTGCATAACCGAACATTTCAGCAAGTGGTACATAGGCACGAACGATTTGGCTGTTACCGTGTGCTTCCATACCATCAACACGTCCACGACGAGCAGTAACGTGACCCATAACATCACCAAGGTTCTCTTCTGGAACAGTGATAGTTACAAGCATCATTGGCTCAAGAATAGTTGGTTGTGCAGTCTTAGCAGCTTCTTTAAGTGCAAGAGATGCAGCAATCTTGAAGGCTGTTTCAGATGAATCGACATCGTGGTATGAACCATCATAAAGTTTAGCTTTGATGTCAACCATTGGGTATCCAGCAAGGACACCGTTAGCCATAGATTCTTCCAATCCTTTTTCTACTGCAGGGATGAATTCACGTGGAACCACACCACCGACGATAGCATTTTCGAATTCGAAACCTTTACCTTCTTCATTTGGAGTAAATTCAATCCAAACATCACCAAACTGACCTTTACCACCAGATTGACGTTTGAAGAATCCACGTGCTTGTGTAGCTGCACGGAATGTTTCACGGTATGATACTTGTGGAGCACCTACGTTTGCTTCAACTTTGTGTTCACGTTTCAAACGGTCAACAAGGACATCAAGGTGAAGTTCACCCATACCAGAGATAACTGTTTCACCAGTTTCAGGGTTAGTTTCAACACGGAATGTTGGATCTTCTTCAGCAAGTTTTTGAAGACCAATACCCATCTTATCTTGGTCAGCTTTAGTCTTAGGCTCAACCATCAATTGGATAACTGGTTCTGGAACTTCGATTGACTCAAGAATAACTTTAGCTTTTTCATCAGTCAATGAATCACCAGTTGTAGTATCTTTCAAACCGATAGCAGCGGCGATATCACCAGCGTATACTTGTTCAATTTCTTGACGGCTGTTAGCGTGCATTTGAAGGATACGTCCGATACGTTCACGTTTACCTTTAGATGTGTTCATTACGTATGAACCTGATTGAAGGATACCTGAGTAAACACGGATAAATGTCAAACGACCTACAAATGGGTCAGTCATGATCTTGAAGGCAAGAGCTGCAAATGGCTCATCATCAGATGCTGGACGAGTTTCTTCTTCGTCTGTATCTGGGTTGATACCTTTAATTGCAGGGATATCAAGTGGGCTTGGAAGGTAATCGATAACCGCATCAAGCATCAATTGAACACCTTTGTTCTTGAAGGCAGAACCACAAAGAACTGGGAAGAATTCAACGTTGATTGTTGCACGACGGATAGCTGCTTTCAATTCCTCGTTAGTGATTTCTTCACCTTCAAGGTATTTCATCATCAAATCTTCGTCAGTTTCAGCAACTGCTTCGATCAATTTTTCACGGTATTCGTTTGCTTGATCAACGTAATCAGCTGGAATATCTTCTTCAAGAATATCTGTACCAAGGTCATTAGTATAGATTTCAGCTTTCATTTTAATCAAGTCAATGATACCACGGAAATCATCTTCAGCACCGATTGGCAATTGGATTGGGTGTGCGTTTGCTTGAAGACGATCGTGAAGTGTGCTTACTGAGTAAAGGAAGTCTGCACCGATTTTATCCATTTTGTTGGCAAATACGATACGTGGAACACCATACTCAGTTGCTTGACGCCAAACTGTTTCAGTTTGAGGTTCTACACCTGATTGTGAGTCAAGAACGGTTACCGCACCATCCAATACACGGAGTGAACGCTGTACTTCGATAGTGAAGTCCACGTGCCCTGGTGTATCGATGATGTTAACACGGTGGCCATTCCATTGTGCTGTTGTAGCGGCAGAAGTGATTGTGATACCACGTTCTTGCTCTTGCTCCATCCAGTCCATTTGTGATGCACCTTCGTGAGTTTCACCGATCTTGTGAATTTTACCAGTGTAGTAAAGGATACGCTCTGTTGTAGTTGTTTTACCGGCATCGACGTGGGCCATGATACCGATATTACGAGTTTTTGCAAGTGAAAATTCGCGTGCCATTAGGTTTATTCTCCTATAAATATTTTAGTTTACTTATTTATTATAACATTATTGTCAAAAAACGGATAGGCAGGACCTACCCGTTTTTTCACTAATATTTAACTGGTTTTCAAATGATATGAATTATATTATTTGAATTCAGAGTCAGCCTATTACAAATCCATAATCTTAGCTTATGAATATATGACTGTAATTCAGCTTGAAACTTATGATTACCAGCGGAAGTGTGCAAAGGCACGGTTTGCTTCAGCCATTTTGTGAGTATCTTCACGTTTCTTAACTGATGCACCAGTGTTGTTTGCAGCATCCATGATTTCTTTTGCAAGACGATCTTTCATAGTGTGTTCACCACGCGCACGTGATGCGTTAACCAACCAACGAAGACCAAGAGTTGTACGACGTTCTGGACGAACTTCAACTGGGACTTGGTAGTTTGAACCACCGACACGACGTGCACGTACTTCAAGTACAGGCATGATGTTGTCCATAGCTGTTTCAAATACTTCAAGAGCATCGTTTCCAGTTGCTTCTTTGATTTGCTCGAAAGCATCGTATACGATTGTTGCAGCAGTACCACGTTTACCGTCAAGCATTACACGGTTGATAAGACGTGTAACGATTTTTGAATTGTACAATGGATCTGCCAATACTTCGCGTTTAGGCGCTCTATTCTTACGACTCATTTTATCTTATCTCCCTTCTTATCCTTTAGGACGTTTAGCACCGTATTTAGAACGGCTTTGTTTACGATCAGCTACACCTGCAGTATCAAGTGCACCACGGACGATGTGGTAACGTACCCCTGGAAGGTCTTTTACACGTCCACCACGGATAAGAACAACGCTGTGTTCTTGGAGGTTGTGTCCGATACCTGGGATGTAAGCAGTAACTTCGATAAGGTTGCTCAAACGTACACGAGCGAATTTACGAAGGGCTGAGTTAGGTTTTTTAGGTGTCATTGTTCCAACACGTGTTGCAACACCACGTTTTTGTGGTGAAGATACGTTAGTTTGAACTTTTTTGTGGCTGTTGTAACCAACGTTCAAAGCTGGTGATTTAGATTTAACAACTTTTGATTGACGTGGTTTACGAACCAATTGGTTAATTGTAGGCATCTACATTCTCCTGTGTTTTTTTATTTTTGGTTGATATGGCACTTGGTGACAGCCCATATCTGTGTGTACTTTTGCAACTTATGTCAGCACGTCTCTGTACACTTTTGAGAGACCAAAAGTAAAAAGTACCGTCTAATATAGTATCATTTTTTGATAATTATTGTCAAGACTTTCTTGTTAAAAAGAAAAATTCCTAATCATCAAATTAGGAATTACGTTTTAAGCTTTTGATTTATCGAAAATATTACCTACTTCAACTTCTACTTTTTGTGCTTTTACATCGATGTCAGAAACAGTAAGTAATGATTTATATTCATGGATATCACGATCGCCTTTAGCATTTTCTGCAAATACAGCTACACCTACTAACTCACTATCAAATTCTGAAAGCAAGCTAATCATACCCGTAATGGTACCACCACCTTTAAGAAAATCATCAACAATAAGGACGCGGCTATTAGGTTTCAAACTGCGTTTTGAAAGGAACATTTTTTCAATACGATCACTTGAACCACTAACGTAGTTTACCGATACGGTTGAACCTTCTGTAATTTTCAGGTCACGACGAACAATAACAAATGGAATGTTCAAGACATCTGCTACTGCATTTGCTAAAGGAACTCCTTTAGTTGCAACAGTCATAACAGCATCAATTTTTTGTCCTTTAAAGGCGCTGGCAATGATACGACCAACATTTTTCAAAATAGACGGTGTACTCAATAAATCAGATAGGTAGAGATAACCACCTGGTAAGATACGATCACTCTCGGAAAGACGCTTACAAAGATCTTCAACCAGACTTCTCGCATCTTCATCAGAAATAGTCGGTGTAAACATAACACCGCCAGATGCACCAGTTACTGTTTCGATTTCTCCTATTTGACTTTCCTCAAAAGCTTTTTTAATGATAGCAACATCTTCTGAGATTGAAGACTTTGCAGCTTCATAACGCTCTGCAAAGGTGTTGAGGCTTGTCAATTGATAAGGATTATTAATCAGGTAGTTTGAAATCACTACCATACGCTCACTTCGTTTTAATTTCATATGTTACCTATATTTTCTGTACTTTTTAACTATTATACCATAATACAGCAAAAAACGAACATTTTCATATGAAATGCTCACTTAATTTCGATTTCAATCAAATTTTGGCTTGTAGAAGGAACGATTATCCATAGCAAAGAGACGATTTGTCATTTCTCCTGGTCCTACTAGGTTAAGGGCTGTCGTCATCATCATCATACTGGCATCAAGATTATCAATCATATGAATAATCTCTGCCTCCATAATACGGGGGCGCACTGGACTACCGTACTCTAGTTGTCCGTGATGGCTGAGAATGACATGACGCAAAACAACGACATCCTCACGCGTATCATCAATATTCAGCTCAACAAGAACTTTGGTGATTTCTTCATCAATCAAAGCAATATGACCAATCAAGTTTCCACGAACCGTATACTCAGTATGTTCAGGACCAGTAAGTTCAATGACCTTAGCTAAATCATGAAGCATAATTCCGGCAAAGAGTAGACTCTTATTGAGCTCTGGATAAATATCTCCAATGCTATCCGCTAGGCGAACCATAGTAGCTGTATGATAGGCTAGTCCACTTTCAAAAGCATGGTGATTTGTTTTAGCAGCTGGAAAAGTGAAAAACTCTTTATTATACTTACGATAAAGGGCACGAACAACACGCTGCCAAGTTGCTTCCTCAATCTTGAAAATCATTTGCTCTAGGTATTCACGTACTTCGGAAGGATTTACTGGTGGTTTCTCTTTGAAATCAGCTGGATCATTTGGCTCACCAAATGAAGGGAGTCGCAAGGTAATTTGATTGACCTGAGGAGTATTATTATAAACCTCTCGGCGTCCTTCCATATGAACTACCTTACCAGCAGTAAATTCTTCAACATTATATGGCTGAGCGTCCCATAAATTTCCTGAAATCTCACCGGAATCATCCTGGAAGGTAAAGGCAATATAGTCCTTTCCCGCTCTTGTCTTACGTACCTCTGCACACTTAATCAGATAAAAGCCTTCAAAATACTCGTCTTTTTTCATTTGATTAATCTTCATGCTTGTCCTCGTTTTCTAATCGTGGTAAATCCAACAAACTTTGTGTCGCACTGTCTTGATAGGTTTCAATTGTATCAAGAGCTCTAACAATTGCCCTACTCCTTGTGTTAAGAAGACTATCGACTGTTTTACTTGCTGTATTCAATTGTTTCTGAGCTTTAGCTAACATATCTCCAAACCTGCCAAACTCTAGTTTGACGTTGCCTAAAATTTTACTAATATCATCCGCATTCTTTTGAATATTCAAAGTTCTAAATCCTACAGACAATGAATTTAAAAGTGCTGATAAGGTTGACGGACCTGCGATAACAATATTCTCCTCGCGACGAAGGGCATCAAAGAAGGCTGGTTGGCGTACTACCTCAGCATAAAGTCCTTCCGTCGGCAAAAACAATATGCCAAAATTTGTGGTTTCAGGTGGGTTAAGATACTTCTTGTTAATATCCTTTGCAAATCGCTTAATACTAGTCAAAAGTGACTTACGGTGATTCTCAATTTCCTCTTTATTACCAGATTCATAAGCATCTTCCAGACGATAGTAATCTTCCAAAGGAAACTTAGAATCAATGGGAAGGTAGATATATTCATCTTTATGGTTTCCTGGCATTTTGATTGCATATTCAACTCGTTCACTTGAACCTGACACCGTAGGAAATTCTCGCTCGTACTGATTAACAGTCAATATATCTTCAATAATTTGTCCTAATTGAAGCTCACCCAAAATACCTCGTGTTTTTGTATTTGAAAGGACCTTGTTAAGACTTCCAACATCCTTGGCTACATTTTTCATTTCCCCCAAGCCCTGGTTAACCGACTCTAATTGTCTTGAAACCGTCTCAAAAGAGGCTTGTAAACGTGTTTGTAAGGTTTGCTCAAGTTTCTCTTCAACTGTCTGACGTATTTGTTCCAAACGTTTCTCATTGGAATCCTGCATATCTTTAACAGCTTTGGTTAAGCTTTGGTTTATTTGCTCAAGGCGTTGGTCAGAACGGTCTCGATTATCAGACAAATTTTGATGTAAAACCTCTCGGATATCTGTCAACTGTTGATATAGTTCCATCTGCAATTGGTTCAATTGCTTTGTCGTTTCCAATTGGTTTGTCTTAGCAAAACTTTCCAATTGAAACGAAACTTGATCTGAAAGATTATCTGCATTTTCTTCCAAACTCTTATTAATCTGTTCTTTTAACTCCATATTCTTCAAGAAAAGAGAAATAAGAATCCCCAAGCTTAATAAAGTTAAAAGTGTAAGTAGATAAATCATACTAACTCCTATCTTTAGTCTGGATGACAATCACATATCCATTTGGCACAATCACTTGAATTGGACCATCAACGAATTCATTGCTAGAATAGATTTTCTTCTGGAAATAATTCATATTAGTTAATTCGTATTTTGCTCCCAAAATCATCAGTTTTCCATCACCTTCATGTAAAAAAGAAACATATGTCATTCCGGGTTCTGGTAAAACTTTATGACTTCCTTCTGGATAATAAGTAATCTTATTTTGCTTATCTCGCAAACAGATACACCTCATAAAAGGAGCTAATTCAAGATCGCTGACCAAAAATATATTTGATAACATATGATCAATTCTGCCACCAAAAGCACCGAAAATAGTTACTTCCGCCTCAGGATATAATTGAAATATAATTTTTAGAGCTAACTCTGTATCCGTATCATCCTTTTCAGCTGGAGCAATCATACAATCTTTGGCAGCTGATTGAATCATCTCTAACTCTGACCGAGATACTGAATCAAAGTCTCCGACAGCCAAATCAATAGGTAAACCTAACTCCAACAAACGTAAGCACGCGCGATCCACCCCAACAAAATAATCAAAATCGGTAGTGAACCACTCTAGCTCACCACCGACAAATAAAGCTATTTTAGGCATCGATAGCATCACGAAGCGTTTGAACTTGCGCTGTCAAATCAGGATTTTTGAAGAGGTAAGAGCCTGCTACAAAAACATTAGCTCCCGCCTTGGCACACGCTGCAATAGTATTATTATCTACACCACCATCAACTTCAATATCGAATGAATAGCCACCTTTTTCACGAAGCTCCACAACACGCTCTACTTTAGACATCATTTCTGGAATGAACGCCTGACCACCAAAACCTGGATTTACAGTCATGATAAGTACTTGATCCACTAAATCAAGTACAGGAATAAGTGCCTCAACTGGGGTTCCAGGATTAATCACAACACCTGCTTTCATACCAGCAGCTTTGATTTTCTGGAGGGCACCATGAATATGTTTAGTAGCTTCAACATGAATGGTCATGATATCTGCACCAGCTTGTGCATAGGCATCCACATAACGCTCAGGATCAACAACCATAAGGTGGCAATCAAAAACTAACTTGCTATGTTTACGCATGCTAGCGACCACATCTGCTCCCCAACTGATATTAGGAACAAATTGACCATCCATAATATCAATGTGAACATATTCCGCACCTGATGCATCAATACGAGCTAGTTCTGAAGCAAAATTAGCATAGTCAGCAGCTAGGATAGACGGAGCAATTTTATAAGACATGAGAGACCTACTTTCTTTTTACAGTTTTTTTATATGTTTCACGACGGTTTTCAATTTCACTTAAAAATTGAAGGTAATTATCATAACGGACTTGCCATATTTGGCCATCTTCAACCTCATCCTTAACAGCACAAAAAGGCTCATGGGTATGAGTACAAGAACGGAATTTACAGCCATGACTAGCTTGACGGATTTCTGAAAAAGCTTCACTCAAGTCCTCGGCATTATCCACTTCATAATCTAGCGAAGAGAATCCTGGTGTATCAGCAATCTTCCCTCCATGAACATCATAAAGACTTACAGCCCTTGTAGTATGACGTCCACGACCTAAACTGTCTGAAATCTCACCTGTTTCCAACTTCAACTCTGGGGCAATACGGTTCAACAAGGTTGATTTTCCAACACCTGTCTGCCCCATGAAGACTGTGACTTTATCAGCCAAGAGAGACAATAGTTCTTCCAAACTAAAGACAAAATCAAAACCAATTCGTTGATACTGTGTTTGAATAGTCTTCATCTCCGAATCATCTTCAACCAAATCCATCTTAGAAATATAGATTACAGGTTTTATATGTTTATGCTCTAGTAAAACCAAAAAACGATCCAAAAGATTACTGTTAAAATCTGGTTCCTTAGCAGACATAATAACCACAGCCTGATCGATATTGACAATGGGCGGACGCACTAGACTATTGATTCGTTGACCGATTTCAAGGATATACCCCTCTGAATTTTCCTCTGCCGAAAATTCAACAAAATCTCCAACATAAGGTGTTTGCCCTTTTTTTCTAAAATTTCCTCGTGCACGCGTCTGGTAAACAACACCATCATGCTCTACATAATAGAAACCTGCTAGTGCTTTGATAATTCTTCCTTGCAAGTGAACTCCTCATCCGTTTAATAGCCCTATTATACCACAAAACTACAAGCATTTCTGACCCAAAACAAGCACGGAACACAATTCCTTTGAACTCCTTGAATTTTTACTAATTTGCAGTATAATAATCCTATCACTGCGGAGGTGGTGGAATGGCAGACACGCATGCTTCAGGCGCATGTGCTTTTTTCAAGCGTGAGGGTTCAACTCCCTTTCTCCGCATAGCTAAAATCCCACTGACATTCAGTGGGATTTTTGAATTATAGACCAGCTTCTCTCAAAGCATCTGATAGACGTGCAAAATCAGAAATAGACAGCGCCTCTCCGCGAATAGAAGGTTTTATAGTTGCATTTTCCAAAGCCTGCTCAAGCTTGTTTTTAACTTCTTCAGACTTACCAAAATGACTTGTCAGATTATTCCAAAGCGTCTTGCGACGATGCACAAAACTAGCCTTTGATACACGGAAAAAGAAATCTTCGTCTTTAACTTCAACTAAAGGTTGCTTACGGCGTGTCATCTTCAAAATAGCCGAGTCAACATTAGGTGCTGGCACAAAAACTGTACGAGGGACAACGAATGCCACCTTAGCAGTCATATAATATTGCACAGCGATGGATAACGAACCATAGGCCTTTGTATTGGGCTCAGCAGAAATACGATCTGCAACTTCTTTTTGCATCATAACAACAAATTCTTCAAAAGGAATCTTACTCTCAATCAAATGCATTAAAATTGGTGTCGTAATATAGTATGGTAGATTGGCTACAACCTTGATTGGTAGATTTGGATTTTCAAATTCTTTGACACGTGTCTGTAAATCTGCCTTGAGAACGTCTTCATTAATCACTTTAACATTATCATGATCACGCAGAGTATCTTCCAAAATCGGAACCAATCGCTCATCAATTTCAAATGCCATAACTTCCGCAGCATTTTCAGCTAAAAATTCTGTTAATGCTCCAATACCAGGCCCAATTTCGATAACATTGACATTTTTGTCAATCTCGGCCGTATCAACAATCTTTTGTAAAATATTTGTATCTGTTAAGAAGTTCTGTCCAAAAGACTTCTTAAAGGTAAAACCATGACGTTCAAGGACAGCCTTGGTCACGCTATAATCTGCAATTCTCATTTATTCTCTTTTCTTATTTTAATATCAGGATTCTTGTTACTTTAATTCAAAATTAAATCAGATTCTTAATTATCTTAACTGCTAAAAGAAACTATTTAGCAGCAACTTTAGCAACTTCTTAATTTCTAAGAGCACTAATAACCCTAGTATTTCTCCATGACCTCTTCAAGTTCTTCTAAAGTAATTCCAAACAATTCCAAACGTTTTAAAAGCTGCTTTCCATTGCAATAACCAATGCGAAACGCTTCCCCCAAATATTCTCGACGTTTACGGCTATCCGATCCCATTAAAAGTCCTAACTTCATGAGATCTGATTTACTGATATCAAACTGATTATCATCATCGTAACTACCTAGAACTCCAGCCAGTGCCTTCTGAATATCTTCAAAATTTGCATGCTCAACCCCCAAGGAACGACCTCTTGTCTTAGATTTTGGACTTGCTTCACCACGGTTCAAAAAAGCATGCTTTGCTGTCGGAACAGCTTCCATGATGATTTTCCGAATACGTTCTCCATTATAATCTGGATCTGTGAAAACAATCACTCCTCGTAATTTATTAAGCTTATCGATACGCTCTAAGTCATCCTCATTAATAGCAGAACCCCTAGTCTCATAGGTATCCACCTCATAAAAACGTCTCAAATTTGCCGTATCATCCTTGCCTTCTACGACGATAACTTCTTGAATTTTTATTTTACTCATTCAGACCAAAAATCCTCATCGCATTGTCATAAGTAACTCTTGCAACCTCTTCACTTGTTAAACCACGAAGCTCTGCAATCTTATCCACCACGTAACGTGTATACCCTGTACGATTTTCACGACCACGTTTTGGCACAGGTGCTAGATACGGCGCATCTGTTTCAACTAAAATCTTATCTAAAGGTAAGTACTGAGCAGCTTCTTGGACATCCAAAGCCTTCTTAAAAGTTACAACACCTGAAAATGAAATCATCATACCGAGCTCAACAAATTTTTGAGCCATCTCCAGGGATCCTGAGTATGAGTGCATAATCCCCCCACGAGGACCAACACCAACTTCTTTAATAACAGCGTAGGTATCCTCAAGTGCGTCACGTGTGTGTACAACGAAAGGCAAATTATATTCCTTTGACAAGCCTATTTGACGCTTAAAGACCTCAATCTGAACCTCCTTAGAATCTTCCATCCAATAATAGTCCAAACCAATCTCGCCAAGTGCCACTACGTTCGGATTCCCCAATTGTGACACAATCATATCCTCAATTTCCTGAGAATATGATCCTGCTTCTGTAGGATGCCATCCGATTGTACTATATAGCTGGTCGTATTGCTCTGACAGCGCTAAAGACTTCTTAATTGTCGCTTTATCAAAACCAACAATATTCATTTTAACAACACCAAGTTCAGCTGCAAAATTTACTTCTTCTTGTTCTTTTCCTGCAAAATTATCCACATTAAGATGGGTATGTGTATCAAAAATTCTAATCATAGGTCTATTATAACAAAAAGGAGCGAGCTTAGCTCACTCACCTTTTCATTTTATTAAACAAAGAGTCGCATATATTCTATCTTTGTACAGCGATTCATTACAATATCCTGTCTATTAGCCTGACGAAGAATAGTCTCTGCCTCTTCATTTTCAAGACCGATTTGACTCCAAAAAACTTTGTCCTTCGTTTCAAGAAAATCATAAGCAACATCTGGTAAATACTCACTGCGTCTAAAAACATCAACAATATCTACCGAAAACGGGATGTCCTTAAGATAAGCATAAACATGCTCTCCTAGAAGCTCCTGACCTTCTAGTTTAGGATTTACTGGTATGATACGATAACCAGCAGCTTGTAGGAAATGCGCAACTTGATAAGATGCTGCCTCCTTACGATGAGATAGACCAACGATTGCGATAGTCTTTGCTGATTTTAAATAAGATTCTATAACCTCAGCACTAGGGTTTTGAAATGAATAAGACATTTGACTCTCCTCATCGTTCGAAAAAACTAAACTCTCCCTAAATGGGATGGCGATTATTACTTAGCTAAGCTCAGCAACGATAGCTTTAATTTGTTCTTTTGTATGAACACCTGCAACTTGCTTAACAACCTCCCCATCTTTTTTGAATAACAAAGTTGGGATAGACATAATTCCAAATTTTTGTGCTGTTTCTGGATTCTCATCAACATCAAGCTTCACAATCTTTAGTTCATCTTCTGAAATCTCTTCAGAAAGTTGCTCAAGAATTGGTGCTTGCATCAAGCAAGGCCCACACCAAGTTGCCCAAAAATCAATCAAGACGAGTCCTTCAGCTGTTTCTTGTTCAAATGTAGAATCTGTTACTACTTGTGTCATTTAATTATCCTCCTAGATATTATAAAACTTTTGTAGACCTATTCTATATGATTCTAAAGGCCATTGCAAGAATTTGATACATACATAAGAATTTCTTATCAAATATTAGTCATTTCCTATCATGGACATCACTTGCCCATAGAATACCTTGAGAGTATAATAATAAATAAACTAAAAATAGAAAAGAGTAAACATGGATAAAGATGCAATGATTACCTATCTCATAGGTGAACTCAAAAAAGAAAATCTAGAATTACATGATTTGATTGTTCCAGAAGAGCTCGAAGAAAAGCAGAAACTCCTAAGAGCACTCTTTAATACACGTAAACCAATGGCAGCATCAACACAATTCTTGACCATCCAAGACCTTTACCTACAAGTTAGAAAAGGTGAACGAGGAATAGTACAACTCAACTCTCTCCAGTCTATTCCTCAAGATGAGAGAATCTATCTATGGAAAGGTGATATTACAAGACTAGAGGTAGATGCAATTGTAAATGCAGCAAATAAAACCTTACTTGGATGTATGAAACCACTCCATAATTGTGTTGATAATGCTATTCATACATATGCAGGTGTCCAGTTACGTCAAGCTTGTTTCGAACTCATCTTAGAACAAGGATATGAAGAACCAGTAGGAATGGCTAAAATAACCCCAGCTTATAATCTCCCTTCTGCCTTTGTTATACATACAGTTGGTCCAAAAATTGAAAACCAACTAACACCAATTGATGAAGATCTTTTGGTTAAATCGTATCTTTCAGTATTAGCACTAGCGGAAAAAAACAATATAGAATCAATATCCATACCATGTATATCAACTGGTGATTTCAAATTTCCAAAACAAAAAGCAGCAGAAATCGCAATTAAAACTGTTAAAACCTTTATTGATTACTCCGATATTGTTAAAAAGGTTATTTTTAACGTCTTTGATGATGAAAATTTAAATATTTATCAAGATCTCCTTGCAGAATAAAAAAGAAAATCAAAATTGATTTTTTCAGATTGAAGACAAAGTCCTCAGAAGTTATACTTCTGGGGATTTTTCTTGCTTTGAAGGAGTATAATAAAAGAAAAAGGTATTTGGTGAGGTGCTCCTACGTTTCACACCCCCCTGAATACAATCGACATCAAGTAGGATTCTATACGCTTGATGAACTTGTGCCTAAAGACCATTTTCTAAGAAAAGTAGAGGAAACGATTGATTTTTCTTTTATTTATGATCTTGTCGAAGATAGTTATTCCTCGGATAATGGTCGCCCTAGTCTAGACCCTGTTTTATTAGTTAAAATTCCGTTGATTCAATGTTTTTATGGCATTCGTTCTATGCGCCAAACCATCAAAAATATTGAGGTGAATACGGCTTACCGATGATTTCTTGGCTTATCTCTGGACGATAAGGTACCACATTTTACAACTTACGGTAAGAACTATAGCCGACGCTTTCAAAACAAAGAAGTTTTAGCACACATTTTTAGTCATGTGCTTCATCATGTTTTGGAAGCAGGGCTCATTGATCCCTCAGAAATCTTCATTGATGGGACTCATATCAAGGCAACTGCTAATAATCATAACTACAAAACTGTTGTTGATCAAAAAGCTAAATTCATGAGTGAACAACTGGAGACTGAAATTAATTTAGATAGGAGAAAACACGTAAAAAAGTTCTTAAAGCCCGCAAAAAAAGGCGAGGCTAAACCTAAGAAACAATCAACGACGAACCCAGACAGTGGTTTGTTTCATAAGGAGGGAACATAAGGAAGTCTTCGCTTATAATACTCAGGTAGCTTGTGATAAACATGGTTGGGCCTTGACTTATACAGTTGAATCAGGAAATATCCATGATAGTCAGGGCTTCCCTGGCCTTTTTGCCAAACTAGAAGCCTTCTCACCTGAATTCATTATTGCGGATTCAAGCTATAAAACACCTAGTATTGCCAAGTTTCTTCTAGAAAAAGGAATTACACCAGTTTTCCCTTACACTAGACCAAGAGGTAAGAAAAATTTTTTACGTCCAAAAGACTTTGTCTATGACGAGCATTTTTATTATTATCTTTGTCCAGAGAATTAGGTATTATCTTATCGTACAACTACACGTGAAGGCTATAGAGAATATAAAAGCAATCCTAAAATTTGTAAGACCTGTCCCTTGTTAGCGATTTGTACAGAAAGTCGCCAGCACCAAAAAGTTGTTGTGCGTCACATTTGGAAAGATGCCTTGGAAGTCTGTGAAGATATTCGCCATCAAAGTGGTATGAAAGAACGGTATCAACACCGTAAAGAAACGATAGAACGGTTATTCAGAACAGCTAAAGAATATCATAACTTACGTTATACCAGAAAAAAGGAAAGTCCAAAATGGAAGATAAGGTTGCGCTTACTTTAGCATGTCTAAATATCAAAAAATTGGTAAAAATGATAGCAGGGAAGACCTATAATTATACCCAAATATCTCAATATTATTGGATTATAGGAGAATTAGGTAAGAATATAAAAAAGACAAACATCAAAAACGATGTTTGTCTTCATTCTCAGAAAATCAAAATTGATTTTCTTTTTTATTATAAAATTGATTGTTCTTTCAAAAATTTAAAGAATGCAGGGTAATCATTTTTTAGATTAACAAAACTACCTTCTTTCGACAAAAAACTATGTTCTGAAAGACCTGTACAAACTAGAACACCATCTTGATTTAGCATTCTATACAGAAAAAAGTTTAGCAGATTTAACACTTTTTACAGAAATTTCTATAGAAATCTGATCTAAGAAAGTCGTTGTAGCTTTATATTAACACGAATGCGTTGGCTCGAAACCAGCTAACCCGGTTATACTTTGCCGGAGTGGCGGAATTGGCAGACTCGCTGGACTCAAAATCCAGTGTTCGCATAGAAATAACAGGAGAAATAATTCCCTCCTCAGAAAAAAAGTTCTAGCCTCTTCCATCCATCGAACATAATTGAATAATGAGTAATGCCCATTCAATCTGTTACATAATACTGGACCTCTTGTTTAGAAATAAACATAAGAACCTCCAAAAAATAACTTAAGAAATAAAATCCAAAATGTCTTCCTCAGAGAGCGAAGAGTCACAAACAACCTTCGCAGCACCTTTTTCTGAAACAAACAGTGCAGGTACAGTCGCAATACCATAGCGTTTACGTAAAGCCTGAATCTCTCCCAGTTCATCACTATTTTCACTATTAATATAAAAAATATTAAATTCAGATTTACGAGCAACATTTGATAATTTAGGCTCAAAACGCTGACAATACGGACACGAAGAACGACCAATAAACAAAATAAATTTTTCAGCTGAAGCAATATTCTCCTTAGCCAAAGAGACAGAAATGGGCGTAAAAGCCGATGCAAAAATTGACATAAT
>NZ_GL831112.1:175426-178203 GCF_000188295.1 Streptococcus vestibularis ATCC 49124 | reverse complement strand
ATAGCTGTCAAGAGGGTTTTTAACTTGAATATACAATACAAGTGATAAGTACACAATAAAAACTCATAAGATTTTCTTGTAAAATAGAATTGAATGAACTCGTTACGAAGGGAAATCTTATGAGCTACCATCATTTTGTTAAGTCACTTCATCGTTATCCGTCTAGTATTAGTCGTGAGTGGAAGGGACATCTAAAAGAAGGAAGCTATTCTCCAAGTCATGCACAGAAATCTTACCATATGGCTAAATCACACTGTGGGCGGAAACGTATGCTTGAAAGAGATCACAATTTAAGCAATACCGTCAAACATTTATTTCTCGATTACCAATAGTCTCCTGAAGAAATAGAAGGTCAGTTGAGATTAGAGTATGGGAAAACTGTTATTAGTTATCAAACAATCTATCGAGCCATTTACAGAGGGCATTTTGATGATAACTCACTATCTCATCGTGCTCGTGGTGGTATTCGTAAGCACCGCCATCGTGGAAAGACAAGTCATCAGACTATTCAGCTGCAGGAAAACAAACTTAATAATAGGCCACGAAATGAAGTATTCTATGGGGAAAGTATGCACTTAATTTGACAATTCAAGAAGGAAAAAAGCAGTACATTCAATACTGCTAAATAAATTATTTAAAAATTTCTGTTACTCGCATTATATCCATATTTTTCAATAAAGTCTTGACGAAACTCAAGTAAGTTGTCATCAACAATAGCTTGACGCACCTTGGCCATCAAATTTACTAGGAAATAAAGATTATGATAACTTGTCAAACGAATTCCAAACGTCTCATCTGCTTTCAACAAGTGTCTCACATATGCACGTGTGTAATTTTTACACGTGTAACAATCACACTCTGGATCAATTGAGCTAAAGTCTTCTGCATAGGCAGCGTTTTTAACCACTAGACGTCCATTGCTAGTTATACACGTCCCATTTCGAGCAATCCTTGTCGGCAAAACACAGTCGTACATATCGACTCCACGGATAACACCATCGATCAAACTATCTGGCGCCCCTACTCCCATAAGGTAACGCGGTTTGTTTTCAGGAAGTAGAGGTACAGTAAAATCTAGTACGGCATTCATCTCTTCATGAGTTTCTCCAACCGCAAGACCACCAATAGAATACCCTGGAAAATCCATAGAAACCAAATCATGCGCAGATTGTCTGCGAAGGTCTTCGAAACCAGCTCCTTGTACAATACCAAAGAGCCCTTGATCGTGTGGCCGACGATGTGCTTTTAGTCCACGCTCTGCCCAACGACTTGTACGTTCGATAGATTTTTTGACATAATCGTATGGCTGGTAAAATTGCGGACATTCGTCAAAGCTCATCATAATATCTGAGCCGAGATTATTCTGAATTGAGATAGCTTTTTCAGGAGAAAGAAACATCTTACTTCCATTAAGGTGATTTTTAAAGGTTACACCTTCCTCTGAAATGTTTCGCTTTTCCGCCAATGAGTAAACCTGGAATCCTCCACTATCTGTAAGAATGGCTTGGTCCCAATTCATAAACTTATGGAGTCCACCAGCTTTAGCAACAAGCTCATCACCAGGTCTCAGCCATAGATGATAGGTATTTGCCAAAATAATTCCTGAACCCATCTGCTTTAATTCTTCAGGGGATTGCGTTTTTACAGTAGCTTGGGTACCGACAGGCATAAACATCGGTGTTGGAAAGGTGCCATGAGGCGTTATAATTTCTCCCAGGCGTGCTCCTGTGTATTTTTCTTTCTTTATTAGACGATATTTAATAGGAAAATCAGTCATTTATACTCCTTACGTTAGGAAAAACAATCCTAAGTATTTTTTAACAAGCGAACATTATCCACAACTGCTTTAGTGTATCAAATTTTATAAGAATTGTCAGCTCTCTATTTTCAAACTGTCGATTCAAACTCTTTAAAGCCCATCGCCTAACATTTTCAGCAAGTCAAAATCACCCGTACATTTATTTTGTACGACTAAACTTAAAAACAAACACTATTGTTAGGTATTTAAGCTGTCTACTTGACAGGGGCCATATCAGAACGGGCGGCTTGCTCTTCAGCTGAAAGACTCTGCTTCCGACCAATGTCTAGAGGCCTACCGAATGGTTTCCCTTCAGCACCACCTTTGCTAGTTGCCCCGTCTAGTGGGAATCTTTAGGATTACTTTCTTTGATTCTTCCCACCTGTAGGCGTATCATACTCCTCAAATAGACTTAGCTGATCTGCTATTACGTTTTCTTGTAATTGATTAGAAATATATTCTTCAATTCGCTTCTGCTTTCGTCCAACCGTATCAACATAAAAGCCTCAACACCAAAATTTGCGATCCCCATATTTATACTTTAAATTAGCGTGTCGGTCAAATACCATTAAGCTACTCTCACCCTTTAAATATCCAATAAATGAAGAGATACCTAATTTAAATGGTATACTCACCAACATGTGAATATGATCTGAGCAAGCTGCTGCTTCATGAATTTCAACGCCTTTTCTTTCACATATTAACCGTAAAATTTGACCAATACTTGCTTTGTATTTCCCATAAATTATCTGACGTCAATATTTGGGTGCGAACTCAATATGGTACATAGAATTCCATGTAGTATGTGCTAAACTATTATTCTGTCTCAACAAAAATCCTCCTTTAATATATTAATTAGTGATCGGGAAACCTTATCTAATAAAACACTTTAGTAGGAGGACTATTTGATACATCGCTAAAAGCTTTACGGAACCACTAGCACAGATAATGGTTCCGTAAAGACAGCAAAAAAAGCAGG
>NZ_GL831112.1:168673-174679 GCF_000188295.1 Streptococcus vestibularis ATCC 49124 | reverse complement strand
AAAAAGCAACAGTCTCGAGCACCATTGCTTTTTCGTTGTCTTAAGCTGAAAGAACTTTACGTCCTTTACGACGACGAGCTGCAAGAACGCGACGCCCGTTTTTAGTTGACATACGGTGACGGAATCCGTGTTTACGTTGACGACGGATTTTACTTGGTTGATAAGTACGTTTCACGTTGAATACCTCCTGATAAATTTCGTATTCGTTTAGCCGGCTATTTTTGATCAGTTACTAAACATACCATATTATTTTATAGTAATAGCATGCTCTTGTCAAGAAATACTTAGAGATTATTTTCACCATATCTTGAAGTACTAGAAGATTCATTAATAAAAAGGACAGACCAATAACCGTAGTAGAATAGAAAAAGGCATCACCCGCTCCATGTCCCGAAAAGAAACACCAGCAGATAATGCCTGTATCGAATGGTTCCATCCTGTTCTCAAGTATGAAACCTTCTATCTCCATAAATGGATAAACTTAACCAAAGATAGTATAACAGATATTGTTAAAAATTACATCCTATTTTATAATGAAACTAGAATTCAACAAAAATTAAATGACCAGTCTCCTGTAGAGTACAGAAAACTGGTCGTATAAGAGTTTTTTTGCTTGTCCCATTATTGGGGTGCAGCACCATAAGAATAGTTTTTGTAAGCAATAAACTCTATTCTAATTATACTTTTGTCACCACAACATAACGATTAGGATCATCACCTTCTGAGTGACTTTCTACACCTTCAATTTGAGAGAGAGACTTATGAATGATTTTACGTTCGCTGTTGGTCATTGGATCCATCACATACTCTCTCCCTGTTTCTTTTACTTTGGCTGCTATTTTTTCTGCTAAGTCAATCAGAGTCTCTGTACGTTGCTCCAAATAATCACGAACATTAAGAACAACACTTGAGCGTTTAGAATGACGGTCGTGCAAATAATTTTGTGCTAAAAGTTGTAAAGACTTAAGAACCTTACCGTGATAGCCAATAACACGTCCTGGCTGGTCTGTCTCAATCTGTATAATGATATTACGACGATTGTGACTAACCTCCAGACTAGCATCAACATCCATTTCATAGATGATTTTTTCAAGATAAGATAAAACGTCATCTGCAGCCGCTTGAACATCTTCTAAATTGCTTTCAGAAGATTCATCTGAACTAAACTCAGATGCCACAAAAGAGCTGAAATCATCTTCTGATTCTGAAGTTTCTACAGTCTGAAGTTGAGCAACAGGTTCTAGTTTGGGCGCAAGAGAAGTAACCTCAGGTTCTGTAGCATCCTCTTCTGATGACTCGCGCTTAACAGATAAAGGAATGATTGTCGCCTTTGGTTGCTCCTGTATTTTACCAGGCAACTCTTTCCCAAAGGTCTCAGTAGCCACTGGTTGCGTTAAGATTTCCTGTGCCTCTTCTTTATTATCTGAAACCGTAACAAGCTTTGTCACTTTCTTGGAAGCAATAGTTTCTTCTTTGGAACTTGTAACAAAATCATCCGGATGTTTTACAGCATCAGGAGCCACTTTAACGGTGTTTTGATCTGCTTCATGAGCTATCTTTTCATTTATTGGTTCAACGCTAACTCGAGCTGGCTTCTTTCCGAACCCTAAAAAACCTTTTTTCTCACGAGAAATAACCTTAATATGAGCCTTCATACGGGGTAAATTAAGATCTTTCAAACCTTTTTCGATAGCTTGTTCGACTGTTCGTCCAGAATAGACAACCATAATAAGCCTCCTTATTTACGTTTATGCGCCTTTTTCTTGGCACGACGAATCTTAGCTTCACGTTCTTTTTCTTCTGCTTCCAAACGATTACGTTCTTCAATGATTTTAAACGGATTATTAAAAGCCAAAATCTGAACAACTTGGAAGGCGTTTGAAACTGCCCAGTAAAGTGCTACCCCTGAAGAAATCTGAGTTCCAAACCAGAAAATAAAGATTGAAAGCATGATATTCATAACAAGAAGCATTGCACTACGATCTTTAGCCGCCTTATTTGTCAACCAAGTTGAAAGGAAAGTGAAAGCAGCCGCCAAAATCGGAAGAATAAAGTAAGGGTCTTTTTGACCTAAGTCAACCCACAAGAAGGTTCCTTCTCGCAACTCAGGCACACGTGTAAGGGCTCCATAAAGAGCCATCAAAATAGGAAACTGAATTATAAGAGGAAGGAGACTTGCGTAAGGATTTACACCATGCTCTTTATAAAGTTCTTGTTGTGCATAAGCAAGAGCTTCACGATTCTCGCGTCCAGGATACTCACTCTGCAAGCGACGTAACTCTGGCTGCAACTCTTGTAGTTCACGGCTTGACTTAATTTGGCGATTATACAGAGGAATCATTACCGCACGAATTAAAATCGTGAAAATAATAATACCTAATCCAATAGAACCACCAAATGAAAGCCCTTGAATAGCCTTCCCAAACATTAAAATAAGACGTTCCCAAAGGCCTGTAGAGTGACTTGTAACATCACTTCGTCCACACGCAGACAAAAGCAAGAGAGCTCCTGCACCTAAAACAGATATATTAAGTTTTTTCTTCACTAAAAACTCCTTTTTAATACGATAAAGAACTGCTTCGCTTCCATTCATTAAGAGTATCTCAAAAATCAGGAGTGATTTTAGTTTATCCTACAATGTAAAGAAGCAAAATAATTTTTTAGCCCTTATACAACTTTGCTATTTTTAAGACATGAACGAGATTGCTATAAATGTCTTGATAACTTAAGTCTTCGACACCTTTACGAGCAATAACGACAAAATCTTGATGTTCTAACTGAGATGACATGTCCATCAGTGCATGTCGTAGACGACGTTTTACCCGATTCCGAGTAACCGCATTACCAAGACGCTTACTGACCGACAAACCTACTCTAAAATGAGGCAGATCACGATTCAGACTGTAGACAACAAATTTTCGATTAGCAACACTGTGTCCTGCATCAAATAATGCTTTAAAGTCTTTCTCTTTCTTAACGCGATAAGATTTTTTCAAAATGCGACTCCAAACTCAAAATTAGTACTATTATATCATAAATAGCAAAAAAGCCCAAAACCTTATGGTTAGGGCCTTAAAGACTTATTTTTTTAGAGCTTTTTGAGCTTCTTTGATTTGCCATTTAACCTGGTCAAAACCAGTTCCACCAAGGGAATGACGACGCTCAACAGCTGTATGAGATTTGAGTGTCTCATAGATGTCCTCTTTAATTAAATCTGAAACTTCTTGATAACGTTCGAGAGGAACATCCTGAAGGTAATAACCGGCTTTGGTACACTCAAGAACGAGCTTTCCAACAATCTCATGTGCTTCACGGAATGGAAGGCCTTTAGCCGCAAGATAATCAGCCAACTCTGTAGCATTTGAAAAATCTTTCTCTGTTGAATCTGCCATATGTTTATCGTTAACAGTCATTGTATTGAGCATGCCCGCAAGAATATCAATAGCGACAGTAATCGTTTCCACCGTATCAAACATACCTTCTTTATCTTCTTGTAGGTCTTTATTATAAGCCAAAGGTAGTGATTTCATCACAGTCAACAGTCCAATCAGATTACCATAAACACGACCTGATTTTCCACGAATAAGCTCCGCCATATCTGGATTTTTCTTTTGAGGCATAATGGAAGAGCCTGTTGAAAAAGTATCAGATAGAGTTACAAACTTAAACTCGTTAGAACACCAGTTAATGATTTCTTCACAAATACGTGTCATATGCATCATGAGAATACTTGAGTTTGACAAGAATTCGAGAATAAAGTCACGATCGGAAACAGCATCCAAGGAATTGCTATATGGCTTTGCGAAGCCCATTAAGTCAGATGTCATATTACGATCAATTGGGAAAGTTGTCCCTGCCAGTGCAGCAGCTCCGAGTGGAGAGATATCCGTATGCTTGATATTAAATTCAAAACGTTCGGCATCACGTGTAAACATGTTGTAATAAGCCATCAAGTGGTGACCAAAAGAAATCGGTTGTGCATGCTGCAAGTGGGTGTAGCCTGGCATAATTGTGTAGGTATGTTTATCTGCTAGGTTGACTAAAGTACCACGTAAGTTATCAAGTTTCTCAATAACTTCCACGAGTTTGGCTTTTAGATACAAGTGCATATCCGTTGCCACTTGGTCGTTACGTGAACGTGCTGTATGAAGTTTTCCTGCTACTGGTCCAATTTTAGCCGTTAAAAGACTTTCCATATTCATATGAATATCTTCGTTAGAAACATCGAATTCTAGCTTACCAGACTTATATTCCTCCAGAAGCTCTTCCAAGCCTTGTTTAATTTGTAAAGACTCCTCCTTGGTAATAATTCCTGTCTCACCCAGCATGGTTACATGGGCAATAGACCCTTTAAGGTCAAACTCTGCCATTTTTTGGTCAAATGAAATTGAAGCACCAAATTCTTCGACCCATTTTTCAAGACTAGCTTCGAACCGACCGCCCCATAGTTTATGATTTTCTGCCATAGTTTTATGTTGAAGATTGCCCCACACTGGGATAATCTTCCATCCTTTCTTAATACTTATAACAAGCAACGACCTCTTTGGTCACAATAACTTAAATGAAAAAAGCTAGATAGTATTTGTCTAGCTTAATTTGTCTCTCTGGACACTTGTTTTCCTAAAACCCGATCTCTGTCGTAGTTTATTTAGGCTCGTGACGCCTCTCAGAACGTCTTCACGAGAATAATATAAGTTATAAGAAAAGAGTATCAGATGCGTCTCCCTGTCCACTTTTATCTGATATTAAGAATTTTTCTTCTCATATCCTACTTTTCTTATGAAATCTGTCATTAATTGTCAAACGGATGGTTAACTTGTGAATTAACCTGAGTTGGAAGACCCCAAAGCTTGATAAATCCAATCGCAGCATCCTGATCAAAGCTGTCAGCTGATGTGTAAGTAGCCAAGTTTTCATCGTACAATGAATTAGCTGATTGACGTGCTACTACTTGAGCATGCCCTTTGTAAAGTTTAACTTTAGCGATACCATTAACAACTTTTTGTGTTTCCTTAATATAAGCAATGATAGCTTGTGTTGCTGGGCTAAACCACAAAGCATTGTAGATAAGGTTTGACAATTCATTTTCAAGAATTGGTTTAAAATGAGAAACTTCACGTACCAAAGTTAAGTCCTCAATTTCTTTATGAGCTGTCAAAAGGGCAATAGCTCCTGGACATTCATAAATTTCACGAGATTTGATACCTACAAGACGATTTTCAACGTGGTCAATACGTCCTACACCATGCTTACCAGCGATAACATTCATTTCTTGGATAAGGTCAGCCAATTTCATTTCTTTACCGTTAAGAGCAACTGGCTTCCCTTCTTTGAAAGTAACATCGACATATTCAGCTTCATCTGGCGCAAACTCTGGTGAATTGGTAATTCCAAAAGCCTCTTCTGGAGCTTGATTCCAAGGATTTTCAAGAACACCACACTCATTGGCACGTCCCCAAAGGTTTTGGTCGACTGAGTAAGGATTATCAAGGTCTGCCGGAACTGGAACACCATTGGCCTTAGCATACTCAATTTCTTCCTCACGAGACCATTTCCACTCACGCACTGGTGCTACTACTTTAAGATCTGGATCTAGAGCAGCGATGGCAACTTCAAAACGAACTTGGTCATTACCTTTACCAGTACAACCGTGAGCGATAGTTGTTGCTCCTGTTTTATGAGCAATCTCAACCAATTTTTTAGAAATAATTGGACGACTAAGCGCTGAAACCAAAGGATATTTTTGTTCATAGTAAGCGTGAGCTTGAAGTGCTGGAAGCACATAATCTTCAGCAAACTCATCTTTAACATCAAGCACGTATGACTCAACAGCTCCAACTGTCAAAGCTTTATCATGGATAAACTCAAGATTTTTACCTTCACCGACATCCATACAAACGGCGATAACATCGTAATCTTTTTTAAGCCATGTAATAGCGACTGAGGTATCAAGACCTCCCGAATAGGCAAGAATAACTTTCTCTTTTGACATAATATTTTTCTCTT
>NZ_GL831112.1:106400-168623 GCF_000188295.1 Streptococcus vestibularis ATCC 49124 | reverse complement strand
AATTATATTGCATATTTATTCACTTGTCAATACTTTTTTGTTATTTTTTTATATTTATTTCGTTTTATTTGTTTTTATTTATTCTTTTGACCTAAAAAGTGCTTAAATTTTAATTTTTATTCAATTTTATGCAAAAGGTGATGAAAAATAAAAAAATACTTTTGAAACTATACAAATAGATTCAAAAGCATCTTTAACTATTTATCTTCTAAAATGCCAAAAGGCCTGTACAAAGTACAGACCTTTTGAACAACAGCATCATCGGTAGAGAATCCAACAGCAATTTTAGATAGAATGAATGTCGTTTTTTATCCTGAACTGCAATTTCTTAATCTATTTTTTATAAATTTTATCACTAAAAGCCATCTATTTAGTATTTTTACAGAAATTAGTTACTTATAAGATAATCATATACTTTTTAGACCGATAAATTGCAAAATATAGTGCAACAAAAAACTCATAGCCTTTCATTGGTGTAAACTGTAAGTAACGAAACAAACAGAAGCCGAGAAAAAACTATGAGTTGCCCTCCATCCTACCATAACCGATTGAATAAAGATAGAAACCTACTTGAAATTAGGTTTGAAACCTTGCCAAATTGCAAGTAAACTTGGCGTCCATAAGTCTACCATTTCAAGAGAATTAAGACGATGCCAAAATGGTTATTCCGCAGCCTTAGCACAGGAACAGTATGACCACAGGGCTAAACAAAAAGGTCGGAAGTCTTGTTTGACACCAGAGTTGAAAAAGGAAATTGAGGACAGTTTAAAATCCTCCTGTCGCCTGAACAGATTTGTGGCCGCTATCAGTTTGAACAAGAGCCAATGGTAGCTTTTAAAACCATCTATAACTGGCTCTATGATGGTTTGATTGATCTGTATTTGAGCGTCCTTCGTCGTAAAGGAAAAAGTCGACAGCCCAAAGAAACACGTGGAAGATTTAGAATTGGTACGCCAATTGTCAAACGTCCCAAAGAGGTCTAGAATCGTGAAACTTTTGGCCACTGGAAACTTGATACTGTGGTGTCTTCCAGAGGCAAAAGTAAGAGGTGTTTAGCGACCTTTCTAGAGCGAAAAACTTGTTTTTACTTAGCTTTCAAGATAGCGGACGCCTATTCATCTTGGCAGAAAGGAAGCGATGAGAACGCAAATGGCTTACCAAGAGAATACTTCCCAAAGAAAACGGATTTAGCCACTATCTCTGATAAGGCTTTGAACAAGGCCCTATATGATATCAATCACCGACACGAAAATGTTTAGCTTACAGAACCGCTTGTGAAGCACTATTAGATGAGTTAGAGTAAATGTTGCACTTATTCTTGCAATTTATCCTAAGAAAAGGTAGAAAAGCAGATGTGCTAAAAGCCATCCCGTAATGCCTCCTACAAATAAGCAAGAGACTCCCAACGATAAACCAACATTTACTCTTCCAAGCTTTGAGCAAACCTGACATATCACGACTAACAATTAAAAGAGCCAATAGGCGTGGAACCGTAAACAAAACGATCATCTCTAGACTCCCACTTTTCCTTTCAAAAATTAACCTACTTTATTGTAAGATAAATATATAATTTAGCATCATTCCTATTAGAAAAAACTAAAAATATAAATCTATTTTTTCCTAGTTAAGAACCATCAACTATTCAGCTGACAGTCAGAACATGTCACATGTAAATTTATTTACAAAACATAAAAAAGAGCCTAGATACCCCAAGCTCTTTAACTGAACCTCAATTTATGGATACATGTCAATGGCGTAGTAGAAACACCAACCAAATCTTAACTTCTCTCTACTTTTTATTACAAATCTATTATAAAAACACTCTTAACTAAAATCATATGATTGCTGACATATTACTTATGCATATTCGAAAACCCAACAAATGTTGGGTTAATTTTTTATAGTGTTGCAAGAACTTGATCAATATGTTTAATAGATTTTTCACGACCAAGTAAAAAGATAGTCTCTGGTAATTCTGGGCCGTGCATCTCTCCTGAAACAGCGATACGAATTGGCATGAAGAGGTTTTTCCCTTTAATTCCTGTTTCTTTTTGAACAGCCTTAATCTGAGGGAAAATGTTTTCAACAACAAACTCATCATCAGACATAGCTTCGAGTTTGGCTTTAAAGGCCTCAAGTACTGTTGGTACTGTTTCACCAGCCATAACTTCTTTTTCAGCCTCTGTCAATTCTGGGAAATCTTCAAAAAAGAGATCTGTAAGAGGAACAATTTCTTCTGCAGCTGTCATCTGTGGTTTGTAGAGTTCCACTAATTTTTCAGCTTTATCTGTTAAACGACCAGCTTCTTCCAAGAAAGGTTTGCAAAGAGCAAAGATCTTATCGAAATCAGCATTCTTGATGTAGTCATTACTCATCCAATCCAGTTTCTTCTGGTCAAAGGCCGCTGGAGACTTGCTTAGACGGTTTTCATCAAAGAGTTTGATAAGTTCTTCGCGAGAGAAGATTTCGTCCTCGCCACCAGGATTCCAACCTAGAAGAGCAATAAAGTTGAAGACCGCTTCTGGAAGGTAACCTTTTTTACGGTAATCTTCGATAAATTGAAGGGTATTAGTATCACGTTTAGACAACTTCTTACCAGTTTCAGAATTGATGATAAGGGTCATATGTCCAAACTCAGGTGCTTCCCAACCAAGAGCTTCATAAACCATAAGCTGTTTTGGTGTATTGGCAATGTGGTCATCTCCACGGATAACGTGTGAAATTTGCATATCGTGGTCATCAACAACAACCGCAAAGTTGTAAGTTGGGTAACCATCCTTCTTCTGGATAACCCAATCACCACCGATATTGCCACCTTCAAATTCGATATCTCCTTTAACGATATCATGCCATTTATAGATTCCTGACTCATTAACAGCCAAACGAACTGTAGGAATAATGCCAGCCGCTTCACGTTCTGCGATGTAAGCAGCTTTTTCTTCTTCAGTCATACCAAGGAACTCGTTAATATAACGAGGTGTTTCACCTGCTGCTTCTTGACGTTCACGTTCTGTAGCCAATTCTTCTTCAGTTACATATGACTTGTAAGCCTTACCCTCTGCCAAAAGTTGATCAATATATTTTTGGTAAAGTGGCAAACGCTCTGATTGACGGTAATTTTCATGTGTTTCAGGGCTTTCATCCCAATCAATTCCCAACCAACGCAAGTTATCAAGCTGTGAACGTTCACCATCTTCAACGTGACGCTTACGGTCAGTATCTTCAATACGGATAATGAAAGTACCGCCATGATGACGTGCATAGAGGTAATTAAACAATGCCGTACGGGCATTACCAATGTGTAGTAGCCCTGTTGGACTTGGTGCGTAACGAACGCGGATATCTTTAGCCAAGATAAATCTCCTTTTTATGTTTTATTCTTCAGTCTTTGGATACCTGGTTAGCTTGAAGGCTCTCCCCAAGCTTAAGCATAAGCTTATAAGTACCAATCCCTCTTATTATAACACAATCTAAAGGTGGTTCGAGGAATTTTGTCAAAAAAACGACTACCTAAAGGTAGACGTTTTCGATAGTTTACTTAACGTGTTTTGCAAGATCTTTTTGAGCTTTGTCATTAGATTTTGCTTTCTCTTTAAGCCAATCTTTATAAGCTGAATCATATTGTTTCTTAGTTACAATATCATCTTGAGATTTAATATACTTGAAGTAGTAAGTAGAACCTTTATCACCAGCTTGAGCGTAAGCTCCTGAGAATGGCTGGATGCGAGAAACTACCGTTGCCGCACCACTATAAGCGGTAGTTGGAAGATAGAGGGCACTATCTGTCAACCATGCTTGAGCTTTAGCATATTTTTCATAACGACGTGTCAAATCTGTAGTTTCCTTAGAAGCATCTTCAACTAATTGGTCATATTCTTTAAGACCTACTTTTTCCACAGCTTGACTATTTGGATTGTCGTAACCCATAAAGGACTTGGTGTTTTCGCTACTAGTCGTTTTCAAAACATCAAGATATGTAGATGGATCGAGGTAATCAGGCTCCCAAGCAACACCAACCGACAAGTCCCAATCCTCTGCTGCTGCATTCGAAGCATAGTAAGTAATATTGTAGAAATCGTCAGCTGACAATTGATGGATATCAATTACAACATTCTCTTTTCCAAGTGTAGCTTCAATAGACTGTTTGAGAGATTGCACTTGATTCACAAAAATTTTACTTGTTTGGTTTACTGGAACGTCCAAATGAATTGGGAACTGAACTCCTTCTGCTTGAAGAGCTTCCTTAGCTTTCGCGAACTCAGCCTTAGCTTTTTCTGGATTGTAAAGACCATCCTGACTATCTGCAAGATTCACACCAGACCACTCATCACCATAAGCTGGAAGTTGATCCATTACCATTGTTCCGAAATCTTTACCATCTGCCTGAACAAAGTCTGGTTTAACAAAGATATTACGAACAGCTGTATTAGCACTTTCTTTACCATTCAACTGAGCCGCATAATTTGTACGATCAATGGCAAATCCTAATGATTGACGGAAATCCTTATTAAGAAGTGCTGCTTTAGTTGATGATTTCTGTTGGTCATTTTCTTTAGAGGTATTATTGTAAGTTTGGCGATCAATATTAATACCAACCCCCTCTACTGATGCTGCTGGTTGAGTAGTATAGATATTATCTTTATACTTTTTAGAAACCTTAGAATAATTTGAGCTATTAGGGAAGAGGCGAGCTAATGTGTAGACACCATCAGTGAACTTACGTTCCAAAGACTCTTGATCTGATCCATCATCATAAGTTAATTTGATATTGTCAAAGTAGACATTATCCTTATCCCAATAATTTTCATTCTTGGTGAACTCAATAGACGATTTAGTTGTCAAAGCTTTAAGAAGGTATGGTCCGTTATAAAGAATAGACGTTGGATCCGTTGACTTACCAAAATCTTTTCCTTTAGATTTCAAAAATCCTGCGTTAACAGGCCAAGTGACAGAGTAAGTCAATTTTGAGTTCCAGTAAGGTTCTGGTTGACTAAGCGTATATTGCAAAGTGTAATCATCAACTGCTTTGATACCTACATTTGAGAAGTCCTTGTTTGCACCTGAAAGGTAATCATTCAAGCCCTTAACTGAGTTTTGTAGCAAATAAATCGCTTCAGAATTAGTATCAGCAGCATGCTTAAGACCTGTTACAAAGTCTTTAGCTGTTACATTGGCATATTCTTCGCCGTCTGAAGTGTACCATTTGACACCCTTACGAATCTTGTAAGTATAAGTCAAACCATCTTGAGAAACAGACCAGTTTTCAGCGACAGAAGGTTTTAGATTCCCGTATTGGTCATTTTCAAACAAACCATCAACACCATTACTAACGGCTGTTGTCATATTTTTCTTATTTGTAGAAACATAGTCTAGGGTTGCAGGATCGCCACCGTAAACATAATTATAAGTCTTCCCAGACGTCTTACTTGATGACGAGCAAGCCGTTAATACACCTACAGATAACAGGCCTACGGCTACCAGTAAAAATACCTTACTCTTTTTCATTCATTACCTCCTTAAATTGTAACGTAAAAAGTTTTAAATCAAAAATTATGTGTATACGCGTAAATTATACCATAACCTCCAACAATCAACACTACTTTCTGAAGATTTTTTATTTTCTACTCAAGTATTCCTATCTAGCTCAATTAAAAAAACCTATCCGAAGATAGGTTTTTACTATTCTTACAATGAGTTAGGATCAACTTTGATACCAGCACCTTGTGTAGTAGTGATTGAAAGGTTTGTGATATAAGTACCTTTCGCTGTAGCTGGTTTAGCTTTTTGAATAGCATCGTTAAATGCTTTAAAGTTTTCAACCAATTTTTCAGATTCGAATGAAACTTTACCGATGATAGCTTGTACGTTACCTGCTTTATCAGCACGGTAAGTGATTTTACCACCTTTAGACTCTTCAACTGCTTTAGCAACGTCCATAGTTACTGTACCAGTTTTAGGGTTTGGCATCAAGTTACGTGGTCCAAGGACACGTCCAAGACGACCAACGATTGCCATCATGTCTGGTGTTGCAACAACAACGTCAAAGTCAAGCCATCCACCGTTGATTTTAGCAACGAGTTCGTCTTCACCAACGAAGTCAGCACCTGCTGCTTTAGCTTCTTCAGCTTTAGCACCACGGGCAAATACAAGAACACGTTGAGTTTTACCAGTACCGTTTGGCAATACCATTGCTCCACGGATTTGTTGGTCAGCTTTCTTAACATCAATGTTAAGATTGTATGATACTTCAACAGTAGCATCGAATTTTGCGAAGTTAGTTTCTTGTGCAAGAGCTACAGCTTCTTCTACGCTGTAAGCTTTTGTGCTGTCGATTTTCTCAAGAGCAGCACGCATTTGTTTGCTTTTTTTAGCCATGTTAATTATTTCTCCTTGTGTAATGTGGTCATAACGACTTTCATCTTCCACGTCACTCAGCGAAGTGAGACGACGTCTGTGGTTTTCTTGTTAACTGAATTAGTCAGTAACAGTGAATCCCATTGAACGTGCAGTACCTTCGATCATACGCATAGCTGATTCGATGTTTGCAGCGTTCAAGTCAGGCATTTTAGTTTCAGCAATTTCTTGTACTTGTGCACGAGTTACTGAAGCAACTTTAACTGAGTTTGGAGTACCTGAACCTTTTTCAACACCTGCAGCTTTTTTCAAAAGAACAGCAGCTGGTGGTGTTTTAGTGATGAAATCAAATGATTTATCTTCATACACAGAGATAACAACTGGGATAATCATACCAGCTTGATCAGCTGTACGAGCGTTAAACTCTTTAGTGAATCCCATGATGTTGATTCCGGCTTGACCAAGAGCTGGTCCAACTGGTGGAGCTGGAGTCGCTTTACCAGCAGGAATCTGAAGTTTTACGATGTTTTCGACTTTTTTAGCCATTTTGTAATTTCCTCCTATTGTGGTTTTGGCGGTAAGTAAGTTTTGTTACCTCCCACAAGTATGTTTTTACATACCCTATCTATTATACAGAAATTCTTTTTAGATGCAAGAATTTCTTATTAAGTTTAGGAAAAAATTTACATAAAGGCCTTTTCGAGGTAAAATAGACTTATGATTCTATATAAATTCTTTGCTATAGCATTTTTGATTTTAACACCTATCTTTGCTTTTATTATCCACCGCTTCTTCAGTTTAAAATATCTCGGGCTTAATTTCGCTGACCTTACCTTCCCACTTTATTTTATTGAAGTGGTTGCTGTATCAGCCCGTTTCTTTACCCATAGTTTTTTGCCTTACATCACCATCTTATTATCCTTGGTGGCTATCATTATCACGATTCAGATGCTAAGAAAAGCACAATCTTTCAAGCTTAAACGTTTTCTTAAGTTGTTCTGGCGTATAAGCTTTTTTATCACTAGTCTTTTCTATTTGGGGACCGTGATTCTCATTTTTATCGTTTCTTAAAAACTAGATTAACTCAGCATTTATATTGTGTGCTGAGTTTTTTTCATTGAATTATAAAAAAGCAGGCAATCACGCCTGCTCAATTTTTCGATATTAAGGGAGGACCTGAGTCATTCGACCAGTATCTACATCATAAACCGCACCGGAGATGATAACATCCTCAGGAATAAGCGGTGACTGACGAAGAATAGCCATATCTTCACGAACACTCTCTTCTACATCTGTGAATGGAAGAAAATCTTGATCAGAAACATCAACACCAAGTTCTTTATTGAGATAGGCGGTAAACTCATCGTTCTTAAAGGTCTGAGCACCACAATCTGTATGGTGGAGAACTACAATTTCTCGTGTCCCCATCTGCTGTTGAGAAATGACCAAAGAACGAATCATATCTTCCGTCACACGACCACCCGCATTACGTAAAATATGAGCGTCACCTAGGGCCAACCCCAAGGCCTGGGCAACGTGAAGGCGTGAATCCATACAAGTCACAATAGCCACCTTAGTCTTTGGTTTCAAGGGAAGATGGGCTGTCCCGTGGAGGTCAACATAGGCTTTGTTGGCATTGAGAAAGTTTTCAAAATAAGACATAATAACTCACTTTCTAATGAAGAAAATAATTTGACTATCAAATTATTTATACACTATCTTATCATCTTTTTCTTAACTTGTCAGCTATTGAGTTCGCAACATAAAAAGGAGAATGGATGCTTGTTAGCATCCATTCTCCTTCAATTCATATTATGAACGTTTTGGCAAGTATCTATTAAGCAAGCCTGCAAAGGTTTGAAGATTGAGACTTTGAACATAAATTTCACCTGTTCCTCTAAAGGTATTAACAACACCCTCTCCTGTCCCAATAGACTGCCAGAAACCATTTTCCAAGTGAATATTATAATCAAGTGTCTGACTCCAGGCAACGACATGAGCATTATCAATAGTCACTTCTTGATTGTTTAGCTCAATTTTTTTAATAGAACCGTAGGCATTTGCCAAGAGGGTTCCTTGGCCTTGAGTCGTCATGACGAAGAAACCACCCTGACCACCAAAAAGAGCCTTACCAACAGACTGGAGCTCCATTGTATAGTAAGCTGTGCCATCAAGTGCTAGAAAGGCACCGTCGTTTAGTCGGTACTGTTTTTCACCTAAATAAAGTGGAATCACTTGACCTGGAGAATCAGGGGCCAAGGCTATATAACCGTTATTGGACTGTGAGATAACCTGAGTAATAAAGCTACTTTCACCCGAAACCATTGAACGCCCAACGGCTTTTACAAAGCGACCTAGACCTGATCCACTGGCATTTAATTTGGTACTCAGTGTCACATTTGGTGTGTGATATACCATACTACCACGCTGGATAAAGACTGTTTCACCTTGATTAAGAGACAACTCTACTAAAGGGAATTGCATGTTGCTGTCTGTGAAAAATTGCATAATAAATACCTCCCTATCCTTATGAAAAGTATAGCATTGGAGGTATACTTTTGCAAACGTTTCCAAAAAAGCGGATTTTTTGTTATCTTAAGAAAAAACTTTTTTGAGTACTTCTCCTACCGTCGTGACCCCAATGACCTGTATACCTTCTGGAATCTTCATGCCATGAAGCGAATTTTTAGGAGCATAAATCTTAGTAAAACCTAGTTTAGCGGCTTCATTGATACGCTGCTCAATACGAGTCACACGACGAATCTCTCCGGTCAAGCCAATTTCTCCTATAAAGGCTTCTTGTGGATTGGTTGGAAGCTCCTTGTAACTAGAGGAGATAGCAACAGCAACTGCAAGGTCAATAGCTGGCTCGTCCAACTTGACACCACCAGCTGATTTGAGATAGGCATCTTGATTTTGGAGAAGAAGGCCGCAACGTTTCTCTAAGACAGCCATGATAAGGCTGACACGGTTAAAGTCCAGTCCCGTCGTTGTCCGCTTTGCATTACCAAAGACGGTCGGTGTCACCAAAGCTTGAACCTCAGCTAGGATAGGTCGACTCCCCTCCATTGTGACAACAATGGCAGAACCTGTGGCACCGTCTAGGCGTTCTTCTAAGAAAACTTGGCTAGGGTTTAGTACCTCGACCAGACCACCTGACTGCATTTCAAAAATCCCAATTTCATTGGTTGAACCAAAACGGTTTTTAACTGCTCGCAGAATACGGAAGGTATGATGACGTTCCCCCTCAAAATAGAGCACCGTATCCACCATGTGCTCCAACATACGTGGTCCAGCCAGCTGTCCCTCCTTGGTCACATGCCCAACAATAAAAGTGGCAATGTTATTGGTTTTGGCAATCTGCATGAGTTCGGCAGTTACTTCACGAACCTGGGAAACAGATCCTTGAACGCCAGAAATCTCTGGGCTCATGATGGTCTGAATTGAGTCGATAATAAGGAAATCGGGTTTGATAGCCTCGACTTGGCTACGGACGGCTTGCATATTGGTCTCAGCATACAGATAAAATTCGTTATCAATATCACCTAAACGTTCACTCCGCAATTTGATTTGCTCGGCCGATTCTTCCCCAGAAACATAGAGGACCGTTCCCTTGTTAGCCAGCTGTGTTGACACTTGTAAGAGAAGGGTGGATTTCCCTATTCCTGGATCTCCTCCAATAAGGACCAAACTCCCCGGAACCACACCGCCACCTAAAACACGGTTAAACTCGTCCATATCAGTTTTTATGCGGGCGTAGTTAATTGAAGAGACTTCTTTTAACTTAGTAGGTTTGGACTTTTCACCCGTCAAACTGACACGGGCATTTTTAACCTCCTGCACCTCAACTTCTTCCTCAAAAGAGGACCAAGAAGAACAATTGGGACAGCGTCCTAGATATTTGGGTGAATTGTAGCCACATTCTCTACAAACAAAAGTTGATTTTTTCTTAGCTATGATTCTAATCCTTTCCTTTCATGATAAACTCAGACATTGCCATCTACCCCTATAAGCTCTAGCTTTTAATACCATTTCTCTAGAAAAACTCTTTTAAATCCAGATTGGTTAAGCAATAAGCCCTATGCTTCTCAAAGATACGAGAAGATATAACCAGCAAGCCGGCCGCAAATTTCTTCTATTTTCCAGTTGACCCGAACCCACCAGTTCGAACGCCATCTGCTTCGTCCCCATCTGCGATTAAGAAAGGTGCGAAGACAGCCTGAACCATGCGTTCGCCAACTTCAAGAGTCACGGGCTGATTAGTAATATTTTTCATCTGGGCGAAGATGTGACCTTCATTCCCAGGATTTCCATAGTAATCGCCATCAATAACTCCAACTGAGTTGATTAAGACCAGACCTTTTTTACGAGGGTTAGAGGAACGGTCATAGAGATAGAGAACCTCACCAGGTTGCATGTAAGCCTTAACACCTGTTGGTACGAGAACAATTTCCCCAGGAGCAATTACAGTATTCTCCGCAACCTTTAAATCATAGCCAGCCGCATGGGCAGTCTCCCGCTTTGGAAGTAAGTCCTGATTGTTATAGGTTGATACAAGTTCAAATCCACGAATTTTAGTCATTATTTTTCCTTTCAATACATCAGTTAACTAATTCTTGTAAAATCAGCTACACTGAATTTAAGAAGAATATTTCTTAAATCTATCCTATTATAATCTATTCGAAATAAGATGACAAAAGTAATAGTCTAATCGTATTCTCATCAAACGAAGATTGACTTTTGCCTAGGAAAACGCTAACATGATACTAGATATAATACTTTTAAGGAGAATTGTCATGAAATTCATCGGACTTGTTGGTACGAATTCAAAACGTTCAACTAATAGACAATTATTGCAATATATTCAGAAGCATTTTGCAGATAAGGCAGAAATTGAACTTGTAGAAATCAGAGATCTTCCTGTCTTTAACAAACCTGCCAATAAGCAATTGCCAGAAAGTGCACTAGAAATCGCTAAAAAAATCGATGAAGCTGATGGTGTCATCATTGGAACACCTGAGTATGACCACTCAATTCCGGCTGTTCTCATGAATGCTTTGGCCTGGCTCTCATACGGTGTTTTCCCTCTTTTGAATAAGCCTGTTATGATTACAGGGGCATCTTATGGAACCCTAGGAGCTTCTCGTGCACAGCTACAACTTCGTCAAATTTTGAATGCTCCAGAAATCAAAGCTAATGTGCTTCCAGACGAATTCTTGCTCTCACATTCCCTTCAAGCTTTTGATAGCAACGGCGATTTAGTTGACCTTGATGTCATCAAAAAATTAGATGCTATTTTCGATGACTTCCGTCTCTACGTCAAAATTACTGGTAAACTCTCACATGCTACAGAGTTGCTACATAAAGAAGCTGAAGACTTCGACTGGGAAAGCCTATAAGACAGGAGAATATAAACTATGAAATTTGTTGGACTCGTTGGAGCAAATTATGATCAATCATATAACCGTAAACTGCTCGAATTTATCAGAAGACATTTTAAAATTAAATTTGAACTTGAAGTTTTAGAAATTGATGAAGTCCCTATGTTTAATCAAGATGAAAAATGGGATGAAAGTTTCCAACTTCGCTTACTTAATAACAAAATTACACGCGCTGATGGTGTTATCATTGCTACACCTGAGCACAACCACACTATCTCTGCAGCACTTAAATCAGTTTTAGAGTGGCTCTCATTCGAAGTGCACCCATTTGAAAACAAGCCTGTAATGATTGTTGGTGCTTCTTATTACGATCAAGGGACTTCACGTGCCCAAGTGCATTTGCGTAAAATCCTTGAAGCGCCTGGTGTTAATGCTTATACACTTCCAGGTAATGAATTCTTGCTTGGAAAGGCTAAAGAAGCTTTTGACCTTGAGGGGAACATTACTAACGAAGGTACTATTAATTTCCTTGAACAATGCTTAGACAATTTCATCCAATATGTAGGAGTGGTTGCTAAATTGAAAAAACCAAAACCAATTGAGCCTGAAGACTTGGATTGTAACAATCCAATCGCTACAACTGTTACTGAGGTCGACCCTGATGATCCTGAATGGGTAGAAAAAGTAGCTGAAATCACTGGTGCCGTATCTGGTGATACCTACGTGAAATTGGACCACGGTATTTTGACGGTTAATCAAATTGACATGTTCCTCAAGGCTATGCCATTTGAATTGACCTATGCCGATGATAATAACCAGTTCCTCTACTACAATAACGCCCATCAAGATCCTGATACTATGTTCGCCAAACGTGTACCGCCTCAATCAGGTAGCCGTATATCAACAGTTCACGGTTCACTTCCACCAGCTCGTATGAAGAATGTGGAATGGGTTATCGGTACCCTTCGTAACGGCAACCAAGAATATGTTCGTACGATTGTTCCAGGGTCACCTGAAGGAGTTATCAATACGCATAACTATCAGGCTATGTACTATGATGATGGTTCTTATGCAGGAATCAATGAAATCGTCTTTAACTTTAAACCATGGCTTGACTGGTATCTCGAAACAACTGGTCAACGCCTTGTCGGAGGAAGCGGTCCTTTTGCACCGGCTGCAGCTAGTCATGGCGGTAGCGACGCAACATCCGGAGCGTCAGACGCTGGTGGTCACGGTGGCGATGTAGCTCCAGCCGCAGATGCTACATCTGGAGCATCCTCATACTAAGACTTGGAAAAGTTGGGGCAACTGTCCTGACTTTTTTCATGGTCATCTTAGATTCATTTTCACTCGAGCTTGCGCATTTGCCATGCTCCAAGCCACACATTTTAGAGGTAAACCTATGTCTCAATTTCAAGAAAAAGTTTTCGCTGCTTGCGCTAAAAAAGAAGCTCTCTTTGACGAAAGTCTGGGGCGCTACGCCTTGCGTTCTATGCTTGCAGGAGCTTATCTTACCATGTCAACTGCTGTAGGAATTATTGGCGCGGATGTTATCGCTACGGGTATTCCAGCCCTTTCCCGCTTCGTCTTTGCCTTTATCTTTGCTATCGGATTGGTCTTCGTTCTCATTTTCAATGGGGAGTTGGCTACTTCAAACATGATGTTCCTGACCAGTGGTGCCTATTATGGTAAAATCAAATGGAGCAAGATGTGTACCATCCTCCTCTACTGTACCTTTTTTAATTTTGTCGGTGCCCTTATCTTGGCCTGGTTCTTCAACCAATCCTTCTCTTTCCAACATTTGACTGACAAGAGTTTCTTAGTTACTGCTGTCTCAACCAAGCTTAGAAAAACAGATTGGATGAACTTTACAGAAGGTATTACAGCTAATATGTTCGTTAATATTGCCATCTTAGGCTACATGCTCCTCAAAGAAGAATCTGCTAAAATTTTCATTGCGCTATCAGCTATCTTTATGTTTGTCTTTTTGATTAATGAACACTTGATTGCGAACTTTGCTTCTTTCATGTTGCTCGGTTTCAACGGTGTGCGTGACGCTGTAGATAATTTCACTTTGGCAAATATTCTACGTCAGTGGATAGTCGTTTTCTTCGGTAACTGGATTGGCGGAGGTATTTTCATTGGTTTGGCATACTCTTGGCTCAATAAAACTAAAACACCTCACATTGATTAGGAGACCACATGCGTCAAAAAACGTTCATCAAACAAACCAGCCTAGCTATTCTACTCTATTTTATTTGCCTAGCCCTTGCAGTTGCCATTGATTTAATCTTTTTTAAAGTTAAAAATATGTATCATACGCCTGCCTTAGCGGCTATCTTTGCAGGCTGGGTCTACTTGGGGCTTATCAGAAAGACAAAACAATTTGGAGCGATTACCTGTCTAGGTATCTTTATGTCCATCTTCTTCTTTGCCTCTGGGCACTTTGTTCTAGCCTTTCTTCCTAGCTTTTTAGCTGGCTTTGTCGCTGATTTTCTAGCTAAGAAAGGGAACTATGAGAATAATAAACTAAATCTACTCTCCTATATGATCTTTTCCCTAGGAAACTTAGCACCCATTATCACCATGTGGCTTGCACCCAAAGCCTATATCGCACAGCTCCTAGCCAAAGGGAAAACTCAAGATTATGTAAATCAAGTTATGGTTCCCTTTACAGGCAGTCATATCTTAATCCTGATTGGCGGAACTCTTATGGCTGCTCTCATTGGAGGCTACATTGCCCAAAATTGGCTGAAAAGATAAATGGCCATCAGCCTTCCTAACAGAGAGTACAAGACAAACATGCTTTTCTTATGTTATAATGAGAAAGAATATAGTCTTTTTCTGCTTTGTTAGAAAGGACCTAAAGGGAGACCTAATGATGAAAAAACAAAAAATCGCTGTCTTGGGCCCTGGTTCATGGGGAACTGCCCTTGCTCAGGTACTCAACGACAACGGACACGAGGTCCGTATTTGGGGAAACATCCCTGAACAAATTGATGAAATTAACGAGAAACACACCAACACCCGCTACTTCAAGGATGTGGTTTTGGATGAAAACATTAAAGCCTATAAGGGACTGTCTGAAGCCCTTGATAGTGTTGACGCTGTTCTCTTTGTTGTTCCGACCAAAGTTACTCGCTTAGTTGCTAAACAAGTTGCTGAACTTTTGGACCACGAAGTTGTTGTCATGCATGCTTCCAAAGGTTTGGAACCTGGAACACACGAACGCCTTTCAACAATCCTTGAAGAAGAGATTCCTAAGGAACTTCGTAGTGAAATTGTTGTCGTATCTGGCCCAAGCCACGCTGAAGAAACTATCGTTCGCGACATCACTTTGATTACAGCAGCATCTAAGGATCTTGAAGTGGCACGCTATGTCCAAGGCATTTTCAGTAATAACTACTTCCGCCTCTACACCAATTCAGATGTGATTGGTGTTGAAACAGCTGGTGCTCTTAAAAACATTATCGCGGTAGGTGCTGGTGCCCTCCACGGTATGGGTTATGGGGACAATGCTAAGGCAGCCGTTATTACTCGTGGACTTGCGGAAATTACTCGTCTTGGTGTGAAACTTGGGGCTGATCCTTTGACTTACAGCGGTCTATCTGGGGTTGGGGACCTTATTGTTACAGGAACTTCTATCCATTCACGTAACTGGCGTGCTGGGGATGCGCTTGGTCGTGGAGAAAAGCTAGAAGACATTGAACGTAACATGGGAATGGTTATCGAAGGTATTTCAACCACAAAGGTTGCCTACGAAATCGCCCAAGAACTTGGCGTCTACATGCCAATTACAACAGCAATCTACAAATCTATCTATGAAGGTGCTGATATCAAGGAATCTATTCTCAATATGATGTCCAATGAATTGCGCTCTGAAAATGAATGGGATAAAAAATAAAAATCTAAGGAGTTCTCATGAAAAATCAAAAAGTTAGAAAAGCTATCATCCCCGCTGCAGGACTCGGAACACGCTTTTTACCAGCTACTAAGGCCTTGGCCAAAGAAATGTTGCCTATCGTTGACAAACCAACCATCCAATTTATCGTTGAAGAAGCCCTCAAATCAGGTATCGAAGATATCTTGGTGGTTACTGGTAAGTCAAAACGTTCTATCGAAGACCACTTTGATTCAAACTTCGAGTTAGAATACAACTTGGAACAAAAAGGTAAGACAGACCTGTTGAAATTGGTTAATGACACCACTGCTATCAACCTCCACTTTATTCGTCAAAGCCATCCACGTGGTCTCGGAGATGCTGTTCTTCAAGCCAAAGCATTTGTCGGAAATGAGCCATTTGTTGTTATGCTTGGTGATGACCTTATGGATATCACTAACGACAAAGCAGTACCTTTAACTAAGCAGCTCATTAACGACTATGAGGAAACACACGCATCAACCATTGCAGTTATGCCTGTACCTCACGAAGAAGTTTCTTCTTATGGTGTCATCGCCCCTCAAGGAAAAGGCGAAAATGGACGTTATAGCGTTGAAACTTTCGTTGAAAAACCAAATCCAGAGGATGCACCAAGTGATCTTGCTATCATCGGTCGTTACCTTCTAACACCTGAAATTTTCAGTATTTTGGAAACTCAAGAACCAGGTGCTGGAAATGAAGTTCAATTGACTGATGCTATTGACACCCTTAACAAGACACAACGCGTCTTTGCTCGCGAATTTACTGGAGACCGTTATGATGTCGGTGACAAATTCGGATTCATGAAAACGTCTATCGATTACGCTCTTAAACATCCTCAAGTTAAAGATGACCTCAAGCAATACCTCATTGACTTGGGACACAAACTTGAAGGCAAACCAGCTAAAAAAGACTAATATAAAAACCATCGAACATGACATTCGATGGTTTTTTTCATATGACTTAAAAATAAGTGAATCCTAGAGGAATCAGCAATAGTAAAATATAGGTTAAAAGGGCTGTAGAACGCCAACCTCTACTAAAAAGGCGACTTTCAACCTTATTGGCCAAAAAGATAGCTGCCAGAGCACCCCCAACTAAACCACCGAGATGACCTGTAATCCCAACACTAGGTGTAAAAAGGTTGAAGATTAAGTTAATAACAATCAAAGCCAAATAATTACGGCCCAACTGATTGAGTAAGGGACTGTGACTATAATAACCAAGAATCACAATCGCCGCAAATAGGCCAAACAAGGAGGTCGAAGCACCAGCTGCAATAACATTAGGTGTAAAAAGCAAGGTAAAGGCATTTCCCATAACACCAGCTAGCAAATAAAGTCCTAGAAAACGTAGAGTACCAAAAATCTGTTCAGCCATCCTCCCCATAAAATAAAGGGTGAGCATATTGAAAAGAAAATGCTCAACACCTATATGGACAAAAATAGGTGTTACAAGACGCCAGAGATCTAAGGGATTGTATTGAACGAAGGTCCCATACATAGCTCCCATCTTAAAGAGACTAAGGGGTGACGTCGCTTGAAAACTATTTAAAAGATATTGACAGATAAAAGTCAACGTCGTAAGCCCCAACAATAGATAGGTTGCTGGGTATTTTTTCCACTCATTTACTGGCATGTAATAACCTTCCTAACGGCGATGTCATGGCTATCTGGGGTAAAATCCATTTCCTGACAGGGATAAACCGTGCTAACTGTCTCCCCTTCAAAATCAGACAAATAGCGATCATAGTAACCTGCTCCGTAACCAATGCGATAGCCTTCAGCATTGAAAACTACTCCTGGCACATGAATCAAATCAATCTCTGATTTTTCCACAGCCAAATCAGACGCAGGTTCCATCAAGCCAAAAGAGGTAGCAACAATATTATCTGGATCATAATCCACAAAAATCATTCGACCTTGTTTATATGTTTTAGGAATCAAAAGTCGTTTACCATCCTTTAAAGCCTGCTTGATTAAAAGACTGGTGTCATATTCATGAGGGAAAGACAAATAAGTCGCAATCACCTGGGCATCTTTATAAGCAGGTAAGGCAATCAATTGCTCCAAAAGATATTTATCTATCTTAGCCTTAGTCTCAGGATCTTGTGAAGTTAACTGAGCCAAGACCGTTTTTCTAAGTTCATTTTTCATAGGTTTATCATATCAAAAAATCTACCAAAAGTCAGACTTGGTAGATTTTTTAGCTGTATCAACTATGGTTAGGCTTCTGCCTTGTGTTTAAGGAATTTTCCAATTTCAGCCACTGCAAAAGCGAGGGCATCTTCATTTGGACTCATCTTAGGATGGTGAAGTGCATATGGCGTGTCAATTCCCAACCAGAACATGACACCAGGAACTTTACTAAGCAAATAACCAAAATCCTCGCCCGTCATAGCTGGTGGACAATCAATCAGGTTAACTTCTGGGCTAGCATCAAAGAAGGCCATCAACTCTTTGGCCAAGGCTGGATTATTTTCCACAGGAAGATAACCACCTTGTTTCAACACGATATCCACTTCCATACCAAAGCTAGCTGCTACTCCTTCTGCAATCTGGCGCACGCGCTTCTGGATAAGGAGACTCATTTCCTGAGTAAGGGTACGAATAGTTCCATAAACCTCTGCAGTTTCAGCGATAACATTGTTAGTAGTTCCTGCATGGAAAGAACCAAAGGTAACTACCCCACCCTGGATAGGGTCAACATTACGACTGACAATCGTTTGCACCTGAGTAATAAAGTAAGAAGCTGCTACAAGAGCATCATTGGCCTCATGTGGAAAGGCCGCATGTCCACCTTTCCCCTTGAAAGTAACGAGGACTTCACAAGTCCCAGCAAAAAGGGTGCTTGTGTTAGTCGCAATATCACCTACCTTGAAATCTGGACGGACGTGGAGGCCATAGAACTCATCTGGCAACCAGTCTCCAAAGGCACCATCCTCATACATAAGCATACCACCAGCTTCATTTTCTTCAGCCGGCTGGAAGAGGAAGAGCATGTTATTTTTAGGTTGTACTTGAAGCATCTGATCCAAGAGACCAAGCGCTGTCGTCATGTGCATATCGTGTCCACAAGCATGCATACGACCTTCATGAGTAGACTTGAAGTCAAGACCTGTTTCCTCTACGATTGGGAGACCATCAATATCTGTACGCCAACCAATAGTTTTTTCAGGAGCATGCCCGTGAAGATAGACAAGAATTCCTGTACGCCAAGTACGTTGCTCCACAAAGTCCTTACCTTCAGTCATTTCAGCAATACGCTCTAAGAGATAAGCCTGAGTTTTAAATTCTTCCAAACCAATTTCAGGAATTTGGTGAAGGTCTCGTCTAATTTTAATTAAATCAAGTGTCATGTTTTTATCCTTTTTATTTCTCTTATTTTATAGAGAATCTAGAAATAGAGGCCCTACAGGCCTCTACTATCAATATGTTACAAGTTACGCAAAGCGTCTTCAAGTGCTGTTTTTTGTTGTGTTTTTTCATCAATTTCCTTGATGATGCGAGCTGGAACACCTGCTACAACCACATTTTCAGGGACATCTTGAGTAACGATAGCGCCAGCGGCAACGACTGAACCGTTACCTACTTGAACACCTTCAATCACAACAGCATTAGCACCAACAAGAACATTATCACCGATACGTACTGGCTCTGCTGAAGCTGGTTCAATCACGCCAGCAAGGACTGCACCCGCACCAATGTGGCTGTTTTTACCAACAGTAGCACGACCACCAAGGATAGCACCCATATCAATCATAGTACCTGCACCGATTTCCGCCCCGATATTGATTACAGCCCCCATCATAACGACAGCATTGTCTTCAATCGTTACTTGGTCACGGATAATGGCACCTGGCTCGATACGGGCATTAAGGTGACGCTTATCAAGCAATGGAACAGCTGAGTTGCGGCCATCTTGTTCCACAACATAATCCTTATTTTCCGTCAAATTCGCAAGAAGCGGCTCGATATCTTTCCAGTCACCGAAAAGAACATTGCCAAGCTTAGTGACAGAAGTTGGAACAGCAGTTGCCAATTCCCCTTCAAAAGTTACTTTAACATTTGTTTTCTTTTCTGCATTACCGATAAAAGCGATAATTTCTTGTGCAGACATTTTTTGTGCAGTCATGAGATTCTCCATTCACATAAAGTTAGGAATTATTATACCAAAAATTCTGATAATTGTCTTTGCTTTTGCCAAATAGAGTGTATTTTTATGTAAATTCTGGCTTTAGAGCTTCTATATCAGTAATCACTCGGTCTGGCTTGATTGGGGAATTCTCCAGTTCTCGACGAGAATACGGGAAGGTATTGAGCAAGATACCATCGATCCCAACTGCTTCAGCCACAGCAATATCAGTCGTCAAGTCATTTCCCACCATGACAGTCTCAGATGGCTTTACCCCATGATCATCCAAAACTTGCTTTAAAAATTCAGGTTGAGGCTTACAGATACCGGCATCCGAAGACAAGTAAATGGCATCAAAGTAAGGTCTTAACGCCATTAAGTCAATCTCAGCATTAGTAAAGGCTGCTTGAGCATTAGACAAGAGATAGAGACGATAGCCCTGCTCTTTTAGAAAGGCTAGAACCTCCTTAGTATGAGGATAAGCTGTCAAATGTTTTCGAGATAAGACGCGAAAGACCATAGCTATCAAATTTCCCCAATCGTCCAGCTGATTAGAGTTACTAGACTGAGGCCGAGCATCTACATAAAGCTGGTTAAAAATGTGGGCTAAATCAATTTCTGGATAAACAACCCCTTTGAGCTCTATTAACTCCTTACGGGCCTGATCCACGTGCTTAGCATAAGCCTTTTTAAGAGCATCACCTTCATAAGCCGCTCCATAAGCCTGGTAAAGTTGGGCTAATTTATCCCATAACATAGGATCCTTCTCATCGGTTAGGATATCAACCAAGGTACCATAAAAATCAAAAATGTAGTTCTTATAGGCTCTATTTTTCATCACTTTTTACCCATTACTGAAACTTTCTTACTTATTGCTCCCATCATACATCTTTTAGGAAGACCAAACAAGCTAACTGAGATATTTTCCCATCAAAAAAATCCCAACGACTGTTAGGATTGCTTATCATCTCTAATACGACCCATCAACAGCTCTCCCGCAACGGTTAATTGCGTCACTGAAGTCAAGCCCAAAGTATCCTTATTGGCATGGAAGAAAAGAGGTGTCATCTCAGCAAATGTTTGAACATGCTCTGATGGCATAGACCAAGTCTTAGCAATCGTCACACGCTCCAAAAGCTCACAGGACTCCTGGAAATGTTCCAAAACATCCTGGTTAGAATAAGCTTGCACCTCCGGTAACAGTTGGCGAAACTCTTTAAGATGATCTTCGTGAGGAATAACCTTAAAAATCAAGCCCTGATCAGACAAAAGTCTTCCAAATTCTTGATAATTAGCTGGTGAAAAGATATCTAAAATGACATCGATACCGTGTTCACGTAAGGGCAATTGAGCCAAATCACCAACAAACCAAGCTACATTTTTCTGAGGATTTTGACGTGCCGCAAGAAGGATAGAATCCTTAGACAAGTCAAAGGCCATGAAATCCTTGTCAAACTCTTGAGCCAACTGACGGCTATAGTAGCCCTCACCACAGGCAACATCTAGAACATGCGAATGTTTAGGAAGATCACGCAAGCGCTCTGAAATCACCTCCAGGATAGGATCATAATAGCCTGCTGCTAAAATCTGGCTCCTCTTTTCAAAAGAAGCCATATCATAGTGCTTATCTCCCTTAGTCTGTCTCAAAAAATTGACAAAGCCCTGCTTGGCAATATTAAAGGTATGCCTATTCTGACAAACCAAGCTAGACAAATCCAAATGCATTGGCGCCTGACAGATAGGACAAGCAAAAAGACTCTCTTGATCTTTAAAAACACTAAATTTGGCCATAAATCCTCCTTAACACAAAAAAAGAGCACACACCTGAAATCGCTTAGGGCTGCTGGATTCCTCCCCTGACCCGCTTCACGCACAGATGTTGCTCCGAAAAATATTATACCATAAATTAAAGTGATTGCAAGTAGGGAACTTAAGACAAGACTAGCAATGCCATAGTGGCATAAATGTCACTACTTTTTATTTCTCTTCACCTTATAATAAATCCATAGCTTGAGGAAAGTACCAAAAGTCAGTGATATAACTGACTTTATTGAAAGGAGAAGTCATACTTAGGGTATCTCTTAGCACGTGGTTAGGGGGCTAAAAGATTTTAAAACTAATCAAGAATAAAAAGAGGAGAATGACAATGATTAACAAAGAAATGAAGGCAGCTGAGCTAGCCTCAGTAACAGGAGGCGGATGGAAAACAAATCTTGCCGTTGGAGTTGGAGGTCTCTGTCTTGCTTCAGGACCTATTGGAACACTTATATGTATTGGTTCCTACAACGGCTACATGGATACTGCTCGATAAGAAGAAAGGACAATAAGAACAATGACTAAAACAACAACCGTAAGAAAATGACTACTCAAGAACTCGAAATCGTATCAGGTGGTACTGTTCCTTGGGTTGCTATTTCAGTAGGAATTGTTGGCTCAAAACTGACTTATGATCTAAGCTATGCTGCGGGTAAATCTTTCTACAATCACGCACACTAATAAAAGAACTTAACTTCAACTGACATCTCAAAGATTTTGAGGATGATAACTTATGAAGTTTACAAAAAATCAAACAAATGATACTACTGCTAATCAATCACCTAAAATGAACAACTATTTACTCGTAAAAATCGCTTTAGCTGGAATTATCAGTAGCCTATTTCTCATACTCCTAATCAACCTTATCTTTCATGTACGATTAGGAACACCAATTATTGACACTAATTTGAAATCCGCTTTTGGTACACTTATCCTCTTCATGCCTATTTTTCTTTTGACAAGAGAACAAGAAAAACATAAGACTAGGGAAGAGTGACTTAAAGAGCCTTCAATAAAACAAGACTCCCTCTAATCTCCCATTGAAAAATGCAAGCTCTTTTGGCTTGCATTTTGTCTTTACATATCTTGCACGACTTCTAATTTAGCCAATCGTTTGGCTTCTTTTTTGCGTTCACGGCTCTGGCGGAAAAAGTCTTGCATAATCTTAGCACAGTCCGCTTCCATGACACTAGTCTCTACTTCTACGCGATGATTGAGACGCTCATCTCTTAGGATATCATAAAGGCTACCTGCACCACCAAATTTTTGATTGCATGCTCCATAGATAACTTTGGGAATACGAGCTAGGCCAATGGCCCCACTACACATGACACAGGGTTCAATAGTCACAAAAAGGGTGCAGTCTAACAAACGCCAGTTGCCCACTGTCCTATTGGCCTCCTGAATGGCCATAACCTCCGCATGCATAATAGCTTGGTTAAGCTCCTCACGCGCATTATGCCCACGACCAACGATTTCTCTATCCTTAACAATAACACAACCAATTGGAATTTCTGCTTTATCTAGAGATTTTTGGGCCTCCTTAAGAGCCTCAGACATAAAGAACTCTTTCTCTTCTTGGCTATAGTCAAGCATTTGTCTTACTCCTGTTCCAAGATTAACGAGATACCGTCTCGCTTAGTCCCTCTATTATAGCATAAGAAAAACATTCCCTTTCCAAAAGGCACAAAAAAAGCTTAGACGAATCATCCTAGCTTCAAACACATTAGTTTGGTGAGTCTTAGGAATCACACTAATGTTGTTCCCCCAAGGCTAGACGAAATGTCAACGACCGCTTAACATCCTAATTTATATGTCAGTCGGAGTGTCATAGTCAATTGTCTGTGAAATCTTTGAAGCGACCTATAGCCTCACAACAATAAACTAAAATGTAACTGTCTCAAACGATTGCAAGGATAGTATTATAGTTGTGATACTTCACACTTTCCTTCCAAACAAGTAATGCCTACTATAGTTTATCACGAAACCTCTATCATTTAATTTAAAAAAGAGAATTGTTAATTGTGTCCACTATTTTGGCTAATCCACCAAACAGCAAAAACATGTTATAACTGCATTTAAAGGTTTTTCGAATAAATTTCTCTACTCTATCTATACTTTTAAACACCTATCATCCTAAGTCTTATCTAATTTTACTATTTATTAGTCTAACGAGTGTTTAATATTTCGTCTCCAACAATTCTTCAAAACAAGGTATGGAACAAGATAATGATTTTTTTGGAGTGATTGCTTCAAAGATAGAAGACTTAAATAGCTAGTACAAAGGATAAACTAAAAGGGAAGTTCTTCTTCTAAAATCAGGTCAGCCAAGTCATTGTCAGGATTATTTTCCCTAACAGCACGCTGAGCACGACTCTCCAGAAGTTGGAAAGAGGAACAAAGCACTTCAGTAACGTAATGAGTTTGACCATCCTTATCATACTTACGAGTGCGAATCTCACCATCAAGAGAAATTAAACTTCCCTTGCTAACATAAGATGCCAAGGTCTCAGCTAAACGGCCCCAAACCACTACTGTAATAAAGTCAGCCTCACGCTCACCATTTTGCGTCTTATAGCGACGATTAACCGCAACTGTGACACGTGTAAAAGACCTGTCGCTAGCAGTCTTAACTATTTCAGGTGTTGCTGTCAAACGTCCAATTAAAATTACTTTGTTATACATTTTTTACCTCCACCTATCTATTCGTAAGAGGGAGTAAAAAAGTGGTTTATTTTAAATAGTTTTACAAATTTTTTCGAGAGGATCCTCTCTAATACTCGAATCCCTCTACTACTCGAAGAATATTATTTTTCTAGAAATAGTACTCCATAAAATATTTTCATTACAAAAATTGATCTTTAAATATTCCCGACTCGCTTAGCTAACTCAACGTTTTTGAACCACAATTTCCCATGAAGCAGGACCGACTTGTTCAAAGCGCGTCACAGGATAATCATTATCTGCAGCCCAGTTTGGTATACTTTCCGTTGCTTGCGTACAATCGAAAGCTATCAACAACTCATCACCTGTAGCTAATTCAGCCATTTTTTTCTTCGCATCAATCAATGGGAATGGACATACCAATCCACCCGTTTCAAGTTTTATCAAAGCCATATGATATTCTCCTCTTAATTTTTGTTGGGTTTTACAAAGATAATATAGGAAGCCGTCCAAACACCTAAAATAGTCACTGGCAAAGCAATCCATCCCTTACTAGAAAAAATTGCTGTAGCTGTTAAACCATTACCAATCGTACAGCCACCAGCCCATGAAGCACCGATTCCCATAAAAATACCCCCTAGTGTGCTCTTACCGATGGTTGACAAGTCTGGCAAGCGCCAACGAAACTCTCGAGACCCCTTTGCAGCAAGAAAGGAACCAAGAAAAATCCCCAATACAAGAAAAACACCCCAACCAAGCTGTTTACTATCACCTGTAATAATATAACTAATTAGATGTGCTGAGGGAGTTGTAATACCTAGCCCTCCAACACGACCTGTCAACTGACTAGCAGGCCAAGCAATTAAAGCAACAAGACCTATTAGAAGTCCTGCAAAATATTTATGGTAAGTTTTCTCAAAAAGATAGTGTCTCACTCCCTTATATTTTGATGGAAGCGTAGCAATCTGACGTCTGGGCTTACGTAACTCTCGAATGACGACAAAACTTGTTATGGCTACTAATAAAACAAGAAAATACCAAACCGGAATTCCTAATTGACCAGCTAAATCATCATTAATTACCCATCGCTTGGCTATTAATTGATTCAAAGAAACAAGAAATCCTGATTTCATAGCTGCTGCACTTATCATATAAAAGAATAGTGCAACCCAACTACCTAGGAGCCCTTCACCGGCACGATACCACGTCCCTGTGGCACATCCCCCAGCGAGAACAATTCCAATACCAAATAGATAGGAGCCCACAATAGCTCCTAACACGGAGAAGTCTTCATAAGAGTTTCCAATAATACCTAATTTAATCAGGGAAAGCACTCCTATACTTTCTACTGTGATTGCAATAAGGAAAGCGTAAAATAAGGTATTATTACGAGCAATATACATGTCTCGGAAACCACCAGTCAAGCAGAAACGAGTTCGTTGCAAAATGAATCCAAATATCAGACCAATGAGCCCACCAGAAAGAACAGTCGTAAGCATAAGTACCTCCTAAAGTAAATATTGATTACATTTTAAGAAAAATATTACAACTTGCATAATCTTTCTTTTTTATAATTAGCTATAAACTTTCTTTATGACAAACAAAAAAGCGGCTTACTTACCGCTTCTTGTCTTATTTACCCTTTCCAGTGTTTGGCTGGATCAAAAGTCTCACCGACTACTGCTGAATCATCAAGTTCAATAATACCACGTTTTTGTGGGGCATTTGGAAGTGCCAACTCACGTGGGGAACACATCATACCATAACTATCTTCACCACGAAGTTTTCCTGGGAAGATAAGGGCACCGCTAGGCATCATAGCACCGGGAAGAGCTACGATAGTTTTAAGACCAAGCGCTGCGTTTGGTGCTCCTGCAACGATTTGGACCTTCTTATCACCAATGTTCACTTGGCAGATGTTAAGGTGGTCACTGTCTGGATGTGGAACCATTTCTTCAATTTGTCCAACCACAAAGACTGGTCCTTGTGTGTTTTCCAAACGCTCTTCAAAGCCCTCTTTAGCCAATTCCTCGTTCAAAACAGCTACATCTTGGTCTGACAAGAAAACTTGACCGTTACCTTTGATATCAATGAGGCTTGACGCTTCAAAAATATTCCAAGCAAGAGTCTTGCCTGTTTCATCAGCTGTGACACGCGCCACTTTACCTTTACGTTCTACGCTACGTTTGACGTCTTTAGTATCTTCCAAAATAACCAACAAAACGTCGCCAACTTGTTCCTTATTGTATGCAAAAATCATGGGTTCTCCTTATACTGTTGCCAAAAAGGCAGTGATTTCTTCTTTAGTTTTACGAGCTTTATTGACCAAGCGTCCCAATTCCTGACCTTTCTGAGTCACAACAAAACTTGGGATACCAAAAATATTCCAAGTTTGTGCCAGAGCCATATAATCATCACGATTAACACGCACAAAGGTCATATCTGGATGGAGGGCTTCGATTTCAGGCATAACAGGGTAGATGAACTGGCAGTCCGGACACCAATCGGCAGTAAAAAAGAAGACCACTTTTTGATCACTCTCGACATAGCTTGCCAGTTCTTCAAAATTATTAGGAATAATCATGCTTGTTCCTCCTCATAGGTCACCTTGTCCTCTGCATAAACAAAGCTATAGGCACGTCCATCCTCTAAGACGATACCTCCTGTGAGCCCAGGATTTTCTTTATCCGTAGGATTCGTGTAAAGAACTGCGATGGGTCCAAGATGTGATAATTCTTGTCTAATATCTTGGATTAATGCAGCTTTCTTCATTTCTACGCGTGACTGTCTATACTTCTCTGTCATTGCCAAGAGACCTAAAGCTCCTACGCCTCCAGCAAACAAGGCCAATGTTTTACGTTTCATAAGAAACATTTTACCATAATTTTAGAGGAATGGGGAGAGGCTACCTATCTCTTAAGAATCGTGCTAAAATAGTAGCAAGTACTACTCAAGGAGGATTTTATGACTACCCTATTTGACAAAATTAAAGAAGTAACCGAGCTTAGCGCTACTTCAGGCTTTGAAGCTCCTGTACGCGACTACCTTCGCAACAATATCACCCCACTTGTAGATGAGGTCCAAACAGATGGTCTCGGTGGTATTTTCGGTATCAAGCATAGCCGGGCAGAAAATACCCCTAAGGTGCTTGTGGCTGCCCACATGGACGAAGTTGGGTTTATGATTAAAGAAATCAAGGCAGACGGAACTTTCCGTGTCGTCGAACTTGGCGGTTGGAACCCACTTGTTGTCAGCTCACAACGCTTCACCCTACACACTCGTGATGGCCGTATCTATCCTGTCATCTCAGGTTCGGTACCACCTCATTTCTTACGTGCCAGCGGTGGGGCTCCAAGTCTTCCTAGTGTTTCTGATATCGTCTTTGATGCTGGTTTTTCCAACCAAGAAGAGGCTAATGCCTACGGTGTTTTTCCAGGTGATGTCATCATTCCTGAATCAGAAACGATCCTCACAGCCAATCAAAAGAATGTCATTTCTAAAGCTTGGGATAACCGTTATGGTGTTCTCATGATTCGCGAACTCTTGGAAAACGTTAAAGATCAAGAACTCAATAATACTCTAATTGCTGGTGCCAATGTTCAAGAAGAAGTTGGTTTACGTGGTGCCCATGTTTCTACCACTAAATTTGATCCTGAAGTTTTCTTTGCAGTGGACTGTTCTCCTGCAGGTGATATTTATGGTAATCAAGGTAAGGTAGGTGATGGTACCCTTATTCGTTTCTTCGACCCAGGTCACATCATGTTGCCAAATATGAAAGATTTCCTTTTGACTACAGCTGAAGAAGCTGGTATCAAATACCAATACTACTGTGCTGCGGGCGGAACAGATGCTGGTGCCGCTCACTTGCAGAATGCTGGTGTCCCATCAACAACTATCGGTGTTTGTGCCCGTTACATTCACTCGCACCAAACCCTTTATGCGATGGATGACTTCCTAGAGGCACAAGCCTTCTTACAAGCGATTGTTAAGAAGTTGGATCGTTCAACAGTGGATTTGATTAAAAACTACTAAGATAAGGAGTAGCCCATGATTATTGGTTTTATTGGCGTTGGAAAGATGGCGACAGCCATTATCAACGGCCTAAATACAAGCTCACATCGTATCATTATTTCAGGGTCTTCCTTGGCTCGTTCGCGCCAAATTGCAGAGGAACTAGAGGTTGAAGCTGCTGCTTCCCATCAGGAATTGTTGGATAAGGCTGACCTGGTCATTCTTGGTATTAAACCTCAAATGTTTGATAAGGTGCTAACTGACCTCAACTTCCATCAACCTATCATGAGTATGGCTGCTGGAGTGACCTTGGAACGCCTCGCTTCACTCACAAGTGCAGACCTACCTCTTATTCGTATCATGCCTAACCTTAATGCTCAGATTCTTAAGAGCACTACCGGTCTTTGTACCAATGATAAGGTATCTGAGGACCTTTTGGCAATTGCCAAGGAAATCACAGATAGTTTTGGAACTACTGTTGAATTGGCTGAGAAGGACTTCGATACCTTCACTGCCCTAGCTGGCTCTAGTCCGGCCTACATCGCCCTCTTTATCGAGGCTCTGGCTAAAGCTGGCGTCAAAAATGGCCTAAGTAAGCAAGTTGCTCTGACCATTGCCACACAGACAGTTCTAGCCACTGCTGAAAATCTCAGTCTAGGTAGCGACAGTCCACATGATCTTATTGACAAAGTATGTAGCCCTGGCGGGACCACTATCGCCGGTCTCATGGACCTTGAGCGGACTGGTCTTACCCATAGTGTGGCTTCAAGTATTGATACAACCATTGCCAAAGCCAAAAAATTATAGTAAAAAGCTCGGAAAATTCCGAGCTTTATTTGATATATGGTGCTAAAAATTGTAAAAGTAACATCATTGAAACCACAATACTATTGTTAATCATATGGGCTATGATACAGTACTCTAACTTTTGACACTTACGATATACTACCCCAAGGGTAAACCCCATACCTGCATATATAATCCAGACACCGATACTATTAGGCATATGAACAAGGCCAAAGAGTAAACTACTTAGAGTCAACCCAACAATAGAATCTGGATTAAAGACACGTCCCATGAGGAGCCCTCTAAAAATCAACTCTTCCACAATCGGTGCCATAATCACCGTAACTGTTATGAGAACAAAGGGATTCATATGGGCATTTTCTATGGCTGCCTGATTGGCGCTATTACTAACACCCTCCATTTGCATGACCATCCCACCTACCCTAGTAACAATGTAAATACCTAGGTAGGTCAAGCCAATCATACCCCATGCCTTTAAGGAAGAAAGTGTCTTGAAGCCCTCAAGAAGCCCCATGCGTTTTCCTAAGAAAAGAGCTCCTGCACTAATGAGTAGCATAACCAAAATTAGGAGACTCACTGCCCTCACGTCTTTAACACGAACAAATATGGTTGGAGCTTGTTCAATACACAAAATTAGGAAAGCCAGTAAGAAATAAAGAAAGCGTTTTAAAATGGACTCTTTGTTCATAAGAAGCTACCTCTTTTCATTGTTATTTTGTACCTTTATTATAATACAAATCTACTGTTTTGACAAGCCACTATGAAATAGAGGGATAATTAAGGAATCTTATCCGATTTTAGATAGGATGAGACGAATAAAGACAAATCCTACAACTAAGCCATAGAGCAAGACAGATAAGACTGTAACATATGGCAACTGAATACTGACAAAGGCATGTAGGGCAATCAAAGCAAAGATAAGCAAAAACTCCAGAATCAGTGTTGCGACTGCTGACGCCTTCAAAATCTGTTTATTTCTCTCATCGTAGGCAGCAATATACATCTGGTGAAGGCGTTTAGGATGACTAAGCGCTGCAAAATAATAAATCGACAGAGCATAACTCCCAATGGTAACCCCCACTACTAATCCTAGTGCATAATCACTAAGACTATTAGAGCAAACAATAAATAATCCCAAAATACCCAAAGAAAAGAAAGAACATGATACTCGGGCTATGTATCTTTTATACTCTGATTCTGCTTTTTTCTTTCCTAACGTCTTCAATAACATATCTTGATACTCCTTAATCTTCCTCAAAAATAAAGACTTCTTCAATAGTCTTTCCAAAATACCTAGCAATTTTAAAAGCCAGCTCCAAGGACGCATTATAGCGACCTTTTTCGAGTGAAATGATGGTCTGCCTGGTGACCCCCATTTCATCTGCTAACTCTGCCTGACTAATCTTATTAGCCTTGCGAAGTTCCTGAATTTTTGTTTCCATGTGGTACCTCAACCTTATCGTTTATTCTCAAATAGTTAAACTCCTTACTTTTCTTTGTTAAGTTAACTTTACATTTATAGTATAGTCTACTTTACATATTTTGTAAAGCCTCTTTTACATTTTTTGTAAAGTTTTCTTTACTTATAGAATTACACATAAATAGAAATAGTCGAATGATTCTGTCAGAGCATTCAAAAAAGCTGGCCAATCACTCAGCCAACTTTTCTGGTCTTATCAAATTTTTGATAACTTATTTAGTTTTAAGGCGCTCAACATCACGCGCAATCACCAACTCTTCATCCGTTGGGATAACAAATACTTTAACAGCTGACTCTGCTGTTGTAATGTCGCCTACATGTCCAAAGACATTCTTTTCAGGATCCACTTCAATACCAAACCAAGTGAGACCATCCAAGACTGAAGCACGAACTTCTGCAGAGTTTTCACCAATACCTGCTGTAAAGACGATAGCATCCGCTCCGTTCAACACACCGAAGTATTGAGCAATGTATTTACGCAAACGATCCACATAAAGATTATAGGCTAACACACATTTTTCATCGCCAGCATTCTTACCAGCAATGATATCACGCATATCACTTGATTTTTCAGAAATACCAAGGAGACCTGATTCCTTATTAAAGACGTGACGGATACGCTCAGCATCTGCCATTTCAGGCTCACGGTCGATAACAAATGGAATAATCGCAGGGTCAAGATCCCCAGTACGTGTTCCCATCATAACGCCACCAAGTGGTGTCAACCCCATTGACGTGTCTACTGATTTACCACCATCAACGGCAGTAATTGAAACACCATTTCCCACATGGGCTGTGATAATCTTAGTTTCTTCAATTGGCTTACCTAACAACTTAGCTGCTTCTTGAGAAACATATTGGTGGCTAGTTCCGTGTGCTCCATACTTACGGACTTGGTAGTCTGTATAGTAACGATTAGGCACTGGATAACGGTAGGCCACTTCCGGCATAGACGTATGGAAGGCTGTATCAAAAACAGCAACACTCGTAATATCTGGGAGGAGCTCCTTAAAGGCCCGAATCCCTGAAGCTGCACCTGGATTGTGCAAAGGTGCTAAGGCTGACAATTCTTCAATCTTAGCCAAGGCATCTTCATCCACCAAGCTTGATTCTTTGAAATATTCTCCACCAGCAACCACACGGTGACCAACACCTGTAATTTCATCATAACTCTTGATAATATCAAAACGAATCAAATCATCAAGCAAGATTTTTACTGCCTGAACATGGTCAGCAATATCTAGGGTTTGCGATTCTGAACGGTCATCAAATTTTACTGTTGAAACAGAATCTTTCAAGCCGATACGTTCAATCAAACCCTTAGCAAGAACAACTTCATCTGGCATCTCATATAGTTGCCATTTCAAGCTTGAGCTTCCTGCATTAATTGCTATTGTTTTTGTCATAAGCCACCTCTTTGTAAAACGCTTTCAATAATATAGTCCTATTCTAACATGTTTTGCTAGAAAATGGAATTATCTGATTTCCATTTTTGGAAATTCTCTGTAAAATCTTTGAGGACCTCTGGATTTTGCAAATCACTAAGTGGATAAACAAAGGTCTCAGGAGCATTTTCAGTTTGTTTTTTAAGCACAAAGATAGACTTCATGTTATGTTTATTGCCAAAAGCTGCTTCTGGAAGAGTGATAACAGCAATAATATCAGCATATCCTGATAGCCATTTCTTAAGCAAATCACTTTGTGGACTTGTCAAAAGATTAGTTGGTGCCAAAAGAATAGCAATACCATCTTTCTTCAAGTACTTGAGTGATTGCTCCATGAGAAGGTGATGGGCATAGGTGTGTTCACCAGTTGCTGCAACCTTGAAACGACTCGCAATCTCATCATTAGGGTAGTAACCAACAGGTAGGTCACTGATAATAACATCACTCTCTTTGAGAATGTGTGGTCGAACAGCATCTTCTTGGATGTAAACTGCACTCGAATTCACCACATCAGCAATACTAGCTGACAAATCGATAAGGAGATCGTCAACTTCCATTCCCATATAATTAAGGGTTTTCTGACTATTATTTAGAAGAGTTTCAGCCAAGTTTCCTGTCCCCGAACCAATCTCCAAAACATCTAATTGGTCGTCCTTGGTCAAACCTTCGAGTAGGTAGAGGATGATAAAGCCAATAGCATCAGGTGTAAACTGGTGATTGGCCTGTAAGGCTTCCAATTGCCCTAGCTTGATAAATAAGAACTGAAAAGCACGACGCCACTCCTCTTTACTTAGATCAAGAGCACGTAATTTCTCGTTGTTTTTGATAATGACTTCATTAGCTACCTCAGCCCCCAAATAATAGGAATTTTGCTCAATAAGCGCATCGTAAGCATGGGTTCCAAGATCACTTTCAATGGTTTGGACATTTTCTAACAACAGCTCAAAGGCTGTCTCAATTGCTTCAAAATTCATGATTTCCTCCGTCCTTCTATCATATCAAAAAGGAAAGAGAATTTCTATTTCTGCTCCTGTTTCTTCACATAACGATAGGTCTTAATTTGGCCTTTACTGACAACTCGAACAATCACTTGTTTATCCTTAACCTCGTAAGTCGTAGTACCCTGAGAAAAACTAAAAGCACCTGCTTCCTTATCCACCAAATCCATGGTCATCTCTGCCATGAGACGACTTTGACTGGTCACTATTTGTGCTTGGTTTTGTCTAGAGCTAGCAACCACCCGTTCCAGATAAACATGAAGAAGGAGTGTGAAAATGCCAGCCATAAAAAGAGCGTAGAGGAGAACGCCTCCCCTAACCTGTTTTTTCAAAAGCATAAATAAAACTCCTTTGTAGTCCATTTTTAAGAGTCACTTGAATAGTAACTATCTGGTTCTTTTGACTTACCGTACTAGATTTGACATCGAAAAGCATTGGTTGATAGCCTCGACCGTCAGCATTTGTTTTTCGAAAATCAGTAGCACTTGAAAGTCCAAAAGCCAGGTCTTGATTATCCTGCTTGACATAGAGTTTGTTCCCCTCTACCTTTACCAACTGACAACCTTCTAATTCTGCCTCCATTTGTTGGACAAATAGAAGCCAGTCTTGGTTTTCTTGTTGTCTTACCTGTTTGACATTGCCCACCAGAACGGTGGTTAAGCCCTGATATACTTGGACAGAACCAGCTATAACCAGTAAGGCTACCAGACATTCCAAAAGGGTAAAGGCGCGAACCTTACTATTTAGAGACATGAGTAATTTCCTTTCCTGATTCATAAACTGTGATGCCCTGCTTGCTACGTTTTACTGTCACTGTGATACCATTTAAGGTCAACTGATCCTGTTTGGTCTGAACTGCCATGGTAGCCACACTCAAGACCTCCTGTTGGTGGAGATTCCTAGCCATTAGCCTACGATTGGTATTGATCTGATCCAAGATAAGACCACTGACGAGTACTAAAACAGCCATTGCTACCAGGCTTTCGATAAGAATATAGCCTCTAAGAGACCGTCTTTTTATATTTACCGCTGCCCATGTTAAGCTGATAGGTCACCACCTCCTTATCACTTGAAAAACGAATCTTGGTGAGGCTCGAGTTGCCTCCTTTGGCATTAAACACTAGCGTCTGCCCCTTATCCAGATGAATATTTTTAGGAATCACCAGACTGGATTTTCCGTTACTGATTTTATCCTTGGTCAACTGCAATTCAACATTGGCCCCTTTCGCCGCTGCCAATCGCTGACTATCTCGGTATAGGTACTCAAAGCGCAGATAAAAAAGATTAGTCTCAACCTGCTGAAAAATACCTGTGACTGAGCCTGACAAACTCAGAGTGAGAAAGGCAACCACTGCTAGAGTCACCAGACTCTCCAACAAGGTAAAGGCTCTAATTGGCCACTGAGCGGCTTTCGCCACCATGTTTCGCATAATAATCATTGTATGAATCTGCCTGTTTTTGCGTGATTTGACCTTCTGAAACAAGAGCGGCTAAGCTAGCTGTCTTGTTATTCTTCATTTCATAAAGTTCTGCTTGAGAATCCACGACCTTGACCACAGCCGCATTTCCAGTCTCTTTAACAGAATCCTTCTGCTTGCTCAAGTTAGGTACAAAGAGCAAAAGGAGAATACTGATAATGAGAAGCACGACCAACATTTCAATCAGTGTAAAAGCTCGTAGTTTAACGGCATTCAATTTTTTTAACATCATTTTCATGACATCATTCCTTCCATATTTTGATACATTGGTAATAGCATGGCTGCATAGATCATTACAATCACGACAGCAACAATAATAAAAATGAGGGGTTGCACAAAGGTTGTTGCCTTATTAAGACGGTTAAAGAAAGCCTGCCAAACCTCTTCAGCATAGACTTCTAACTCATAGCCCAACCTAGCATTAGCCTCTCCATAAGCAATAATCAAGGATAGTTCCTTAGTGAAAAAAGGGTGACTAGCAATACGATCAGGAAAACTCTGTCCTAGCATCAAGGCCTCTTCTAAATCAGCCCCCAGCTCACGAAAGAGCTTAGACTTTTGCTCTTGCATAAGAGAAACCAAGTCTAACAGGTCAATCCCTTGTCCTAAGAGATTTCCCCATTCCCTAGCATAATAGGCGGTCGTATATAGCCTGACAGTTTGGCCTATAAAAGGGATTTTTGCCATTCGTCGATAAAAGACAAGGGCTGGCTGGCGTTTCACCCATAGATAGAGAATTAAGCTTAATACAAGAAGTCCGCACAAAGTCACAAAAAAGAGCTGGGGAAAAATCTGAACCAACTGTATAGCCCAATTCTCCTTACCATCCCCCTCTAACAATTGAGGAAGAAGATAATTTTTGAGCCCCAACATAATCAGAATCAGGAAACCCAGAAGTAGGATAGGGTAGGTCGCTACCTCCATGAGTTTCTTACGAACCTTGGTCATGCGAAGCATGTAGGTTTCAATCTTGGTTAAACTCCCTAGAAGATTACCGTGCTTATCAGCAAGGGCAATCTGAGTAACAATGTTGTCCGAAAAACCCACTGACGCAAACATCTGGTCTAGCCTGTCGCCTCGCATTAAGCTTGCTTTCATAAGAGATAATGACGATTCTTTCAACAAGTGACTTCGCTCCAAAAAGGCTACGATTTCAGTTAAGGTAAAACCGGCCTTTAGAAGTTGTTTGAAGAGCTGGATAACCTTGACTTGCTGATTAATCTTTAATTTTTTCCCCTTGGATATCCCCTTCAGTGAGATATCCTTGTTTAACCAAGCCTTCCAACTGTTGGTTCCAGCTGGCTGACGAATGGCTTTGGAAATTTTCACAGGCAAAATCAATCGCACCTCCTCCCTTAATCAAACGCATATAGGCAATCCCTTGAAGAGCATTATCCAACTCAGACTTATCTACACCGAGGTCCAGAAGACGCTCATAAACACCTGCCACACTCTTTGCGTGAATAGTTGAAAGAACAGTCACTCCTGTCAGACTAGCTCTAATAACCGCTCGAGCAGTCTCCTTATCTCGAATTTCTCCAATAATCAAAACATCCGGGCGGTGACGTAGTGATAGCTTAATCAAATTATCATAGGTCATGTCAATTGCCTGATTTACCTGGAGTTGCAAGACATTATCCTGTTTAATTTCCACAGGATCTTCAATAGAAATCACCTGCTGTCCCTTAAAACGCTCCTGAACCAATTCATGCATAAGTGTGGTCTTCCCAGAACCTACGGGACCCGCAAAGAGATACAGTCCTCGATAATCCAATGCATCCTTAATAGGCTGAATCCCTTGATTCCAGTAAGTTAGCTCTCTTCGTTCGGAATGAAGAACACGAATAACCAAGCTCTCCAAACCTCGATAGTCTCCAACAGTTGATAAACGCAGAGAAACCAAGTGACCGTCACCACAATCATAGTCACAAGAGCCCAATTGACTCCTACGCTTCTCACCTACCATCATTCCCGCCACAAATTTAAAGTGACCAATAAGACTAGCCATGAAATCAGGCCGATATACATCAATCAATCTCCTCTCTTGCCCAACTCGCATATAGAGCTCATAATTATCCTGACGTGGAATGACATAGATGTCTTGAGCCCCACAACTATCAGCATTTTTGATTATTTCTTTAGCAAATTCTGTTATCATAAGGACCTCCTCATAAACCTATTCGTAAAAAGTTTAAAAAAATGAAAAGAAGCTCGAAAAAATTCGAGCTTCTGCATTGTTTAACGTTTAATTTTACAGTGGGCATGACTTGGAAGGTCATTTCGCTTTTCATATCCCGGACTGTGTTTTTCCTCAGGAATTTCCTGCCAATCATCTAAAAGTGCAATCGATCGATAGACCTGCAAGTATTCGTCACACTCCTCACACCAGTGTTTATCCTCTTGGTCCCAAAAAGCAGTCATGACACTACTACGACTGATGTAACTTGGCAAGATTTCTTCCATGGCAAACCAAAGTTTTTTATAGTACTTGAGGGCATCGTAAAAATTTTCAAATTCCTTAGTACTTATAATATCCTCCTGCCAACCTTCCAAGAACCACCACGGTTCCAAATTCCCTTTCATTTCAACTACTTGGTACATTTTTCTTTCTCACTTCATCTTTGGTGTCCTTATTATACAAAATTTTCTGGAAAAGATAAAAAAATGGTCTTATATTTTATATTTATCAAAAATTGAAGAGATTCTAGTCATATAAATACGAAAAGAACCCACAATTCATTGTGAGTTCTTTTGCTTTCATTTTAGTCTTCAGATGTTTCCACAATTGCTTCATCAACAGCAATGTTTTCAATAACTTCAACTTCATTAACTGAAAGTGGTTCAATGTTACGGTAACGAGCCATACCTGTACCAGCAGGGATAGTCTTACCAATAATAACATTTTCTTTAAGACCAAGGAGATGGTCTTTCTTACCACGGATAGCTGCATCTGTAAGCACACGTGTTGTTTCTTGGAAGGAAGCCGCTGACAAGAATGAATTTGTTTCAAGTGAGGCTTTCGTAATACCAAGAAGGACTGGACGAGATGTTGCAGGAACACCACCAGAGATAACAATATCCTTGTTAGCATCTGTGAAGTCAGAAATGTCCATAAGTGTACCTGGAAGGAGGTCTGTATCACCTGGATCCATAACACGTACTTTACGAAGCATTTGACGAACCATTACTTCGACGTGTTTGTCACCGATTTCTACCCCTTGGCTACGGTAAACTTTTTGCACTTCTGCAAGAAGATAAGTTTCAACTGACAAGGTATCACGTACTTCAAGGAGACGTTTAGGTTGGATTGACCCTTCTGTCAAGGCCGCACCACGGTGTACTTCGTCACCAACTTCTACTTTCATACGAGCTGTAAATGGAACGACGTACTCACCCATTCCAGTCTTACCTTGAACAAAGACTTTCTTAGTACGTGTCGCAGCATCTTCTTCGATTTCAATAACAGTACCCTTAACTTCAGTGATAACCGCTTCCCCTTTAGGGTTACGTGCTTCAAAGATTTCCTGGATACGTGGAAGACCCTGTGTGATATCGGTGTTTGAGGCTACCCCACCGGTGTGGAAGGTACGCATGGTAAGCTGTGTACCAGGTTCCCCGATAGATTGGGCAGCGATAGTACCAACTGCTTCACCAACTTCAACCGCATCACCTGTCGCCAAGTTGATACCGTAACAGTGACGGCAGACACCGTGACGTGTGTTACATGTAAAGACTGAACGGATAGTTACTTCTTCAACACCAGCATTGACAATAGCTGCAGCCATGTCTTCAGTAATCAAAGTATCTGGACCTACGATTACTTCACCTGTTGTAGGGTTCTTAACTGATTTCTTAGTATAACGCCCTTGAAGACGTTCTTCAAGTGTTTCCGTAACTTCTTTACCGTCAGTAATAGCACGGATGAGAAGACCACGATCTGTTCCACAGTCATCTTCACGAATAATAACATCTTGAGCAACATCAACCAGACGACGAGTAAGGTAACCTGAGTCAGCTGTCTTAAGGGCCGTATCGGTCATACCTTTACGCGCACCGTGAGTAGAGAAGAACATTTCCAAAACGCTCAAACCTTCACGGAAGTTTGAAAGGATAGGCAATTCCATGATACGTCCGTTAGGAGCAGCCATCAAACCACGCATACCGGCAAGTTGAGAGAAGTTAGAGATGTTACCACGGGCTCCTGAGTCCATCATCATAACGATTGGGTTCTTAGGATCTTGTGTCTCAATCAGACGTTTTTCAAGTGCTTCTTTCGCTTCACGCCATGTTGTTGTAACAGCAACATAGCGGTCATCTTCTGTCATCAAACCACGACGGAAAGCTTTGTTAATTTCTTCAACACGGTGGTGAGCAGCATCGATAATTTCTTGTTTGTTATCGATAACTGGGATATCGGCGATACCCACTGTCAATCCAGCAAGTGTTGAGTGGTAGTAACCAAGGTCTTTCAAACGGTCAAGGAAGGCTGATGTTTCAGTCGTACGAAGACGTTTGAAGGTTTCAGCGATGATGTTACCAAGATTTTTCTTCTTGAATGGCGCATTAATTTCCAAACTATCAATAACTGTTTGGATATCTTGACCTGGTTCAAGGAAGTACTTATCTGGTGTACTATCTGTCAAGTTCTCATTTGTTGTTTCTTGAAGATATGGAATTTCTGCTGGAATGATTGAGTTAAAGAGAATCTTACCAACAGTTGTAACCAAAATCTTGTGAAGTTGGTTTTCTTTCCAAGGTTTATCAGGCATGCTGTCTACTGCGATACCGACACGGCTATGCAAGTGAACATAACCATTACGATAAGCCATAACTGCCTCATCAATATCCTTGAAGACCATACCTTCACCCTCACGGCCTTCTTCTTCCATAGTCAAGTAGTAGTTACCAAGAACCATATCCTGAGATGGCGTTACGACCGGTTTACCGTCTTTAGGGTTAAGGATGTGTTCAGCCGCAAGAAGGAGCAAACGTGCTTCAGCTTGAGCTTCTTCAGACAATGGAACGTGGATGGCCATTTGGTCACCGTCAAAGTCGGCATTGTAGGCCTCACATACCAATGGGTGAAGACGAAGGGCCTTACCATCAATCAAGACAGGTTCGAAGGCTTGGATACCCAAACGGTGGAGGGTAGGTGCGCGGTTAAGAAGTACTGGGTGTTCCTTGATAACATCTTCAAGAATATCCCAAATACGTTCGTCACCACGTTCAACCATACGTTTAGCAGCTTTCACGTTACCTGCGTATTCACGCGCAACGATTTCACGCATAACAAATGGTTTGAAAAGTTCGATGGCCATCAAACGGGGAACACCACATTGATACATTTTAAGTGTTGGACCAACGGCAATAACGGAACGTCCAGAGAAGTCGACACGTTTACCAAGTAAGTTTTGACGGAAACGGCCTTGTTTACCTTTAAGCATGTGACTCAAAGATTTAAGTGGACGACTACCTGGTCCAGTAATTGGACGACCACGACGTCCATTATCAATAAGAGCGTCAACCGCTTCTTGCAACATACGTTTTTCGTTTTGCACGATGATACCTGGAGCACTCAACTCAAGCAAACGAGCCAAACGGTTGTTACGGTTGATCACACGACGGTAGAGGTCGTTCAAGTCAGATGCTGCAAAACGACCACCGTCCAATTGAACCATCGGACGAAGATCTGGTGGCAATACTGGCAAGATGTTAAGTACCATCCATTCTGGTTTATTACCAGACTTGTAGAAGGCATCAAGAACGTCCAAACGACGAACTGCTTTAACACGTTTTTGACCAGTTGCTGTCTTCAACTCTTCTTTGAGTTCAGCAATTTCCGCTTCCAAATCTACTTGTTTCAAGAGATCTTGTATTGCTTCTGCACCCATTTTAGCGACAAATGAACCATGACCATACTCTTGCAATTTTTCACGATATTCACGTTCAGTCAAGAGAGATTTTGGCTCAAGTGGCGTTTCCTTTGGATCGATAACCACGTAAGCTGCGAAGTAAATAACTTCTTCAAGCGCACGAGGACTCATATCCAAAGTCAATCCCATACGAGAAGGGATTCCCTTGAAGTACCAGATATGTGATACTGGTGCTTTCAACTCGATGTGACCCATACGTTCGCGACGAACCTTAGCACGTGTTACTTCAACACCACAGCGGTCACAAACGATACCTTTATAACGGATACGTTTGTATTTTCCACACGCACATTCCCAGTCTTTAGTAGGACCAAAGATCACTTCGTCGAAGAGACCTTCACGTTCTGGTTTGAGCGTACGGTAGTTGATTGTTTCAGGTTTCTTAACTTCACCATAAGACCATGAACGGACCTTGGTCGGTGAAGCTAGTGTGATTTGCATACTTTTAAATCGATTTACGTCAACCACTAGTATTACCTTTCTTTTGTTCTATTGACAATAGCAGCGCTATTCTAACCTTTATCAGCTACCTTAGCAGAGAGATTTAACTCCCTCTCTAAAGCTTATTTTATTCTGTTTTATCTGAAGCTTCTTCTTTATCTTTTTCTAATTCAGTAGCTTCTTGGGCTTGTTGTACACGTGCTTTTTCAAGATCATCAACGTGCATGACGTCGTCATCTTCACCTTCATCAAGATCACGCAATTCAACTTCATGATCGTCTTCATCAAGGACACGCATATCAAGACCGAGTGATTGCAATTCTTTAACAAGTACTCGGAATGATTCTGGTACACCTGGTTTTGGAATTGGTTTACCTTTAGTGATAGCTTCATAGGCTTTCAAACGTCCATTAACGTCATCAGACTTGTAAGTCAAGATTTCTTGAAGAATGTTTGATGCACCGTAAGCTTCAAGGGCCCAAACCTCCATCTCACCGAAACGTTGTCCACCAAATTGTGCTTTACCACCAAGAGGTTGTTGAGTAACAAGTGAGTAAGGACCAACTGAACGGGCGTGAAGTTTATCATCAACCATGTGGTGAAGTTTGATCATGTACATGACACCAACTGACACACGATTATCAAACGGCTCACCTGTACGGCCATCGTAAAGGATTGTCTTAGCATCGCTGTCCATACCAGCTTCACGAACAGTATCCCAGAGATCTTCTGAGCTTGCCCCATCAAAGACTGGTGTTGCGATGTGGATACCCAAGTTACGAGCAGCCATACCAAGGTGAAGTTCCATAACCTGACCAATGTTCATACGTGATGGCACTCCAAGAGGGTTCAACATGATATCAACTGGTGTACCGTCTGGAAGGTAAGGCATGTCTTCAACAGGAACAATACGAGAAACAACCCCTTTGTTACCGTGACGACCGGCCATCTTATCTCCGACCTTGATTTTACGTTTTTGAGCGATGTAAACACGAACAAGCATGTTAACACCTGATTGCAATTCATCACCGTTTGCACGTGTAAAGATTTTAACATCACGAACGACACCATCACCACCGTGAGGTACACGGAGTGATGTATCACGTACTTCACGAGATTTATCACCAAAGATAGCATGGAGAAGACGTTCTTCAGCAGAAAGGTCTTTTTCACCCTTAGGTGTTACCTTACCAACAAGAATATCACCTTCTTTAACCTCAGCACCAATACGGATAATACCCATTTCGTCAAGGTCTTTAAGGGCTTCTTCACCAACGTTTGGCAATTCACGTGTGATTTCTTCAGGTCCAAGCTTTGTATCACGTGTTTCTGATTCGAATTCTTCCAAGTGAACAGATGTATAAACATCGTCTTTCACGAGGCGTTCACTCATGATAACGGCATCCTCGAAGTTGTAACCTTCCCATGTCATGTATGCGACAATAGGGTTTTGACCGAGGGCCATTTCGCCACCTTCCATAGATGGACCGTCAGCGATAAAGTCTCCTTTTTCAACAATATCACCAACCTTAACCAAAGTACGTTGGTTGTAGGCAGTACCTGAGTTTGAACGACGGAATTTTTGAATAGTATAAACATCAAGAGAACCATCTTCACGACGAACTTCAACCTTATCGGCGTCAGAATAAACAACTTTACCGTCGTGTTGAGCGATAACTGCAGCACCTGAATCGTGGGCAGCTTGATATTCCATACCAGTACCAACATAAGGTGCTTTTGGATCAATCAAAGGCACAGCCTGACGTTGCATGTTGGCACCCATGAGGGCACGGTTAGAGTCATCGTTTTCCAAGAAAGGAATACATGCTGTCGCAACGGCAACTACCTGTTTAGGAGAAACATCCACGAAATCTACAAGGTGTGATGGGTATTCTTGGTTATTACCTTGGTGACGACCCATGACAATTTCTTCTGCAAATGTTCCATCTTCGTTCAACTTAGAGTTGGCCTGAGCAACTGTGTACTCATCTTCTTCGTCAGCAGTCAACCAAACCACTTCGTTGGTTACTTTACCAGTTGCACGGTCAACTTTACGGTATGGTGTTTGAATGAAACCGTACTTGTTAAGGTGTCCATATGAAGACAAGTTATTGATCAAACCGATGTTAGGTCCTTCAGGTGTTTCAATTGGACACATACGACCGTAGTGCGTGTAGTGCACGTCACGAACTTCATATCCGGCACGGTCACGTGTCAAACCACCAGGTCCCAAGGCTGACAAACGACGTTTGTGTGACAACTCTGACAATGGGTTGTGTTGGTCCATGAACTGTGACAACTGTGAAGAACCGAAGAATTCTTTAACAGCTGCAGTTACAGGGCGAATATTGATGATTTGTTGTGGTGTCAAGACTTCGTTATCTTGAACTGACATACGCTCACGTACGTTACGTTCCATACGAGCCAAACCAATACGGAATTGGTTGGCAAGCAATTCACCAACCGCACGGATACGACGGTTACCAAGGTGGTCGATATCGTCTACTTTACCGATACCTTCAGCAAGGTTGAGGAAGTAGCTCATTTCAGCCAAGATATCCGCTGTTGTCAAAGCACGAACTTTATCATCTGGGTTGGCATTACCAACAATTGTAACCACACGATCTGGATCATTTGGTGCAACAACCTTGAATTTTTGAAGAACCACAGGTTCTGTAACCACCGCATAATCGTTTGGTGTGTATACAAATTTGTTCAAATCACCATCCAAGTGTTCTGCGATTGAATCAATCACATCACGTGTCATTTCAGTACCAGCTTCAACAAGGATTTCACCTGTTTCAGGATCTACCAAGTTTTCAGCAATTGTTTGTCCCAAAAGACGTGTCTTGATGTTAAGTTTTTTGTTAACTTTGTAACGACCAACAGCAGCCAAGTCGTAACGACGTGGGTCGAAGAAGCGAGCTACAAGCAAGCTACGTGAGCTGTCAGCAGTTTTGGGTTCACCTGGACGAAGTCGTTCATAAATTTCTTTAAGTGCTTCATCAGTGCGCGAATCTGCTGGATTTTTGTGGATATCTTTTTCAACAGTGTTACGAACCAACTCGCTATCACCAAAGATATCAACAATTTCGTCATCACCTGAGAATCCAAGCGCACGCACAAGCGTTGTGAATGGGATCTTACGTGTACGGTCGATACGAGTGTAGGCGATATCTTTTGAATCTGTTTCAAGCTCAAGCCATGCCCCACGGTTAGGAATAACTGTTGATCCGTAACCCACTTTGCCGTTTTTATCAACCTTATCGTTAAAGTAAACACCAGGTGAACGCACCAACTGAGAAACGATAATACGTTCACCACCATTGATGATGAAAGTACCCATCTCAGTCATAATTGGAAAATCTCCGAAGAAGACTTCCTGAGTTTTGATTTCACCAGTTTCTTTGTTAATAAGGCGGAAAGTCACAAAGATTGGTGCTGAGTATGATGCATCGTGGATACGAGCTTCCTCAAGTGTATACTTAGGTTCCTTCAATTCGTAACCAACAAATTCCAATTCCATGGTGTCTGTGAAGTTTGAAATGGGAAGTACATCCTCAAAAACCTCTTTAAGACCAGTATCTAAGAATTCTTTGAATGAATCCGTTTGGATTTCAATCAAGTTTGGTAAATCAAGAACTTCTTTGATTCTTGAAAAACTACGACGGGTACGATGCTTCCCGTATTGAACGTCATGTCCTGCCAAGTCTTCTACTCCTTTTCTACATTCGAGACCTGCTTTGCAAGTCGTGCACTTTAAATATTTGTCTCCTGCCTTTTTCAGTTGCTTGTCCCGCTAACAAGTGATTAGATACTAACATCCACTTATCCGATTAACGATAAGCGAAAACTTTAATCTGTGAATTTTTAGAACCTTTAAATATGTATTACAATAACCAAAAATCCTAAAAATAAGCACAAAAATAGCAGCTAAATCTGACCGAAAAAACGTTGATTTAACTGCTGTATCTCTTGATTGGACAATATTTCAACCAAATAAGACGACAAATAGTTGTCTATATTATACCTAATTTTTTGCTTTTTTGCAAGTTTTCTTGGTAATTCCTAATGTCCTTCAAGAATGCTAGACCAGGCTTTTTGATAGTCACTGTCAGTTCCACCAATAGCAAATTTGTAGGTTGTATCCCCAGGCCCATTTTTAGCCCAATAAGTATCAACCATTTCACCACTTACAGAAACATTACGACCATTGACAGACACTGTTGCTGGTTTAAGGCCTGTTGATTTGAGCACACTTGCCTTAATGGCACTTGAATCGATATTAAACTTATCTCCCGTTTTAAAAATACTCGGATTAGCATTGTAGATGGCGGAAGTTAAACGAGCCATATATTGCGCATTGTAGGTGTAACCCGTTTTAGAATTGGTAGGTGCATTGTCATCATAACCAGCCCAACCTCCAAGGGTAATACCAGGCGTCGATACTATCAACCAAGCATCCGCAAAGTTATCTGTCGTTCCTGTTTTACCCATCCAGTCAGCTGAGGCTGCTGCACCATTGACATTTTTCAACTCAGAATAAAATTGGGTTGTCGCTCCTTTAACCACAACTTCCTTGAGCAGGTTATCCATAATGCTAGCCGTAGCTCTTGAAAAGACCTGAACCCCTTCAGATTTATGCTGATAGATAACTTCGCCAGTCCGGTCAGTAATACTATCAATCATATGGCCCTTCTCATAGACACCACCATTTGAAAGCATTTGATAGGCATTTACCTGTTGGGCAACCGTGGTTTCAATCCCTCCACCAAGAGGTAGACTCTCGATATTGTAGTTAGCAATCTTATAACCCATCTTGGTCATATAGCCCTCAACGTCAACATCATGACGTTGAAGCATTTGATAAGTCCAAAAGGCTGGAATGTTCCATGAGGTATTGAGTGCTTCTTGAAGATTCATCATAGCTGTACCCTTATCACCATCATGGAGAATAGGCGTTCCACCCGTAAAATTAGTTGGGTAGTTAGAAAGGATACTTGAGCTACCCATCAAACCTTGATCAATAGCAATTCCATAAGCGATAATAGGCTTAATAGAAGATCCAGGAGAACGAGCAGTATCAAAGGCATGGTTATTCTGGTTATTCTCATAATTACGACCACCGACAAATCCTAAGATTGCTCCAGTCGCATTATCCATGAGCACATTTCCGACTTCAACTCCACTATTTCCACCTTGGTCGAGGAGGCCACCATATTGAGTCGCAGCATCTTGCATCGCATTATAAACTGCATTATCAATAGTTGTCTTAACGCTGTAGCCACCGGTTTGTAGCTCTTTAAGGGCCATCTCACGATAGGTTTCCTTGGTCTTATCATTTTTCAAATCTTGACTCGACACCTTGTCACGTTTAACGAGATAATCATACATGACATCCTGAGCCTCAGACATGACAGAATAGTACAAATAGTCATGACTTACGGCATCAGACTTCTCACCAGCCTTGAAATCTTTAGTGATATCATAATCCTTATAGCTTTCATACTGCGACTTATCTAGATAGCCACCGCGATAAAGATTGTAGAGTACATCTTGTTGACGTGCCAAGCCATAAGAAAGATCCTCTGCGTTTTTTAATTGTCCATCAGCTGTATAAGGTGAGTAGACAATCGGGCTCTGTGGCAAACCTGCCAGATAGGCCGCCTGAGGAACTGTCAAACCCGCAGCAGAGACCCCAAAAATCCCTTGTGCAGCCTCTTCGATACCAGCAATATTTTTCCCCTTGTTGTTACGACCAAAAGGAGAAACATTCAGATAATCAGTTAAAATTTCATTTTTGGAAGCGCGACGCTCCAATTGTAAAGCATAGATAATCTCTGCCGCCTTACGTTTGAAGGTTGGTGCATCTCCTGTTACCTGTTGCTTGATTAACTGTTGAGTCAGAGTTGAACCACCACTTGAAGAGCCAACTCCCAAAACTGATGATACCAACGCCCTAAAAACTGCCTTTGGTACAACACCCTTATGCTTTTTAAAATTTTCATCCTCAGTCGCAATGATGGCATTTTTGACATTGTTAGAAATCGCATCACTCTCAATAGGTGTTCTCAGCAAGTCAGTGTCAATATCCGCAATCTTCTTGGAATCGGAATAGCTCATCGAAGATACCAAACTAACCTCACTAATCTGATTCAACAAGGTTTTGTCCTTAATCGATGGAACAGACTCAATTTGACTCCCCAGATAACCCAAACCAATTCCTGCACCGAATAGGGTAAGAACGATAATAACCACATAAAAGAAATCAGACAAGAGCTTTAAGGTTTTTAAGAAAACATCACCCATGTCTAAGAGTGTCACCCCATCCTCAGGCGACTTCCGTGCTTGCTTACGATTCCACTTAGATCCAGTCGTAGCTTTCCTTTCTTTAAAATATTTATCTCCTCTTTTAGACCTAGGACTAGCAAACTTTGTACGAATAGTCTGCCCTAGTCGCCTAAAATAATTTATTATTTTTTCAAAATTCATAGAAATACCTCAAAGCCTATTATAACAAACTTTGACAAAGCTTGCATAGGGTTGCTTTCTTTTGGTATAATGGTGCAGAATATACTTTACTGGAGAATATCATGACAATTTTTGAAGAACTAAAAGCACGTGGCTTGATTTTTCAAACCACTGATGAAGAAGCCCTTGTAAAAGCCTTTGAAGAGGGACCAGTCTCATACTACACTGGTTATGACCCAACAGCAGACAGTCTCCACCTTGGACACCTTGTCGCTATCCTTACTAGTCGTCGCCTTCAATTGGCTGGCCACAAACCTTACGCCCTTGTTGGGGGTGCGACAGGTTTGATTGGTGACCCATCATTTAAAGATGCTGAGCGTAGCCTCCAAACCAAAGAAACCGTTGAAGGTTGGGTAGAAAAAATCCAAGGCCAACTCTCTCGCTTCCTTGATTTTGAAAATGGTGACAACAAAGCCGTTATGGTCAACAACTATGACTGGTTTGGTTCAGTTAGCTTCATCGATTTCTTGCGTGATGTCGGTAAATACTTCACAGTTAACTACATGATGAGCAAGGAATCTGTTAAGAAACGTATCGAAACAGGTATCTCTTACACTGAGTTCGCTTACCAAATTATGCAAGGTTACGACTTCTATGAACTCAATGATAAATATGGCGTAACCCTCCAAATTGGTGGTTCTGACCAATGGGGTAACATGACAGCAGGTACTGAGCTATTGCGTCGTAAAGCGGACAAATCTGGACACGTTATCACAGTTCCACTTATCACAGATTCAACCGGTAAAAAATTCGGTAAATCTGAAGGTAACGCTGTCTGGCTTGACTCTACTAAGACAACACCTTACGAAATGTACCAATTCTGGCTTAACGTTATGGACGATGACGCCGTTCGTTTCTTGAAAATTTTCACTTTCTTGTCACTTGAAGAAATCGAAGAAATCGGTAAAGAATTTGACCAAGCTCGTCACCAACGTTTAGCACAAAAGGTTCTGGCTCGCGAAGTTGTTACTTTGGTTCACGGTAAAGAAGCCTATGAACAAGCTGTTCACATCACTGAACAACTCTTCGCTGGTAACCTTAAAGCTCTCTCAGCACGTGACCTTAAAGTTGCCCTTAACGGTGTCCCAACATATGAAATTTCAGCAGATGAAAATCTGAACATTGTTGAACTTCTCGTCAATGCAAAAATTTCACCATCTAAACGTCAAGCACGTGAAGATGTCCAAAACGGCGCTATCTACATCAACGGTGAACGTGTACAAGACCTGGATTACACTCTCTCAGATACAGATAAAATTGATAATGAAATTACTGTTATCCGTCGTGGTAAGAAGAAAAACTTTGTCTTGACTTACTAATTTATAGCTATTCTCACTCCTTAATGGAGTGAGTTTTTTTATCCAAAAAAAGCAGTCGGATTCCCAACTACTCTCTTCAGAACACAAAAAACCAGTACTAGACTGGTTTTTGAGACTATCACATTAGTTATAGATTTTGAATGCGTCATCGTCATTTTGACCAACGAATGGCATTGCTTTACGCAATTCAGCACCAATCTTTTCAATTTCAAGCTCTTCAGCTTCTTTACGGTAAGCTTTCAAACGTGGGAAGCCAGCATCATGGTCTTCAACGAATTCACGTGCAAATTTACCTGATTGGATATCCGCAAGGGCAGCTTTCATGTTTTCTTTGACTTCTGGACCGATGACACGTGGACCAGTTACAAAGTCACCAAATTCTGCAGTATTTGAACATGATTGACGCATTTTCTTGAATCCACCTTCGTAGATCAAGTCAACGATCAATTTCATTTCGTGAAGCACTTCAAAGTAAGCCAATTGTGGTGCATAGCCTGCTTCAGTCAAGACTTCAAAACCAGCTTCAATAAGATGTGTCAACCCACCCATAAGAACCGCTTGCTCACCAAACAAATCTTCTTCAGTTTCTTCTTTAAATGTTGTTACAAGTAATCCAACACGTGCAGAACCAATACCTTTAGCCCAGTCCATAGCGATGTCTTTAGCATTGCCTGTAGCATCTTGATATACTGCGTAAAGTGCTGGAACACCAAAGCCTTCTGTATATGTACGGCGTACCAAGTGACCTGGTCCTTTAGGAGCAACCATAAAGACATCAACATCTTTAGGGACTTTGATGAATTCGAAGTGGATGTTAAATCCGTGTGCAAAACCAAGAGCTTTGCCTGCACTCAAGTTTGGCTCAATTTCATCTTTATAGATATCTTTTTGAATTTCATCTGGTGCCAAAACCATAATGATATCAGCCAATTTAGTTGCTTCTGCTACTGTGTAAGTATCAAAACCATCTTCTTTAGCTTTATCAAATGATTTACCTGGACGAACACCGATGATCACATCGTGACCTGAATCACGCAAGTTTTGTGCATGCGCATGACCTTGTGAACCGTAACCGATAACGGCGATTTTTTTACCGTCAAGTGCTGCTACTTTTACGTCTTTTTCATATTCCATTTGAACTGCCATAGTAATATGTCTCTTTTCTAAAAAAATATTTTATTGCCTTTTTAAGGCTGGGTTAACAAATTTAGGTTGGATTTTTTAATCACGGGTAAATCCAGTAGCACCCGTACGAGCGATATTCTTGATTCCGTAAGGACGAATAACTCGTAGAAGCGCCTCGCTCTTTTCAGCATCACCTGTCATCTGGATAGTGATAGAGCTTGGTGCTACATCAACCACCGAAGCACGGAAAGGTTGAATAATCGCCAAGATTTCAGCACGCTTAGATGTTGGTGCTGATACCTTAATTAGGATAACTTCACGTTCCAAGTGTGGCTGATCCGTGATATCACGGATACGAATCACATCAATCTGACGATTAAGCTGTTTGATGATTTGTTCCACTTCATTTTGAGAATTCACATCAATAATAATCGTAATACGTGAAACGTTAGGATCCTCAGAAGCCCCTACAGAGATACTTTCAATATTAACTTGACGTCGTGAAAGAACACCTGTGAAGCGGTTAAGGACACCCGAACGGTTCTGAAGTTTAGCTGTTAACATTCTACGCATTGAACTTCACCCCCAACATTTCGTGATTACTCTTACCAGCCGGAACGATTGGCAAGACATGCTCTTTACGAGAGATATCCACCTCGATGAACATTGGCACGTCTTCCTTGATAACTTCCAAATCCTGATCAATTGTCTCTGGATTATCAAACTTGTAAGACTTAATGCCGTAAGCTTGAGCCATCAATTGGAAATCCGGAAGAGTATCAAAGACAGACTCTGATGTACGCCCTTCGTAGAAGGACTCTTGCCATTGACGTACCATACCAAGCGAGTGATTGTTCAACATAACAACCTTGATTGGCACCTTGTAAATATTTAAGATAGCCAATTCTTGGTTCGTCATTTGGAAACCACCATCACCAACAAAGAGGATAACTTCTTTATCAGGATTAGCAATTTTAGCACCAATTGCTGCTGGGACACCGAATCCCATTGTTCCAAGACCACCTGAGGTCACCAATTGACGCTCATTTTGGTATGGATAATACTGAGCTGTCCACATTTGATGTTGACCAACGTCAGTAACAACAACGGCGTCACCCTTAGTCAATTCACCAATACGCTCGATAACCGACTGAGGCTGTACCATACGTTCTTTCTTATCGTAAGAACGTACACGCTCTTTGTCTTTTGTAACTTTTTCAATCCATTTTTCAGTGTTATTCTGAACTACCGGTTCTGCTAAGAGCATTTCAAGGGCTTGTTTAGCATCACCAACAACCGGAAGGTCCACTGCAATAATTTTACCAATCTCAGCTGGATCTACATCAATATGGACAACCTTAGCATTTTTAGCAAATGTTTTAGGATTACCTGTCAAACGATCATCAAAACGACAACCAATGGCAATCATAAAGTCAGCATCGGTCATAGCAATGTTAGCCGCATATGAACCGTGCATACCACCCATCCCCAAGAAAAGGGGATGACTAGTAGCAATTGTCCCTTGTCCTAGAAGACTTGTAACAACTGGGATTTGGTAGCGCTCTGCAAAAGCAACTAGCTCCTTAGCAGATTCGGAATAAGACACCCCACCTCCAGCTACAATAACCGGCTTTTTAGCTTTCCCCAACTGCTTCAAGATTTTCTTGATTTGCATTTCGTTTGGTCTTAGCGTCGGTTGGTAACTTGGAAGATTAATTTCAGTATCATTGATGAAGGCTGTTTCCTTAGCTACGACATCTTTAGGGAGGTCGATAACAACTGGACCAGGACGACCAGTTGTTGCGATATGAACCGCTTCTCGAATAATACGAGGAATATCAGCCGTATCACGAATCTGGTAGTTGTATTTGGTAATTGGCATGGTAATTCCGACAATGTCAGCCTCTTGGAAGGCATCCTTACCAATACCTGATGTTGCTACCTGACCTGTAAAGACCAGGAGAGGTACACTATCACTCATAGCATCTGCAATCCCGGTAATAGCATTTGTTGCACCGGGACCACTCGTTACAAGAGCAACACCAAGTTTACCAGTTGATTTAGCATAACCTTCAGCTTCGTGCAGACTTCCTTGCTCATGACGAGACAAAATATGATTAATATCTTCATTTTTGTAAATAGCATCATACAAAGGAAGAACCGCTCCGCCAGGATACCCAAAAATAGTTGAAATCCCAAGTTCAAGAAGTGTATCAAGAATCAAATCAGCACCAGAGCGTGCTTCTTCAAGTTCAATTTTCTCCACATGGACCTCCTTTAGCAATTGTTTTTTTCGAATTGTCTAAAAATTCAAAACCTTGTATACTATAATAACATTTTTAACTAAATTTGCAAGGGTTTCAGAGAAAAATATCACAAACTCTTCGGAAATAATATTCTTAGTTTTTTTCTTGTGCTTGACGTTCTGCTTTACGTTCTTCAAATTCTTCATCACTCATCAGAGTTCCACCGACATTAGCTGATTTAGCAAAAGCAGTGTAACGGCGCAACCATCCACTTGAGATCTTAGATTTGAAAGGTTTCAAATGTTTACGGCGTGCTTCAAGTGTCGCATCATCTACGAGCAAATCAATGGTACGGTTGGGAAGATCAATCACAATTTCATCCCCATCTTCAATCAGAGCGATATTGCCACCTTCCGCAGCTTCTGGAGATACGTGACCAATAGCAATACCACGAGTTGCTCCTGAGAAACGACCATCAGTAATCAGAGCAACATCCTTACCAAGACCGCGGCCTACAATCTTAGAGGTTGGCGCTAACATCTCTGGCATACCAGGACCACCCTGAGGGCCTTCGTAACGAATGACAACAACATGGCCCTTCTTAACCGTTCCATTATCAATCAATTCAAGGGCTTGAGCTTGTGAATCACAACAAATGGCTTTACCACGGAAAGTTTTAACGGATGGATCTACACCACCAACCTTGATAACAGCCCCATCCTGAGCAATATTTCCATAAAGGATAGACAAACCGCCAACCGGTGAAATAGGTTGCTCGATTGGATGGATAATTTCTTCATTTTTGATTTCAGCACCAGCTACATTTTCTTTTAAGGTTTTACCAGTAACCGTAATACGATCACCCTTAATGGCACCTTTCTTAATCAACTGATTAATAATTGCTGGAACACCACCTGCTTCATGTACATCATGCATGGTATAGATGCTGGAAGGAGCAATTTTAGAGAGATAAGGTGTCTTCTTAGCAATCTCATTGATGTCCTTAAGGTCATAGTCAATACCAGCCTCACGCGCAATAGCAAGGGTATGAAGAACGGTATTGGTTGAACCACCCATGGCCATATCTAGAGCAAAAGCATCATCGATGGCTTCTTTGGTCACAATATCACGTGGGCGAACATTATTTTTGATGTTATCCATTAATTTTGTGGCTGCTTGACGAACCAATTCACGACGTTCGTCTGAAACGGCTAGGATAGTACCGTTACCTGGAAGGGCAAGACCCAAAACTTCCATCAAACAGTTCATTGAATTGGCAGTAAACATTCCTGAACATGAACCACAAGTCGGACAGGCATTTTTCTCTAAATAATCAAGCTCTTCTTTGCTCATATCTCCAGCCTGATAAGTACCTACAGCTTCAAACAAGCTTGATAAAGTAGCCTGATGACCAGTCATATCAACTCCACCCTTCATAGGTCCACCTGAACAGAATACCGCTGGCACATTAGTACGCATGGCTGCCAAAATCATTCCTGGTGTAATCTTATCACAGTTTGGGATATAGAACACACCGTCAAACCAGTGGGCATTAATAACAGTCTCTGCAGCATCAGCAATTAATTCTCGTGAAGGAAGGCTGTAACGCATCCCAATATGTCCCATGGCAATCCCGTCATCTACACCAATGGTATTAAACTCAAAAGGAATACCACCAGCTTCACGGATAGCCTCCTTGGCAATATCCGCTAATTCACGTAGGTGGACATGTCCTGGAACAATATCAATATAAGAATTACAAATAGCAATAAAGGGCTTTTGCATATCCTTAGAAGATTTAACCTGTCCAGTCGCATACAAAAGTCCACGTGCAGGTGCTTTATCAACACCAACTTTGATCATATCACTTCTCATGACCTTACCTTCAATCTATAAAATTTCTTACAACATATGTTACCACTTTGGAAAGTAATGTCAAGGAATTTTCAGAATATTTCTGTAATTCCGAAAAAATGGCTTTACAGTATCGAAACGATCTAAATAAAAAGGAAGCCCTAAGACTTCCTAAATGATTATTTTTAAATTACTCAACGCTAAAGAGGTATGGATAAACTGGTTGGTCTCCTTGGAAGATTTCAACTTCGATATCTTCGTGAGCCTCTTCCAATTTTTCCGCAAGTGCTTGAGCTTGTTCTTGATTACCTTCTTCGCCGACGTAAATCATAACAATTTCACTGTCTTCGTCAATCATCTTGTCAAAGGTGTCAAGGAGGGCTTGGTCCATATCTGGTGTAGACACAAGGATCTTACCATCCACCATACCAAGGATATCATTTTCATGAATCTCAAGACCATCAATAGTTGTGTCACGTACTGCCAAAGTCACGCTACCACTTGTTACATCTGAAAGACTAACTGTCATAGCTTCAACATTAGCTTCGATACTTTGGCTAGGATCGAAAGCAAGCAAGCTTGTAAAGCCTTGTGGAACTGTACGTGTTTCAACAACAGCCGCATTAACATCCACTACTTCAGCAGCTGATTGTGCTGCCATAAAGATGTTTTTATTATTTGGCAAGATGATAACATTCTTGGCATTAACCTGCTCAATGGCCTTAACGATATCCTCCGTTGATGGGTTCATTGTTTGACCACCTGAAATCACATAGTCAACACCTTGTGATTTGAAGATATCTGCAAGTCCATCTCCGGCAACAACTGCAATAAGGGCAAAGTCTTTAGGAGTAGAAGGCGCAGTTTGAATGGCTTCTGCTTTTTGAACTTGTGCATCGTGTTGATTACGCATGTTGTCAACCTTAACTTTGACAAGAGCACCATATTTAAGACCTTCTTGCATGACAAGACCTGGATCCTCTGTATGGACGTGAACTTTTACAATTTCATCGTCGTTAACAACAAGGAGAGAATCCCCAAGATTACTCAAATAATTTTGGAACTCTTCATAATCAAAGTCTTTCACATAAGTTGGACCTTGTTTGAGACCAACCATGATTTCCGTACAGTACCCGAAGGTAATATCTTCTGTTGCAACATGACCTGCAACTGACTTATGATGTTCTGCATTGATCATCTCTGTCATAGTAGCAGGTGTCGCTTGGAAGTCCTCTGAAGCGATATACTCACCTGTGAGGGCTGACAAGAAACCTTCATAAATAAAGACCAAACCTTGACCACCTGAGTCTACTACACCAACTTCTTTCAAAACTGGAAGCATCTCTGGTGTCTTAGCCAAGGCAGCCTTAGCCCCATCAAGAGCTGCACGCATAACCTCAACAGCATCATTAGTAGATTCAGATTTCTTAACCGCTGCTGAAGCTGCACCACGTGATACTGTAAGAATTGTTCCTTCGACAGGTTTCATAACAGCTTTATACGCAACTTCAACACCTAATTGGAAGGCGTGAGCTAGATCTTGGCCGTCAAGTTCCGTTTTATCCTTGATGCTTTGACCAAAACCACGGAACAATTGTGATGTAATAACACCTGAGTTACCGCGAGCACCCATCAAGAGACCTTTAGACAAAATCTGACCAACTTCACCAACTGTTGAAGCTGTTTGATCTGCGACAGCCTTGGCTCCGTTATCCATAGTCATTCCCATGTTTGTTCCAGTATCTCCATCTGGTACTGGGAAGACATTGAGTGAATTCACATATTCTGCTTGCTTACCTAGACGTGTTGCTGCCGCTTGGACCATCTCCTGAAGTAAGCTTGTTGTAATTTTAGACACTAGTTTTCTCCTACGACTTTGATATTTTGAACGTAAACATTTACTGTTTCAGTCTTGATACCGAGTTGATTCTCAAGATTAAATTTCACACGTTCTTGAATATTTTTTGAAACCTCACTAATCTTAACACCATAACTCATAACAGTGTAGACATCCACAGTGATACCTGCATCAGTAGATTTCACGACAACTCCTTTTGCGTAGTTTTCTTTTCCAAGAAGTGCTTGAAAATTATCTCGGATAGCACTCTTACTTGCCATACCGACAACGCCAAAAATTTCTGTTGCTGAACCGCCAACTACTGTTGCGATGACATCATCTGACAATTCGATTTGACCATCTTTTGTATTGATTTTTACAGTCATAATTACTACCTCAAAAAGTTTTTATCAGCTTATTTTACCATATTCGAGCTTACTTGTAAAAAATAAGAAGAAGATACCCTTTGAATAAAAGTATCTCCTCAATATTTATCATTAAAACTTTCTCTTTATGAGATAACGACGGTACATCACATAGAGGAAGACCGCACGCCATACATTATCAACAACGGTTGCAATCCAAACACCTGCCAGGCCCATTCCCAAACTCACTCCTAGGAAGTAGCCTGAGAAAATTCGGATTAGCCACATCCCAATAGTTGTCGCATAGAAAGGTATCTTAGCCTTACCCAGACCTTGCCAAACTGCTGTGTAGACTAAAGTCGCCGAAGTCACGGGATTTCCTAGGAACGAATAAAGAATAACGACCTGACTAGCAGCAATAGCTGCTTTATTATCTGTAAAGAAGCTTGACAATCCATGGCCAAAAAATAAGATGCTTCCGGAAACCAAAACCATCAAGAAGGTTGAAATCCAGTAAGACTCTCGTATAATACGCTTCATCTGCGCCTTATCCCCTCGCCCCAGACTATTGGAAACCAAGATAACTGTAGCCGTGGCGACTCCCATACCAGGCATATAGTTAAACTGGGTGATATTTTCACCAATGGCATTACCACCGACAACAGCTGTACCAAAGGTAACAATAATAGCCACAATGACCACATCTCCAGCACGCATCATCAGTCGTTCACCTGCTGCTGGCAAAGCAATTCCCAACAACTCCTTGTTAAAAGGTTTGGTAACTTCAAACTGTTTCACATCCAATTTCATTGCAGTCCATAGTATGGCTGTCCCAACTAGGCGAGAACAAACCGTAGCTGTAGCTACCCCAATAATCCCCCAATGTCCAACAAAAATAGCCAAAGAAGATAGAAGAGCGTTAAGAAGATTGGTCAAAAGACTGACGACCATGGAAATACGAGGACGTCCCTTGGCTCGTAGTATATTACCAAAGGTAGTCATCAAAGCTAGAAAGACCACACCTCCACCGACTAGAGCCAAATAGAGACTGCCAGCCTGGGTCACAGATTGCTCAGTGCCCAGAAGATTGAGAATGGATCCACCAACAAAAATGGAGAGTAGACCCAAGACGATACTAAGAGCAAGGGTAATAATAATAGCATCCCAGGTATCTCTGTTAGTCGCTTTAACGTCTCCTTTTCCTAGGCTTCTAGCAATGACACTGGCACTCGAAGCCCCCAGCGCAATGAAGATAGCCTGATAAATCGTAATGATATTATTGGCCACGGAAACCCCCGATATAGCAACAATACCAACCTGAGCTACTAGGTAAGAATCGACAACCCCCATCAACATTTGTAAGAGGTTTTCAGCCATAGCCGGTAAGGCTATGTTTAAAATTTTCTTTGTTTCTGTCATAACATTTTCTTTTATATTGATAAAAATAGGGCTGATTTCTCAGCTCCTATTTTTTATTCTTATACACCAAGATAGCTTTCAACTGCTTTTTGCATATCAGCTGCCGCAACAACTGTTTTATGGCGAACTTCTGCATGTTCAAGTCCATCTACAGCAGCTGGGATAGCTACACCTGAAAGTTGGTGCAAATCTTCTACTGCTTTGAAATCATCCCCACTGTCTTTACCAGTGACAGCTGAAACAGCCACACGTGGGAATTTGTAAGGGCTAGCTGTTGAAGCGATAACTGTTGGTGTGTGGTCATCTGTCTTTTGAACGTATGCTTCGTAAACAGCTGAGGCAACTGCTGTATGAGGATCTTCGATATATTTGTCTTCATCATAGACACGCTTGATTTCAGCAGCTGTTTCATCCTCAGTTGCAAAACCTGCTGCAAACAAATCAAGAATATCTTTATCTGCATCAGCCAAAGTATACTCACCTTTAGTCACAAGTGCATCCATAAGCTCTTTAGTCTTAACCGCATCATTACCAAGAAGGTGGAAAATCAAGCGTTCTAGGTTAGAAGATACCAAAATGTCCATAGAAGGACTTGTTGTTACCTTGAAATCGCGTTTCTTGTCATAAGTACCTGTTGCAAAGAAGTCTGTAAGGACATTATTTTCGTTAGAAGCACAGATTAATTTACCAACTGGGACACCAATTTGACGTGCATAGTAAGCCGCCAAGATGTTACCAAAGTTTCCTGTTGGGACTGTGAAGTTAACCTTATCTCCGTTTTGGATATGACCTGCCTTAACCAACTGCGCATAGGCATATACATAGTAAACCACTTGTGGTACCAAACGACCGACGTTCATTGAGTTAGCTGATGAGAATTGCGTATGATGAGTCAACAATTTCTCACGCAAATCAACATCATTAAACATACGTTTCACATCGGTTTGGGCATCATCAAAGTTACCATCAATGGCAATGACGTGAGTGTTAGCACCTGTTTGAGTTGTCATTTGCAATTCTTGGATTTTTGAAACACCATCTTTTGGATAAAAGACAATAATTTCAGTTCCAGGGACATCTGCAAAACCAGCCATGGCAGCTTTACCAGTATCACCTGATGTCGCTGTCAAAATAACAATCTTGTTATCAACACCTTGTTTCTTCGCTGATGTTGTTAGCAAATAAGGCAAGATTGAAAGCGCCATATCTTTGAAAGCAATGGTAGAACCATGAAAGAGCTCAAGGTTGTAATGGTTTTGAAGTTTGACCACTGGTGCAATAGCAGCTGTATCAAACTTGTCGTCATAAGCATTTGTGATACAGTAATCCAATTCTTCTTCAGTAAAATCATCCAAGAAAGCAGACAAGACTAATTTAGCAACTTCTTGGTAAGAAGCGTCTTTCAATTGATCAAAGTCCAAAGCAATCTCAGGTGTTGTCAATGGGGTGAACAAGCCACCATCTGTTGCCAGTCCTTGAAGAATAGCCTGACTAGCAGTTACTTTATTATTTTCGTCACGTGTTGATTGGTATACAAGTGTCATGGTAAATCCTCTTTTTAGATAGTGTGTGGCTCTATTGTAGCATAATTGTCAGAATATTTCTACACGTATTGTGACTTGTGAGAGAATCATTCGGATTTCACTTGTTTAATTTCATTTAAATACCAGAAAAAATCCGGAATTTCTATCCCAGATTTTCTTTTAAAATTTATCTTTGGTGTCATTCTTAGTTGAAAAAGTGATATCTTTTGATTTACCCTCACCACAATATTCTTTGAGGTTACTGGGTACCTTGATTCTTTTAATTTTTGACCAGGATTGAAGTAAACAGTTACCATCCTATCAGCTTATTATAACAATTCTTAAAGCGTTTTTCTATCTTATTCAGGAAAGTCCTTTATTTTTAGTTTGGATAAACACTCTAATATAGTAGCTTTTAGTAAAAAAGTAGCCCTCATAGAGCTACTTTAGGCTATCACTTAACCTTTGTAGTCAAAGGCAACTTCAATAATTTCTTTCAATTCTGAAATAAGTGGTTCTTTCGGATTAGCTGTTGTACATTGGTCTTCATAAGCATGTTCAGCCAAAGTATAGACAGTGTCTTGAAGAAGTTTCTTAGTAACACCTTGTCCCTTCCAGTTCATGTCAATACCAACGGCAATACCCAATTCGTATACTTTTTGTGCCAAAACTTCAACCAATTCAGCATCTGATTGTTTGTCAGTACCCCATCCCATGAAACGAGCGATGTCTGCGTAATCCTTGTCTGCACGGAAGTAGTCATATTTAGGGAACATAGCGTGTTTTTGAGGATCACGACCATTGTAACGGATTACGTGAGGCATCAAAATCGCATTGGTACGTCCGTGTGGAATGTCAAACATAGGACCAACCTTGTGAGCTAGTGAGTGGTTGATTCCAAGGAAGGCATTGGCAAAGGCCATACCAGCCATTGTAGACGCATTATGCATCTTTTCACGTGATTCTTCATCACCAAAGCGATAAGAATGTTCAAGATTTTCAAAAACAAGTTTAATGGCTTGAAGTGAAAGCCCACGTGTATAGTCGCTAGCCATGACTGATACATAAGATTCAATGGCGTGAGTCAAAACGTCCATACCTGTATCTGCTGTAACGCTAGCAGGCACACTCATAACCAAAGCAGGGTCAACGATGGCAATATCTGGAGTCAAAGCGTAATCTGCCAATGGATACTTGATGTGAGTTTCACTATCAGTGATAACCGCAAATGACGTTACTTCTGAACCTGTCCCTGAAGTTGTTGGGATACAGATAAAGGTTGTCTTCTGAGCGTAAGGAATCTTGTAAGTACGTTTACGGATATCTAAGAATTTTTGTTTAGCGCCGAAGAAGCTTACATCTGGGTGTTCAAAGAACATCCACATAGCCTTAGCAGCGTCCATTGCAGAACCACCACCAAGAGCGATGATAACATCTGGTTGGAAGTCTACAAAGCGTTCTAAACCTTTGTAAACCGTATTCGTAGATGGATTTGGCTCAACATCTGAGAAAACATCTACTGCTGGTTTATGGCGGTTAAGTTCCAATTGGCGTTTAACCAAGTCAGCGTAACCAAACTGAACCATACCAGGGTCACAAACCAACATCACGCGGTCAGCTTCAATGTGACGCAAGTAAGTTATTGAATCTTTTTCGAAGAAGATTTTTGGTGGAACACGAAACCATTGCATGTTATTGCGACGCTTTGACAATGTCTTGACATTCAAGAGATCAAATGAGCTAACATTGTGTGAAACTGAGTTATGACCGTATGAACCACAACCAAGAGTCAATGATGGAATCATATTGTTGTAGATATTACCGATACCACCTTCAGCTGATGGACTATTAACCAAAACACGGCAGGCTTTCATGCGGATACCATATTGGAGTTGAAGCTCTTCATTTTCAGTGTGGATAACAGCTGTATGTCCAAGACCTCCCAAATTGAGCATGCCTTCTGCTTTTTTGAATCCATCCTGAACGCCATCAGATTTGATAAGGGCAAGTACTGGAGACAATTTTTCCAAGGCAAGTGGGTGTTCCATTGTTGCATCTGGAATTTCTGCCAAAAGCATTTTCGTACCTGCAGGTACTTTAAGACCAGCTTTTTCAGCAATTTCCATAGCTGAGTGACCTACAATAGCGCCGTTTACAGCTGTACGCGCCTCATTAAGAACGACTTTTTCTAATTTAGCAATATCAGCTTTTTTAGAAATGATGACACATTGATGTGCCTCAAATTCAGCCTTAACTTCATCATAAATAGCTGCATCAACGATAGCTGCTTGTTCAGAAGCGCAAATCATACCATTGTCAAACGTTTTTGAAACGATGATATCGTTGACAGCACGTTTAACCTTAGCATCAGCAGCAATATAAGATGGGACGTTTCCGGCTCCTACACCAAGCGCTGGTTTACCAGTTGAATAAGCAGCCTTAACCATACCAGGTCCACCAGTCGCAAGCACTGTGGCAATCTTAGGATGGTTCATCAAAAGACCAGTTGCTTCGATAGATGGCTCTTCAATCCACTGGATGCAGTCCTTAGGTGCACCTGCTTCAATAGCTGCATCACGAACGATACGAGCTGCCTCTGCAGATGATTTTTGAGCTGATGGGTGGAAGGCAAAGACGATAGAGTTACGAGTCTTAAGAGCGATAAGGGCTTTGAAAATCGTTGTTGAAGTTGGGTTAGTTGTTGGTGTCACCCCACAGATAACGCCTACTGGCTCAGCGATAGAAACCAAACCTTGTTCTTTATCTTCAGCGATAACGCCTACTGTCCTGTCATATTTAATACTATTCCAAATGTATTCAGAAGCATACATATTTTTGATGGCTTTATCTTCATAAATACCACGACCTGTTTCATCAACAGCCAATTTTGCCAAATACATATGTTTATCTAGGGCAGCAATCGCAGCTTGGTGAACAATGTGGTCCACTTGCTCCTGCGTAAAGTTAGACATGGCATCGAGAGCTTCAACCCCTTTTGTTGCCAATTCATCTATTACTGTTTGAACATCTTTAGTTTGTTTAGTCATATGAAACTCCTTTGAATATTTGTTAAAAACTTCACAAGATTTAATACAAGTCTATTATAGCGCTTTCTATATATTGTGTAAACCCTTACATTGATAA
>NZ_GL831112.1:74737-106350 GCF_000188295.1 Streptococcus vestibularis ATCC 49124 | reverse complement strand
AAAGAAATCTGCCCATTTTGGACAGATTTCATCATCATTACCAAATAATCACGCGATCTTCTGGGGCACGCCACATACCGTCGCCCTCGTTGACGTCAAATTCCTTATGAAATTCGTCGAAGTTGCTCACGATAATATTGGTACGCCATTTAGCGGGAGCATGGACATCCACGCTGGCCAACATTTGCATGTATTCTTCACGCGCCTTCATACGCCAAATCGTCGCAAAGTTAACAAAGAATTCTCGAACCGAAAAATCTTCATCACGTTTAGCTGCTTCTAAGGCACAGGCCACACCACCAAGGTCTGCCACGTTCTCAGAAACAGTCAGTTTGCCGTTGACCTTAGCACCGTAAGAGTCCAAACCGTCAAACTGGTCCACAATCTTGTCAGTACGTTCCTTAAAGGCTTCGTAATCTTCTTCAGTCCACCAGTTCTTAAGACTACCGTTTTCGTCGAAGGAAGCACCATTAGTATCAAAGGCATGGGAAATCTCGTGAGCAATAACAGCCCCAATACCACCATAGTTGGCTGATGAGCTTTGTGCAATATCATAGAAAGGTGCTTGCAGGATAGCTGCTGGGAAAACAATTTGGTTCTGCTGCGGATCATAGTAAGCATTAACCATGTGGGCAGGCATATGCCACTCACTTCGATCAACAGGTTGATTCCACTTGCTCCAACTATGTGCAACTGAAATTTCGACTAACTTCTGTGCATTCTCAACAAGTGACAAGTTCTCATCAATAATCTTCTTATCATATGTCTCAGGTAGTTTTTCTGGATAACCGATATGAGGTGTAATGACATTCAGTTTCGTAATAGCCTTTTCACGTGTCTCAGGTGCCAACCAATCCGCTTTTTGAAGGCGTAATTTATAAACATCAATCATGGTTGCTACTTTGGCTTCGACATCTGCTTTTGCTTCTGGTGAGAATTTTTCACCTGCATACCAAAGTCCTAGAGCCTGATTGTAAGGCCCTTGTGCCAAATAGAAGGCAGCCTTTTTCTTTTCCATGGCTTGTGGTGTTCCTGAGAGCGCACGACTATATTTGCCAGCCAAGATACGAAGCTCGTCTGTCAAATAGGCATTCCAAGATGTAGCAGCATCGATAAGTAAGTCCGCCTTAAGCAACTCCCAATTTGCTTCTGAGTAATATTCTGCCGCAAACTCTGTCCAGAAGCGTTCTTCAGGAACGATAATTTTATCAGGGACTTGACCCAAGATTTTTGTGAAAATGTTATCAAGTGGGAGTTCTGGCGCCAGCTTAGTAAAGTCTGCCCAATCATATGGGTGGTAGAGTTCTACATACTCGGAAGATTCTTCACTCGAAAGGACATACTTGGCTAACTTAGCATCAAGAGCGATAACCTTGTCCAAGATATCTTTGATTTCTTCAGCTGTGAAGCCATATTTCTCAAGGAGTTCTTCCTGCATCTCACGCCAAATTCCCAAAAGCTCCTTGCCCTTTTCATTATCCTCAGTGTAATAGGTTGTATCAGGTAAAATAATACGTGGCGCTTCAGCCCAAAGAACATTTAGTTGGGCATTCATAAAGTCTGGAGACACACCAAACGGGAACGCATTAGGCTTAACAGCCATCTCGTACTCAGCAATTTTCGAAGCAAACTCTGAAAATGACGAGAGTTGCTTGTATTCTTCAATCAAAGGCTTAACAGGCTCGATACCAACTGCCTCACGTTTGTCAAAGTCCGCAGCCATACGGTGAAACTTAATGAAGTTTTGTAGAACAGCATTGTCAGGAACATTTTCTCCTGCCAACCACTGATCAGTTGTTTCAAGCATGAGGTCTTCTATTTCATCTGCTAAATCTGAGAAACCACCTGTACGTGGTTTGTCATCCGGAATCACAGCTGTCTTTTCCCACTCACCATTAATCGCATGGTAAAAATCATCTTGTAAGCGTGTCATTACACTTCCTCCATCAACATTAAAAGTGCTTTCATTATAACAAAATTCCCCAGCAAAAGCATTTGCCGAGGAGAAATTGGCTTATTTAACTAGGATTGCCAAGGTTTGATATGGTTTAAGAACTACCTTTTCAGCAAGCTCCGCATCGTCATAGTTGGACAAGAGTACGCGCCCTGACTGGTATTCTGCTGGAATCGCCACTTCAGCTTCACTTTCATAGAAATGATTGAGTACCAAGAGTTTTTGACCGTCTAAGTGACGTTCAAAGGCGTAGACCTTCTTGCTATCTTCAAATGCTGGCTGATAGCTTCCTTCTGAAATGATAGCCATTTCTTTACGCAAGCGAATCAATTCTTTATAGAATTTAAAGATTGGTCCATTAATCTCATTTTCAACGTTAATGTCTTTGTAAGATTTACCAGCTTTCAACCATGGAGTACCTGTTGAAAAACCTGCATTCTCAGAAGCATCCCATTGCATTGGCGTACGAGAATTATCACGTGACTTAGCTTGGATAATCTTGAAGGCTTGCTTAGGAGATTTACCTTGGTCCAAGAGCATTTGGTAAGCATTGATGGATTCCACATCCACGTAATCTGCCATCGAATCATAGTCTGGGTCAATCATTCCAATCTCTTCACCCATGTAGATATAAGGTGTTCCACGTGACAAGTGAATGCTAGCGGCTAGCATGGTTGCTCCTTCATTACGGAAGTTCTTGATATCCACAAAACGATTCAAGGCACGAGGTTGGTCGTGGTTATTCCAGAAGAGGGCACTCCATCCACCACGATCGCTCATTTCCTTGCCCCAGGTGTGGTAGAGACGCTTAAGTTCTTCAAAATCAAAGGGAGCAATAGTCCATTTTTGTCCATCTTCATAGTCCACTTTTAAATGGTGGAAGTTAAAGGCCATAGACAACTCGTGACGCTCCGGTGCTGAATAGAGAACACAGTTGTCAATAGTTGTTGAAGACATCTCCCCAACTGTCATAAAACTATCGTCAGAACCAAAGGTCGCTTCATTCATCATGTGAAGATAATCATGCACGATTGGTTTATCCGTATAGGCAGGTTTCCCTTCATTTTTCGGACAATCTACTAAAACCTCATCCTTACCAATCAAGTTAATCACATCAAAACGAAAACCCTTGACACCTTTGTCTAGCCAGAAGTTGACTACCTTGAACAACTCCTTGCGGACATTGGGATTCCGCCAATTGAGGTCTGCCTGTGTTTCATCAAAGAGATGAAGATAGTATTTTCCTGTATCTCCAAAAGGAGCCCAGGCAGAACCACCAAATTTAGACAACCAATCAGTTGGTTGATCCTGAATGAAGAAGAAATCTTGGTAATACTTGTCACCAGCCAATGCTTTTTGGAACCACTCATGCTCCGTTGAGCAATGGTTAAGCACCATGTCTAGCATGAAGTCAATCTTGTGCTCTTTAGCGACACGAACCATTTCTTCAAAATCAGCCATATCCCCAAAGACAGGGTTGACGGCTGTGTAGTCTGAAATATCGTAGCCATTGTCACGTTGTGGACTTGGATAGAAAGGATTGAGCCACACCATATCCACGCCTAACTCTGCTAGGTAGGGAATCTTTTCAATGATTCCTCTGAAATCACCGATTCCATTTCCTGTAGTGTTCTTATATGATTTTGGATAAATTTGGTATACAACCTTTGTTTTATCTAATGCCATGTAATTTTTCCTCTTTTGTTCTTTATATGAAGAGGTGGAACCGTGACGTCTCCACCCCTTAGCTTATTTTGTTCGATGAGCAATCATGAGAACATCACCACGTTTGATATCACGTGGAAGATTCCCTTCAACATCTGCTTGGAAATCATCTTGATTTGTAATGATAACTGGAGTCTCAGTGACCAAACCAGCTTCTTTGATAATATCCATATCAAAGCTAATCAATTGTTGACCAACAACAACTTTATCACCTTGTTTAATATGTGATTCAAAGCCTTTTCCGTCAAGGCTAACCGTATCCATACCAATGTGCATTAACATTTCAACACCTTCTTCAGAAACGATACCTACTGCGTGCTTAGTTGGGAAGAGTACTGTCACTGTACCATTCACTGGTGAAACCAATTCGCCTTGACTTGGTTCGATGACAACACCTTGTCCCATTACACCTGATGAAAAGACTGGGTCTGTGGCTTGGCTAAGTGGTTTAACTTGGCCAGCAAGTGGGCTAACAACCTCTGCTGATTCAGCAAGAGCCGTTGGTTGTACCAAACCTTCTGAAGCTTCTTGTACGTGCCATCTTCCTCTGTTTTCGTTAAAAATCCAGTTTTGTGGAAGAGGAATGTCAATACCATAGCAACTACAATATCAACAACCATGATAATCGCAAAAATTGCCCAATATTGAGGTTTAATAGAGAGAATAGCTGGAAGACCACCAATACCGATAGAGTTTGCTTGAACACCAAAGACTGTTGAAAGCAATCCTGATAAGGCAGAAGCAGACATCCCTGCTACTAATGGATAGACATACTTAACGTTAACACCAAATAGTGCTCCAAGATAAGCTGAAATAGTTGCTGGAAGTGAAATCTGTGCTTCACGTTCATCATGACGTTTAATAAAGTAGTAAGCAAATACTGCTGAACCCTGCGCAATATTAGAGAAGGCAATCATTGGCCATAAACCAGTACCACCTGCCGTACGCACCAATTCAAGATCAATAGCATTAGTCATATGGTGAAGACCAGTGATAACGAAAGGCGCGAAGAAGGCTTGGTCAAAAAAATTCATGGCTCTGGCTCCCAGGTTATTAACCAAGAACAAATCAACTTTCCTGTGTCTGACCTCACTAGTTACCAGGAACTAATCGAACAACAAAGCCTTAATTCGCAAACCAACGTTATTTCTCTGGATAAAATCATCGTTGATTCCAAACTCTCAGAAAGAACTGGTTTTTCTAATAGCCGACAGGTTTGGCGTGTTGTTCGTCAAAGAGTCGTTGATAGCTGTGCCTCTGTTATAGATATTGATTACCTAGATGCCAGCCTTGTTCCGCAACTAAACCGTAGTATTGCTGAATACTCTATTTACGACTACATTGAGAATCAGCTCAACCTTAGCATTTCCCACGCCTTTAAAGAAATCACTATCGATAATGCTATCGATCAGGATAAGATTCTCATTGACCTAGGTAAGGACCAGCACGTTGTCTGTGTCCGTTCAAAAGTTTATTTAAACAATGGAAAACAGTTCCAATTTACGGAAAGTCGCCACAAACTTGAAAAATTCAAATTTGTCGATTATGCCAAGCGTCATCATTGAAAGAAAGGGCTCTGCTAATAGAAAAAGTATCGGACAAGAATGTCCGATACTTTTTAGTTTTTACGGATAGGATCTGCTAGATACTCTGCACGAGCTCCACCAATTAACTTAGGACGACTAGCCAAAGCAGTCACATGAGCACCACCTAATTCTGGAGTAATAGGACGAAGAGGAACTTGGACCCTCTTCACATGCATACCAATAGAGGTGTCCCCAATATCAATACCAGCCTGAGCGACAATTTCCTCCACCTCAACAGGATCCTTCATGTAGTCGAAAGCAGCCAGCTGACCACTTCCACCAGCGTGCAAGGTCGGAAGAACATTCACAATTTCCAAATCTTTAGCCATGGCAAGCTCACGCTCGACAACCAAAGCACGATTCAAATGTTCACAGCCCTGAACAGCCAAGTAAATCCCTTTAGGTTCCAAAACCTCAAGAATAGTTTTCACAATTCGTTGACCGATTTCGCGGCTAGAGGCTTTGCCGATAGTCCCACCAGCAACCTCACTGGAAGACAGTCCCAAGACAAAGATAGCTCCTCTCCCAATAGCTGAACGTTCAACAATATCTTCTACAAGCACACGTGTCTTCTCTTCTAAATCTAGCAACATCACAACAGTCCTCCTTTAGACAACAGCTGTATTCAGGATTCGCACAATAAGATAGTACAGAATCACAAAAAAGACAAGGAAAAATGCCCCTAATAATAATAACTGCCTACGGCGTTTCTTACTTAGGTCCCAGGAGAAACCAAATCCCATCAAAAAAGGACCAACACTATAACTTAGCATAAACCATAAATCTACACGTGCTATATGCCAAAAAGAAGAAATAAAGGCCGCCAAACCTATTAAGGATAGACTCCAGGAAAAGTCCCAACGATTTGATTTAGCAAAAGCCAAACCTATTAAGAAGCAACCCAAGGCAGGCATGATAATAAATGATAGGGTCATAAAATAAAACATGCCATTATTATAGCATGTTTTACAGTTTCATGTTAGCGGCGGTTAATAACACCATAAGCAATAGTGAATGCAATAGCAGCAATACCCACAACGATTGCCATGATAGCCCAAAAAATAATCATTGCACGGCGTCCCTTGCGATTGTTGAAAGGAAGTCCCCAACCAACCATGATAACACCTATCAATCCAAGCCAGATTTTATAAGTGATAACAATCGCCGAATCAAAATAGGCAAAAGCAACCAAACCTAAACCTAGCAAAGAAATCAAATAAGACCACTTACCCTTCAAAAATGAAGGCAAGGCCCAACCAAATAACACTAAACCTAGTAGAGCAAGAGCTCCACCACCAAAAAATACAGGTACAATATAATTATCAAACATATTCATATTATAGCATATCTTAAAAAGTTAGGAAATAGAATCTATCAACCAAAGCCATATCCATTCTTTAAAATTTATTCACTCTCAATCACAGATTAATTGGCAGATACCAACTATTTATTTTAGTACAAAAAAACAAGATCCAGAAAAGACCTTGTTTTAATAAGCTAATTATGCTTTGTTTGCTGAACCGAATACGTCGATACGTTCTTCAACAGCTTCTGTAATAGCTTCGAAACCTGGTTTCAAGAATTTACGTGGGTCGAAGAGTTTCTTCTTGTCGTATTCTGCTTCATTTGCTTCGTATTCAGCAACAAATTTACGTGTTGCTTTAGCAAATGCGATTTGACATTCAGTGTTAACGTTAACTTTAGCAACACCAAGTTTGATAGCTGCTTGGATTTGATCGTCAGGAATACCTGATCCACCGTGCAATACGATTGGGAAGTTAGGAACAGCTTCTGTCAATTTTTGCAAGTGGTCAAGGTGAAGACCATTCCAGTTTTCTGGGTAAGGACCGTGGATGTTACCGATACCTGCTGCAAGGAAGTCGATACCAGTTGCAACCATAGCTTTAGCATCTTCGATTGGTGCCAATTCACCGTCACCGATGATACCATCTTCTTCACCACCGATTGTACCAACTTCAGCTTCAACTGATACACCGTTAGCGTGTGCAAATTCAACAACTTTAGCTGCTTTTTCAAGGTTTTCTTCAACTGGAAGGTGTGAACCGTCAAACATAACTGAAGTGTAACCTACACGGATACATTCCAAAGCATCATTGTAGTGACCGTGGTCAAGGTGAATAGCAACTGGTACAGTGATACCCATTGATTCAACCAATTCTTCGATAAGAAGTTTACACAATTTGTAACCACCCATGTACTTAGCTGCACCCATAGAAGTTTGGATAAGCACTGGAGCTTGTTTAGCTTCTGCTGCACGCAAGATAGCTTGAGTCCACTCAAGGTTGTTTGTGTTAAATCCACCAACTGCGTAACCATTGTCACGAGCTGCTTGGACAAATTTTTCTGCTGAAACGATTGCCATTATAAAGGCCTCCTATATTTTTTTGGGCTTGAACCCGTTTACTTGTTTATTCTATCACAATTAGATTCAAAAAACTAGTTTTTCTACAATTTGTAAGCGTTTTGATTTTTTAATACAAAAAAACCAGTCTCTTGACTGGTTGCTCTGCGGAAAGAGGGACTTGAACCCTCACGACCTAAAGCGGTCACAGGATCCTTAGTCCTGCGCGTCTGCCAATTCCGCCATTTCCGCTAACTACATTAATCATTATATCAAGTTTGACAATTAGTGTCAATACTTTTTTGAAAGTTTTTTCTTAAAACTATCTTTTGTCTCTTTCGAAACAACTATTATATAATACCATTTATTGTATGCTATTGTCAATAAGCTTTTTGACTTTTTTGTTTTTCTGAAACATTATATACTATCTGGAATTAGTCTAAACGATTTTTCAAAGCAGCTAATCGTTCTTGAAGAGGAGCTAAGTAAACTTCTTCTCCAAAGCCACGATTTTTGAGCCCATCCTCTGCACAAGTTAGTAGAGCCTCTGTCAAAGGCAAAATCAATTTGAAATCATCCTTTGAGATTTCCTTTTTCGAAAACAAGCAACGAATTCTAAGATAATCATAGTCAAAAACTTCAAATAAAGATGTGTCTTTTAAAATACTTTCTAGTGTCTCTAAGTTAACTAAAAGACCAAGGTGAAAGGCTGCTGGCGCAAAAGTTGCTGAGAAAGGCTGAGTACAAACACTTCGAAACTCAACAGTTCCCCTAGTCGTTAAATCTTGAAATTGATAAGAACGGTGAGTCTTAAAATCTTCCTCACTTGGCTCAATAGTGACTACTTCGCCATGAATAGAGCGTGCTTTGACAGATGGCGTACTTAGATAGTCTTTAGCACGTATTGGTTCAAAATAGTAGGTTTCGTCACCACGCTTAGCAGTAAAAATGGCTGTCTCAGACAAGTAAGAAAAATAGTCATCTTCGCTCTTAAACACCTTAGGAAATACCCCTGCATTTTCCTTAAACACACCATGCATGGAATTCTCCCAGAAAACATCACGAGAAAGCGCTAAATCCCAATCAGAACCCCAAAAATCAGAGTTTGCCAATAATACTGCCTTGGGTCCCTCTATTTGATTAAAAGCATTTAAAACTCTTAAATAGGACGTTTTTGAAACATCTAACTGTACCTGACTCCCACAGATGAAAGAACCATATTCTGGATAATCATGAAAGAAAGGATTGTTCTTAGCTTTAGATAGCCCGAGAAAATCCATAAGCATCTCATAACGAGGAGATTTAACAGGTCTGTTGTCATTTTTTGCCCAGTTTGGATTCACTCCCCAACCTTGCAACTCATGATTATCATTCTGAAGATAAGGTTGAATTATACCGAGGTAAGTATCCAAACGTTCCTCAACCTCAGAGATTCTTTCAGCCTTTGCAAAAGCAAACTCAATCGTATTGTAGGAGACTTCAAAAAGAATCATATCTCCAGAATCTTTATCAATAAGCTGAATAGGATTGTTATCCGAATCATACTTATCAGCTTGAAAATCAAAATTATCCAAGAGATAGGCTAGTAACCGTTTTGTAAGAGAGACATCTGTAGCATTACCACTCAAATTAACAACTGGGTATTCCAACTCAATCCCCACAAATAATTCGGGTTGCTCCTTAATTGGCTCATAATACCTTTGCTTAAGCAGTTCCTTGGCTGTTGTCAAAATAATGTCCCCCTTTTTAAAATAAGCTTATTCCATTATATCAAAATATTCAGACGATTTATAGCCCAAAAAAACGCCTGCTTACGAAAAATAACAGTATTACCTTTCGTAAACAAGCGTTACATGCTTATTTATTCCCATTTTTATGATGAGTGTTCCCGCTAGGCGTATGCCTAGCGGTAGACCAGAGCTAGACTAAGAAAAGCTAAGCTATTCCATCATCATAACACTCAACAAAATTGATAAAAATTAAACAAGTTCGATGATTGCCATTGGGGCAGCATCGCCACGACGTGGTTCTGTTTTAAGGATACGAGTGTATCCACCGTTACGTTCAGCATAACGAGGTGCGATTTCTGAGAAAAGTTTTTGAAGAGCAGTTGTTGATGTATATTTATCAGTTGCTTCATCATAGTTTTCAGATGCAATTTCGTTACGTACAAATGCAGCTGCTTGACGACGTGCGTGCAAATCACCACGTTTACCAAGAGTGATCATTTTTTCAACTGTTTTACGGATTTCTTTAGCACGTGCTTCAGTTGTAACGATTGCTTCGTTAATGATAAGATCTGTTGTCAAATCACGAAGAACCGCTTTACGTTGTGAGCTTGTGCGTCCAAGTTTACGGTAAGCCATGTTATCCTCCTATATTATTATTTATCGTTTTTGAGTCCAAGTCCAAGATCAGCCAACTTAACTTTGACTTCTTCAAGAGATTTACGACCTAGGTTACGGACTTTCATCATTTCAGGCTCAGTTTTTTCTGTCAAATCATGAACGGTATTAATACCAGCACGTTTCAAACAGTTATATGAGCGTACAGACAAATCAAGTTCTTCGATGGTACGGTCAAGCACCTTTTCATCGTTCACTTTTTCAGTTTCTTTCATTACATCAGTAGCTTTAGCAACATCAGTAAGGTCAGTAAACAAGTTCAAGTGTTCAATCAAAACGCGAGCCGAGAGACCGAGGGCATCTTCAGGGATGATTGTTCCGTTTGTCATGATTTCGATTGTCAATTTATCAAAACCATCGTTGCTACCTACACGAGCAGGTTCAACTTGATAATTGACTTTTTTCACTGGTGTGTAGATTGAATCTACAGCCAATGTTCCCACTGGTGCATCATCTTTCTTGTTTTCATCTGCTGGAACATAACCACGGTTTGTAGCTACTGTCATAGTCGCTTTTAAAGAAGCTCCTTCAGAGATAGTGAAAAGATAATGATCAGGGTTAACAATTTCAATGTCACTATCAGTCAAGATATCTCCAGCAGTAACTTCAGCTGGACCTTGGACATCAAGTTCGATTGTTTTTTCGTCTTCGACGTAAGATTTTACAGCAAGTCCTTTAATATTAAGAATAATTTGCATCACGTCTTCACGTACGCCTGGTACGGTATCAAATTCGTGGAGTACTCCATCAATCTTAATTGATGTTACGGCAGCACCTGGAAGTGATGACAAAAGTACACGACGAAGAGAGTTACCCAAAGTTGTACCATAACCACGTTCTAGTGGTTCGATGACAAATTTGCCGTAATCTTTATTTTCATCAATTTTTGTTATTATTGGTTTTTCAAACTCAATCATTTATTATACTCCCTCGAAACGAATCTTGTGTACTATTGTTATTAAAAATTACACACGACGACGTTTTGGAGGACGAGCACCATTATGTGGTACAGGAGTTACATCACGGATTGCTGTTACTTCTAGACCAGCAGCAGCAAGAGCACGGATAGCAGACTCACGACCTGAACCAGGACCCTTAACAGTTACTTCAACTGTCTTAAGACCGTGTTCTTGTGCAGATTTAGCAGCAGCTTCAGAAGCCATTTGAGCAGCAAATGGTGTAGATTTACGAGAACCTTTGAAACCAAGAGCACCAGCTGATGACCAAGCTACAGCATTACCATGCACATCTGTAATCATAACAATAGTGTTATTGAAAGTAGCGTGAATGTGAGCAATACCAGATTCGATATTCTTTTTCACACGACGTTTACGTGTTGGTTTAGCCAATGTTTTTACCTCCTATTTTATTTTAATTATTTTTTCTTACCTGCAATCGCAACAGCTTTACCTTTACGAGTGCGAGCATTGTTTTTAGTGTTTTGACCACGGACAGGAAGTCCACGACGGTGACGGATACCACGGTATGAACCGATTTCCATCAAACGTTTGATGTTAAGGTTAACTTCACGACGAAGGTCACCTTCAACTTTGATTGCATCCACTTCGCGACGGATAGCGTCTTCTTGATCATTTGTCAAATCTTTAACGCGGATGTCTTCAGAAACGCCTGCAGCAGCCAAGATTTTCTTAGATGTTGCAAGTCCGATACCGTATACGTAAGTAAGTGAAATTACTACACGTTTATCGTTTGGAATGTCAACTCCAGCAATACGAGCCATGATTTCTCCTTTCTATATTATCCTTGACGTTGTTTGTGTTTTGGATTTGTTGGACAAATTACCATAACACGACCGTTACGACGAATAACTTTACAGTATTCGCAAATTGGTTTAACCGATGGTCTTACCTTCATGTTTTAATCCCTCCAATTATTTCGATTATTTAAAGCGGTATGTGATGCGTCCACGTGTCAAATCATAAGGACTCATTTCAACAGTCACACGGTCACCGACCAAAATACGAATGTAGTTTTTACGGATTTTACCAGAAACTGTCGCCAAAATTTGGTGTCCATTTTCCAATTCAACAGTAAACATAGCATTAGGCATAGTTTCGACAACTTTACCTTCAATTTCAATCACGTCTTCTTTTGCCACGCAAAAGTACCCCCTAAAATTTCGATTTGATTTCCTCTAAGCACAGAGGTAACAATTATAAGCCAGACTAAAGTATTATAACATGCTTAAGTCTGATACGCAAGTAAGATTATATAATTATTTAATTGCTGCAATAGCTTTTTTAACATCAGCAAATACATCATCGATATCTTGGTTACCTTGAATATCTGATACAAGACCAAGCTCACGATAATGTGCAATAATTGGCTCACCTTGAGCAATGTTTACGTCAAGACGACGTTTAACAGTTTCAGGTTTATCATCTTCACGTTGGTAATAGTCTTCTTCCTTGTAGTCAGCTGGTGGGTTGAATACTTTATGGTAAGTTTCACCTGTTTCGCGGTGAATAATACGACCACTCAAGCGTTCAAGAAGGCAAGATGGATCCACTTCGATATTGATTACTCCATCAAGCTCCAAACCAAGATCAACCAAGATTTGATCCAAGGAATGAGCTTGTTCGATTGTGCGAGGAAAACCATCCAAAAGGAATCCTTTTTCCTTAATGTCGTCTTGAGCCAAACGCTCTTTAACGATTCCGTTTGTTACTTCATCTGGTACTAATTCACCTTTATCGATGAATGATTTGGCCAAAGTTCCCATTTCTGTTTGGTTAGCCATAGCAGCACGGAACATATCACCAGTTGAGATGTGAGCTACACCAAATTCTTCAACAATTTTTGCAGCTTGAGTCCCTTTACCAGCACCTGGTAGACCCATAATTAAAAGATTCATCTTACGAACTCCTTATTTTTGTTTTCAAATAACTCTATCAAGGTTTTAAAACATTGGTAGAGTTATCAAAAAACAAAAGAGAAGGGACAGAAAGTAACCTTTCTTTCCCTCTCAATTGTTCATGAGAAGACTTAGTCTTCAAGATTCATAAATCCAACGTACTGACGTTTCAATAGGTAACCTTCAAGTTGCTTCATACCTTCGATACCAGTTGAAATCAAGATCAAGAGAGATGTACCACCAAGCGCGATTGAGCTTGTAAGGTGCATAAACTGTTGAGCCGCAATAGGAGCCAATGAAATAAACGCGAGAAATACAGCTCCGATTGTTGCCAATCTCTTAAGCAATGAAGACATGTACTTTTCAGTCTCACGACCTGGACGAACGCTAGGAATGTAAGACCCATTCTTTTGAAGATTTTCAGCAGTTTTTTCAGGATTTACTTGGACAAATGTGTAGAAGAATGAAAACAAGATAATCAATATCGCGTAAGTAAGCATTCCACTAGGTGTATTATACGAGAGTAGTCCTTGTAAGTTTGATAACCATGTAACCTTAGAGAAGAATGGAAGAATAGTACTAGGAATTGTTGTAATCGAGCTAGCAAAGATAACGGGAATAACACCAGCCGGATTAACTTTCAATGGAAGGTAAGAACTCGTTGGAGCCCCTTGAACCAATTTAGTATATTGAATTGGAATTTGATATTCTGCCTGTTGAACAAATGTCGTAAAGAAGACAATCGCCAAACCTACCACAATTAGCAAAACTACTATGATATATGAACGAGTCAATTCTCCTGAACGAACGTTGACAAAGAAATCCTCGTAAATTGTTGAGAACATTTTTGGAATAGAAGCAATGATCCCTGAAAAAATAATCATTGACACACCATTACCAAAACCTTTATCTGTGATTTGTTCACCCAGCCATGTCACAATTATGCTACCAGCAGTTAGGATTGTCCCAATCAATAGGTAGGTTGAAACATTTGGTGTTTTAACCAATGAAATTGATGAGAGAGTATTAAAACTTGCTGTAATACCAATCGATTGAACAAAGGCTAAAACAAGAGTGATGTAGCGAGTCGCTTGGTTCAATTTACGACGACCAACTTCCCCTTGTTTGCCCCACTCCACAAATTTTGGATAGATATCCATCTGCAAAAGTTGGACAATGATTGATGCTGTAATGTAAGGACTAACCCCCATCGAGAAGATAGAGAAGTTATTCATGGCATTACCAGACACCAAGTTAAGCATGTTCAAGAAAGGTAAATCACTTAATTGTTTCAAACTTTCCGCATTGATACCAGGAACTGTTACATGAGTCCCTACACGAAAAACGAAAATAATGAAGATTGTAAATAAAATCTTATTACGAACGTTTTTGACCTTCAATGCGTCTTTTAATAGTTTAAAGAACATAATGAGTTACCCCTCATTAGATGACTTCGATTGAACCACCTTTAGCAGTGATAGCTGCTTCAGCAGATTTTGAGAATTTAGCTGCTTTAACAGTCAATTTCTTAGTCAATTCGCCGTTACCAAGAACTTTAACGCCTGATTTTTCAGCACGAACGATTCCAGCTTCTTTAAGAACTGCTGGAGTTACTTCTGTACCATCTTCAAAGACGTTCAATTGATCAAGGTTTACAAGTGCGTATTCTTTAGCGTTGATGTTAGTGAATCCACGTTTTGGAAGACGACGGAACAATGGAGTTTGTCCACCTTCAAATCCTGGACGTACACCACCACCGCTACGAGCTTTTTGACCTTTTTGACCACGGCCTGAAGTTTTACCGTTACCAGATGAAGTACCACGACCTACACGGTTACGGACTTTACGAGAACCTTCAGCAGGTTTCAATTCATGAAGTTTCATTATTATTTTCTCCTCTTTTTGTAAAATGCTAGCGCCTCTAACCAAGTAAGGTAGCTTAATTAGAAACTCGCCTATACATGAAATTCAGTTTAAGTCGCAAGGGAACCCTCACGACTTAAATCAATTTTTATTTAACGTCTTCTACAGTTACCAAGTGAGATACTGCGTTGACCATACCACGGATAGCAGCGTTGTCTTCTTTAACAACTGAGCTATTCAATTTACCAAGTCCAAGAGCAACAACTGTTTTACGTTGTTCTGGTTTGCGTCCGATTGGAGACTTAGTCAAAGTAATTTTAATTTGAGCCATTGTTATCTCCTTTCTTATGCCAAGTCAGATACTGAGATGCCACGAAGAGCCGCAACTTCTTCAGCACGTTTAAGTTGTTTCAATCCTTCAACAGTCGCACGAACGATGTTGATTGGAGTGTTTGAACCGAGTGATTTAGATGTTACATCAGCAACACCAGCCAATTCGATGACGGCACGAACTGCACCACCAGCGGCAACCCCAGCCCCTTCAACAGCTGGTTTCAACAATACTTTCGCTCCACCAAATTCTGAACGAACTTCGTGAGGAATAGTTGTACCAACCATAGGAACTTCGATAAGGTTTTTCTTAGCTGCTTCAACTGCTTTACGGATAGCTTCTGGAACCTCTTGAGATTTACCAGTACCAAATCCTACGCGACCATTACGGTCACCAACAACAACAAGAGCAGCAAAACGCATGTTGCGTCCACCTTTTACAACTTTAGTAACACGGTTGATAGCAACTACGCGTTCTTCAAGTTCTACTGCATTATCTTTAAATGCCATTATTAAGTGTCCTCCCTATTAGAATTTCAATCCGTTTTCACGAGCTGAGTCAGCCAAAGCTTTAACACGTCCGTGATAGAGATATCCACCGCGGTCAAACACCACTTCAGAAATACCTTTAGCTACTGCGCGTTCAGCAACAAGTTTACCGACAACAACGGCTTGTTCTGTTTTAGTTCCTTTAGAAACTTCTTTATCAAGAGTTGATGCACTTGCGAGCGTTACACCCGCTACGTCATCAATAACTTGAGCGTAGATGCCTGTATTAGAACGGAAAATGTTCAAACGTGGGCGATCAGCAGTTCCAGAGAGTTTTCCGCGAACGCGACGGTGGCGTTTTTGGCGGAGTTTATTTTTATCTGGTTTCGAAATCACAATTTTCACCTCTTAATTATAATGCTTGCTCATGAGAGCTTTTGGTAAGTAGGCAATCCAAAAAGAATAGCCACAAGGATGAAATCCTATTATTTACCAGTTTTACCTTCTTTACGACGTACGTATTCACCAACGTAACGGATACCTTTACCTTTGTAAGGTTCTGGTGAACGAAGGCTACGGATGTAAGCTGCTGTTTGACCAACAACTTCTTTGTTGATACCGCTAACAACAATTGAAGTTGCAGATGGTACTTCAAAAGTAATACCTTCTGGAGCTTCAACTTCGTCTTGGTGAGATTTACCAACTGAAAGAACAAGTTTTGTTCCTTGGAGTTGCGCACGATATCCGACACCGCGCATTTCAAGTTCTTTTTTGAAACCTTCTGAAACACCAACAACCATGTTGTTCAAGTTTGCACGTGAAGTACCGTGGATTGTTTTGTTTTCTTTTGAGTCGTTTGGACGGTGAAGTGTAACTTCATTGCCTTCAACTTTGATTTCAATGTTTTTGTTAAACTCACGAGTGAGTTCGCCTTTAGGTCCTTTAACAGTAACAACATTATCGTTGTTTGTTACTTCAACACCAGCAGGCAAAGTAATAACTTTATTACCAATACGTGACATAGTATTTAATTCTCCTGTTAGATTATCAAGCCACAAAGTGACTAGTTTTCACGGGGATGAGTTTCAGCGAATATAATCAATGAAACTCGCACAAATCATTTGAGATAAGTACTTAGTACCAGCTTCTTACCAAACGTAAGCGATAACTTCTCCACCAACGTTCTTTTGACGAGCTTCTTTATCAGTCAAAAGACCTTCTGAAGTAGAGATGATCGCGATTCCAAGGCCGTTAAGAACTTTAGGAACATCTTCACGTTTAGAGTAAACACGAAGACCTGGTTTAGAAATACGTTTCAAGTTAGTGATAACACGTTCACCGTTTTGTCCGTATTTCAAGAATACGCGGATGATACCTTGTTTGTCATCTTCGATAACTTCAACATTTTTTACGAAACCTTCACGTTTAAGAATTTCAGCGATACCTTTTTTAATGTTTGATGCAGGTACTTCAAGCACTTCGTGTTTAGCTTGGTTAGCGTTACGAATACGTGTCAAGAAATCTGCAATTGGGTCAGTCATAACCATTTTATATTTTCTCCTCTTACTAGTAGTTTGAATAATTCACTTGCTAGTTAATGATTGAGCTAGGCTCAGATTGTGTTAAATACATTCAAATTAGGTGGAACTAACTTAAATGTACCATGTTTTTACCAAGAAGCTTTGGTAACACCTGGAATTTGACCTTTGTAAGCCAATTCACGGAAGCAAACACGGCAAAGTTTAAATTTGCGATAAACTGAGTGTGGACGTCCACAACGTTCGCAACGAGTGTAAGCTTGCGTAGAGAACTTCGCAGGGCGTTTGTTCTTAGCAATCATTGATTTTTTAGCCAATTTATTTACCTCCTAGATTATTTTGCAAAAGGCATTCCAAGGCCTTTAAGCAATTCACGACCTTCTTCGTCAGTGTTAGCAGTAGTTACGATAACGATATCCATACCACGTACTTTATCAACATCGTCGAAGTTGATTTCTGGGAAGATAAGTTGTTCTTTAACACCAAGTGTGTAGTTACCACGTCCATCAAATGATTTAGTTGGAACACCATGGAAGTCACGAACACGTGGAAGTGATACTGATACCAATTTATCCAAGAATTCGTACATGCGTTCACCACGAAGGGTAACTTTAGCACCGATCGCTACACCTTCACGAAGACGGAAGCCAGCGATTGATTTCTTAGCTTTAGTAATCAATGGTTTTTGACCTGAAATAAGTGCCAACTCAGCAGCAGCTTTTTCAAGAGTTTTAGCGTTGTTTACAGCTTCACCAACACCCATATTGATAACGATTTTATCAACTTTTGGCACAGCCATAACTGAAGAATAATTGAATTTTTCAGTCAAAGCTGGAATTACTTCGTTAGTGTATTTTTCTTTAAGACGGTTAGCCATTTAATACTTTCTCCTTTCCTTCGTGATTAGTCAAGCACTTCGCCTGATTTTTTGTTGTAACGAACTTTTGTGCCGTCAACAACTTTGTAACCTACACGTCCAGCTACACCGTTCTTGTCAAGAACTTGAACGTTTGAAGCGTGGATTGGTGCTTCTTTTTCCACGATAGCACCTTGAGGGTTTTCAGCTGATGGTTTTTGGTGTTTTTTGATGATTGCAACACCTTCAACAACAACTTTGTTTACTTTTGGAAGAGCTTTAAGAACTACTGCTTCAGTTCCTTTGTCTTTACCAGCAATAACGCGAACTTTATCGCCTTTTTTTACAAACATTTGAGTATTTCTCCTATTATTTCTTACGCCTCAATGGGCACCCTGAATATATCAGGGGACTAAGTTTGTGTTAATTCAGATTAAAGTACTTCTGGCGCCAAAGATACGATACGCATGTATCCACCTTCACGCAATTCACGTGCAACAGGGCCAAAGATACGAGTTCCACGAGGAGTTTTGTCATCGCGGATGATTACTGCAGCATTGTCATCAAACTTGATGTATGAACCGTCTGGACGGCGAGCACCAGTTTTTGTACGAACGATAACAGCTTTAACAACATCACCTTTTTTAACAGCTCCACCTGGTGTAGCTTGTTTAACAGTTGCAACGATAACGTCGCCGATGTTAGCGAATTTACGTCCTGAACCACCAAGAACTTTGATAGTCAAGATTTCACGAGCACCGCTATTATCAGCAACTTTTAAGCGACTTTCTTGTTGAATCATTTCAATTGTCTCCTTTTAGTTTTATTAGATAATAACAGCTTCTTCCACAACTTCTACAAGACGGAAGCGTTTTGTAGCTGAAAGTGGGCGAGTTTCCATGATACGAACGATATCGCCTTCTTTAGCAACGTTGTTTTCATCATGTGCTTTGTATTTTTTAGAATAGTTGATACGTTTACCATAGACTGGGTGGTTACGTTTAGTTTCAACTACAACTGTGATTGTTTTATCCATCTTGTCAGATACTACGCGTCCAACAAGGGTTTTACGTTGATTACGTTCCATTATTAGAATTGCTCCTTTCCCAATCTATTATTTGATTTCAGATTGCACAGTTTTAACACGTGCAATTTGTTTTTTCACTTCGTTCAAACGGGCAGTTTGATCAAGTTGACCTGCTGCAGCTTGGAAACGAAGGTCGAAAAGTTCTTTCTTAAGTTCGTTTTCTTTTTTAGCAAGCTCTTCTTGAGACAAGCCACGAAGCTCAGCAACAAACTTTTTGATTTCTTCAAGTTTCATGTCTTCTCCTTATTCTGCTTCACGTTTCACGAATTTACATTTAACTGGCAATTTGTGGCTAGCAAGACGAAGCGCTTCACGTGCAACTTCTTCAGAAACACCTGCGATTTCGAACATTACTTTACCACGTTTAACTGGTGCTACCCAACCTTCAGGTGCCCCTTTACCAGAACCCATACGTACACCGATAGCTTTAGCAGTGTATGATTTGTGTGGGAAGATCTTAATCCAAACCTTACCACCACGTTTCATGTAACGAGTCATGGCAATACGAGCAGCCTCGATTTGACGGTTTGTAATCCAGTGGCTAGTTGTAGCTTGAAGACCGTATTCACCGAATGATACTTCTTTACCGCCTTTAGCCTCACCGCGCATTTTTCCACGGAATTCACGACGGTGTTTAACACGTTTAGGTACTAACATTTGTTATTTGCCTCCTTTAGTGTTTTTACGAGCTGGAAGAACTTCTCCACGGTAGATCCAAACTTTAACACCAAGTTTACCGTAAGTTGTGTCAGCTTCTTCCCAAGCGTAATCGATATCAGCGCGAAGTGTGTGAAGTGGAACTGTACCTTCTGAGTATCCTTCTGCACGGGCGATATCTGCACCGTTCAAGCGACCTGATACTTGAGTCTTGATCCCTTTAGCTCCAGCACGCATTGCACGTTGGATAGCTTGTTTTTGTGCACGACGGAAAGCAACACGTTGCTCAAGTTGACGAGCAATAGTTTCACCAACAAGGTGAGCGTCCAAATCAGGTTTTTTGATTTCAACGATGTTGATGTGAACTTGTTTTCCAGTCAATTTATTAAGTTGAGCGCGAAGAGCGTCAACGTTTGATCCACCTTTACCGATAACCATACCTGGTTTAGCAGTGTGAAGTGAAACAATAACTTTGTTTACAGCACGTTCAATTTCAATAGTTGAAACTGAAGCGTCTGCAAGTTCTTTTTGAATGAATTTGCGGATTGCCAAATCTTCGTGAAGGTAATCTGCGTATTCTTTTTCAGCATACCATTTCGCATCCCAGTCACGGATGATCCCGACACGCATACCAATTGGATGTACTTTTTGACCCACGAGTTTACCTCCTTATTTTTCTGACACAACTACTGTTACGTGAGTTGTGCGTTTGTTGATTGGTGAAGCTGAACCTTTCGCACGTGGACGGAAACGTTTCATTGTTGGTCCTTCGTTTGCGAATGTTTCAGATACTACCAAGTTAGCTTTTTCCAAACCAAAGTTGTTTTCTGCATTAGCGATAGCAGAGTTAAGTGTTTTCTCAACAATGCGAGCTGCTTTGTTTGGAGTGAATTTCAAGATTGCGATTGCATCAGCAACGTTCTTACCACGGATAAGATCAAGAACAAGACGTGTTTTACGAGGTGAAACACGCACTGTACGAGCCATTGCTTTAGCTGAAGTAATTTCTGCCATTGTGTCCTCCTCCTATTAACGACGTGTTTTCTTATCGTCAGCTGCGTGACCTTTGTAAGTACGAGTTGGTGCAAATTCACCAAGTTTGTGACCTACCATGTCTTCTTGGATGTAAACAGGAACATGTTTACGTCCATCATAAACTGCGATAGTGTATCCGATGAAACTTGGGAAAATCGTTGAACGACGTGACCAAGTTTTAATTACTTTTTTCTTTTCGTCATTTGCTTGAGCTTCAACTTTTTTCATCAAATGCTCATCGACGAAAGGTCCTTTTTTAAGACTACGTCCCATTTTGTAGTTTTCTCCTTTAAATTGAATGTACCACAGCGGCTTGCACTAAGAAGTGCTACCGAGTTGGCGGATGTTATGCGCTAAGCGACTAAATTATTTTTCGTTACGACGACGAACGATAAGTTTGTCAGATTTAGCTTTCTTGTTACGAGTTTTAAGACCAAGCGCAGGTTTACCCCATGGAGTAGATGGCGCTTTACGTCCAACTGGTGCTTTACCTTCACCACCACCGTGTGGGTGATCGTTAGGGTTCATTACAGAACCACGAACTGTTGGGCGAATACCTTTCCAGCGATTACGACCGGCTTTACCAAGGTTGATAAGTGATTGTTGTTCGTTACCTACAGTACCGATAGTTGCACGACAAGTACCAAGAATCATACGAACTTCGCCTGATTGAAGACGAACAAGTACGTATTTACCTTCTTGACCCAAAACTTGAGCAGAAGCACCAGCGGCACGGATAAGTTCAGCACCTTTACCTGGTTGAAGCTCAATGTTGTGGATAACTGTACCAACTGGGATGTTTGCAAGTGGAAGAGCGTTACCAATCTTGATATCCGCATCTGGACCCGAAACGATACGTTGACCTACTTCAAGACCTTTAGGTGCGACGATGTAAGCTTTAACCCCGTCAGTGTAGTGTACAAGAGCGATGTTTGCAGTACGGTTTGGATCATACTCAATTGTTTTAACAACTGCTTCAACGCCATCTTTGTTACGTTTGAAGTCAATCAAACGGTAGTGACGTTTGTGTCCGCCACCTTGGTGACGTACAGTGATACGACCGTTGTTGTTACGACCAGCTTTGTTCTTAAGAGAAACAAGCAATGATTTTTCAGGAGTGCTTGTAGTGATTTCTGCGAAATCCAAAGAAGTCATGTTACGACGGCCATTTGTCGTTGGTTTATAAACTTTAATACCCACGTTAATTTCTCCTTTGATTATTCAGCTTCAGCTGCAAACAACTCGATTGCTTTAGAATCAGCTGTAAGAGTGATGATAGCTTTTTTAGTTTTTGAAGTGAAACCAGTGTAACGTCCAACACGTTTTTGTTTTGGTTTAACAGTTACAGTGTTCACGCTAGCAACTTTAACACCTTCAAATGCAGCTTCAACTGCTTGTTTGATCAAGAGTTTGTGTGCACGTGTATCAACTTCGAAAGTGTATTTTCCTGCTTCAAGAGCAATCATAGATTTCTCAGTGATAACAGGTTTTTTGATTACGTCATACAAATTCATTATGCAAGAACCTCCTCGATTGATGAGATAGCTTCTTTAGTAACAAGAAGTTTATCTGCGTTTACGATGTCAAGTACACTTGCAGTTGCAGGAGTTGCAACAGTTACGTTTGCAAGGTTACGTGCTGAAAGTTCAGCAAATTTGTTTCCTTCTTCAACGATAACAAGTACTTTAGAATCGATGCTAAGAGCTGAAAGAACGTTTGCGAATTCAGCAGTTTTTGGAGCTGCAAATGAAAGAGCTTCAACTGCTACAAATTTATCTTCTGCAACTTTAGCTGAGTAAACAGATTTCAATGCAAGGCGACGAACTTTTTGTGGAAGTTTGTATCCGTAAGAACGTGGAGTTGGTCCGAAGACAACACCACCACCACGCCATTGTGGTGAGCGGATAGAACCTTGACGAGCACGTCCAGTCCCTTTTTGACGCCATGGTTTACGTCCACCACCTGATACTGCTGAACGGTTTTTAACCGCGTGAGTACCTTGGCGAAGGCTAGCACGTTGGCTGATTACGACATCAAATACTACTGATTCGTTTGGTTCGATACCGAAGATAGCGTCGTTAAGTTCAACTGTACTAACTTCTTTACCAGTTTGGTCAAATAGTTTTACGTTTGCCATTTTTAACTGATTTCTCCTTTCTTATTATTTAGCAGCTTTAACTGCTGATTTGATAGTGATAAGAGATTTCTTAGCACCTGGTACGTTACCTTTGATAAGGATAACGTTTTTCTCTGGGATAACTTGTACAACTTCAAGGTTTTGAATTGTCACACGGTTGCCACCCATACGTCCTGCCAAGTGTTTGTTTTTGAAAACACGGTTAGGCGCAACAGGTCCCATTGAACCTGGACGACGGTGGTAACGAGAACCGTGAGCCATAGGTCCGCGTGATTGACCATGGCGTTTAATAACACCTTGGAAACCTTTACCTTTTGAAGTACCAGTTACGTCAACAACATCTCCAGCTTCGAATGTGTCAACAGTGATTTCTGATCCAACTTCCAAGCCTTCAATGTTTTTGAATTCACGAATGAAGCGCTTAGGAGCTGTGTTAGCTTTCGCTACGTGGCCTTTGGCAGGTTTGTTGCTCAATACTTCACGTTTGTCGTCAAAACCAACTTGAACTGCTTCGTAACCGTCTGTTTCAACAGTTTTAACTTGAAGCACAACGTTTGGAGTAGCTTCGATGACAGTAACAGGGATAAATTCACCTGCTTCAGTGAAGATTTGAGTCATTCCCACTTTTTTCCCTAAGATTCCTTTTGTCATGAGAAAATATTTCCTTTACTTTAATGTATTTAAAAAAGTTTTTTATGAGCGTTTTTTATGCTCAAAAAAGTTTTTAACGAGCGTTTTTTATGCTCAATGAATCAATCTTTAAATTAAAGTTTGATTTCGACGTTCACACCACTTGGAAGATCAAGTTTCATCAAAGCGTCAACTGTTTTTTGAGTTGGGTTGATGATGTCGATGAGACGTTTGTGTGTACGCATTTCAAATTGTTCGCGAGAATCTTTATATTTGTGAGTCGCACGAATAATTGTGTAGAGACTACGTTCAGTTGGAAGTGGAACTGGTCCAGCAACTGTCGCACCAGTGCGAGTTGCAGTTTCTACGATTTTTTCAGCCGCTGTATCAAGCGTACGGTGTTCGTAAGCTTTCAAACGGATACGAATTTTTTTGTTTGCCATTTTTTCTCCTCTTTCGTCTATTTAAGATAATAGGCTAGCTCCTCAAGAAAACCAACACGGATTGCGTGGCAGTGCAACCAGGCGTGTCGCAACCTCTTGTATCATAGCTAAGCGCTGTATTTACAGCACCATAATATAATAACAAAAGACCCCACTCATTGCAAGGTTTTTTAAAAATTTTTCCTTTTTCTTTATTTTCTTTTTTGAGTAAACAAAAAATCCACCTTAGATGGATTTTTTATCAACTTTCTTGAGTGTAGTCGTACCCCATGTGTTCATAGGCTTTAACCGTTGCGACACGTCCTGTTCGTGTACGCATAATGAAACCTTTTTGGATTAGATAAGGTTCGTACATATCTTCTACTGTTTCTCGCTCTTCAGCAATATTAACTGATAAAGTACCTAAGCCAACGGGCCCTCCCCCATATATCTCAATCATAGTTCGGAGGATTTTTTGGTCAACGTAGTCTAACCCTTCATGATCTACATCAAGCATAGTCAATGCCTTATCTGCAATCTTATCGTCAATGATACCATCACCCATGATTTGAGCATAGTCTCGCACGCGCTTAAGTAGGCGGTTAGCAATACGTGGTGTTCCGCGACTACGACGCGCTAATTCCAACGCTGCCTCTGGTGTTATTGTCATTTCAAAGATTTCCGAAGTACGTTCTACAATCTCTGTCAAATCAGGTAACTCATAATATTCCATATGACCATTAATCCCAAAGCGAGCTCTCAAAGGATTTGACAACATACCTGCTCGTGTGGTCGCACCAACCAAAGTGAAGGGAGGCAGGTCTAGGTGAACACTACGACTTGTTTCACCTGCTCCAATCATGATATCGATATAGTAATCTTCCATAGCACTATAAAGAACTTCTTCCACTGCCATAGGCATACGATGGATCTCATCAATAAATAAGATGTCCCCCGGCTCCAAGTCATTAAGTATGGCAACTAAATCACCAGCCTTTTCAATTGCCGGCCCAGACGTTTGCTTCAAATTCACTCCCATCTCATTGGCTATTACAAACGCCATAGTCGTTTTACCCAAACCAGGTGGGCCAAACAAAAGGGTATGGTCTAGAGCCTCATCACGGAGTTTAGCTGCTTCTATAAAAATTTTTAATTGGTCCTTAACCTTATCTTGACCAATATATTCCTTAAAGTACTGAGGGCGAAGGGTACGTTCAACGTACTCTTCATCTCCTAGTAAGTCATTATCCAATATTCTTGCCATAGGCTTATTTTAGCACAAAACAAAAAACTGAGTCAAAATTTGTTCACAAAAAGAGAAGACAACCCTTGCCTTCTCTTTTTATTATTTGGATTATTTTTTACCACCTTTAACAGGTTTCTTATTTGCTTTCGCGATAGCCTCTTTGATTGTATTAGTATATAATTTAGCACCACGGTTAATAGAGTCACTATCAGAGCCAAAGTGAACCCCATCTGTACCATTCCAAATAGAAATATTTTCTTTAGCAATTTGATACCAATCAGCAACCGTCACAAAGTCATATTTCTTAGCCATCTCTAACTCATACTTACGTAACTGAACTAAAGATGCAGCTTCATTTCCAGACTTACTACCATTGTATGGTGTCACAAAGATAATACGGTGACCCTTAGGTAAATTCTTGATGATTTTATTAATAACACCTTTGTAATCATCAATCTCATTAACACCACCAGCAATAACAACATCCTTGGCAAGAGCGTTACTATCCGCATAATCTTTAAGTAAGTCATTGATTGTTGATAGATTACGGCTTACTACTGCATCTATAGCGACATTATCAATACTTGATTCAATCTGATCTTTCGACCTAAGAGCAACAGAGTCCCCTAGAATTGTCACTCCTTTATTCACACCAAATGAAGTAGCCTGACTGTTCTCCGCATTGGTACGCGTCAATTTCATCTTAGTTTGAGCTTGTGACAATCCGTTAGCTTCCAAGTCTTTCTCAAAGTTCCCAACAGCTGGTGCAAAGAGAGAAATGAGCACTGTAATTAAGGTGAGTCCACTGAAGACATAGAGCACAATATGTCGGTAAGGTGTCAAGTCCAAATCTATTCCAAAGATACTTGCCTTTCTTCCTGCAATAAATGGCTCTATTATATAGTAGGAAAGTGTTGCAAAAACAATTGACAGAATCGTTGTAAGAATGACTGCAATAATATTATTGGTCAATTGACTAAAGATAATATATAGCGGCCAATGGAACAAATAGACGCTGTAGCTGATTTCCGCTAAATAACTAATAACCGCAGGCTCTGATTTACCAGGTAACTTCTCATGGAGAATACGTGCAGAGTAAATCATGACAGCCGTAAACAAACTAGCCAAAACAAACCCAAATAGATAGGTAATACGTTCTTCAAAATGAAGGACTAAGCCCAACAATAAGAGCAGAGCAAAGCTACCAACCATATAAAGGACCGTCTTTTTAAGTTCCCATAGGCGAACATTTTTCTTAAACCTAGCAGTCGTCTCATGTACACCTGAAAGCGTCGCAAAAAGCGAACCTAAAAAGAAAGGATAAGCATGCGTAATTGAAGAAAAATACAAGCGAGAAAAACCATCAACAAAGAAAGCACTAACAAACATTGAGAGGAAACTTACCGTAAAGCAGGTAAGAGATACCATGAAAACTAGACCTCTAAATTGATTTTGATGCTTAACACGCTTTGCTAGGAACCAAAGTAAGGCACCCCAAAGAATATAATAATGAACCTCAATAGCTAGACTCCATGTGTGGAGGTAGATATGCTGGTTAAACTGATTCTCATAATTCCCACCAGTTAAAATTTCATAATAGTTAGTTACAAAACCAATAACAGAGGTAATCTGACGCCCGACGCCTGCAATAAAATCATTTCGAACCAAGAGTGCTAAAGGGGTACAGATAAGCACCATCAGTACAAGTGGTGGTACTATACGGTAAAAGCGTCGTCGCATAAAACCAAGATAATCAATGCGCTGCGTCCTAGCCACCTCATCAATCAAAAGTGACGTAATCAGATAGCCTGAAAAGGTAAAGAAAACATCAACACCAATGAATCCCCCAGGGAGAATGCTTGGGAAGAAATGATAGACAAGAACCAAAAAAAGCCCTGTCACACGAATATAAGAAAACCAGTTAATTCTCATCCTTTAAAAATCCCCTGTTTAAATTTTCCTTTGTAGATAGCCTTATTTTCAGTAGTCAATTTTCCTTGCCCATCTGCTTGACCAGATTTGAACTCACCTTCATAAGTCCAACCTTCGTGAGATTTAAAAGTTCCTTTACCATTAAAGGAACCATTTTTAAATCCACCCGTATAGGTATCACCATTATCATAAGTCAGAGTTCCTTGGCCGTTTAAACGATGGTTCTGCATCTGGCCTTTATAGGTAATTTTAGTCCCATCAATTTTAATAGAATGTTGCGTTTTTATAGTCACCAACAACAAGGACAGAGCACATAAAATAATAATCCCTACCGTGATACGCTCAAATCGATTACGATCAATATTTTTAAAATCAAAATTCTTTAGCTGTTTAAAATTCATTGTCTATCCTTAATCCACTGTAACCAGTCTTGGCAACCTGCAGTTACCAAATTGTATGTTTCTTCAAAATCACCTGTGTACCATGGGTCCGGAACCCCGCCGGGTCTAAAGAGCTTAATTTTATCGTCATAACGACCCGCAGATACTTGTAGAAGATCCTCAACATTTGACTCATCCATCCCCAAAATCAGATCAAAGAATTCAAAATCTGACCGACTTATCTGTTGTGAACTTTTGGAAGAATCAAAAGAAACTGCATATTGCCTTAAAATCTTTTGGGTTCCTTGGTGAACTGGATTTCCATGTTCCCAAGAAGAAGTTGCACGACTTTCGATATGCAAAGACCCATCCTGGTCAAGCGCTTTCATTACAAACTCCGCCATAGGGCTTCGACAAATATTTCCCAGACAAACAAACACAACCTTATTCATTACTCACCTCTTATCCAAAGCTCTTAGAAAATCTGCTCACTTATTCTCTTTGTTACAATTGTGAACATACTCCTAAATTATGAAAGTAGGTTCTCATTAATTTTCATTTAATCAAACCATATTATACCGAAAAACTAATTAAATAGAAAGACTTCTTTCCTAATACTATCGAAAAATTGACACGCGTTTTTTCTAACAGTTATCAAGTCATATATGGCCTTATTCTGTTTACTGACTAAAGAAAAAAGAACCTAGTTTTCTAGATTCTTTGTCTTCATTATTAGATATTTGACCAAACACTCTCAAGAATGTTTGTTTGTTCACGTCCAGGTCCTACAGAGAAGGTAGAGATACGTACACCGACCAACTCACCAACACGACGAACATAATTACGGGCATTTTCAGGAAGCTCATCTAAACTACGGCAACCTGTAATATCCTCTTCCCAACCTGGCAATTCTTCATAAATTGGTTTACAACGTTTCAATTGCTCAAGGCTAGCTGGATAGTAATCAATGCGCTCACCATCAAGATCGTAGGCTACACAAATTTTCACAGTATCAAAACCTGAAAGAACGTCGATACAGTTCAAGCTAAGGTTTGTAATCCCTGATACACGACGGCTATGACGCATTACTACTGAGTCAAACCATCCTACACGACGTGGACGTCCAGTTGTTGTTCCATATTCATGACCAACTTCACGGATACGTTCACCCACTTCATCAAATAACTCAGTTGGGAAAGGACCATCACCAACACGACTCGTATAGGCCTTACATACACCCACAACCTTATTAATTTTAGAAGGTCCAACACCAGAACCAATTGTAACACCACCCGCAACTGGGTTTGATGACGTTACAAATGGGTAAGTACCTTGGTCAATATCAAGCATAACTCCTTGAGCCCCTTCAAAGAGGACACGTTTACCGGCATCAAGAGCATCATTCAAGATAACAGATGTATCTGTGACGTATTGTTTTATTTGTTGTCCGTAAGCGTAGTATTCTTCGAAAATCTCATCGAATGATAACTCTTCAGACTCATACATCTTACTGAAAAGACGATTTTTCTCAGCCAAGTTTGTCTTCAAGCGACTAGCAAAGATTTCTTTGTCCAAAAGATCGGCAATACGGATACCTACACGCGCAGCCTTATCCATATAGGCAGGACCAATACCTTTGTTAGTTGTACCAATCTTATTATCACCTTTAGCAGCTTCTTGCAGTTGATCAAGTTTAATGTGGTACGGCAAGATAACGTGCGCACGGTCAGAAATACGAAGGCTCTCTGTTGACACACCTTCGGCATGAAGATATTCCAACTCTTTGACAAGTGATTTAGGATTGACCACTACACCGTTCCCGATAACAGAGATTTTCTCTGGGAAGAAAATACCTGATGGAATCAAGTGCAATTTAAATTTCTTACCATCGATAACAATCGTGTGACCTGCATTGTCTCCACCTTGATAACGTGCGATCACTTCGGCATCTTGACTTAGGAAATCTGTAATTTTCCCTTTACCTTCATCACCCCACTGGGTACCCACAACAACTACTGATGTCATATTATTTTGATAACGGACAGCTCCATCTTTTCGAGACTGCCTCCACCTTTCTTGAAAAACTTCACGGTGGGAATTTCACCCACAAGTTTTGCGTTACATTTTATTATATCAGAAAAGAGACTAATTGTTCAACGATGAAAGCGTTTATATCAAAATATTCTGACAGTTACAACCAAGATTGCAACTAATTTTTTACTATATATTTTTAATCTCACATCTTATGTAGAGCTACCAACTATTTTATGACTAAATTATTATAGCAGTTATTTAACCTTCTTCATAATATAATCGTTTAACTGCTTTTGATTCTTTAAAACTATTGTTTTGTCAGGATACTTTTTTACAGCAACTTTAAATTTCGTTACATTCTTTTGTGAATGTCCATCTAATAGAATCCATTTCACAAATTCGAAATCGAATTTTTCATTGCAATTTTCCGCCATGCTAGGACGCGTCCGCCCCTTGTATTTTAAATATCTCCTAAAAGCCCGATAGAGACAATTAACTCTATTAAAGTTGAAATATATAATACAGTCAGCTTCTCTCATACGCTCTTCATAAAGACAGGCCGAGTAATTCCCTTCAATAATCCAATCCTTTTGTAACATAAATTTTGAAATATCATCAGTCATTTCATTAACTGTCCGCTCTTTCCAGTTTGATGTGAAATGAATTTTATCTAAATGAAGCACCTCACAATTGTAGTGTTGACCTAGAAAACTTGCCAAAGTCGACTTTCCAGAACTACTATAGCCAATGATTGCAATTTTCAACTCATGTCTCCTTTTTCAATTCTGTTTCTTGACTATTATCATAACACAAAGCATATATTTAGAAGAAATTATCATTGGGAACAACTCTCGTTTAGACAAACAAGCACGTAAAGTTCTGTTTAAAGTGAGTTCTTTCTTAGAAAAATAAAAAAGAGACCTACAATCAAGTCTCTTTTCGATATTAAGCTGCCCCCTACATGGATTTGTAAGAACTTTTCATATTGAAAATAAACAAAAATGTTGAAATATAGCTGATTTTAGGGAAATACTTCTAGGTGTTTTCAATGTCAGGCTTTAAAAACGTGGCAAAAGTGGGGCAAAAACGAATGACTCGTATTTGGTTTGAAAACCTATAATACCTAATGTTTATGCTATTCTAGATATATAGTTTTGTTATAAACAAATGTCAGTGCGAGATCAAATTGGAGGATAAAATGGAAAAACAAATTAATGAAAAAAAAGCCTTGGTTCCCAAAGCTTTTTAATCTTATAAACTCATTAAAACAACTCCCAGTAAGGTGTGGAATGTTTTTTAGTCTGTGTCATATAAAAATAAATAGAATGAATAGCTATAGCTAGAGCTAAAATGGTTGTTATACTCACTACTATTATAGGATTAGAAGCAAAGATTAAAGAGAGAATCAAGGCAGCCAGATAGAGTGTCGCTTGGACACAGTAGTAACTTTTCGAATAGCGAAGATAGTGTTTGTTATAGGGCCCATTTACTAGGACAGCAGCTTGAAAGAGGCCAAATCCGATATAAGAGAAGCTGGTTGCAAAGAGAAGATTAGCTTCAGGATTCAGAAGAAAACTCATCGAAACGGTCATCATAAGAAGTCCAATGAAAATAGGATAGTGACTGTAAATTAGAAATAGTCCCTTTTGATTAGATTTTTCATCAATAGCATGGTCGAATTGACCAAAATAAAACAAGAACAGAGAAAGCATAATAATGAAATAAAGAACCGAATAAATCGAGAATTTCTCGATTGTAAAGAAGTTAGCTAGCTCCATAATCATCTCTCCAAACGTAATATAGAAAAGCGAGGATATCCTCGCTTTTTTTATTTAATCTAATAGCTCCTTATTTTCAATTAAGAGCTCTAGTGGAGATTTATCTCTTGCTTCAATAAAACCAGGTTCATATTGGGTATGAAGTGTTCTTTTCTGAGAAGTTGGATCAATATACAACTCTTTTCCATCTTCTGTGTATAGTTGGTTGCCTCTTGTTAGGTAAAGTAAATCCTCTAAGTACTGTCCATCAGTATGTAGGAAATGCTCGATGTATTTGACAGCTTTTAAGATT
>NZ_GL831112.1:70584-73485 GCF_000188295.1 Streptococcus vestibularis ATCC 49124 | reverse complement strand
TCTTCAGCTAGTTGAGTTTGGCTTACTCCTTTTTCTATGCGTAGTCGTGCCAAATTGGGTCCAAAATTTTGAATAATAAAGGTCATGGGAAACTCCTATTTTTATTTTTAACTTATTTTATCACCTATAAACTTACAAATCAAGTTTTTAGTTGACTAATTAAAATATTTTTTATAAAATATATTTATAACTTATAAATAAGTTATAAATAATACAAAATAGCTCGTAAGTTTAGGATTGGTGAGTGGGGAGGAAGTTGAGGACAAGACGATGACTTATGACTATTCGAAGCCTTGGAGCTAGAAATTGTGTGGACAAGGACAAGGGACGAGCCTGACGGGAAGTCAGGCGAAGTCCTGCAGACTGCCGTCCAGACAATTTCTAGCCAAGCAAAAGCTGGCTATTCTAACAGCCAGCAAAAAGGTACACTTAGGGCAACGCCCAAAGAACGACGGAACGAGCGAACGTTGATTTGACGGTGTTTCTGAGACCTAAAAAATCAAAAAGAAGGGGGGACAATTTTGTTGGTTTCTATACAAGATTTAAGAAGCATTCAAGAACGATGTGATGTAGGAGAATTAGTACAGCGACTAGATGTCAGTATTGATAGATTAACGGTTATCTGGGATACAGACACTGGTTCCCTAAGACGAATTTTCAAAAATCTGAAACAGGCAATAAGTACAAGAGTTGACTCATTTGAAATATATGATAATGTTCGAGATGATGTCTTTACTTTAGCTAAAGTTTTTAATGAGTATGATTCGATCAATATTATATTTTTTCAATTATCCACTTATGGAGGTGAACAATTGATTCGAATTGATTTCAATCCTAATACTTTAAAAGAATTTGATGGAATGAAAGTATGGAGGCAATTAATGTATTTTGCCAGATTGAATTCATTGATGGTACGTTTGTCTCGTTTTGATTTAGCATTTGACATTTTCAACAGGCCTGATATCGTTAATTTGCAACATATTAAAGGTGGTGTTACCCATAAGGTCTTCTATGGTCGAGGGGGCGAATTAGAGACGAAATATTGGGGTTCTAACGGTAGTAATGTACAAGTTAGGTTATATGATAAGAATAAAGAAATCATTGCTCACAAGCGCGAAGAGAAGCTAGATTTGGCTGTAAATCCGTTTTGGTGGAGACTGGAGTTCCAACTCAGAACCAAAGCGATTGGTGAGGAGATGGTCCAAGATATTATGAATCGACTTGATAATTTCGGATTTTATAAGCTAGAACATATTCGAGTAGAGCAAAGAGCATTTACAATTATCTTTCTCAACAATCCTGAACTGTTATCATTGGCTTTTCCAAATTTAAAATCAGACAGCATCAAAAAGAAAAAACAAGAGTCCGCAAACTATTGAGAGAAGAAACGAACCAATTTGCGGAAGAATTAAAAGAAGTATTAATACAGAATCTCCCTAAATTAAATACAGAATTACAACTACTTGTAGGTGAGTTTCTGAATTTAGAAAATAAATAAGGAGGATAACTATGGACAATAATTTAATTAGTAACAAAGAATTAATTGAAATGGGCTATCGCCCTCATACAGCGAATGATATCATTCATCAGGCAAGAGAATTACTTGTATCACGAGGCTATACATTTTATAATCGCAAACGTTTGATGGTTGTTCCAAAAAGTGTTGTAAATGAGATTCTAGGAACAGAGGTGGCGTAATATGGCAAGTGTTCGTTATCGAAAGCGAGGAGATAGCAACTTATGGACCTATGAAATTCGTAACGAAGGAAAGACTGTTGCTCATAATAGCGGTTTTAAAACAAAAAAGCTTGCAGAGTCAGAAGCTGAACCGATTCTGCAAGAACTTCGTTTAGGGAAAAGAATTTCTAGAGATATTTCTCTTGTAGATCTATATCAAGAATGGCTTGAACTAAAAATTCTACCGAGTAGCAGGTCGGAAGAGACAAAGAAAAAATATCTTCTCCGTAAAAACACAATTGAAAGATTATTTGGAAATAAAAAAGTCACTCAAATTCGTGCGAGTGAATACCAAAGAATAATGAATAAGTATGGGCAAACAGTTGGTAGAAATTTTCTTGGTAGATTGAATACTGGAATCCATCAGAGCATCCAAATGGCAATTGCCGACAAAGTTCTAATAGATGATTTTACACAACATGTCGAGTTATTTTCATCCAAAGAACAACAGATGACCGAAGAGAAATATTTGCATACAGAAAAGGACTATCTGGATTTACTTTTAGCAGTAAAGAGAAAATTTGATTACCAACGATCAATTGTTCCTTATATCGTCTATTTTCTATTAAAAACAGGGATGAGGTTTGGAGAGTTAATAGCGTTAACTTGGAATGAAGTTGACTTTGACAGAGGACTGTTAAAAACATATAGAAGGTTTAATACCCTTTCTCATAAATTTGTCCCTCCAAAAAACAAAACGTCTATTCGTATGGTACCGATAGACGAAGAATGTATTAAGATATTACAAGTCCTAAAAATTGAACAAGAGAAGGCTAATAAAGAGCTAGGTATCAAGAACAGGTATAAAATGATTTTTCAGCATTATGGATATATTCATATGGTACCAGATATTGCTAGTGTCAATAAAGCTTTGAGTGTTCTTTTAAATGAATTAGATATTTATCCAATTATCACGACAAAAGGAGCACGTCATACCTATGGAAGTTACCTCTGGCACAAAGGATTTGACCTTGGGGTTATTGCAAAAATTCTAGGGCATAGAGATATTTCAATGTTAGTAGAAGTATATGGACACACTTTAGAGGAGAAAATTTTTGAGGAATTTAATCAAATCAAAGATGTCTGGAAAGATTGCTCATAAAAAAATATGGGGCAAATGATGGGGCAAATCAGTTATAGACAAGCAAAAAAGCCTTTTAAATC
>NZ_GL831112.1:38295-70110 GCF_000188295.1 Streptococcus vestibularis ATCC 49124 | reverse complement strand
TTTAAATCAAGGCTTTTTCTTCTGTATTTCTATGCCCCCTACAGGGCTCGAACCTGTGACCCATGGATTAAGAGTCCACTGCTCTACCAACTGAGCTAAGGAGGCTGGATGCTGTATTGGTACCGATGATCCACGGTTTGTATTGAACCCGCGACGTAAAAAGCAGGTGGGCGACTCGCTACTAACTTCAGTTGCTTCTGGGTGAGCCAGCCTGCACACTGTTAATAGACCTCTGTCTCCCGATAATACAAAAATTAGTCGGTCAACACTTATATGTGGATTCGTATACCACAGCAATTTCTATGTTCTTATAATACCACTTTTGAAAATTATTGCAAGAGGAAAAATCAATTTTTTTGCAATCGTTTTCGTTGATTCCTCTCGTATTACCTAGATAACTTATCGATCCGTTCTTTATTAGCTCCAAGAGCTCTTTCATATTTCCCGGTTTCATTGGGTTGGAAATAATTCACACCTCTTAATTTATCCGGAAGATATTGTTGTTTAACCCACTTTTCAGGATAAGCATGAGGATACTTGTAATCTTGTGCATTGCCCAGTTCCTTGCTTCCAGCATAGTGTCCATCTCTCAAATGACGAGGAATCGGTAAATTTCCTGATTTTCTAAGGTCTGCCAAGGCAGCATCCATAGCCATATAAGCCGAGTTTGACTTAGGAGATAAAGCTAAGTCAACAACTACATTGGCTATCAAAATACGAGCCTCTGGAAAACCTACTTTCTGTGCAGCTTCCAAAGCTGTAACCGTGTGAACTTGCGCATCAGGATTAGCTAAACCAATATCCTCGTATGCAATCACAGTCAAGCGTCGTGCTAGACTAGGGAGATCTCCTGCTTCAACTAAACGTGCTGCATAATGAAGACTGGCATTAACATCAGAGCCTCGAATAGATTTTTGCAAAGCAGAAAGCACATCATAGTGTCCATCACCGTCTTTATCCATGGTGATATAGCTACGTTGTAAACTATTTTCCACTGTATCTAAAGTAATATGACGAAATCCATCTTCTGAAGCTGGCGTCGACATGACAGCTAAGTCTAAGGAATTATAAGCCGAACGTAAATCACCATTAGTAGCCGTAGCAATAAAATCTAGAGCATCTTCATCTAACTGGACATCAAAGTCAAAGCCACGCTCCTTATCCTCTAGAACTCCTAGAATAGCTTCCTTAATATCCTCGTTAGAGAGTGGTTCCAATTCAAATATTTGTACACGACTACGGATGGCTGGTGTGACAGAAAAAAACGGATTTTCCGTTGTAGCCCCAATCATGATAATATTACCATTCTCTAAGAGTGGTAATAAAAAGTCTTGTTTAGCTTTATCCAAACGATGAATCTCATCTAGAAGCAGAACTAAGCTACCTGAAAATTTAGCCTCTTCCGCAATTTCCTGTAGGCGTTTCTTGCTATCAACAGTAGCATTAAAGGTTCTAAAAGCAAATTTTGTTGTTCCTGCAATAGCACTAGCTATTGAGGTCTTCCCGATTCCTGGTGGCCCGTAGAGAATCATTGACGACAGCATATTTGCTTCTACCATACGGCAAATAATTTTACCTTCACCAACCAGATGCTTCTGACCAATCACCTCTGAAATTGTACGTGGACGCATGCGTAGAGCAAGATTATCTGGCATCTTCTCTCCTTTTTTAACTGATTTTTTCTTATTATAATAAGCATATACTATTTTGTTACAAAAAGAAATTATAAATAGTTCTTGTCAAACCTAAATTCTTATGATAGAATGTTTTGGTATGTGGTGCTAGCACATCCGTAATAAATTCTACCTAGGAGGAAAACACGAAATGGCTAAAGTATGTTACTTTACAGGACGTAAAACTGTTTCTGGAAACAACCGTTCACACGCTATGAACAAAACTAAACGTGCCGTTAAACCTAACCTTCAAAAAGTTACTATCCTTGTTGATGGTAAACCTAAAAAAGTTTGGGCTTCAGCTCGTGCGCTTAAATCTGGTAAAGTTGAACGCGTTTAATCTTATTGGATATAGAGAGATGACTTTAGTCATCTCTTTTTTGTTCATCGTCTTTCCCTTTTGGCTATACTTATGTTATAATAAAGAACTAACAGATAATTCTTATAGAAAGAAGGTGTCAGTATGGGATTTACAGATGAAACTGTTCGTTTCAACCTAGACGACGGTAGCAAAGATGAAATCAGTAATACTTTGACAAATGTCTACCGTTCGTTGGCTGAGAAAGGTTATAATCCTATCAACCAAATCGTCGGTTATGTTCTGAGCGGTGACCCTGCTTATGTTCCGCGTTATAATGACGCCCGTAACCAGATTCGTAAATACGAACGTGATGAAATCGTTGAAGAACTCGTTCGCTATTATCTTAAAGGAAATGGAATTGACCTCTAATGCGAGTAATGGGACTTGATGTTGGCTCAAAAACAGTAGGAGTTGCGATTAGTGATCCCCTCGGTTTTACAGCCCAAGGCGTTGAAATTATCAAAATTGACGAGGAGGCTGAAGAGTTTGGTTTTGACCGACTAGGCGAACTCGTTAAAGAATATAAGGTAGAAAAATTTGTCGTTGGTCTTCCTAAAAATATGAATAACACTGAAGGACCGCGTGTTGAAGCAAGCAAAGCTTATGGAGACAAAATCAAGGAAATCTTTGAAATTCCTGTAGATTACCAAGATGAGCGCTTGACAACTGTTCAAGCCGAGCGTATGTTAGTTGAACAAGCAGATGTCAGCCGTGGTAAACGTAAAAAAGTTATTGATAAATTAGCTGCCCAACTTATTCTACAAAACTACCTCGATCGAATGTTTTAAGAAAGTGTAATAGAGACCTAATAGCCATACGAAAATCTAGTAAACTACCAAGCAAATATACTAGATTTTTATCACTATTCAGCGCTCTCTTCAAAAAGGAGAACAATATGTCACACAATCACGACCACAACCATGATCATGAAGTCATCACTTTAGTAGACGAACAAGGAAATGAAACACTTTTTGAAATCTTGTTGACTATTGATGGACGCGAAGAATTTGGTAAAAACTATGTTCTTTTGGTACCAGCTGGTGCTGAAGAAGATGCTAACGGAGAAATTGAAATCCAAGCATACTCATTCACTGAAAATGAAGACGGTACTGAAGGCGACCTTCAACCAATCCCTGAAGATTCAGATGCTGAATGGGATATGATTGAAGAAGTTTTCAATAGCTTTATCGACGAAAACTAATAAATAATCAATGCCATAGGTAAAGAAATGACTTGTTAAAAAGAGATTGGGATATTGTATCTCAGTCTCTTTTTTAGATATTTTTTTCTTAAATGTAAGAAATTAGAGGAAAATTGACTAAATGGTATTATCTGATATACTTTAAATAAGACAATTAGGGGATAAGACCCTTTTATTTATAACTTTCCAAATGTCAACAAAGGAGTTTAATTGTGAGTCCATACAACAAAGACAATACTTTAGATTCAAGTGGCTACCAAGGTTATCATCGAAGCCACCATCGATCTCATACACAAGATAATCAATCCGAAAAGATTGAAGTGACAATTCAGGGACATACAGACGATTCTAATTCTTCTCAAACAGAGAAAAAAACTAAGATTTCAATTCCACGGAAGCATAAAGGTCATATTCTGATTCTCAGTTTGATTTTGAGTATTTTTAGTATATCAGTTCCCTACTTTACAGACTTTGCCAATAATATACAGTCTCAAAACCTTTACATTGCAAAAATGTTTGCCAATGGTAGCTTACCTTACTCTGACTTTTTTGCGACAGGTGGGTTCTTTTATTACTTCCTAGTTTCTCTGGCTTTCCGTTTAGGATCAACTCTTTGGCTAATTCCTATACAAACCCTTACCTACTATCTTTCTGGTACTTACCTTTACAAGACTGTCATGCACATGACAAGTAATAAGGAGATTGCCACTCTAATTAGTATCATTTTCTTTGTAATTAACGGCACATTTGGTTTTGGTGGTCTCTACCCTATCCAATTTGCCATGCCTTTTGTCCTAGGTGCCATCTTCTTCTTAACTCGTTACTTTGCGGGTCACAGTCGTGATGAAGCCTTTATTCTTTACGGCTTCGCTGGCACTGCGGGAGCTCTTTTTGAAGCTCGAACTCTTATTTTCTGGATATTGTCACTTGTGACAATCTTCGTTTACAACCTTGTCAACAAACACTTTGCTCGTGGTTTTTATCAAGTTCTTTGTATTATTTTTGGTAACATTCTAGTATTGTATCTATGTCTTTACTTTATCCTAAATTTACAAATTACATCAGACTATGTTAACCAAGTTTTGGTTTACAACTTTACACAACTCACTGTAGAAAAAAATAACTTTCTACTTACGTTAGCTTACCAAAGTTTTGCTGTTATCGGCTCTGGATTACTTATTGGTGCACTTACTACAAGCAACCACCTTATGGGCTATGCTAAAGATAAGAGTATCAAGTGGGTACTACTCCTTAGTTTTATCTTTACAGTGGTTTACAGCTTGTTCTCTCAAAGTTTTGGACTTTACAGTATTCTCAACATCGTACCTTATGGTCTAGTCTTGACAGCACTTTCTTTAGATGATGCTATTAAAAAAAGAGCGAAGCGAACCTCTCACCGACGTCGTAATGCTAACCAAATCCACACGCTAAAAGTTTTTGGTATCTTCCTTAGCCGTAATTATTTCTTACCTATAATAGTTTTTGCATTTGCCTTTGCTATGCCAATCATCATGTTCCTATTTAATTTAGGAAATAATGCTGAACGTAGCACTGTCGCAAATTACCTCGCTAAAAATACCAAGAAAGATGAAACTATTTACGTTTATGATTCATCAGCAAAAATTTATTTGAGAAGTAATCGTAAATCAGCTTCACCATTTGTTCTTCCAGAACTTAACACAGCTAAACCAAGTCATCAAAAGGCTCTTTTAGACACTCTTATTCAGGACTCTGCACAATATATCGTTGTCCAGCAAGATACGCAATTGCCTTCTGAGATTAAATCGACACTTTCAAAAAACTATAAAAAAGCACCTGTAAAAGGCGTTGAACGATATACTGTCTATGTCCTAAAATAGGTTGAAAAATCAATATATAGTGGTTGATATAAAAATATACCACAATATATTGATTTTTTTTTACCTAGTGCTATAATTAGTAGCGAGGTGATTTTTAGATGATTACATTAGAACAAGAAAAGGTTACAGTCAACCCTGATATCAAAGTCATCAAACGCGATGGTCGTATGGTTGTCTTTGATTCAAGTAAAATATATGAAGCTATTCTCAAAGCAAGTGAGGCTATTACACCTATCACACCAATAATTGAGACTAAATTGGAGGGAATTGCCACCCGTATTGTGGCCGAAATCAATGATCGATTCTCTCACAATATCAAAATATACGAAATTCAGAGTATCGTAGAGCATGAGTTACTCGAAGCTAACGAATACGCTATTGCTCAAGAATACATTAACTACCGTACCAAACGTGATTTTGAGCGTTCTCAGGCTACTGATATCAATTTCACCATTAACAAACTGGTTAATAAAGATCAGGCTGTTGTTCATGAAAATGCCAATAAAGATAGTGATTTATACAATACACAACGTGATTTAACCGCAGGTATTGTTGGAAAATCCGTTGGACTTAAGATGCTTCCTCCACATGTAGCAAATGCTCATCAAAAGGGAGATATCCATTTCCACGATTTAGACTACAGCCCTTACACGCCTATGACAAACTGTTGTTTGATTGACTTCAAAAGTATGTTGGCAAATGGTTTTAAAATCGGTAACGCTGAAGTAGAAAGTCCCAAATCCATTCAAACTGCAACAGCACAAATTTCACAAATCATCGCAAATGTTGCCTCTAGTCAGTATGGTGGATGTACAGCAGACCGCATCGATGAGTTCTTAGCGCCTTATGCAGAACTCAACTACAAGAAACATTTAGCAGATGCTAAAGAATGGGTGACTGAGGAAAAACAGGAAGACTATGCTCGTGCTAAAACGCGTAAAGATATTTATGATGCTATGCAATCTCTTGAGTACGAGATAAATACACTTTTCACCTCAAATGGTCAAACACCATTCACCTCTCTCGGTTTTGGTTTGGGAACAAACTGGTTTGAGCGTGAAATCCAAAAAGCCATCCTACAAGTTCGTATTTTAGGACTTGGCTCCGAACACCGTACAGCCATTTTCCCTAAACTCATCTTCACCCTAAAGCGCGGACTTAACTTGGAACCTAATTCACCTAACTACGACATTAAACAGCTAGCACTTGAATGTGCTACTAAGCGTATGTATCCAGATATCCTATCATATGACAAAATCATTGAATTGACAGGTTCCTTCAAAGCCCCTATGGGATGTCGTTCCTTCCTTCAGGGTTGGAAAGATGAAAATGGCGTTGAAGTTAATTCTGGACGAATGAATCTTGGCGTAGTCACCCTTAATCTTCCTAGAATTGCCCTAGAATCTAAAGGAGACCAAGATAAATTTTGGGAAATTTTTGAAGAAAGAATAGGAATTGCTAAAGATGCTCTTGTTTACCGAGTTGAACGGGTAAAAGAAGCTACACCTGCCAATGCACCTATTCTTTATCAGTATGGTGCATTCGGTCAACGACTTGGCAAGTTCGACAATGTAGATCAACTCTTTAAACATCGTCGTGCAACCGTATCACTTGGTTATATTGGGCTTTATGAAGTAGCAGCTGTTTTTTATGGTAGCGATTGGGAGACTAATCTAGAAGCCAAGACATTTACTATAAATATCGTTAAAGCCATGAAAAATGCTTGTGAAAGTTGGTCTGACGAATATGACTATCATTTCTCTGTTTATTCAACACCATCAGAAAGCTTAACAGATCGTTTCTGTCGCTTGGATACTGAAAAATTCGGTGTTGTAACTGATATCACAGATAAAGAATATTACACCAACTCTTTCCACTACGATGTTCGTAAAAATCCAACACCATTTGAAAAATTAGAATTCGAAAAAGTTTACCCAAAAGCTGGTGCAACCGGTGGATTTATCCATTATTGTGAGTATCCAGTCCTCCAACAAAATCCTAAGGCACTTGAATCTGTCTGGGATTTTGCCTACGACCGTGTCGGCTATCTTGGTACTAATACTCCAATTGATAAATGCTACAAGTGTGATTTTGAAGGGGATTTCACTCCAACAGAACGTGGATTCATGTGCCCTAACTGTGGCAACACAGATCCAAAAACAGTTGATGTCGTCAAACGCACATGTGGTTATTTAGGAAATCCACAGGCTCGCCCTATGGTTAAAGGACGCCACAAAGAAATCTCTGCCCGTGTGAAACATATGAATGGTTCAACCATAAAATATGAAGGTAAACACCTTTAATAAGACCTAGAATACATTATAATAAACTAGAAGCAGCTGGATGATACCTTCCAACTGCTTTGCTTATTTCATTTTTAGAAAGGAATATAATGGGAAAATATCAATTAGATTATAAAGGTATGCAACAAGTGGAACGTTACCACGAAAAAAATGCAACCGTCAAAAACGATAAAAAAGCACGTGTCCAAGCCCTTTTGAAAAAAGCTGGAAAGAAGAAATAATATGATCTTACGCCGACCAAGTCAAACAGATAAAGAAGCTATCTTAGATATGATGACTGAATTTGAAAGGGAGAAATCTTCCCATGATGGTGGATTTTGGAACCCCGACAATTTTGTTTATGAAGAGTGGCTAGAAGAAAATCTTCAAGCGGAAGCGGGACTAAATATTCCTGAAAACTGGGTTCCTGCTATCCAGCTGGTTAGTTTTGACGAAGCAGGCCATGCTCTTGGCTTTCTCAACCTTCGTCTCCGATTAAATGACTACTTACTAGAAAAAGGGGGCCATATCGGCTACTCTATCCGTCCATCCGAACGAGGAAAGGGTTATGCGAAAGAATCTCTCCGTCAAGGCTTACAAATAGCTAAAGAAAAGAATATTCATCGTGTTCTGGTCACTTGTAGTATCAAGAATCCTGCTAGCCGAGTTGTTATATTAGCCAACGGTGGTCAGTTGGAGGACATTCGCCATGAAACTGAGCGCTATTGGATAGATTTGGAGTAGAATCATGACATGGAATACACCAAAGCCACAGGAATGGAAGTCTGAAGAACTTAGCCTAGGACGCATTATTGACTACAAAGCTTTTAATTTCGTTGATGGTGAAGGCGTACGTAACTCCCTTTACGTATCTGGTTGCATGTTTCACTGTAAGGGATGCTATAACGCTGCCACCTGGTCCTTTAAGGCAGGAATTCCCTATACTAAAGAACTTGAAGAACAAATCATGAGGGATCTAGCTCAACCTTACGTGCAAGGTCTCACGCTACTTGGTGGTGAACCCTTCCTAAACACAGGAATTCTCATTCCCCTAGTCAAACGCATTCATAAGGAACTACCCGAAAAAGACATTTGGTCTTGGACTGGTTATACTTGGGAAGAGCTAATGTTTGAAACTCCTGATAAGCTAGAACTTCTTCATCTCGTTGACATTCTTGTAGATGGACGTTTTGACATTACTAAGAAGAACCTTATGCTCCAGTTTCGAGGATCATCTAATCAACGTATTATTGATGTCAAAAAATCTCTTGATCAAGGAAAGGTTGTTATCTGGGACAAGTTGAATGACGGTCAAAACAACTATGAGCAAGTCGATCGTAAAGACATGATATAAAAAAGTCTGAGTTTGTAACTCAGGCTTTTTTAACTTTCTTTACAAAAACCAATTCACTATCAGAAGATAAATTCTTACGATAGTAGAACTCATCAAAGGATAATTCTCGTAAGGCATCTATGGTTCGACAATTTTCCTTCATTACAGCTGTCAAAAAGGCTCCTCTAGCCTTTTTAGAAATCGTTGAATGTGTCTTAAGAAGGCCATTACGGTCTTCCATAAAACTAACTGTGAATAACTGCTTACGAAGACTTGGACTAAAGACATCTTCAAATTCATTTGAAAGTAAGGAAACAACTGAAACTTGACTTTCTTCTAAGAATTTATCATATTCAGAACGCCAGTAGTTTTTTAAGGACTGACCATTAACCTTAACCTTGGTATGAAAATCATGACGATGTTCCTGAATTGAATAAAAAGCTGGAATAATCCCATAAAAAGAAGATGTTATAAACACCTGTTGGCTTAAGAAATCTTTTTCACATGTGGATAAGTCACTACGTTTAATATGGCGATACATCAAGCCATTAAAAAGCTCTATTGCAGGATAGCTCCTTGCTTCTCCAGACAAAATTCTATCCCAGCGCTGCTTTTCTTTGCGAGCCTGCTCAGGTTTAATGTTATAAACTGTGGATAAGTCATCTGTGGATAATTTTGCCATTTCTTTGAGAATAGCCACACTCTTTTCAGAAATCTTCTGATACGGAACTTCATCAAGGGGCTTCATTTCTTTTGCGGTTGGAATTAAAAATCTAATCATACTGATATTGTAAAGTCAAGCAAGCATTTCGTCAAGAATTCTATCCAACAAAAAAGAAGCTAACGTTCGTCAACTTTCTTTTTTTGTTAGTCATCTAAATCAACAAAACGACCTAGAATATGTACATTTTCTGCAATGGAGACAAAGGCTTTAGGGTCTGCTTTTCTCATATAATGCTTGAAGTCAGTATACTCTTCACGCGTAATAATCGCCAATAATACGGCTTTCTTTTCGTGATTATATGTTCCTTCCGCATCATTAATCAACGTTACTCCACGGTGGAGTTTCTTCTGGATCATTCGTACAACTGGATCTGGATTACTTGTAACAATCATAGCCTGCATTTTCTTTTGTTTAGTGAAAATAGCATCCGTTACTCGACTAGAAACAAAAATCGTAACCATTGAATAGAGAGCGTATTTCCAACCAAAAAGAATGCCCGCAAAAACCATGATAATCCCATTGACAATCAAGGAGATGTTACCAACATCACGGCCTGTTTTCTTACGAATAGTGAGGCTAACGATATCCGTCCCTCCGCTAGAGATACGAGATTTTAAACCGAAACCAATCCCTGTTCCCATGACCAAACCACCAAAGATAGCATTGATCAAAGGATCCTCTGTCAAGGTTACATGTGGCATCGCCTGAATAAAAAGGGAGCTCATTGTTACCGTAATGAAGGTAAAGATGGTAAATTTGTGACCAATCTTATACCAAGCTAAAATCAAAAGTGGAATATTAATCGCATAGAAAGTCAATGATACTGGTATCTCAAACCCCAAAGCTCTAACACTCAATGCCGATAAAACCTGTGCCAAACCTGTTGCTCCACTGGAGTAAACATGTCCAGGTTGAAAAAAGAAATTAACGGCGATTGACGATAAGAGCCCGTAAAGTAAAGAAGCTGAGACTTTTTCAGTATATTTTTCACGGGAAATACTACGTGCAGCCTGCAAAATGCCCATTTTCTTCGCAGATTTTTTCGCTACAAATTTAACATGTTTATGAAGAGGTGCTTTATTCATTTTCTAAATCTACATGAAGGGCAAGTTCTTCCAACTGTTTATCAGCCACAAGACTTGGAGCCTGAGTCATAGGATCTGATGCCTTATTATTTTTAGGGAAGGCAATCACTTCACGGATATTATCTTTACCTGCAAGAAGCATGACGAAGCGGTCGAGACCGATAGCCAAACCACCATGTGGTGGGAAACCATAGTCCATAGCTTCAAGAAGGAATCCAAATTGCTCATAGGCTGATTCTTCAGAGAAACCAAGGGCTTTCAACATACGTTCCTGTAGGTCTTTATGATTGATACGTAGACTACCCCCACCAAGCTCATAACCATTCAAGACAATATCATAAGCTACAGCACGTACCTTGGAAAGATCCCCTTCAAGCTCTGCTGCAGAATCTTCTGTTGGCAAAGTAAATGGGTGGTGAGCAGACATATAGCGTCCTTCTTCTTCAGACCACTCAAACATTGGCCAATCAACAACCCAAAGGAAGTTGAATTTAGTGTTGTCAATCATGTCAAGTTCTTTAGCAATTTGATTACGCAAAGCACCTAGTGTGTTGTTAGCGATTTCATGTGTATCTGCTACAAAAAGAACTAGATCATTCTCTTCAAGGTGTAAAGTATCTGTCAACTTATCTTCAATACTTGTCAAGAATTTAGCAACTGGACCTGCTAGAGCACCGTCAGTCATCTTAACCCAAGCAAGACCCTTAGCGCCAAATTGTTTGGCAAACTCTGTCAACTTGTCAATACTTTTACGTGAGTATTTGTCTGCATTTCCTTTGGCAACAATCGCCTTAACAGCTGGCGCCTCAGCAAACACTTTGAAGTCTACACCCTTGACAACCTCTGTCAAGTCTTGTAAAAGCATGTCAAAGCGTGTATCTGGCTTGTCAGAACCATAGTTATTCATGGCATCATCATAAGACATTCGTGGGAATGGTAGTGTAACTTCAATTCCTTTAGTTTCTTTCATAACCTTAGCAATCAAGCCTTCTGTAATATCTTGGATTTCTTGCTCATTAAGGAATGACGTTTCCAAGTCAACTTGTGTAAACTCAGGTTGACGGTCTCCACGCAAATCTTCATCACGGAAACACTTAACAATTTGATAGTAACGGTCAAAACCAGCATTCATCAATAATTGCTTAGTGATTTGAGGACTTTGAGGAAGAGCATAAAAGTGACCTTGGTTAACTCGGCTTGGAACCAAGTAATCACGAGCACCTTCTGGTGTAGATTTTGTCAACATTGGTGTTTCAACATCGATAAATTCCAAGTCATCAAGATAATTACGGATGGCGTGGGTTACCTTTGCACGGAGCTTAAAGTTTTCCAACATCTCTGGACGACGCAGATCCAAGTAGCGGTAACGCATACGTGTATCATCACTAGCCTCAACACCATCTTTGATTTCAAATGGTGTTGTTTTGGCAGTATTAAGGACTTTAAGGTCTTCAACTTTAAGTTCGACAGCACCTGTAGGCAAATTAGCATTAGCTTGTTCACGCGCTTCAACAGTTCCTGTTACTTCAATAACAAATTCACTACGCAAGCTCTCAGCTGTTTCAACAACATTAGCATCCGCATTTTCAGGGTTAACAACCAACTGCATCAAACCTTCACGGTCACGAAGATCGATAAAAATCAAACCTCCGAGATTACGACGGCGAGATACCCAACCTTTCAAAGTAATAGTAGTTCCAATGTGTTCACTACGAACACGTCCGGCATACATAGAACGTTCCATAAATACACTTCTTTCGTTAATTTTTTAGTCTTAACTATTATAGCAAAAAGCCCATCAAAACCCCACCCATTTCAGGTTAGAATTTTAATAGACTTTCTTTTTTATAAAACTATTTGCCAAATTGTTTCAACAAATCACTAGTATCTACGTAATCTTCAGCAAACTCTTCAAAATCTTCAAAACGATAATCGGCTGTTTCTAAGTCAAGTAAACTATTCCAACGGAATCCGTAAACATCTTCAATGATAACACTAAGTTCATCAGTTTCCTCGTCTACCTGCCACCCCAAATAACGTTCCTGAGTTTCAAAACTCAAGACCACATCTTGACAATCTTGATGCCAAACTTGACCAAGTAATTGCTGGCACATCGCATGATCACTTGCAGTCTCATCATTGAACCAAGTAATGTCATGTTTATCAAGAAAGGCGATCAACTGCCAAAACTGTTGTTGGAAACGAATGGGCATACTACGATCAAAAGCCAAACTGAACTTTTCACTCCGTTTGAGCATATCAACTATACTAACCATATGCCTCCTACTTTTCTAACTGCTTGAGGACTGCTGCAAAGTTTTTAGTTAGCTCTTCGAAACTTACAGTAACTTCCTCACGAGTAGCATTATTTTTGACATTGACCTGACCTGACTCCACTTCACTCTCACCCAATGTGATAACCGTCTTGGCCTTGAAGGTATCTGCTGACTTAAATTGCGCCTTAATCTTACGTCCAAGGTAATCACGTTCAGCCTTAAATCCTTGATAGCGGATAGCTTGAACTAACTCAAGAGCTTTGCCATTGGCACCTGAACCAAGTACTGCAATGTACACATCCAGACTTTCTTCCACCGGAAGCTCAATACCTTGTTTATCAAGAACCAAAAGCAAGCGTTCTAAACCAAGTCCAAAACCAAAACCAGCTGTTTCTGGACCACCGAAGTATTCAACCAAACTATCGTAACGACCGCCTGCACATATTGTCAATTCAGACTTATCAATAGTGGTAACAAATTCAAAAATCGTGTGGTTATAGTAATCAAGACCACGTACCATATTAGTATCAATCACGTAAGGAATGTTAAGACTATCGAGCATAGTACGTACTTCGTCAAAATACGCTTGACTTTCTTCATCTAAATAATCAAGGATAGATGGAGCATTTTCAACTGCAACCTTATCTTCTTTTTCTTTTGAATCGAGCACTCGCAAAGGATTTTCATCCAAACGACGTTGACTATCTTTTGACAAACTTTCACGCATTGGTGTCAAGTAGTCAATTAAGGCCTGACGATAAGCCAGACGACTCTCAGTATTTCCAAGGCTATTCAAATGAAGAGTAACATCCTTGATGCCAAGCGTATTAAAGAGTTGGTAAGTCATAGCAATGGTTTCAACATCTGTTGCTGGATTTTTTGATCCAAAGCACTCTACACCTAGTTGGTGGAACTCGCGCAAGCGTCCTGCTTGAGGACGTTCATAACGGAACATTGACCCAATATAATAAACTTTAACAGGTTTTTGAACCTCTGGCGCAAAGAGTTTGTTTTCTACATAAGAGCGTACAACTGGTGCTGTCCCTTCTGGACGAAGTGTAATATGACGGTCTCCCTTATCATGAAAATCATACATTTCCTTAGTAACGATGTCAGTTGTATCACCTACTGAACGTGAAATGACCTCGTAATGTTCAAACATAGGTGTACGAATTTCACCATAATTGTATTTCTTAAATGTTTCACGTGCAACATTTTCCACGTACTGCCATTTAGCACTATCCGCAGGTAAAATATCCTGCGTTCCCTTAGGTTTTTGAAGTTTCATAATGATGATACAGGCCTCAAATAGACCTGCCCTCCTTTTCCGTTATTACAGATATAATCACTCTATTCTATCATAATTTATACAGCTTTTGGGAAATGGTGGAGGATTTTTCAACGTAAGAAAAAAACAGACCTCTTTGCCTGCCACAATGATTAATCTTCTGTCCTGCCTCTTTATAGTTCATGACACTTCTTTTCTATATTCATAAAAAGAGAGAACAAGCTGAGCCTGTTCCCTGAACTTTCTCTATTATGACCAAACCTTATCAGTAATAGCTTTAATCAATTGCAATTTATTCCACTCGTCTTGCTCAGTCAAGATGTTACCTTCTTCAGTTGAGGCAAAACCACATTGAGTTGAAATCCCAAGGTTCTTAAGTGGTACAAGTTCAGCCGCTGCATAGATACGATCAATGACAGCATCTACATTTTCCAAGTTAGGATCCTTAGAAGTAATCACACCAAGTACCAATTCAACATGATCACGGTTATTCCAAATCGTTGGAAGTGGTGCGAAGCTACCTGAACGCGCATCATCATATTCCAAGAAGAAAATATCATAGTTCAATTGACCAAGATACTTAGCTACTGAATCATAGCCACCTTCAAAAAGGTACGTAGACTTAAAGTTCCCACGACAAATGTGAGTAGCCAAAGTCAAATCTTCTGGAAGACCTTTCAAAGCTTTATTGATAGTGTACACATCATCCTCAGCAATTTTTGCCAACTCAGCTGTTTTCTCAGGATTATTTTTTTCATTCTCAAACTGTTGAATCAAATAACCCCAAGTTGTATCATCCAATTGCACATAACGTGCACCTAAATCGTAGAAATGTTGGATGGTATCATGGTAAGCTTTAGCCAAATCATCAAGGAAATCAGTCCATGAATCATAGTAATCTGCATAGAGATCACTACGGTGGTCACGGTTAATGATGAGTGATGGGCTTGGAATAGTAACTTTTGGAGTGATTCCTTCAGGAGTCACTGATTTAAGATATTCAAAGTCGCGATAGAAGGGATGATTAGAATTTTCGACAATTTTACCGTTGATACGAACGTTGGTTGTACGTGTCTTAGCACCATGGAATTTATATGAATCTTCTTGTTGGTAAGCTTCAAAACCAGTTAAATTCCATAGGAAATCAAGGTGCCACCAAGAACGACCAAATTCACCATCAGAAACTACTTGAAGACCATTTTCTACCTCATGGTGAACCAATTCCTTAACCAATTCATCTTGCACTTTCAGTAATTCTTCTTGCGAAATCTCACCATTAGCAAATTTTTCACGTGCTTCTTTTAGAGCCTGTGGACGAAGGTAAGAACCAACATGATCAAAATGATAATGTACTTTACTCATAGTTATTTACTCCTTTTTATTCTTTCACTTAACGTTATAATAAGCCTATTCTAGCACTTACCCTTATAGCTGTGAAATATGTAATTGCTATCAAAATCTATAACTTTTAACTATATCTATTGATGAAAAGTTTTTGTCAAGTAACTTTACTTTACAAAAAAGATATGTTATTCTGTTATAGTTGATTTAAAATCAAGAACATAAATATTAATTCGGAGGAAATAAAGAAATGGCAGTACCTGCACGTCACACTTCAAAAGCGAAGAAAAACAAACGTCGTACACACTACAAATTGACTGCTCCATCAGTACAATTTGACGAAACAACTGGAGATTACTCACGTTCTCACCGTGTATCACTTAAAGGATACTACAAAGGACGTAAAATCGCTAAAGCTAACGAAGCTAAATAATAGAAGGGAGATACCATGCGCGTAAATATTACACTTGAACACAAAGAATCTGGTGAACGCTTGTACCTTACTTCAAAAAACAAACGTAACACTCCAGACCGTCTTCAATTGAAGAAATACTCACCAAAATTGCGTAAACACGTAATCTTTACTGAGGTTAAATAATTGAATAAAGAAGCCATGAAAATCTTATTTTCATGGCTTTTTTATTACCAAATATAACAGTTATTAGTTCTAGTCAAAAGAGCACAAAAACATAATAGGCTCTATTAATATCTTACTCCTCCCTTCCTATCGCAGAGAATATACAATAAAGCGAAAAAGTCATTGTTCAATATAAAGTTTTACAACCTAGATAAAAAACTCGATATTTATTTTGAAAACAATGTTAGTAATACTCTAACTACCCATACATTAAGCCTTAAAGACCTACCCGATACCCTATTTCAGAAATAGATTTTACTTTTTTTACACCTAGTAAACAAACAAACTAATAGTAAAAAGATCAACATATTACCGTTGATCTTTTATTTTTACTCTAAACCTTTTAAAATATCTGTAAATCTATGTGTAAACATAGCTGTCATTCCCCATATATTCTCTGTCAAGTTCCTGTAAAAAGGAATATGACGTTCACTGTACCCAAAATTGTATCTTTCTCTGTTTTTTACCAAGAAAAATGGGAAACCTTTCGCATCACTCAAGGTAGAAGTGACTTTGTAATAAATCGGACCTTCTGTCAACAATGTGTCAACACAAACTGTAAACAACCGTTTCACCTCTTCATTTGGATAAATATGCTCCCAATTTTCTATATTTATCTTTCCAACAAAGCAATGGATGGTTCTCCCCTGATGAATCAGATAATCAATCTCTCCCCAAATATCTATTTGGTCAGGAATTAAGTTTAGTTCCTCACATGTTTCTCGTATAGCAGCTTCTTGAAAAGTCTCACCATCTTCGACACGGCCACCAGGAAAAGAGACCTCACCTGGTTGAGAAATATGCTCACTTCGTACTTGGTAAAGAATTTGATACTTATCAGTTTTTACATCATATATTAGGGGTAAAAGCACCGCATAGCGTCTTTTCTCCCCTAGCGGCTTCGGCTCGTAATGAGCTAGTTTATCTTTAATAGTCATAAGAACTCCTTGACTTCATATTATCATAAAAAAGAAAATAGCCCTATTATATAAAATTTTTATATATAAAATATTGACATATCTTTCTAAAAGAGATACACTCAATGTGTAAAATAATTATATATAATTTTTATACATATCCTAAAAGCAAAGGAGCACACTATGTATTTTCCAACATCGTCAATCCTGATAGAGTTCCTAATACTAGCTATTATCGATAGAGAAGACTCTTATGGCTATGAGATTAGTCAAACCATAAAGCTTGCGACTAATATCAAGGAGTCAACACTTTATCCTATTCTCAAAAAGCTTGAGAAAGCAGGCTATATGACCACCTATAGCCAAGCGTATCAAGGGCGTAAACGTAAATATTACAGTATTACCCAAGAGGGAAAAAATCAACTTCAATTTCTTAATGAAGAATGGTTAACCTACAAAGAAACTATGGATGGTATTGTTGAAGGGAGATTAAGACATGACAAGGACTAAATATATAGCCAAATTAACAAAATATCTACGAAAATTACCACAAAAGGACTACGAAGAGGCTCTCGAGTATTTCATGGAATATTTTGAAGAGACCGGGCCTGAAAATGAAGCTCAGGTTATTGCAGAATTAGGTACACCTAAGGAAGCCGCATATGAAGTCATTAGTCGTCTTCTAGACGAAAAGATTGTTGAGGACAAGAGCAGCTTACGTAATAAAACAACTATCCTTTGGATTGCGATCCTAGCTGTTTTAGCCAGTCCAGTCGCCTTACCAATTCTACTATTCTTCCTAGCTATGCTATTGACACTTCTTTTGATTATTTTTGCAGTTATAGTGACTGCCTTAGCTCTTACTTTTGCCTTACTCATTAGTGGTGTTTACACTTTCTTTACAAGCTTCTCTCTCTTAAATGTTTCACTAGCTTCAACACTGTTTGGAATAGGGCTAGGTCTATTAATGTTTGGAGGAGCACTCTTACTACTTTTGATTTCATTTGAAATCTGTAAACTTATTGTAAAGCTAATTACCCTATTGATTAAATGGCTCATCAAGAAAGGAAGAAAATCATGAAAACTTGGAAAAAGATTGTCCTCGGAGTGTCTCTTACCTCTCTATTTTTAGGAGGAGGATTAGTAGCTTGGGGTTATAGCCAAGGTGGCTTAATAGATTTACAAAATCAAACTAAAAGTGAGCAAGATTATGTCAAGAAAGAAGTTGATGACTTCAGTAAAATTGATATTAAAAGTAGTAGCTACAATGTGCTTATAAAAAATGGTGACGTTGACAAAGCAACGCTTTCTTACTACCAAAAAACAAAAATCCAATTGACACATCTGTAAAGGATGGTCAATTGACTATCAATGATAACAACTCTGAATTAGATTCAACTTCTAACAAACATATTAACTTTTTCGGATTAAAAGATTTAGTAAGGCTTTCTACTCTCAACGAGGAAGTCAGAAATAAAACCATTGTCATTACACTCCCTAAAAAACAAACGATTGATTTTTTAAAGGTTGATTTAGCAACTGGAAATCTAGATTTAAGTAATAGCACCATCAAACAAGCAGACATTAATCTAAATGTAGGGGACCTAACTTTTACTAAAATGATTGTCAGCCAACTAAAAGCTAACCTTGATGTTGGTAGTGTTGATAGCGATAACACCCTCTTTACTAACTCAGATTTATCTATTGCAATGGGAGATTACTCTGGAGATAACCTGATTTTCAATGGTCACAATAAACTTGATGTTACAACCGGTGATATTGAAATAGCTCTTAAAGATTACATGCTCAATGTTCAAGCCGATAGTCACTCAGGAGAGGTTGACATTACAAATAACCTTAAAATTTCAAAGGATAATACACTTACCATTACCTCAGACCTCGGTGATATAACTGTTGAATAACATAAAAAGCCAGCTCACATTAGAGCTGGCTTTTAGTTTATTCATTTTCATACTTTGGTCTATAAATAATAATACCTACAACTACAAAAATAAGTAAGAAAATGAATAACATACGTACTTGATCTGAGATCTGTCCTGTCATTGAAATAGTTTGACGAAGACCTGATACGGAGTAGGACATTGGTAAGAATGGTTGGATGATCTTAAAGAACTTAGGACTAAGTTCAATTGGATAAGTCCCTGCACTAGCCCCTAGTTGCAAAAGCAGCAGAATCATGGAAGCAAATGCGCCATATCTATCATCCCAACCTACAAGGGCTGTAACCAGCGCCATTAAAGTCCATGCTACAAGGAGAATCATACCAAATGTAGCTAATGGATGATTTGGTTCAACTCCCACAAATCGAATGGCAATATAAAGCGCAATAGCAGCCATAGTTGTAATAATACCATTGATAAGTAACTTATTTTTAGCCCAATCAAAACGGCTCGTAAATTTTCTTCCTGTCAAGCTCTTAGCAAAGATAACATTAGTTGAAAGAGCGACAACCATAAGAGAAACAGAAATCATATATGGAGCCATTCCCACACCATTAGTGTCAACCTTATCCTTATCAGTTTTCTTCTCTTTGAGCGGAGCACTCACCATTTTTGCATTGTCTGAGTTTACAGAAACAAGAGAGAGTTGCTGATTAGCCTTGTTTAATGAATTAGATAATGTAGAAAGGTTAGTTGACAGACTTGTCAAGCCATTTGTTAAAGTGTTCCCTCCAGTTGCTAATTGTTGGGCACCTGTATTGAGAGCACTTGTACCACTTTGAAGAGTAGAAAAACCGGTCATTAAACTACTACTGTTAGCATCTAGAGTTTGAGCGCCACTGGCAATTGTTGAAACAGCACCAGTATAAGTTGACAAACCAGTTGAAAGTGCGCTTGCACCTGTTGCTAGAGTACTTTGAGCGGTTGACACACCTGAAGCCACTTGAATTGCTCCTGGTGATAATTGATTGACAAGTACCGAATTGACATTAGCAATATTAGCTTGCATTGATGATACCGTTGATGAAGCTACAGGAAGAAGAGCATTCGCCGAACTTGCAATACCTGAAATAGATGTTTGTAGAGAAGCTAAACTACTTGAATCTCCGCTACTAGTTGTTGTCGTACCTGTCAAGCTAGATAAGGCCGTTGACATACTTGACACATCTGATGCAATAGTTGAAGCATAGCTACTAGCTGTAGATCCTGCATTACTAATTGCCGATGTAATCTCTGCTTGTTGATCTGCCGTCAAGCTTTGATAAGCAGCTGTTCCTTGTACCGCAGCCAAATCATTTGCTTTATCAGTTGCACTAGCTGTAGCTATAGAGCTAGCTGCAGAAGAAATATTTGAAAGATAAGTCGCTATTGAACTTGTATCTACTGATGTTGTTGATGTTCCACTTGGTAATGATGTGTTACTTACCGCTGTATTAAGATTTTGAATTGCTGTATTTAAATCAGTTAAATTAGTTGACAAGGTTGACAACTGTGCTTGCTGTTCTTCGGATAAACTTGTTGCTGTAGCCATTTGACTGAGCGCTGTTGACAACGAATCTGCACCTGTAACTAAGGTATTCATGGCCTCTGCTCCTGATACAAATTGACCTGCAGCAGAATTAACGGCCTCAGAGTTCGCGTTTAACTGTGACAAAGCGCCTGACAAAGTTGACACACCTGAAGTATAGGCAGACGCGCCTGAACTCAAGGTATCAACACCTGTAGCCAATGTTTGAGTAGAGCCAGCAAGAGTCCCTAGACCATTTGACAAGGTCTGACTTCCAGATTGAAGTGCTCCTGCACCTGCATATAATTGACTGGCCCCATTCGCTGCAGTTCCCATACCACCTTGAAGTTGAGACATACTCTTAAACACTGCTCCAACATAAGTTGACGTAATATTTTTAGAAACGGTATCCTTTAACTTAGACATGGCAGAATCGCTCATTTTTGAAGAAACGAAGCTATGACCTGCTGTTGTCTGATAAGAGATTTCAAGTTTCTTGGGATCATTTGTCAGAAGACTTGCTGCGTTACTTGAGAGATTTTCTGGAAAAGTGATTACCATATAGTAATCACCGTCTTCTATTCCTTTTTGTGCTTCATTTTCAGTTACAAAATGATAGTCTAAATTTTTATTTTTAGACATATTGTCAACCATATCGTGACCAATATTAAGAGTCTTATCTTGAAAACTAGCGCTCTTATCTTTGTTCACCACTGCCACTGGCAGATTTTTCACATTACCGTAAGGATCCCACATAGAAGATAAAAAGATTAGATTATACAAAGCGGGTATCAATGAAACACCAATAATGGTTATCCATAGCTTTGGACTTTTTAGAAGAGCCTTTAATTCTGCTAACATAATTCTCCTTCTTAGACATCGTGTTTATTTTTATGATATAATCAATTATAAACTCATTAATTTTAAAATCAATATTTAAAAACTTCTTTTGGACATATTGTCTAAAAGTGTGTAAAAGGAGAAATACATGACAAAAGATCAAAGACGTTCACAGACTAAAAAAGCTCTTTTAGATGCTTTGGTAATATGCCTTAAAGACCAAGATTTCAATGATATTACTACCATTCGTCTGGTTCAAACAGCTGGGATTAGCCGTTCAAGTTTTTATACCCACTACAAAGATAAGTATGAAATGATTGATAGTTATCAGAAAGAGCTTTTCCATAAACTAGAGTATATATTTGATAAATATGAAGGAAAGAAAGAAGGGGCCTTTCTCGAAATCTTTGAATTTCTCACTCGTGAAAAGCTCCTATCAGCTCTATTGTCTACAAATGGTTCAAAAGAAATTCAAGATTTTCTGATACATAAACTTCAGCGTATGATAGCTGAAGATTTTATTGACCCTACTGCTGAAAAAAGAGCTCTCAAAGGATTCGAGAAGGATTATGCCAGTATTTATTTTGCGCATGCTATTTTTGGTGCTTGTCAAGCCTGGATAAATAAAGGGAAAAAAGAATCACCTCAAGAAATGACAGACTTTCTTCTACGCTTTATTCCACAATAAATAACTTCAAAATCATAAAAAGCTGTTAACCATTTCAATAGTTAAAGCAGCTTTTTTCTTTTACAATAAAATCCTTAAAATAAGGGAATAATAAGTGAAAGCAAGGTTAAAATTGCGGGTCCGCCTTGCGTTAAAATAATTTTCTTATTGGCAGTTATAGCACCATAAATAGCAGCAAAGAAAACATTGAGTACAAAAACAGTTACAAGTAGCTGACTACTTGTGAAAATCCCATACAAGAGGAATACAGCAATCAAACCATTGTAAATCCCTTGATTTTTAAATAAGTTTGTAACAGAATCACGTTGAAGTTCTTCTTTACTCATATTGAAAACACGACTAGTCGTGTCTGAATGTGTCGCAAAAGTTTCCAAATACATGATATAGAGATGCTCCAAAGCAACAATCCCAGCTAAAATTAGTGTAATAATAGACATAGTAGCCTCCTTCTTAAATAACTTCGACAGTATATCAAAAGTGAACCTTAAAAACAACATGTATGCTTCATACAATTTGAAATGTGGTAAAATAAAGAATGAAAGAGAGGTTCTTATGACAAAGACAGAAGTAAGCCAACGTCTCCAAAAAGATTTGGGAATTCCTAGATTTCAGGCTTATATAGAGGATAAAGATTACTCCGAAGAGGAGTACGACCAACTAAAAAAAGATTTTGAAAGCTACTTCACTAACTACGTTTCAAACGTTTCAGCAGATTTTGAAGGCGGATTGGATAATAAATAATTTATACCTCAAAATCATCTATCATCATATTACGAATCCCCAGTCACTTGTACTAGACTAGGGACTTTTTTATATTAGAAGACAAACTTGTAACTAAACAAATAACTGAACAAACCTAAAAATCAATGATTTAAGATAAACAAAAAAGCCCATAACAACGGGCTTTTTGCAAAATGAATTTTAAAATTAAAGCATTTTGTTATAGAATTCAACGACAAGTGCTTCGTTGATTTCTGGGTTGATTTCATCACGTTCTGGAAGACGTGTCAATGAACCTTCAAGTTTTTCAGCATCGAATGATACAAATGCTGGACGTCCGATAGTAGCTTCTACTGCTTCAAGGATAGCAGGAACTTTAGCTGATTTTTCACGAACTGAGATTACTTGACCAACTTCAACACGGTATGATGGGATATCAACACGTTTACCGTCAACAAGGATATGACCGTGGTTTACGAATTGACGTGCTTGACGACGAGTAGTTGCAAGGCCGAGACGGTAAACAACGTTGTCAAGACGACGTTCCAAAAGAACCATAAAGTTGAAACCAAGTGTTCCACCTTTAACTTTAGTAGCTTGTACGAACAAGTTACGGAATTGTTTTTCACCCAAACCGTATGAGAAACGAAGTTTTTGTTTCTCAGCCAATTGCAAACCGTACTCTGAAAGTTTTGAACGGTTGTTTGGACCGTGTTGACCTGGTACGTAGTTACGACGTGCCAATTCTTTACCTGTGCCTGTAAGTGAGAAACCAAGGCGACGTGATTGTTTCCATGATGGACCTGTATAACGTGACATTAATAATGTCCTCCTATAAAAAATATTTTTAGGAAATAACGTTTTAGATAAACCTGATTCGTTCAGAAAGACTTCGCCCAAACAGCAAAGGTTACTTTTCTAGCCGACTTCCTGTTGACGAGCTTCATTTTATCCTGCTATTATTTCTCATACTTTAACATTTTACCACGAAAAAAAGCCCAAGTAAAGGCTTTTTCTTATTTATTTTCGATTTCAGCTTGTTCCTCAGGACTCAAATAACGAATGAGAGTCTTCTCAGTCAAAATATCTGAATAAGTGTAAGATTCAACATAACTATTATTAATAGCTCCTGCTTGAGAACTGAAGTCTTGATATTCAACAATAAACAATGATGGGTAAACCTCTGTCAATCGACCAATTTTATTCTTTTCACGTTTACGTCCATTCTCTAAGGTCAATTCTACTAGCTGACCTTCATGTGACTTAATAGCTTCCTTGATGTTTTTCATCTTAGCAACATCTGCAAATGCATCACTCATATATATCTCCTTAAATCTGAAAATTATGATTCCTCAAACTGAGCAATCGATGAAAATTTATTGTATTCTTTTTGGAATAGTAACTTGACTGTTCCACGCGCACCAGCACGGTTTTTTTCTAGGATAACTTCGATTGTATTATCTTCAATCGCATTCTCTGGTTCTTCACCCTCTTTTCGGTAGTAATCATCACGATATAAGAAGGCTACAATATCGGCATCCTGCTCGATAGATCCTGACTCACGAATATCAGATAAGACTGGACGTTTATCCTGACGTTGTTCAACCCCACGAGACAACTGACTCAAGGCAATTACAGGAACTTTGAGCTCCTTGGCTAGGATTTTTAACTGCCTTGAAATATCTGAAACCTCTTGTTGGCGATTTTCTGGTCGCGTCCCTGTAATCAACTGTAAATAGTCAATCACAATGAGACCGAGACCACCTTCTACTTCTTGTGACAATTTACGGGACCGTGCACGAATCTCAGTAATCTTTATACCAGGGGTATCATCTATATAAATAGGTGCCTCAGCCAATGCCCCTTGAGCAATCATCACATTATTCCAATCTTGCTCTGTCAATTGACCTGTACGTAAAGCATGGGAATCAATCATCCCTTCAGCTGCCAACATACGATCAACCAAGCTTTCTGCACCCATCTCTAGTGAAAAGACTGCAACAGATTTATTTTGCTTGGTGCCAACATTCTGAGCAATGTTCAACACAAAGGCTGTTTTACCAACTGCGGGACGAGCTGCTAAAATAATTAATTGATCAGGGTGTAAACCTGTTGTAATCTTGTCAAGATCACGGAAACCTGTTGGTAACCCAGTAACATCTGATGTTTGCTGTGAACGCATCTCCAAAGTATTAAAATTGACATCAAGAACTTCAGATATTTTACGGAAACCACTACGATTGCTATGCTCTGAAACATCAACTAAGGCTTTCTCAGCATTTGCAATAATTTCATCAGATTCAGTTGCCCCCTCATATGCTTGGTTTACAGTCTCTGTCAACCTATTTATAATACGGCGAAGCATGGCTTTCTCAGCCACAATCTTAGCATAGTACTCAGCATTTGCGGATGTTGGAACACTATTGACCAAATCTACAAGATAAGAAATACCCCCTATGTTTTGGAGGTCATCTTGGTCATCTAGAATAGTACGTACTGTCGTGGCATCAATGGCATCATTTCGATCCGACAGCGTTACCATTGCTTTAAAAATGACACGATGGGAATACTTGTAAAAGTCATCTGCTTCGATAAACTCTCGAACTGTAATTAACTTTTCCGGGTTAATGAAAATAGCCCCCAAAACAGACTGTTCCGCTACTAAATCATGAGGTTGCACTCGTAATTCTTGAGCCTCTGACACAATTATTCCCTCCTTTACAAGATTTACTTATAGTGTCAATAAATTACTCAGCACTATTTTTGATGTTAATCTTAATTTGTGCATTCACTTCTTTATGAAGCTTTACAGGAACCTCTATCAAACCAATCGCTCGAATAGGATGTTCAAGTTCAATATGACGTTTATCAATCTTGATTCCAAACTGTTTCTGAAGTCCTTCCGCAATCTTTTTAGCTGTAATTGAACCAAATGTACGACCATCTGGTCCAACCTTCTCAGTAAATTGAAGACGATTTTCTTCTTTCTCAAGCTGTTCTTTAACACGTCTTGCTTCAGCTAACAACTCTGCAGCATGCTTTTCTTCTGATTTTTGTTTTCCTTTCAACTCCCCGATAGCTTGGTTTGTTGCTTCTTTAGCAAGATTCTTTTTAATCAAGAAGTTTTGAGCATAACCTGATGGTACTTCTTTAATTTCACCTTTTTTTCCTTTACCCTTAACGTCTTGTAAGAAAATAACTTTCATTTTAATCCCCCTTGGGAGCCAACTCTCCCATAATAGTTTCAATTAATTTATTTTGCGCTTGAGCAACACTACAGTCTCGTAACTGGCAGGCAGCTAGGTTGAAATGTCCTCCTCCACCTAATTTTTCCATAATGCGTTGTACATTAATCGCATTATGGCTTCGAGAAGATATGTTTACAGTAGAATTACTTGTTCGAGCAACAACAAAGGTTGCTTCGATTCCAGCCATTGCAAGCATAGTATCTGCTGCCTTAGAAATCACAACATTATTATAACACTTATAGTTATCTCCTGTAGCAACGATTATATCATCAGTAATTCGTTCGCCTGCAAGAATTAACTCATTAATACGCCGATATTCGTCAAAATCAGTAGCAGAAATCGTTTGAATTTCTCCGCTGTCACTTCCTAAACCACGAAGGTAAGAGGCAACATCAAATGTTCGACTAGTAACACGCGTAGAGAAATTCTTGGTATCTAGCATTATACCCGCCATAAGGATAGAAGCTTGGATTTTACTCAAACGTTCTGGAGCCCCTTGGAATTGTAACAACTCCGTAACTAATTCACAAGCAGAGCTTGCTCCACTTTCAATAAAGGTCAAAACCGCATTTTCAGGGAAGTCATCATCTCGACGGTGATGGTCTACGACAATAACTTCATTAAATCGATCATAAAAATCCTGAGATAGGGTTAGATGGATTTTTGAATGGTCAACCATAATTAGCAATGAGTGTTGATTAACTAGTTCTTCAGCTTCTGAGAGTGTAATAAGTGGTGACTGCCCATCTTCTTTCAAACGTTCGACCGCACGCTCAATATCCGCATTCATAGCCATATCATCATAAACAGCATAGCTCTTTCTAACAATCTGACTAGCAAAATGGGCCATACCAACAGTAGCCCCTAAGGCGTCCATATCAAGATTCTTGTGACCAACAACAAATACTTTTTCGACTGTTTTTAACTTATCTGAGATTGCAGTCATCATAGCCCTTGTTCTTGTACGAGAACGCTTAACTGTTGAGACAGAGCCTCCTCCAAAATAAAGAAGTTCCTTGTGATCGTCATTTTCCTTAACAACAGCTTGATCCCCGCCTCGAACAAGTGCAATATTAAGGTTCTGCAAAGCAACTTGCCCGATTTGATCATGCTTAAGCGTCCCAAAGGATATTCCCATACTCAAAGTCAGTGGTAAACCACGTTCTTGTGCCTGTTGACGGAAGTCGTCCAAGACAGAAAACTTTTGATCCATAAATTCTGTCAAAACACTGTAATTGGTAAAGAAGTAAAAACGATCCCCTTCAATACGTCGATAATGAATATGCTTAGACTTAGCAAACTCAGAAATAAATCCTGCTACAAATGTATTGATTTTTGAAACATCCGCATCTGGCAAACTTCCTGTCACATCGTCGTAGTTATCAACTGAAATAATCCCAATAACAGGTCGAGTCATATTTGGATCAACATTTTCATCTTGATCATAAACATTGTCAATAAAATATGTCAGCTTATTGTCAAAATCCACAAAGGCAGCATATTTATTGTCACCAACAGTTATCACATTCGAAGGTGACCCCTTTCGTTTTTGGGAGATAAAGTCTGCAATCAACTGCTTATTGAAGTTCCCATATTCATCTGAAAGCACTAACTTGGCATAGGGGTTGAACCATTCAATATGGTCATTTTCGTCAAAAGTAATAACTCCGACAAGCATCTTTCCAAGAAGGGTCTTCAAAGAATCTTCAACATCCTGATTCAGTTCATCTAATTGCTCTATTTCTAAGGACTCATATGTTGTCTTTTGGTAGTGCAATAGTGTAACAACTACTACCATAATGATAAAAAGCGCAAAAATAAGTGCAGACTCCGATTGTAATACGCGAACAAAAATGGTAGCAATTCCAAAAAGAATTAGACCTATCATTACCAGGTGAATAGTTGCAAAGTGAAATCTTTTCATATAAAACCTCTTAATCTAACAATTATAACATAAAAAAGCCTTAATTAAAAGGCTTTTACAAGTGTTACGACTGTTACTCCACTTTACGTCGAGCCTTATTATTGCCTTCAAGGTAAACCATCAAAATAGAGATATCTGCTGGATTAACCCCTGATATACGGCTTGCTTGACCAATAGTTTCAGGATTTATTTTCTTAAATTTTTGACGAGCCTCAGTTGCAATAGAATCAATAGCATCCCAATCAATATTTTTCGGAATCTTTTTTTCTTCCATTCGCTTCATCTTGGCTACTTGATCCAAAGCTTTATTGATATAACCTTCGTACTTGATTTCAGTTTCAAGTAACTCTATAACCTTAGCATCCAAATCTTCTGCAGCTGGACCGACAAACTGAGTAGCTGTAGCGTAATCAATCTCAGGTCGACGCATAAACTCTTTGGCTGTCATGGCATCTGTCAAAGGCTTAAAGCCTAGAGCTTGAATTTTTTCATTTGTTTCTTTGATAGGCTTTAATTTTTCTTTTGACAGACGTGTCAACTCGCTGTCAAACTGATTTTTCTTAATTTCAAAGATACTCCAACGTTCATCGTCAACCAAACCAACTTCTCGACCAATAGGTGTCAAGCGCATATCAGCATTATCATGACGTAATATGAGACGATACTCTGCGCGTGATGTCAATAAACGATATGGCTCCAAAGTTCCTTTTGTAACAAGATCGTCAATCATTACACCAATATAGGCATCACTACGTTTGAGAATAAGCTCAGGTTTACCTTGAACTTTAAGAGCCGCATTGATACCAGCAACTAGCCCCTGACCTGCTGCCTCCTCGTATCCAGAAGTTCCGTTGGTCTGTCCTGCTGTAAAGAGACCTGAAATCAACTTCGTTTCAAGTGTTGCACGTAGTTGATGAGGGAGCACGATATCATATTCAATCGCATAACCAGTTCGCATCATCTCTGCCTTTTCGAGACCTTTAATTGAGTGAATCAACTCTTTTTGAACATCCTCTGGCAGACTAGTTGACAGGCCTTGCACATAGACTTCTTCAGTCTCTCTTCCTTCAGGTTCAAGGAAAAGCTGATGGCGATTCTTATCTGCAAAGCGGACAATTTTATCTTCGATTGATGGGCAGTAACGAGGACCTACTCCCTTGACAATACCTGAGAACATCGGTGCACGGTGTAAATTGTTATTGATAATATCGTGGCTTTCTTGATTCGTATAAGTTAGCCAACAAGGAATTTGGTCCTGAAGATAGTCTTCATCCTTCGACAAGAATGAAAAATGATTTGGTTTTTCGTCGCCTGGTTGAATCTCGGTCTCTTCGTAATTAATTGATGATGCCTTGACACGAGGAGGAGTACCTGTTTTAAATCGACCAATTTCAAGCCCAAGCTCCTTCAAATTATCAGCCAAAGTAACCGATGCAAGACTATTATTTGGTCCAGAAGAATATTTGAGCTCACCTAGGATAATTTCACCGCGTAAAGCCGTTCCTGTTGTTACAACAACTGCTTTAGCTCCATATTTTTGATTTGTGGCTGTTCTGACACCGACTACCTTACCATCTTCAACAAGTATTTCATCAACCATTGATTGACGTAGAGTCAAGTTTTCCTGACGCTCAACTGTATGTTTCATTGTCATGGCATACAAGGCTTTGTCTGCTTGAGCACGCAAAGCTCGAACTGCAGGTCCTTTACCAGTATTCAACATTTTCATTTGAATATAGGTTTTGTCGATGTTTTTACCCATCTCTCCACCAAGAGCATCAATTTCACGAACAACAATCCCCTTGGCCGATCCACCGATAGAAGGGTTACATGGCATAAAAGCCAGCATCTCTAGGTTAATAGTCGCTAATAAAACCTTACATCCCATACGGGCTGCAGCCAAGCTAGCTTCCACACCGGCGTGACCAGCACCAACAACAATTACATCAAAATTTTCATCAAACTCGTAAGACATTTTTTAGATTTTTGCAGTGATTTACAGTCAACTGCCTCATCCTTTCTTTGTTTTTTTCCTACAAAAATAGTCAAAACTCTAGAAAACTGTACGCAAAAACGCACAATTCCCATGAGCTTTGACCATCATGACTATTGTTAAAATTATTTTATCAAATCAAATCGTTTTGTCAATTCCAATCACTATTTGATTAGAGTCTGCACACTATAGGAAGATTTGAAATTGGATTCATTATAGCGAAAAATGCCATAAATGCATAAAAAAATTGGGAACTCACCGTTATTACTTAACTCCAGTTAGATATACTGACAAACTTTTCCGTCTTTATACGCTTGGTCAATAATACCGCCGCCCAAACATTCCTGACCATCATAGAAAACAACGGCTTGACCAGGTGTAATAGCACGCTGAGGTTCAGCAAAAATAACCTCTGCTTTGTCACCCTTAACCTTTACAGTAACTTTACTATCAGGTTGACGATAACGGAATTTTGCTGTGCATTCCATTTCAAATTCTTCTGGCATATCTCGAGTGAAGTGAATCATTGAAGCGTCAAGTGAAGTTGACATCAACGACTCATGGTGGAAACCTTGACCCACGTAAAGAATATTTTTAGAAAGATCTTTCCCTACTACAAACCAAGGAGCATTATCGCCACCTTTTTGACCACCAATACCCATACCTCCACGTTGACCAATGGTGTAATACATGAGTCCGTTATGTTCCCCCATATCACGACCATCGACAGTCATCATACGACCTTTTTGAGCTGGCAAGTATTGGCTAAGAAATTCTTTAAAGTTTTTCTCACCAATAAAACAAATTCCTGTCGAATCTTTTTTCTTGGCTGTTGCAAGACCTACACGTTCAGCAATCTCACGAACTTCTGGCTTTTGTAGATGTCCTAAGGGAAACATCGTTTTCTGCAACTGCTCTTGCGAAAGTTGACTAAGGAAGTAGGTTTGATCTTTGTTATTATCTGCACCACGCAACATATGGACAATGCCGTCTTCATCGCGAACAACTTGAGCGTAATGTCCTGTAGCCACATAATCTGCTCCCAATGTCATCGCATAATCTAAGAATGCCTTAAACTTGATTTCCTTATTACACATAACGTCTGGATTAGGGGTACGGCCTGCACGGTACTCTGCTAAGAAATACTCAAATACACGATCCCAGTACTCTTTTTCAAAGTTGACAGAGTAATAGGGGATACCAATCTGATCAGCTACTGCTGCTACATCTTTATAATCTTCAGTTGCGGTACACACACCAAATTCATCTGTGTCATCCCAGTTTTTCATGAAAACACCGATTACATCATAACCTTGCTCTTTTAAAAGTAAGGCTGTTACTGATGAATCAACGCCACCACTCATACCGACAACAACACGTATTTTTGAATTATCAGTCATAGATAACTCCTCCCATCAAATAAAAATTAACATAGACTTGAAGGGTCTAGTTGTTCAAATATCGATTTGAAGGTCGATTTTGAAGCGTAAAAGCACGCAAGCTTAATTATATCATGATTAAAGAATAATGCAAAAAGGTTACCACTAGGCAACCTTTTTTATACTTATTTTGTGTAAATCCACTGTAAACCTATTACTCCCAGAACTATTATTGGAATCACTAACGCTACAAATAGCCATCCTGGCTCCTGATAACTTAACACCGTTTTATTCTGTCCTTTTTGTGATGAAACGGTCGGTGTACCAATCATTGACAAACTATAGTCATCCTTGTCTAGTTCTTTACCATTTAGTGTCAAGATAGAATCTTTATAAACAACTATCGGTAGATTCAGTCCCTCCCCTTCAGCAGCTTCCCAAGTTAATACAAGATAACCATCTTCGAGTATCTTCTTTGCCTTCTGATTCGTAACGATATTTTTATAATAAAGATCGTAAGTATTCTGCTCACCTATTGTCCCATAAATCGGTACGTAATCTGGTGTGGTTTGACAACT
>NZ_GL831112.1:0-38245 GCF_000188295.1 Streptococcus vestibularis ATCC 49124 | reverse complement strand
AAGTTGAGAGATATCTCCCAACTTCTATAAATCTTAGTAATTCCAAGCTGACAACCCTTGTGCGTTATAGGCATTCAAGGCTGATTGAATTTGATCCTCAACCGTTACAGTAGAGCCCCATCCAGGCATTGTCTGAAAAAGACCTGATGCACCTGAACCATTTGCTGCAGTATGGTCTCCATTTGACTCACGCGCAATAATTGACTCCCAAGTTGACTGAGGAACACCAGTAGCAGCTGCCATCTGTGCCGCTGCATAAGAACCAACTTCTCCTGCAGTGTTACCATTTGAGAGAACAACTGACCCACTACCACTTGCAACAACCGAAGGAGCTGTTATAGTATTTTGAGTCGACGTAGTATCAGTACTCGTTGTAGTAGTGCTTTTAGTAGCAGTATATGACTGAGACTTTTCAGCTGCTTCTACCGCTTCTCCTGTTGTTTCTGACTGAGGCTTACTTTCTTCAACCTTTTCTTTATTAGCCTTATTATCTTTACTTGAGCTAATTTCTGTTGATTTTACTAAATCTGCTGTCGATTCTGACGTTGTTGATGCTGTTGAAGGCGCTGGAGTAACAGAATCTGAAAATGCGTTAACCAACCCTTTATTAACTAACGTAGAGAGTGATACTCCCAGAATGACAATAAAACTTGTTACAATTGCCACTGGTACCGCCAATGATTTCTTTGCTGCTAATTTGATACGGCGTCCCTTATAACTTTTTTTAAACATAAATCCCTCCTAGCTAATTCTAGTTACATTCATCATAACCTAGTAATATTACTGCCGATTATTTGTATTATGTCTAATGTTACAATGACTTATCATTTTAATAAAAAAACGCCAAAAATCTGGCATTTTTTCCTTATTTGTATGATGTTTTACAAGTTTTCCTCATAAATCAGTAATAATGATTTAGTACCAACCATGAGCATTCCAGAAAGCAAGAGCTGCTGTCCATGAACCATAACGGCTTGCTACATAATTATCTGCTACCTTTTCTTGATTTTCAGGAGACAAGTCTCCGTTCAAATATGATGATGCTAATTGGTAACGTCCATAATATTGCCCATTTTGAGCTGTATAGCTACCGCTTGACTCACGTTGTGCGATTTCTTCTTTAGCTGCTGCCTCTGAAGAAGAAAGAGTTGTATTGGTTGCTTGAGTATCTTCACTTTGTGTGGACTCTGTTGATTGTGTTGATTCAACAGCTGCTTCTGTTGTAGCTGAAGGTTCTGCTGGCTCTTCAGTGGTTTCATTAATCGTTAAGTTTTGACCAATAGAAATCTTATTAGCATCTTGAATGCCATTTCTTGAGACGATTTCGTCCACTGTCGTACCATTCTTCTTAGCAATAGCTGAAAGGGTATCTCCTTTTTGAACTGTGTAAGTTTCTGCATTAGCTAAAGCTGTTGCTCCAAGTGTTGCCACTGTAACAAGTCCAAAAAGACCTAATTTTTTAGTGTTAAATGTATTCTTTGTTTGCATGATGATGCTCCTCTATCTATTTATAGTCCAATCCATACTAGTCAAAGTTATTAAATTATTTTATTTATGACCAATGGGTTAATCACCTGGCTTATTCTCTATAGGGAATTTTTAATCCAGATTAAGCTGAAGAACTATAACCATATATCTATAATACCGTGCAAATATAACATCCTCTTGTTAGGGATATTAAAAATATTACAGGTAGTTTAGGATTAGACGAAAAAGAACGCCTACGTAGACGTTCTTAAAATACTTATAGGTCTTAAGACCTACTTTTTATTCATTTTTACGAATTAACTCTTAAGATAAAAAAGTATTAACCCTAAAGTTACAATAGCAGCAATTGACAAGGTATCTCGACCGTTCCATAAAAGTCGACGATATCTTGTTCGTCCCTCACCACCTTGATAACCTCTGGCTTCCATAGCTATAGCCAGAGCATCTGCTCGTTTAAAGCTAGATGCAAATAAAGGAATTAAGATTGGTATAATTGACCGAACCTTTTGAATAATATTTCCTTCACCAAAATCAACACCACGCGCCTTCTGAGCATTCATAATACGCGTTGTATCGTCCATCAAGGTTGGTACAAAACGTAAACTCAAAGATAACATTAGACCAATTTCATGTGCCGGTACTTTAAAAATAGTCAGCGGTTTTAAAAGTGACTCTACTGCATCAGATAAACTTAACGGCGTGGTTGTTAGAGTAAGTAAGGTGGAAAAACTAATAATGAGGATAAATCTAAGGAATATCATCCAACCTTGATTTAAACCGACTTCTGTAATCTTAAAAAAGCCGATGGACCAAAGCACACTCCCTCTTGTATTGAAGAAAACTTGGAACAGGGTAGAGAATAATATAATCCAAATCATCGGTTTAATACCACCCAAAAAGAAACTAAGCTTAATTTTAGACAAGAAAACCAAGAAAAGTGTAAATAGAGTTATCACAGCATAAGTTAGAGGATTGTTAGCCCAAAAAATGACGACAATATAAATCAGCATGGCTAATAATTTACTTCTAGGATCTAATCGGTGTATAAAAGAATCACCAACAATATAACGTCCAATAATTAACTTATCCATGAACCAACACCTCTACGAATTCCTCTATTGTAATAGGAAGACTTTCAAAGCTATAACCTTTTTCTTGTAGTTCTAGCGAGAACTCTGTGACTTTAGGAACACCTAACTGCTTTTCTTTGAGAAAAGTGACTTTTTGAAAAACATCTTTAGGAGTTCCCGACAACACTAGTTGCCCTTTTTCCATAACATTCACAGCTGTCGCATAATCGGCAACATCATCCATCAAGTGAGTAACTAAAACAATCGTCATTCCAGAAAGATGTAACTCCTTAAAGAGAGACATCAATTCCTTCCGGCCCTGTGGATCTAGACCGGCAGTCGGTTCATCCAGCACTAGAATATCTGGTTGCATAGCTAGAATCCCTGCGATGGCAACACGTCGCATTTGTCCCCCTGATAAATCAAAAGGATTCTGTCCATGAAACTCTTCCGGGAGTCCAACTAATTTTAGACTTTCAATAGCACGTTGTTCTGCTTCTTCCTTAGAAACTCCGAAATTTTGAGGTCCAAAGGCAACATCTTCTAAAACAGTCTCTGCAAATAACTGACTTTCTGGAAATTGAAAAACTAAACCTACCTTCTTACGAATTGGTTTTATGTCCTTATTCTTTGATTGACTGGTTATGATCGTATCATCAACGTGAACCTGACCACTAGTGGGTAAATAAAGACCATTCAAGAGCTGCATAATAGTAGATTTACCACTTCCTGTATGTCCAATAAAGGCTGTATATGAACCATCTTTTATCGTCGTCGTCATATCAAAAAGGGCACGCCCCTCAAAAGGAGTACCCGCTTGATAGATATAACTTACATTTTCGAGAGAGATTCCCATAATTGTTCTACCAATTCCTTTTCTGTCAGATAGTCTTCACAATCTATCAGACCTTTATTTCTTAGCTTTTTAGTTAATAATGCACTAAAGGGGATATCCAAACCTAAGTCAACTAACTCTGAGCCTCTACTAAATAGTTCACGAGGACTTGAAACAGACTCCACTTTACCTTTTTTCAAAACCAAAACACGGTCACTCAAAGAGACCTCATCAAGATCATGAGTAATTGATAAAACAGTCATTCCGTATTCTTTACGAATAGCTTTAATAGATTGAATCAATTCCTGGCGACCCTCTGGATCAAGCATGCTAGTTGCCTCATCCAAAATCAAAATAGATGGTCTCATAGCTACAATACCTGCGATAGCCACACGTTGTTTTTGGCCTCCAGATAATCTAGCTGGCTCTCTATCCTTAAATTCTGACATTCCTACAAATTCCAGAGCCTCTTGAACTCTTGAAGCCATTTCTTCATAAGGGACACCCTTATTTTCAAGACCAAAAGCAACATCATCTTCAACAGTTGCCCCAACAAATTGATTGTCTGGATTTTGAAAGACCATACCAATCTTATCACGGATATCCCAGACGTTCTCTTCTGTTAATTCTTGACCATCAACGATAATCTGCCCAGACTCTGCCACTAATAGTCCGTCAATAAGACGTGCTGTCGTGGATTTTCCAGATCCGTTATGGCCTACAATGGATAACCATTCCCCACGTTTCACGTGAAACGATACATCATTCAGGGTATAGGAGATTTGATCTTGATTATATTTAAATTTTAAATTTTTTATTTCAATCATTGGTTTATCGTACTACTTAAAGGTGTCCTTAAACAAGAAAGCTGCACCCTTGAAATAATCATAGCCTGAGTAAATCGTAAAGAATAAAGCTACATACAGCATGATTGTCCCTACAAAATGGACGTGACACAATAATAAAATGATAGATAACATCTGAGTCACTGTCTTAATCTTACCAGGCATAGCTGCAGCGAGAACTGTACCACCGTTTTCGACTAACAAAAGACGAAGTCCTGTAACTGCCAACTCCCGACAGATGATAACTGAAACAACCCAAGCAGGAGCTTGATTAATACCTACTAGCATAATAAAAGCTGACATTACCAACATTTTATCCGCTAAAGGATCTGCAAATTTCCCAAAATTAGTAACAACATGCCATTTTCGTGCCAAATAGCCATCTAAATAATCTGTAATACTGGCAATAGCAAAGACAACTGCTGCAGCAATATGCATAACATTGCTCGACGCAAGTGATGTCATCAATAAAAAGATGGGAATTAAGACAATTCTAGCAAGTGTCAATAAGTTAGGTAAATTTTCTTTTTTAAACATTTCTTCTCGATTCTATTGGATTCTTAATGTTAGGTAGCTAGGTGTATTTTGATCTAGTTGAAATAAATCAAGTGACTCCCCATTTACCTTTAGATTAACTTTTTAAGATTGAGCGATAATAATTTGAGTTGTTTTGATTTTATCAGAAAAATCTAGAGAGTATTTTGATTCATTCGTTTTTGAAAGATAATAACTCTCTGAAGTATCTGAGTTGTCTACAGAAAACCATGTATCGTTACTATTTTCTGATAACTCCACTTCTAAAACTACTGAAGATTTTACATTGGAGAAATCAACCATTAATTGATTTCCTTAAGTTTTCGTTATAACATTGGCCCCCGATACTGTAACCTCAGAAATGCTTCGAGACGACTTAGCTCCACCTACAATTGATAAGTGATTAACTGTAGAGATCGTATTGAGTTTAATCACCTGAGGTTGATTAGAGAGGTGTCTAATAATAATATATCCAACTGAACAGATGATAAGTAATGAAATCGCACTCAGAATTAGTAAAGGTAGATAGTTAGACTTTCTTTTTTCTTCACGTTTATGCTTTAAAAAGCGTGACATGGGAGCTTTAGCAGCTAAGGTATCTTCCTTACGTTCAACTGGTTTCTTCTCTTTTTTTAGTTTTTGCTCATTCTGTCTCTGCTCCTCAAACAGACGTTTTCCATCTAAACCAACCGAAGTGGCATACTTTTCAAGCGCCTCTTGCTGAATGTCCTCTGGCAAAGCTTTAAGTTGATCCATTTCCATAGCCAGAAGAAACTGAGCTTCGACTCCAGAAATTTTTTCTACATCATATAAACTTAACTCTTTCTTTATACGCGCTGCACGTAGTTGCTCACCTAGAGAGTGTAACTTCATTTTTCCCCTTTCTAATATTCTTCTTTGTTTTCGTGTCTCTATTATAGCAAATAATCACTTATTTAGGGAAGACAACAAAATCGGTAATCTCCATATTTGCGAGATAGTGATTCAAAAAATCCTTCAACTCCTTGTAAGTAATGCCCATCAGTTCCTGACCAAAATCAAAGTATGTTTTATCATTCTCAAAATAAGCTAAATATTGGCTTCCTAAATTCTGGATATTGTCTAGACTACGTAAAAATTCACCATACAAAGCTTTCTTTTGCAAATCCAATGCCTCATCCGTCAACAGTCTTTTTTTATCTGCCGACGTCATCACTTGACGAATTAAGCTTGACATACGGATAGGTTCTGCAGTGTCCATAGTCATAATGACAAATGAATATCTACTAGATACCTCATATTCAATTGACACAGACTCATCTATTTTTCCTTCAGCATACCATTTTTGGTAATAAGGAGATGTCCAGCCAAACAGTAAATTAAACAATAACTGTACCAGTATGTTTTCTCTCATACGATTATCAGTAAAAGGAACACTCTTAAAACCAATGGCTAGCTTTGAGATGAAAATCTCCATTTGAAGACTATCTAATTTTTGGACATCTGACTCAATGGGGTTCTTTTCTTTTTCAACTATTCTCTCAGGTAGTGTAAACTCGCTTTGTTTTTCATTGACAAAAGTGTAAATATCTTCAACATCAAAATCACCTACCAAGACGAGATGACAGTTTGCTGGTCTGTAAAAGCAGTCAAAATTATCTTCCAAGTCATTTACAGTAATTTTTTCAATGCTATCAACACTTCCAGCAATGTCTCGCCCTAATATAGTATTAGGATACAAACTTTGTAAACAACCCAGATATACTCTATAATCAGGATCATCCTGATACATATTTATTTCTTGTTCAATAATTCTTTTTTCATGGTTGACAGCATCTTCGGAACTTGTAAACTTCGATGTAAACTTTAATAAAAGTTCTAAAGACTCCTCAAAGTGATCAAGGGTAGAGAAATAATATGTTGTCTTATCCAAGGTTGTAAAAGCATTGACATCAGCTCCAAGCTTGACAAAATCCAATGTCACATCCCTTCCCTGCTCATCCTCAAATAGCTTGTGTTCCAGAAAATGAGCAATACCTGCAGGATAAGATTGTAACTCACCATCAATATAAAAGTGATTATCTAGCGCCCCAAAATTTGTTGACAAAAAGGCGGCTTTTTCTAGAAATCCTTTTTTCTTAATGATTGATAAAGACATACCATTATCTAAAATTGCTGAATAAACTTCTTCATCAATTTTTTGATAATAACGTTTCTTCAAAGCAGGCATTCTAAGACACTCCTTCTAAAAAGAACAAACTCTGTAGCTTAACTTGACGTGCTACACGGCAAACATCTTTTTTAGTAACCTTCTCAATCTCATCTAGCCAATTCTCCAATGAAAGACTTTTATCACCAAAAATCACCTTATTAAAACGTTGTTCCACTAATGTTAAGGAATGATCTTCAGAGAGTAGGGCATTCATTCGTATGATTTTTTTGGTTTGATTCAGTAGAGAACTTGAAAAACGTCCTAATTTAATGTAATTCAATTCTCTACTAATTCCTCGCATAGCCTGATTTCTATTAGATTTTTCAATTCCAGCGTAAACTTCCAGTAAACCTGTAAAGATATCAAATTGACTACTAATTGAATAAGCCAATCCTTCCTTTTCTCGAAGTGTTGTAAACAAGACTGAATGGGCAAATTCACCGAACATGGCATTTAATACAATTAAAGCAAAGTAATGTTTATCTCCATATTGACACGGAAATTGGTACCCTAGATGTAAAATAGATTGACTACTCTGTCTAGGTTCTATCTTTTCTTTCACAACATTGACATAAGGTTGACTATAGCTAAACTGTAAATCAACTTGACGTCCTTCCAAAGGAAAACGATGTAAAGCTTGGAGTACTTGATAATCATCAAATTCTCCAACCATAAAGATATCAATACGATCTCTTGTCAACATACTTTGAAATTCTTGATAAGCTGTAAACGAGGTCTCTGCTTCAACAAGTTCTGCTTGACCATATTTTGGAACTTTCAAGCCCTCGTTTACAAAATAAAGCTCTCTTCCCTTAACTTCACTGTAATAGTAATTATTTTCTGTGTCAACATCCAGGTAGGTCATTAAATTTTGTTTTTCTATATCAAATACTTTATTTTGGTATTGAGCTACCCTTGACAGTGACTTGTAAAGACACTCTTTCAAAAAACCTAGCACTTCCCAAAATAATCCATCATTCGTAGGGATAAAGGCATCTTTCAGATATGTCAACTCGATGTCAACACTATGTGTCAATCCTTTAGTTGACACTCTAGTTGACAACTGTGTTCCATAAAGAGAAGCTAGTCTCTCTTTAAAAGACTGTACTGTTGGATACGTCTGATTGGCTGTAGCCAACATTTGTGAAACTAGGGCTCGTTTAGCAATTGTTTGTTTATTCAAAGAACCCGTCATTCGAAAAACAATACGATTAGTTTTATATTTTTGTGTTGGAATGAAGTGTACATAGACACCATCAGCAATTTTCATTGATAACCTCTAAAAAGTTTATGCTTCCAATTATACCATTTTTATGCTATCTTATCTCAAGAGAAAGTTGAGGTACTATGGAATATAAATTATTTGATGAATACATCACACTACAAGCACTTTTAAAAGAATTAAGTATCATTCATAGTGGCGGAGCTATTAAAGGTTTCTTGGCTAAGAATACCGTTTTATTCAATGGTGAGGATGAAAAACGTCGTGGAAAAAAACTTCGTTATGGAGATGTTATTACCATTCCGTCTGAGGAACTTGAAATAACGATTGTAGCTCCTACTACAAATGAAATTGAAGAACATCAAAAAGCAGTCGCTGAAAAAGCACGTGTTGCTGCCATTGTTAAAAAAATGAATCAGGATAATAAAAAGAAACAAAAAGCACATCCGTCAAAAGAAAGCAATAAAACTAAACGAAACCCCGTTCGTTTCCCAGGAACCTAACTATGTGGCTCGAAAAAATTGATATTCAACACTTTAGAAATTATACTGAAGCCTCTGTGAGCTTCTCACCTCATCTCAATATTTTTCTTGGTCGCAATGCTCAAGGAAAAACAAATATTCTTGAGGCTATCTATTTTCTAGCATTGACACGTAGTCATCGGACCCGCTCAGATAAAGAACTGATTCAATTTCAGCAAAATACTCTAAAACTGAACGGCATCGTGCATCGTCATAGTGGTAAGCTACCTCTGGAAATCAGTTTATCTAATAAAGGACGCATAACAAAGGTTAACCACCTCAAACAAGCTAAATTATCCGATTATATCGGTCACATGACAGTGGTTCTCTTTGCTCCTGAGGATTTACAACTTGTAAAAGGATCTCCAAGCCTAAGGCGTAAATTTATAGATATTGATTTAGGACAGATTAAGCCTGTTTATCTCTCAGACCTATCAAGTTATAATCATGTACTCAAACAACGTAATGCCTATCTCAAATCTACTGACAATGTAGACATTAATTTCCTCTCAGTGTTAGATGAACAGCTTTCCGATTTTGGAACACGAGTTATCGAACATAGACTAGAATTTATCAAGCAATTAGAGGAGGAGGCAGATAGACATCATAGTAACCTCTCAAATCAGATAGAGCGCCTTAAAATCTCCTACGAATCTAATATCCCACTGGAAAATAACAACGGTATTCGAGAATCATTTTTAACCACGTTAAAGCAAAATCACAAAAGAGATATCTTCAAAAAGAACACTGGTATTGGTCCGCATAGGGATGATTTAACATTTTACATTAATGACATGAACGCATCTTTCGGTAGTCAGGGGCAGCAACGTAGTCTCATACTTTCTTTAAAAATGGCTGAGATTGCTCTGATAAAAAAAGTAACAGGTGAATTTCCTATTCTTCTCCTCGATGATGTCATGAGTGAGCTTGACAACCACCGTCAACTTAAACTGTTAGAAAGTATTGACGAAGAGGTTCAAACCTTCATGACGACAACTTCACTTGATCATCTGAGTAACCTACCACCTGATTTAAAGAACTTCTTAGTTAAGAACGGTAATATTTATGAAAAACAAGTCGATTAAACGACTTGTTTTTCTATTTTTTGGTACTTGACACATGTGACAAGTATCAAAAAATGAATTGTAAATTCTTTTCGCCTGAACCCTTTATTAAAAATATATTCTCGTAAACATGTTGTAAACTTATTGCAAATATCTCTGTAAACATAAAAGTACTTATCTGAGATAAGTACTTTTATGTTTATTAATGAGCTGAGTAGTTAGGTGCCTCGTTGGTAATTTGAACATCGTGAGGGTGACTTTCAATAAGTCCTGCACCTGTCATTTCAACAAACTGAGCTTTGTCATGTAAAGCTTGGATATCTTCTGCTCCTGTATAACCCATACCTGCACGGATACCACCAATCAATTGGAATACGATATCAGCAGCAGAACCTTTATAAGCTACACGGCCTTCAATTCCTTCTGGAACAAGTTTATTCGCTTCATTAACTGCACCTTGGAAGTAACGATCGCTTGATCCCTTCTTCATCGCTGCAATTGATCCCATACCACGGTAAGATTTGTATTTACGTCCTTGGAAGATCTCAGTTTCACCTGGTGCTTCATCAGTACCAGCAAACATAGAACCAAGCATTACAGCATTACCACCTGCTGCGAGAGCTTTTACAATATCACCTGAGTATTTGATACCGCCATCAGCAATGATTGTTTTTCCGTATTCACGCGCAACGCTTGCAGCATCGTAAATAGCAGTGACTTGAGGAACACCTACACCAGCAACTACACGTGTTGTACAAATAGAACCTGGTCCGATACCTACTTTAACGACATCGACACCTGCTTCATAAAGTGCACGCGCACCTTCAGCTGTTGCAATATTTCCTGCAATCAAAGTACGGTCTGGGAAGTGGGCACGAATTTCAGCAATTTTACGAAGAACTCCTGCTGAATGACCATGTGCAGTATCAATAACAATAGCATCTGCCCCTGCTTCAAAGAGAGCTTCTGCACGTTCAAAAGTATCAGAAGTAACCCCAACAGCACCCGCTACCAAAAGACGACCAAATTCATCCTTAGCTGCATTAGGAAACTCAATAACTTTTTCGATATCCTTAATAGTAATGAGTCCTGACAAACGACCTTCTTCATCAACTAAAGGCAACTTTTCAATGCGGTGCTCATGAAGAATACTTTCAGCTGTCTCAAGATCTGTTCCAACTGGAGCAGTGACTAATTTCTCAGAAGTCATATGTTCTGAAATTTTTGTATCGTAATTAGAAATAAAACGCATATCACGGTTTGTGATAATACCAACCAATTTACGATTTTCAAGTGTCTCAACAATTGGAACTCCTGAAATACGGTAACGTTGCATCAACTCTTCAGCTTCAGCAACTTTATGTTCTGGTGTTAAGAAGAATGGATCAATGATGACACCATTTTCAGAGCGTTTTACTTTGCGAACTTCTTCAGCTTGTTCCGCAATAGACATGTTTTTGTGAATAACACCCAAGCCACCTGCACGAGCAATTGAGATAGCCATCTTACTATCTGTCACTGTATCCATGGCTGCAGTGATAATTGGAATATTTAATGTCAAATTTTTAGCTAATTTCGTCTTCAAGTTGACGTTGTTTGGTAGAACATGACTTTCCGCAGGAATAAGCAATACGTCATCAAAAGTGTAACCTTTTTTCAAGAATTTAGTGTCCCAATTTGACATTATAATCGTCCTCTTTTCTCAAAGTTTTGAGGTATAAAAACCCCAGTCTATTTTTTAATTGATAATATCATATCATGCTAAACAGATTTGTCAACAGATTTCGCACCAGATTATAAGAAAACCTTTTTCCAAATAAAAATAGGGGTCCAGATTATCTGGAGTCCCTATTTTTATTTCTTAGAAATAATTAATTCCCATTGCTTCTTTTACTTCTGCCAATGTTTGTCCAGCAACTTCACGCGCTGCTTGACTTCCGTTTTCAAGCATATGGAAAACTTCCCCCATATCCTTGGCATACTCTAAACGACGTTCACGAATTGGAGTCAACTCACGTTCTAAAATTTCTAGAAGATAACGTTTTGTTTTCACATCTCCCAAACCACCGCGCTGATAATGTTCCTTCATTTCAGCAATTGTAACAGCATCCTCTTCGCGACCAAAGATATCAAGATAATGGAAAACCATATTACCTTCGATTTGGCCTGGATCTTCCACACGAATATGATTTGGATCCGTATACATGCTCATTACTTTTTTACGAACAGTATCCTCATCATCTGAAAGGAAGATTCCATTCCCTAAGGATTTAGACATCTTAGCATTACCGTCTAGACCTGGAAGACGTCCTGCAGCTTCATTTTCAGGGTAGATTCCCTCTGGTTCAACCAGAATATCACAGTTGTAAGTATGATTAAAACTACGTACAATTTCACGTGTCTGCTCAATCATTGGCTTTTGGTCATTACCGACAGGAACATAATTTGCTTTAAAGGCCGTGATATCAGCTGCCTGAGAAATTGGATAAACTAGAAAGCCTGTTGGAATCGATTCTCCAAAGCCTTTCTGAGCAATTTCCGTCTTAACCGTTGGGTTACGCTCTAAACGTGCCAATGAAACTAGGTTCATGTAATACATAGTCAACTCAGCCAACTCAGGAATCTGACTTTGAATGAAAATGGTTGACTTCGCTGGATCCAATCCTACAGAAAGATAATCTAAAGCAACATTTCCAATCGATTCTTTGATGATTTCTGACTCTTTTGCGTGATCCGTAAGAGCTTGCTGATCAGCCAAGAAGACAAACATGTTATATTTATCTTCGTTTTGTAAAAGGACACGATTTTTTAAACTACCAACATAGTGTCCTAGATGAAGTTTCCCTGTTGGACGGTCTCCCGTCAAAATAATAGGTTTCGCCATGTAATTACCTCTCTAATACAAAAAATCCCCACGCAAAAATATGCGTGAGGGCGTTAATCACTTTTGATACGCGGTACCACCTCAGTTGATAACTCTTTGTAAAGCTATCATCTCAAAACTTCTCAACAAAGAAGTTGCACGGTAAGGGGTGCCAAACCTAACGTTTATGTGTTCACGTTACTCGTCAATTTTCCTCAGCCCATTCATTCCACCTTCATACTGGTTTACACCTACCACCAGCTCTCTAAAAAAGAAAGGAAGAATTACTCTTCTGATGACTATTATTCTACATTGTTTTATCTATTCTTGTCAAGATTATGTCTATAGTTTCACGTGAAACACAACCTCAGATACAACCAAAATAGTCATTACTTGACGGAAACTTAAAAAGACTTGATAATAAGAATATCATTTCTAGGAGATAATATATGAAACGTCGAATAATAGACATACTTTTAGTTACACTCGGTTCTTTTATTGCTGCGGTTGGCTATAACTCACTTTTAGTTAAGAATAATATTGCTTCAGGTGGTGTCGGAGGGCTAGCCATTAGTTTAAATGCCCTTTTTGGTTGGAATAATGCTAACTTCGTCTTAGCAACAACCATCCCTTTGTTAATTTTATGTTGGTGCTTTCTTGGCCGCGAAGTTCTCCTAAAAACCTTCTATGGGTCTCTTGTCTTCCCAACTTTTATCAAATTAACTGAGGGCTTACCTACACTCACCAAACAACCTTTATTGGCTGCTATTTTTGGTGGGATTGTATTAGGGTTAGGACTAGGAATAGTCTTTTATGGAAATTCTTCAACTGGAGGAACTGGAATTATCACGCAAATTCTCAACAAGTATACACCACTCCCGCTAGGAATGGTACTACTTATTGTCGATGGAATCATTGTCGCAATCAGTGCCATTGCCTTTCCTCCTGATACTGTTATGTATTCCATTCTCTCACTTGGAGTTGTTTCTCTTACAATTGATAAAATGATGGTCGGACTCAATTCATCACGAAATCTTCTAATCATTTCGCAAAATAGTGAACAAATCCTAAACTACATCACTAGAGTCGCTGATCGAGGAGCAACAAAAATCCCAATTCTTGGTGGACATACCGGACATGCACAAAACATGATTATGACTACCTTGTCAACTCGTGAGGTTCCAAAAGTTCAAGGAGAAATCCAAAAAATAGATGAAACTGCCTTTATCGTCATTGTTCCTGCTTCTACAGTTATGGGACGTGGATTTAGCCTCCAAAAAGATTACCAAAGAGTTCCAAATGACTTTATTAATCCCTTGTAAAATCAATTGAAATAAAGTCTAATTTCTCGTAAAATAGTAGTTAAGAATAAAAATAAAGGATATTATATGCTTACTGTATCAGATGTATCGCTTCGTTTTAGCGATCGTAAACTTTTTGATGATGTTAACATTGCCTTCACGCCAGGTAATACTTACGGTCTTATCGGTGCTAATGGTGCTGGTAAATCCACTTTTTTGAAAATTTTAGCTGGTGATATTGAACCAACAACAGGACATATCTCGCTTGGTCCTGATGAACGTCTTTCTGTCCTTCGTCAGAACCACTTTGACTATGAAGAAGAACGCGTTATCGATGTTGTTATTATGGGTAATGAACGCCTCTACGATATCATGAAAGAAAAAGATGCTATCTACATGAAAGAAGATTTTTCAGATGAAGATGGTGTCCGTGCTGCTGAATTAGAAGGACTCTTTGCTGAATTGGGTGGTTGGGAAGCTGAAAGCGAAGCCTCACAATTGCTTCAGAACCTAAATATCTCAGAAGACCTTCACTATCAAAACATGAGTGAATTGGCTAATGGTGACAAGGTGAAGGTGCTCCTTGCAAAAGCACTATTTGGTAAACCAGATGTACTTCTTCTTGACGAACCTACCAATGGTCTTGATATCCAGTCAATATCTTGGCTTGAAGATTTCTTGATTGATTTTGAAAATACGGTCATTGTCGTATCCCATGACCGTCACTTCTTGAATAAAGTGTGTACGCATATGGCCGACCTTGACTTTGGTAAAATCAAACTCTATGTCGGTAACTATGACTTCTGGAAACAATCTTCAGAATTGGCTGCACGCTTGCAGGCTGACCGTAATGCCAAAGCAGAAGAAAAAATTAAGGAACTTCAAGAATTCGTTGCACGTTTCTCTGCCAACGCTTCAAAATCTAAACAAGCGACTTCTCGTAAAAAGATGCTTGATAAAATTGAGCTAGAAGAAATCGTCCCATCAAGTCGTAAATACCCATTTATCAATTTCAAAGCAGAGCGTGAAATCGGTAATGACCTTCTAACAGTTGAAAATCTCACTGTTAAGATGGATGGTGAGACTATTCTTGACAACATTAGTTTCATCTTGCGACCAGGAGATAAGACTGCCATCATCGGTCAAAACGATATTCAAACAACTGCATTGATTCGTGCCCTTGCCGATGATATTGACTACGAAGGTACAATCAAATGGGGTGTTACTACTAGCCGCTCTTACCTTCCAAAAGACAATTCTAAAGACTTTGCATCTGGTGAATCAATTCTCGAATGGCTCCGTCAATTTGCCGAAAAAGGTGAAGATGATGATACCTTCTTACGTGGATTCCTTGGGCGTATGCTCTTCTCAGGAGATGAGGTTAATAAATCTGTCAGTGTTCTCTCAGGGGGAGAAAAGGTACGTGTCATGCTTTCTAAACTCATGCTTTTGAAATCTAACGTCCTTCTTCTAGATGATCCTACTAATCACTTGGATTTGGAATCAATCTCAAGTCTGAATGATGGCGTCCGTGACTTCAAAGAGTCTGTTATCTTTGCCAGTCATGACCATGAATTCATCCAAACAATAGCGAATCACATCGTAGTTGTTTCTAAAAATGGGGTAATTGACCGTATTGATGAAACTTATGATGAATTCCTTGAAAATGAAGAAGTGCAAGCTAAAGTCAAAGCACTATGGGCTGATTAAACTATAAAAAGATGCAGGTTGGGATATCCCAACCTGTCTTAGTATCATTATGACAAATAAAAAATACCATACGACTTTATTATTTTATCTGGCTGCTTTTTTCTTGCCAGTACTAATCATGATAGGGGTGCTGTATAGCCAAAAAATCTATCCTGGTAGTGAGCGGACTATTTTAACAAGTGATGGTTTTCATCAGTATGTGATTTTTGCAACTGGACTTAGGAATATACTTCATGGAGATGGAAGCCTCTTTTACACCTTTACAAGTGGTCTAGGTCTTAATTTCTATGCTCTAACAAGCTATTACTTAGGTTCCTTCTTGTCTCCACTTTACTATTTCTTTACTGTCAACCAAATGGCCGATGCTTTTTATTATATAACACTGCTTAAGTTCGGTCTTATTGGGCTCTCAGGAGCTTTTAGCTTTAAGCGTCTCTTTACAAAAGTGTCAAGAAGTTTCATCCTATGTCTTTCTACAGGATTTTCTTTGATGAGTTTTGCTACTAGTCAGTTAGAAATTAATACCTGGCTAGATGCCTTTATTCTAGCCCCTCTAATCATATTAGGTTTACACCTCTTACTAAGATTCAATAGACGGGGCTTATACTTTTTTAGTCTAACCTGCCTTTTTATCCAAAACTACTATTTTGGATATATGATGGCTATTTTCCTAACCCTTTACACCATAGTACAATTGATAACTATCAAGGGATGGAAGAGTAAGATTCTTCATTTCATAGACTTTGGAATTATTTCTATACTTGCTGGTTTAAGTAGTGCTGCCATGTTGCTACCAACGCTACTTGACTTGACCACACATGGTGAAAAGTTTACAGGTGCGTCAAGTTTGTTGACAGAGTCCACCTATTATTTTGACTTCTTTGCGAAAAATCTCGTTGGAGTTTACGATACTACTAAATTTGGATCAATCCCTATGATCTATGTGGGAATCTTACCTTTGATTCTTTTTCTACTTTTCTTTATTAGTAGGGAAGTCAAGCTATCATTACGTCTAGGTTATCTCCTATTAGTAGCTTTCTTTATCGCTAGCTTCTACTTACAGCCTCTTGATTTGTTTTGGCAAGGAATGCATGCCCCCAACATGTTTCTCCATCGCTATTCTTGGCTACTATCTCTCCTAATTGTTCTTTTGGCAGGAGAAACACTCAACCGAATAAAAAACTTTTCTTTTAAAAGACTCCTCCTATCTTTCTTAGTATTGAGTACCGCTTACTTACTAACTTGGATTTTCCAATCTCACTATAGCTTTATTGAATCAGTCTCCTGGCTATTAAGCCTAGCATTTCTTCTAGCCTATGCCATTCTATTTATTAGCTATTTTAGACAGCAAATTCCTGGTAGTGTTTTTCGCTGTTTCACCTTCTTATTCTGCATTTTTGAGCTTGCATTAAGTACTTACTATGTTGTTGGAGCTCTGGGAAATGAGTGGGTATTCCCAACTCGTGAAGGCTACCTACGAAATATGTCTTCCATTACAAAACTAGTTTCAGATACTAAGCAAGCGAATAAGACTTTTTACCGTACTGAAAGGTTAGAAGCTCAAACTGGTAACGACAGTATGAAATTCAATTATTATGGTATTTCTCAATTTTCATCCATTCGAAATACTGCTTCAAGCTCAACACTCGATAGGTTAGGCTTCAAATCTGAAGGGACTAATTTAAACCTACGTTACCAAAATAACACCATTATCGCTGATAGTCTCTTCGGAATAAAATATAATTTATCGAACTTTGACATTAATAAGTATGGTTTTAATCACGTAACTTCTGAGAAAACAATGGGGCTTTATCAAAATAATAATGCAAGCCAGCTTGCTATCTTAACTGATGGCATTTACAACAATATTGACCTCACTGTCAATACACTTGACAATCAAACTAGCTTGCTAAATGCCCTATCTGGACTCAACTTAAACTATTTTAAACGAGTTCCATCTCAACTCTTTGATCAAGATGCTAAGTCTTTGAATCAGCGCGTAGCTAAAAACGTTAGCAACTCGAATAAAGATTTTGTTACAATAACCTATCGAGTCATCGCTCCACCACATAGTCAACTCTATGTTAGTGTTCCTAATATTTCTTGGTCCGATGACAATAACCACTCTCTGTCAATTACTGTAAATGGTGTGACAAGAAATCAAGTTACTGACAATACCTTTGATTTCTTCGATCTTGGCTACTTTGAAACAGAATCAATGGTTACCATCAAACTTAGTTTTCCTGGCAATAAAGCAATATCCTTTGATAATCCTAGTTTTTATGCCCTTGATACTAAAAACTATCAGATAGCTATGGATACTATTAATGACCGTGATAGTAAAGTTACGACGTCAAATAATAAAGTGTTCGTTGATTATAGTAGTAAAACGAATGCCTCACTATTCTTTACCATTCCATACGATAAGGGGTGGACAGCGACCATAAATTATAAAAAAGTTAAGATTCAACGCGCCCAAAAGGGGTTCATGAAAGTTGATGTCCCTAGTGGGAAAGGTAAAGTTGTTCTAACCTTCATTCCCTATGGTCTTAAGACAGGTTTATTGATTAGTCTATTGGCAAGTATCATATTTTGTTGCTACGCTTATTTCATCAGAAAAATAACTATTATTCGAAACAGCTGATTATCTTAAATTAAATAGGTCTGGGACAATTGTTCCAGACCTATTTATCTTTGGGTACAAAAAAACTCAAGCTATACAACTCGAGGTGTCTTATCACTCCGCCAGTAGGACTCGAACCTACGACATCATGATTAACAGTCATGCGCTACTACCAACTGAGCTATGGCGGATAAAACTGCTAAGTAGCAAAATAGTCCGTACGGGATTCGAACCCGTGTTACCGCCGTGAAAAGGCGGTGTCTTAACCCCTTGACCAACGGACCAAGTTTTGAGATTTTTATCTCGCTGACACTCTTATTATTATATCAGAGTATTCGATTTTGTCTATACTTTTTTTCAAAAAAAAATTAAATTTTGCTGAATTTATTCGAATTTTACGTTAGTTTTTATCTAGCTTTTACAAAGTATTGACATGTTGCTATATATTTTGTAAACTAAAGTTATTGGTCCCATAGCTCAGCTGGATAGAGCATTCGCCTTCTAAGCGAACGGTCGCAGGTTCGAATCCTGCTGGGATCAGATGAAAAAACGCAATCTAGAATTTCTAGTTGCGTTTTTCTTTTGCTTCGATAAATAGAAAATAATTTAAAATAAACAAGGGGAGCAAAGTTGTATATAGACTGTATTCATATAAATATTGGGCAAACCAAGTTGATGCTGCGACTCCCACCATAAAGGTAAAGATGATAATAGTAGTGTAAGAAGCTTGTTTTAGTACTTTAGGATCACTCTCACCAATAGCTCTTGCAACTGTTAGGGAAGTATTAGTGATATTACCAGTCATCATGAAGGAGGCATAATTTACTCCTCTGACCCGCTTAAAAATCCCTACCTGAAGAGAGGCAAAGAAGGCCAAGCCTGCAATCGTAATAGTAGAATCAACGTAAGGTGTAATAATGGCGAGAATAGTCATCAAGAGAAAGGCAAGTCTAATCGCTTGCAAATGCCATCCCCATTTATGGTTAATAAGCCACTTCTTAACAAAAAAAACAAAAAACTGACCTAAAACAAAGAAAAAATAGGTATTACATAGCTAAAAGCTCTTGCAATATGTCCCTCAACAAGGTGAATAACCAAATAAAGGAGATTACCTGTCTGGATACTTGCAAATCGTCCGTCTTGAGTATTGTATGTGTAGGCATCAATAAAGCCTCCTATATAACTAACTAGAGTTGCTACTCGTAAACCTTCAAAAACACGATAGGAGCGTTTTTTCATTTTGAACATGTTGATTTCCTTTTTCTACTTATGATAAGGACTTCCTTGCCGAATCATGAATGCGCGATAAATTTGTTCCACTAATACAAGGCGCATAAGCTGATGAGGAAAAGTCAAGAGACCAAAACTCATCAATTGATTAGCCCTCTTTTTCACTTTAGGGGATAGCCCCAGACTCCCCCCTATAATAAAAGTAATATCTGAATAGCCTCTAAGGGTCGCTTGCTCTAACTCTTTGGCAAACTGTTCTGAGGGAAATTGCTTTCCCTCAATTGCTAAGGCAATGACATAATCACGGTCACCTACCTTAGCCAAAATACGCTGTCCTTCTTTGTCTAAGATAGCTTTATTTTCAGCTTCGCTTGCATTATCAGGCGTCTTCTCATCAATCAACTCTATAGACTCAAATTTTGTGAAGCGTCCTAGCCGTTTGATATACTCTGCAATGCCATCTTTCAAATATTTTTCTTTCAATTTTCCAACGGTAATCAATTTAACTTTCATAGCTTCATTATAGCACATATCCACAATCTTTTAACACCTTATCCACACCTTTTCATATTTCATATCCCCTATTTATTCCATCTAGAATAGCCTATCATCTACTTTTCCACAGATTGTGGAAAACTTTCAAAAAAATCACTTTATGATATAATTAAGCTTACTTTGATATGTTTATCAAAAAGGAGGACTAAACGTGAAAAAATTTAACTGGAAAAAAATAGTAACGCCAATTGCAATGCTAGTTATTGGCTTACTAGGTGGTTTACTTGGTGCCTTTATCCTACTAACAGCAGCTGGGGTATCTTTTACCAATACAACAGATACAGGAGTCAAAACGGCTAAGACCGTCTACAGCAATACAACAGATACAACTAAGGCTGTTAAGAAAGTACAAAATGCTGTTGTTTCTGTCATCAATTATCAAGAAGGTTCATCTTCAGATTCTCTAAATGACCTCTATGGCCGTATCTTTGGTGGAGATGATAATTCTGACTCTAGCCAAGACAAATCAAAAGATTCTGATGGGTTGCAAGTCGCTGGTGAAGGTTCTGGGGTCATCTATAAAAAAGATGGTAAAGAGGCTTATATCGTAACCAACAACCACGTTGTCGATGGCGCTAAAAAACTCGAAATCATGCTTTCAGATGGATCAAAAATTACTGGTGAACTCGTTGGTAAAGATACTTACTCTGACCTAGCAGTTGTCAAAGTTTCTTCAGATAAAATTAAAACCGTAGCGGAATTTGCAGACTCAAACTCTCTAACAGTAGGTGAGAAGGCAATTGCTATCGGTAGCCCACTTGGTACCGAATACGCCAACTCAGTAACAGAGGGAATCGTTTCTAGCCTTAGCCGTACTGTAACTATGCAAAACGACAATGGTGAAACTGTTTCAACAAATGCTATCCAAACAGATGCTGCCATTAACCCTGGTAACTCAGGTGGTGCCTTAGTCAATATCGAAGGACAAGTTATCGGTATTAACTCAAGTAAAATTTCATCAACGTCAGCAGTCGCTGGTAGCGCCGTTGAAGGTATGGGATTTGCCATTCCATCAAACGATGTTGTCGAAATCATCAATCAATTGGAAAAAGACGGTAAAGTTACACGACCAGCCCTAGGAATCTCAATGGCCGATCTTAATAGCCTTTCTAGCAGTACAACTTCTAAATTAGATTTACCAGATAAGGTGAAATCTGGAGTTGTTGTCGGTAGTGTTCAGAAAGGTATGCCAGCTGACGGTAAACTTCAAGAAAATGATGTTATCACTGAGATTGATGGTAAGGAAATCAGCTCAAAAACTGATATTCAAACCAATCTTTACAGCCATAGTATCGGAGATACTATCAAGGTAACCTTCTATCGTGGTAAAGATAAGAAAACTGAAGATCTTAAATTAACAAAATCTACAGAAGACTTATCTGATTAATCATTGACAAATCTGTCAAAAGACCTTTACAATAATGTAAAGGTCTTTTTTGGGAAAGGAACACCATGTCAGAACAACTCAAAACTTTACCTATTAGTGAAATTTACCCCAATCCTTTTCAACCTCGTCTAGAATTCTCCGATGAAGAGTTAGTAGAACTAAGTCAGTCAATATCAGAAAATGGTTTAATACAACCAATTATTGTACGAAAATCTGACATTATTGGTTATGAACTAATTGCTGGAGAAAGACGTTTACGTGCCTGTAAACGTTTAGGGATGACAGAAATCCCTGCAGTTGTAAAGAAAGTTACAGATCAAGAGAGTCGTAAACAAGCTATTATTGAAAATTTACAACGATCAAATCTCAATCCTATCGAAGAAGCAAAGGCCTATCGTAATTTAATTGATGAGTTAGCTTACAGTCACGAGGAGCTCGCTAAAGCTATGGGGAAATCTAGACCATATATTAGTAACACTCTTAGACTACTACAACTTCCGCGAGAGATACAAACGAGTATTGAAAACGGAAGTCTGAGTCAGGGACATGCTAGAGCACTCTTAGCTATTGAGGATTCTCGAAAGCAGTTAACCATCTTTCAGCAGGTTGTGGCTGAAAGATGGTCTGTTCGTACTCTAGAAAAAAAACTTCAAGAACTTCCTAGAAAACAAAAATCTAAAAAAGATATCCATATAAAAGATAAAGAAAAAGAACTTGAAAAATCACTAGGTCTTCCCGTAACTCTACGTTATCACAAAACTCACTCGGGAACGATTCAAATACACTTTTCGACGGAAGAAGATTTTAACAGAATTATCAACAAGCTTATCTAGGCTGTTAATTGTGGAAAAAGGTGAATCAGACTTATCCACATCGTGAAAAAGAATCCCTCCCTTTATTTTAGAGGGATTCTTTTTTTATCAACAGACTGTGGATAACTTTTATTCCCAGTGTGAATTATTTTTTTTGTGGTTGTGGATAACCTCACAAACTTTTCTCTTTATGACCTGTGGAAAACTTTTTTGTTTTATGATAGAATCAGAGGACAAGAATAAAGAAGGAGAATTGATAGAATGACCGAAAAAGAGCATTTTTTTTGGAATAAGCTCTTAGAGCTGGCCAAAGAGGAACTAACACAAGCTACTTTTGATTATTATGTCCTAGATACCAAGCTCATCAAAATTCAAGATAACGTTGCTACAATTCTGCTTGAAGAAGTCAAGAAACTGTTCTGGGAAAAGAACATGCAATCTTTCATTTTGATGACTGGATTTGAAGTCTACAATAGTGAAATAAAAGTTGAATATGTCTTTGACGAGGCTCTCGTTAGCGAAATAAAACCAACTTTATCAAGCAATGACTTCAGCAATAAAAGGGAACAACAAACACCTGCTCTTCCCACTTTGAACTCGGACTTAAATAGTAAGTATACCTTTGATAATTTTATTCAAGGAGATGAAAACCGCTGGTCTGTAGCAGCCTCTCTAGCTGTAGCTGATTCACCAGGAGCGACTTATAACCCTTTATTCATTTATGGGGGACCTGGTCTCGGAAAAACTCACTTGCTCAATGCCATTGGTAATAAGGTCTTACATGATAATCCCCAAGCACGAATCAAATACATAACTGCCGAAAATTTTATTAACGAGTTTGTTTTACATATCCGTTTAGATAAAATGGATGAACTAAAGCTCAAATACCGCCATCTAGACGTGCTTTTAATTGATGATATACAATCGTTGGCTAAAAAGTCTACGCAAGCCACTCAAGAGGAATTTTTCAATACTTTCAATGTCCTTCACGATAATAATAAACAAATTGTCTTGACTAGCGACCGAAATCCAGATCAATTGAATGAAATGGAAGAGCGTCTTGTCACGCGCTTCAAATGGGGCTTGACTGTAAATATTACACCGCCTGACTTTGAAACCCGAGTTGCTATTCTTACCAATAAGATTATGGACTATGATTACCATTTTCCACCTGAAACAATTGAGTATTTAGCTGGCCAATTCGACTCAAATGTCCGCGACTTAGAGGGAGCTTTGAAAGATATTAGCTTAGTTGCAAATGTCCGCCAGTTAGATACGATCACAGTTGAAGTAGCTGCCGAAGCTATTCGTGCACGTAAAATAGATGGCCCTAAGTTAACGCTCATTCCGATTGAAGACATCCAAAGTGAGGTTGGGAAATTTTATAATGTCACGGTTAAAGAGATTAAGGCAACTAAGCGAACACAAAATATTGTCTTAGCTCGTCAGGTTGCTATGTATCTTGCGCGTGAAATGACTGATAACTCCCTCCCAAAAATTGGAAAAGAATTTGGAGGAAGAGATCACTCAACTGTTCTACATGCTTACAATAAAATCAAAAATATGCTTGCTCAAGATGACAGTTTACGCATTGAAATTGATACCATCAAAAACAAGATAAAATAACACCTGTGGATAACTACTAAAAATTATACACACTTTTCCACAAGATGTGCACAAGTCTAAAATCTTGATAAAACTATGATTTAGATACTTATGCACAATATCCACAAGACCTACTACTGCTACTAACATAATACTAATAAAATAAAGGAGCATCATGATTCAATTTGCGATTAATAAAGCTTATTTCCTACAAGCCCTTCATACAACTCGACGTGCTATTTCTTCAAAAAATGCTATTCCCATTCTATCAACTATAAAAATCGAAGTTACTAGTGATAGTATCTATTTAACAGGTTCAAATGGACAAATCTCAATAGAGAATAGTATCTCTGCTTCAGAAGAAAATGCAGGTCTATTAATTACACGACCAGGTAGTATCCTTTTAGAAGCGAACTTTTTCATCAACGTTGTCTCAAGCTTACCTGATGTTACTCTTACATTTGAAGAAATAGAACAATACCAAGTATTGCTAAAGAGTGGTAAATCAGAGATTACTCTAAAAGGAAAGGATGTTGAACAATATCCTCGTATTCAAGAAGTTGACAGCTTGACACCACTAGTTATGGACACTAAAGTGTTAAAATCTATCATTGCTGAAACGTCATTTGCAGCAAGCACGCAAGAAAGTCGTCCAATTTTAACTGGAGTTCACTTTGTTCTTTCAAATCACAAAGATCTTAAAGCTGTTGCCACTGATTCTCATCGTATGAGTCAACGTCAACTTGTTTTGGAACATTCTTCAGATAATTTTGATGTAGTAATCCCAAGCCGATCACTTAAAGAGTTATCAGCAGTCTTTAGTGATGGTATTGAAAATTTGGAAATTTTCTTCTCTGCAAATCAAATTCTATTCCGTAGTGAGACAATCTCTTTTTACACACGTCTACTAGAAGGAAATTATCCAGATACTAATCGTCTCTTGTCGGATTCATTTGAAACAGAGGTTGTGTTTGAGACAGCTAGCCTTCGTTCTGCTATGGAACGTTCCTATTTGATTTCAAATGCAAGTCAAAGTGGCACGGTGAAACTCGAAATCATCAATGGTAATGTTAGTGCTCATGTTAATTCACCTGAAGTCGGAAAGGTGAATGAAGATATTGATGTGCAAGACGTTTCAGGAAGTGATTTGGTCATTAGTTTTAATCCCACTTACTTGATAGACGCTTTGAAAGCACTTAAGAGTGAGACTGTCCGTGTACGTTTCATTTCACCAGTGCGTCCATTTACTTTGACGCCAGCAGATGACAGTGAGAATTTTATTCAATTGATTACACCTGTAAGAACAAACTAAAATCGAAAAAGTTATCCACTGTGGATAACTTTTTTACTAGGGAGGAAGTTTATGTACCAAATTGGAAGTTTAGTTGAAATGAAAAAACCACATGCTTGTACCATCAAAGCAACAGGAAAAAAAGCTAACGAATGGGAAGTGACCCGTCTTGGAGCTGACATTAAGATTCGTTGTACGAATTGTGATCATGTAGTTATGATGAGTCGTCATGATTTCGAAAAGAAACTTAAGAAGGTTTTATAACAGCTATTATGAACGTCACTTACTACTAGATTATTATATTAGAAAGCTATAACACTCTGGCAAAATAAAAAGTATCTAGGGCCCCTAATCGTCCTCCTTATAGCATTTTTCCTTGCTTTCCTTTTTCTGATTCTCAAAGGAAAGTTGCCTATTTTTAACAATTTTTGTGTTATAATTAACTAAATTACTTTTTAATGGAGAAATAAATTAATGGCTTTAACAGCAGGTATTGTTGGTTTGCCGAATGTTGGTAAATCAACTCTTTTCAATGCAATTACAAAAGCAGGTGCGGAAGCTGCAAACTATCCTTTCGCAACAATTGATCCAAATGTTGGTATGGTTGAAGTACCAGATGAACGTTTGACAAAATTGACTGAACTTATCACACCTAAAAAGACAGTTCCAACTACCTTTGAGTTCACAGATATTGCGGGTATCGTAAAAGGAGCATCAAAGGGTGAAGGTCTTGGAAATAAGTTCTTGGCGAACATTCGTGAAGTAGATGCTATTGTTCATGTCGTTCGTGCTTTCGATGATGAAAATGTTATGCGTGAACAAGGGCGTGAGGATGCCTTTGTAGATCCGATGGCTGATATCAATACAATCAACCTAGAATTGATTTTGGCTGACCTTGAATCAATTAACAAACGTTATGCGCGTGTCGAAAAAATCGCTCGTACACAAAAAGATAAAGATTCTGTGGCAGAGTTTAATATTCTTCAAAAGATTAAACCCGTTCTAGAAGATGGTAAGTCTGCCCGTACAATTGATTTTACTGAGGAAGAACAAAAGATTGTTAAGGGACTTTTCCTCTTGACAACAAAACCAGTGCTTTATGTGGCTAACGTTGATGAAGACCAGGTCGCAAATCCTGATGATATTGATTATGTGAAGCAAATTCGTGAGTTTGCAGCGACTGAAAATGCAGAAGTAGTTGTTATTTCGGCTCGTGTTGAGGAAGAAATCTCTGAGTTGGATGATGAAGATAAGGAGATGTTCTTGGAAGATCTTGGTTTGACAGAGTCAGGAGTCGATAAACTAACACGCGCAGCATATCATTTGCTTGGTCTTGGAACTTATTTCACTGCCGGTGAAAAAGAGGTCCGCGCTTGGACCTTTAAACGAGGGATCAAGGCTCCACAAGCAGCTGGAATTATCCACTCTGACTTCGAGAAAGGATTTATCCGCGCTGTAACAATGTCGTATGACGATTTGATTAAATATGGCTCTGAGAAAGCTGTTAAAGAAGCTGGACGCCTTCGAGAAGAAGGAAAAGAGTATGTTGTCCAAGATGGTGACATCATGGAATTCCGTTTCAACGTTTAGAAAATAAAAAATAGTGCACAAGGCTGAAAAGTATTTTTCAGTCCTTTTGCTGTTTATCAAAGAGGAGAAATAATGACAAAATTAGTAGTTGGCTTGGGAAATCCTGGTTCAAAATACCATGAGACACGTCACAATGTTGGTTTTATGGCTATTGACCTAATGGCTAAGGAACTAGGATTAACCTTTTCTGAAGAAAGGACCTTTAAGGCTGAAGTGGCTTCGACCTTTTTAAATGGTGAGAAGGTTTATTTTGTGAAACCAACAACCTTTATGAATCTATCAGGTCTAGCTGTTAGAGCATTACTAGCTTATTACAATATTCCCATGGAGGATTTTATCGTCATTTACGATGACTTAGATATGGAAGTTGGGAAATTGCGCTTTCGTCAAAAAGGTTCAGCGGGTGGTCATAATGGTATTAAATCTATCATTGCTGAAACTGGCACTCAAGAATTTGACCGTATAAAAATTGGTATTGGCCGCCCACAGAAAGGAATGACGGTCGTTAATCATGTCCTTGGAAAATTTAGTGAAGACGATTATTCCACAATTTTACTGACTTTAGACAAGGTAGAGGCGGCCCTCAATCATTACCTTAAAACAAATGATTTCGAAGATACCATGAGGCGTTATAATGGCTAATACCCTATTAGATCTTTTTGAGAAGAATCATCAATTACTTGAGTGGCGTGATAAGGTAAGTTTATTGAGTAGGCAATTGGTCATGGGGTTTTCTGGTTCTAGTAAGGCAGTTGTTATGGCCTCTGCACTTTCTAATCAGGTTCCTAAGATTTTTATAGTTACCTCAACACAAAATGAAGCTGAGCAATTAGTAGGAGATTTGTCAGCTATCTTAGGAGAGGATAAGGTTTATTCTTTTTTTGCGGATGATGTATCAGCTGCAGAGTTTATCTTCGCTTCTCCAGAAAAGACCCATTCTCGTCTCGAAAGTCTTAATTTTTTAATAGATAAAGAGACAAGTGGAATCTTAGTTACGAGTTTAGTTGGTACTAAGTTACATTTGCCTAATCCTGAGATTTATAAAGACTCCCGTATTGACTTAACACTAGGGGAGGAACATGATTTAGAGGCTCTCAGTAAGCATCTGACTCATATTGGATACCAAAGGGTAGAGCAGGTTCTCTCACCTGGTGAGTTCAGTCGTAGAGGCGATATTTTAGATATTTATGAACTGACTGCAGAACTCCCTTACCGTTTAGAATTTTTTGGAGACGAGATTGATGGCATTCGTCAGTTTGATAGCGATAGTCAGAAATCTTTAAACAATTTAGATCATGTTGCCATATCACCGGCGGATGATATTATCTTAACAAGAGAAGATTACCAACGTGCTGAGAAGGCCCTAGAAAGTGCAGTTTCAAAAGCAGAGGGTCCTCATAAGGCTTATCTTGAGGAAGTTCTATCAGTGACGATTGATGGTTACCGTCATAAAGATTTACGTAAGTTTTTGTCTCTCTTTTATGACAAAGCTTATACCTTGTTTGACTATCTTCCAAAGGGGACTCCTGTATTCGTTGATGATTTTCAAAAGATAGTGGACCGCCACGGACGTCTTGAATTAGAAGTAGCTAATCTTTTAACTGAGGATCTTCATCAGGGCAAGTCTCTGAGTTATCTAAACTACTTCGTGGATTCATTTAAGACTTTACGTAACTATCAGCCAGCTAGCTTCTTTTCTAATTTTCATAAGGGATTAGGAAATCTTAAATTTGATAAGTTGTATCAATTCACTCAATACCCTATGCAGGAGTTTTTCAACCAATTTCCGCTACTGGTTGACGAAATTCATCGTTATACTAAGAATAAGGCAACGGTTATTTTACAAGTGGGGTCTGAAAAGCAACTCAAATCTTTGAAGGAAACCTTGGAAGAATATGATTTAGATTTACCTCTTAGTAGGTTTGGAGATTTGATTTCTTATAAGCCTCAATTAGTTCTAGGAAACTTATCCAATGGTTTTTACTTTGCTGATGAAAAGCTTGTTCTGGTCACTGAACGTGAGATTTTCCATAAAAAAGTAAAACGTCGTGCGCGTGCCAGTCACGTTTCCAATGCTGAGCGTCTAAAAGATTACAATGAGCTTGAAAAAGGTGATTATGTTGTACATCAGACTCATGGTATCGGGCAATTTAAAGGTATTGAGACTATTGAGATTAAAGGGGTGCATCGTGACTACTTGACCATCCAATATCAGGATGCTGCAACAATTTCTCTACCTGTTGAGCAGATTGAGAGTCTCTCTAAGTATGTGTCAGCGGACGGGAAAGAGCCCAAAATTAATAAACTCAATGATGGGCGTTTCCAAAAAACTAAACAAAAAGTAAGCAAGCAGGTAGAGGATATTGCTGATGATCTCTTAAAACTCTATGCAGAGCGTAGTCAACTTAAAGGATTTGCTTTTTCACCGGATGATGATAATCAAAGGGATTTTGATGATGATTTCTCTTATGCTGAGACAGTGGATCAACTGCGTTCCATTAAGGAAGTTAAGGCAGACATGGAGTCAGACAAGCCTATGGATCGTCTCTTGGTTGGTGATGTTGGTTTTGGTAAGACAGAGGTAGCCATGCGTGCTGCTTTCAAGGCGGTTAATGATGGGAAGCAAGTTGCTATCCTAGTGCCTACAACAGTTCTTGCCCATCAGCATTATTTGAATTTTAAAGAGCGTTTTGAAAATCATGCCGTTGAAGTAGATGAACTCAGTCGTTTTAGAAGTAAAAAAGAGCAAAATGAGACTATTGAAAATCTAGCTAAAGGACGTATTGATATTATTATTGGTACCCACCGCTTGTTGTCTAAAGATGTTAAGTTTTCTGATTTAGGCTTGCTAGTAATTGATGAAGAACAACGTTTTGGCGTGAAGCATAAAGAGAAACTTAAGGAGTTGAAAGCTAAAGTTGATGTCCTTACTCTAACTGCGACCCCTATTCCTCGTACACTCCATATGTCTATGTTGGGTATTCGTGATTTGTCGATTATTGAGACAGCACCTACCAACCGTTATCCAGTTCAAACTTATGTTATGGAAACCAATCCTGGTCTTATTCGAGAAGCGATATTAAGGGAGATGGACCGAGGTGGCCAGATTTTTTATATTTATAATCGTGTTGAAACCATTGATCAAAAAGTTTCTGAACTGCATGAGATAGTCCCTGAAGCACGTATCGGATTTGTTCATGGTCAGATGAGTGAGGTTATGTTGGAGAATACCCTCTTGGATTTCTTGAATGGCGATTACGATGTTTTGGTAGCAACGACCATTATCGAAACAGGAATTGATATCTCCAATGTTAATACACTTTTCATTGAGAATGCAGATCATATGGGCTTGTCTACTCTTTATCAGCTAAGAGGTCGCGTGGGACGTAGTAATCGAATTGCCTATGCCTACCTCATGTATCGTCCTGACAAAGTGTTGACAGAAGTATCAGAGAAGCGTTTGGATGCTATTAAGGGGTTTACAGAACTGGGATCAGGTTTCAAAATTGCTATGCGTGATTTATCGATTCGCGGTGCAGGGAATATTCTCGGTTCTTCTCAAAGCGGTTTCATTGACTCAGTCGGATTTGAAATGTACTCGCAACTATTGGAAGAGGCTATCAATAAGCGTCAAGGTAAAACTCAGGTTCGTCGAAAAGGAAATGCAGAGTTCAATCTTCAGATTGATGCTTACCTCCCTTATGACTACATTTCTGACGAGCGCCAAAAAATTGAAATTTATAAGCGTATTCGTGAAATCGAGAATCAGAAAGACTATCAGGACCTTCAGGATGAGATTATTGACCGTTTTGGAGAATATCCAGACCAAGTTGCCTATCTCATTGAGATTGGTCTGGTTAAGGCATGTTTAGATGCTGCCTTTGCAGAATTAGTTGAGCGTAAGAACGATACTATCACTGTTCGTTTCGAAAAATCCTCTCTTAAATTCTTCTTGACTCAAGACTATTTCGAAGCCATCTCTAAAACGCATTTAAAAGCAAAAATCAGTGATAACCAGGGGAAAGTAGAGATTATTTTTGATGTTCGTAACAAGAAAGACTATGAAATCCTTGAAGAATTAAAGATTTTTGGTCAGACATTTATGGAAATTAAAAAACGTAAAGAAAAAAAGAAGCTTAAGGAAAGTTTAAGTAAGTCTCTATATACTATAAAACATCCTAAAACTTTTCTTTTTCATAAATCTCCTGAGAGGGTCGACTAGTGTCGCTCCTCTTATTTTTGTGTTTGAAAAGGCTTTAGTCACCTATTTTCTAAAAAAAATGCTATCATAGAAGAGATATCCTAACGAAAAGGAAACAGTAATATTGAGATTAGACAAATATTTAAAAGTATCACGAATTATCAAACGTCGTCCAGTGGCTAAAGAAGTAGCTGATAAAGGACGTATTAAAGTAAATGGTGTACTCGCTAAGTCATCTACAGATTTAAAAATTGGTGACCAAGTGGAAGTTCGTTTTGGAAATAAACTATTGACAGTCCGTGTTCTAGAAATGAAAGATAGTACGAAAAAAGAAGATGCGGCAAAAATGTACGAGATTATAAGTGAAACAAGGATTGAAGCAGATGAGCAAGAAGCCTAATATTGTACAGCTTACGAACGATTACATTGATAATGCCAATCAAGAGCAACGATTAGAGCGTGCCGAACATGAACAAAGAAATCGCTTCATGGGGTGGATTCTCTTTGTGGTTGTTTTACTCTTTATCTTGCCAACGTATAATCTAGTTGAAACTTATATGAATATTAAACAGCAAGAGAAGGAAGTCTTGTCATTCCAGAAAGACTATGATAAATTGTCATATCAGACAAAGGAACGAAAGGATTTGGCTAAAAAACTTAAGGATGATACTTTCGCTGAGAAATATGCGCGTGCTAAGTATTACTATTCACGTGAAGGAGAGTCTATCTATCCTGTACCAAGCTTATTACCCTAATGAAAGATTTACTTAAAACTGTAGAAATTTTTTTTAACCTATTCGGAAGCCAAGTTAGAGGAACTATCAGAAAAAAATCAGCAACTTAAAACGGATGTACAGAGGAAGGAGGAGGTGAAGAAACAAGCATGAAAAAGCTCTTAATAGCTGCAACTGCTGTGCTTGTTTCTTCCAGCCCTTTAATCCTACTTCCTATGGAGAAAGAGCTAACTCTGACCTCAAAACAGGTTCAAAAGTTGGCTCAAAATACTACAGTTAGTCTGAGTCAGTTTAAACAGATTCCTAAAAATCCACGAACAGTAACAAGTATCTTAACTTATAAGAACAAGGAATTAACAGATTTTAAGACCAATATTCAAGCAGATACCAAACTATCAATTTCTGCTATTTCTTGGAATGCTAAAGGTGAACCTGTTTTCCAACTTCAAGATGGTGATTATGTAGCAGCTAGTCAGAAATCAATTATTGATGATAGTGTCTATGATCAAAAACCAGTAGACATGACCTTATGGACTAAAGATGGCTTAACAGTTTACAAAGAACCCTACGTTTCAGGTACTGACAAAGCTGACTCTAAACTAGCTAGTTTCAAACCGATAAAGGTTAGCCGAGCTGCCCAGACGCATGCTGGGACTTATTATTTTGCAGATGGAGAAGGTTGGATCAATGCCTCTGACTTGTCAACTACTGATAATCGCATCGAGGCTGTTCAAAAAGTATTAAACGAGAAGTATAACAATCAAGAGAGCATCTCAGTTTATGTTAAGCAGCTTGATACAGACCGTATAGCAGCTATCAATGACGAAAAAAGCATGTATGCAGCTAGTGTAGCCAAGCTAGGTGTACTCTATTATGCACAGGAACGTCTGTCTCAAAAGAAATTATCATTATCAGATGAGTATCAATATACCTCTGCTGTGAATGGTTTTCCAGGTGCTTATGATCCAGATGGCTCAGGAAAGATTAGTAAGATGCCTGATGACAAGAATTATAGCTTGGAAAACTTGTTAAAGGCTGTAGCTCAAAATTCAGATAATGTAGCGACAAATATCTTAGGTTATTATGTAGCCAATCAGTATGATAATTCCTTCCAAAAATCAGTAGATGAAGCTGCAGCAACCTCTTGGAATATGGATAAAAAAGAGTTGACTGCCAAAGCAGCAGGTACTTTGATGGAGGCTGTTTATAGGCAAAATGGGGATATTATTAATTATCTTTCAAGTACAGACTATGATGGCGAACGTATTTCAAAAAATATTGATGTCCCTGTTGCGCATAAAATAGGGGATGCCTACGACTTTAAACATGATGTCGCTATTGTCTATACAGATTCTCCCTTTATTCTATCGATTTTTACGGATAAAGAAGGCTATGACAAAATCACCTCAATTGCAGATGATGTTTATGGAATTTTAAAATAATGACAGAAAAATTGTTGCAAATGATACAAGCAAAAGGTTATTTTAACCAACACAAGAAAATTTTAGTAGCAGTATCAGGTGGAGCAGACTCGATGAGTTTGCTGCACTTTTTGTATAACCATCAAAAAGATTTGGATATTCAGCTGGGCATTGCTCACGTTAACCATAAGCAACGGCAAGAATCGGAGTACGAAGAAGATTATTTACGTCATTGGGCAAAGGAACATAAGATCCCTTTTCACTATAGCGCATTCTCAGGAAAGTTTTCAGAAAATGCCGCCCGTACTTTTCGCTATGATTTTTTTAAGCAGATTATGAAAGAAGCTGACTACTCTGCTCTTGTCACGGCCCATCATGCTGATGATCAGGCCGAGACGATTTTTATGAGACTCTTGAGAGGAAGTCGTTTAAGACATCTGAGTGGGATTTGTGATGTAAGATCATTTGGCACTGGTCAGATTATTCGTCCTTTTTTGCATATTCCGAAAGCGCAACTTCCCATAACCTTTCATTTTGAAGATAAGAGTAATTCTTCTTTAGCCTATCTCCGAAATCGCATTAGACTGACCTATATCCCTACTCTATCTCAGGAAAATCCTAAATTTAAGGAGCATCTTTGTCTTCTAGCAGATGAGATTGCCCTTATGGGAAAAGCATTAGAGGAGTTAACGAAGGATATTACTATAACCGATTTGTCTGTTTTTCAACAACAGACAGATGCTGTCCAATACCTTCTTATTCAGAGTTATTTAGAATCCTTTCCTGATTTACAGCTTCCAAAAGGTCAGTTCAATCAATTGATGAGTTACCTAAGAAAAAAACTTCAGGAAAAATGCTACTAAAAAATGGTTACGTGTTAGTCAAAACACAGACGGATTTTTTAATAACCAAAGAAGAGTCTATCCTCCTATCTCCTCCAAGTCTCCTAGAATTTGGAAAATCTATTGTGTTTGAGGAACACACATTAATTTTTTCTGAACCATATATTGTTTCTAACGTGAATACTATTAATATTTGGTCAGATGCCCCGATACTGATTCGTCATAGACATGAAGGTGATATGATTGACTTGGGTACTCACCACAAAAAAATAAGACGATTATTCATAGACAATAAAATTCCATATAAGGAGCGACAAAAAGCTATTATAGGAGAACAAGATGGTCAGATTATCTTTCTTTATGTCTCCGGGCGTCTCTATTTGAAAAAAAAGCCCGAAAATGCTATACTTTATGGCACTGTGGTGATTTATAAGAATTTCTAATCAAATGCCATGTTTAAATAACGACGATTGAAGTAAAAGTGTTATAATAAGAGAATATTGACTTCGAGAAAGGGAAACCAAATGTTAGAGAAAGACATTAAAAAAATCCTCTTTTCCCAAGAGGATATCGTAACTAAAACTAAAGAGCTAGGTCAACAACTGACAAAGGATTATGCAGGAAAAAATCCCCTTTTAGTCGGTGTTTTAAAAGGTGCTGTTCCATTTATGGCAGAACTTATCAAACATATCGACACCCATATTGAGATGGACTTTATGGTCGTTTCAAGTTATGGTGGCGGAACTGTCAGCAGTGGTGAAGTAAAGATTCTTAAAGATGTTGATACTAATGTTGAAGGACGAGACATCATCTTTATTGAAGATATCATTGATACAGGTCGTACGCTCCTTTATCTTCGAGATATGTTCAAGTACCGTAAAGCCAATTCAGTCAAAATCGCAACTCTTTTTGATAAACCAGAAGGTCGTGTTGTTGATATTGAGGCAGATTACGTATGTTACGATGTTCCTAATGAATTTATCGTTGGTTTCGGACTAGACTATGATGAAAAATACCGTAACCTTCCTTATGTCGGTGTCTTAAAAGAAGAAATTTATACAAAATAAGTAAAGGTCTAATTAATTTATGAATAATAAAAATAATAATGGCTTCTTACGGAACGCTTTTCTCTACATCATAGTTATTATTGCGGTTGTAACCGGAGTACAATACTTTGCAGGAGGAAGCCAAAGCTCAAGTCAACAATTGTCTTACACACAGTTGGTTAAGAAAATTGAAGATGGTAAGGTAAAATCTATCACTTATCAGCCAGACGGTAGTATCATTGAAATTAAAGGTAGCTACAAAAAGGCTGAAAAGATTGATACTGACCTTAGTCTACCATTTTTAGGTAGTGCATCATCAGAGACACGTAGCTTTACATCGACTGTGCTGCAGAATGAAACAACTATGCAGAAATTGCAGTCAGCATCAGAAGCAGCTAATGTTAATGTTAAAATGATACGTGAAAGTTCAAGTGGTGCTTGGATTTCATATCTTTTTAGTTACCTACCTTTGATTGGGATTGCTATTTTCTTCCTTTTCATGATGAATCAAGGTGGTAACCGCGGTGCCATGAACTTTGGCCGTAATCGTGCTAAAACCCAGTCAAAAGAAAATATTAAAGTTCGCTTTACAGATGTAGCCGGTGCAGAAGAAGAAAAAGAAGAACTTGTAGAAGTAGTAGATTTCCTCAAAAATCCACGTAAATATAAAGCTCTGGGTGCACGTATTCCTAAAGGAGTCCTCCTCGAAGGCCCTCCAGGAACAGGTAAAACCCTCCTTGCTAAAGCAGTGGCTGGTGAAGCTGATGTACCATTCTTTAGCATCTCAGGTTCTGATTTTGTAGAAATGTTTGTCGGTGTTGGAGCTAGTCGTGTCCGTAGTCTGTTTGAAGATGCTAAAAAGGCAGAACGTGCTATTATTTTTATTGATGAAATCGATGCGGTTGGGCGTCGTCGTGGTACTGGAATGGGCGGTGGTAACGACGAACGCGAACAAACCCTTAACCAACTATTGATTGAAATGGATGGTTTTGATGGAAATGAGAATATCATTGTCATTGCTGCAACCAACCGTAGTGATGTTCTTGATCCAGCCCTCCTACGTCCAGGACGTTTTGACCGTAAAGTTCTTGTTGGTCGCCCAGATGTAAAAGGCCGAGAGGCTATCTTGAAAGTCCATGCCAAGAATAAACCATTGGCTGAAGATGTTGACCTTAAAGTTGTGGCTCAACAAACTCCAGGTTTTGTTGGAGCAGACTTGGAGAATGTCTTGAATGAAGCAGCTCTAGTTGCTGCACGACGTAGTAAGACTAGAATTGATGCTAGTGATATTGACGAAGCAGAGGATCGTGTTATTGCTGGACCATCTAAGAAAGACCGCCAAGTTTCAGAACACGAACGTAAAGTTGTGGCTTACCATGAAGCGGGTCATACAATTGTTGGTTTAACACTTTCTAGCGCTCGTGATGTTCACAAGGTTACTATTGTTCCACGAGGTCGCGCAGGTGGTTATATGATTTCTCTACCAAAAGAGGATCAGATGTTGTCATCTAAAGATGAGCTAAAAGAACAATTGGCAGGTCTTATGGGTGGACGTGTTGCAGAAGAAATTATTTTCAACGTTCAAACATCAGGTGCTTCAAATGACTTTGAGCAAGCGACACAGTTGGCACGTGCAATGGTTACTGAATATGGTATGAGCGAAAAACTTGGACCAGTCCAATATGAAGGTAATCATGCGATGAATCCAGGACAATTTACGCCAGACAAGTCTTACTCAGCTCATACAGCTCAACTTATTGACGAAGAAATTCGATCACTTTTAGTTGAGGCACACGACAGAGCAGCCGAAATTATCAATGAAAACCGAGACACACATGCTCTTATTGCAGAAGCTTTGCTTAAGTATGAAACACTTGACGCTGCACAAATCAAATCAATTTATGAGACTGGTAAGATGCCAGTAGATTCTCTTGAAGATTCAGAAGAAGATAACCACGCTTTATCTTTTGATGAAGTGAAAGAGAGATTGGAAAACAAAAATAAAGATGAAGAAGAGTAGAATTTTCTACTCTTCTTTCTATTTTCAGTAAAAAGGTCTCTAAAAAATAAACTAGCCCTGTTGTAAAATGAAGTGCAACAAAAAAGACATGTTCATCTGATATACTAGAGTTGCGAAAAACAGTATAAAGGAAGATGAACATGTCCACTAATTATTCTACCACAAATCAATCATACAAGCACTTATCTGAAGCTGAGCGAGGGGAAATTGAAGCTTATTTAAGCGTAGGACTCAAACCTGCTGAGATTACTCGTAGACTAGGGAGAAATCGCTCTACTATTACTCGTGAAATTAATCGTAGTTCCATAACACAAGTGAAAAAAGTAAATGGGCAGAAGGTCTATTACCACCACTATTATGCAGATGTTGCTCATAACCGTTATCGTCATGCTAGAGAAGCCAGCTATTATCTGAAACTGGATTGTGTATCGGATGACTTTCTGAGAGCATTTACAGAAGCAATGAGAGAGAAACCAAGGGTGCATAGCGTGGATACCTTTGTTCATACCTATAGACTCCAACATGTAGATGAAGTTGTTCCTTCAACCAAGACGCTCTATAACTATATTCATCAAGAATTGTTAGAGATTAAGGTCATTGCTTTGCCAAGAGCAGTGCGGATCCGTAAGAAAATTACCAAGCGCCCCTCTACCAATAAACATCTAGGAAAGTCAATTGAAGAAAGGCCAGAAGAAATCAATAATCGTTCCCGTTTTGGAGATTGGGAAATTGATTCTGTTCTGGGTGGAAAGACAATAGGAGAGCCTTCTATTCTGACCTTGGTAGAACGACAAACACGCTATGCTGTCACAAAGAAACTCGTGGAAAAGAAAGCAGAGTATGTCAATCAATCAGTCTTAGAGTGTATGAAACTTTATCCCATTAAGTCCATAACTGCAGATAATGGAAACGAATTTTCATCATTGAGTAAGATAGAGGGATTAGATGTTTATTTTGCACATGCCTATTCATCTTATGAACGAGGTACAAATGAGAATTTCAATGGATTACTAAGATAGTTCATTCCGAAGGGGTGTTCGTTAAAAGAACTAAATCAGAATCTTTTAGAGGACTATACAAAGGCTATCAATGAAAGGCCTAGACGAATTCATGGCTATCAGTCTGCAAAAAAGCTGTTTGAGCTAACTCAAACAGCTTGAAAGATACTCACTTAATCAGAGTAACAACTTTGTTGCACTTGACTTGACAATTAGGGGTAAAAAATAAAATAAAAATAGCGGTAA